>NZ_JBJXFV010000071.1:0-148583 GCF_046154365.1 Prosthecobacter sp.
CCTCACCTCCGTGCGTGAAATCGAACAGCGGGTCGAACTCGCCGAAAAGATCAGCCAGGCCGAGACCAACGGCCAAGGCTGGATGCCCACCGTCAAGGCTCCGACCATTGGCCGCCCCGCCGCAGGCATCCCCGCGAGCAGCGAGGACCACCTGCGCCTCATTTTCGACATCATGCTCCTCGCCTTCCAAATGGATCGCACCCGCGTGGCGACCTTCATGATGAATAACGACCTCTCGAACATGCGCGTCCCCAGCCTCGACGGCATCAGCGGCGGCATCCACGAACTGTCACATCACGCCAATGACGAGCACCGCCTCGATATGTATCAGCGTGTCAACCAGCATCAGGTGAAGCTCTGGGGCGAAGCCCTCGCCAAAATGCAGGCCACCAACGAAGGTGAGCGCACCCTGCTCGAAAACAGCATGATCATGCTCACCAGCAGTCTCTTTGACGGCAACGCGCACGATTCAAGACAACTCCCCGTCGTCCTCGCCGGCGGCGGTGGCGGCACCATCCAAGGCGGCCGCTACTTCGACCTCAGCGCCGACCCGAATCGCAAAATGTGCCGTCTCCACATCGCCCTCATGGACCGCATGGGCCTCCACATCGGCCACTTCGGCGATGCCGAGAACGCGCTGGCCATATAGTAGCCGTCATCGCTCCGCGTGACGAGCTGTGCGCCTGCGATAACTCGACAAGCCCTCATTGCTCTCCACCCGCCGCTGTCATCACGCGGAGCGATGATGACTACTTTGCGAAACCGCATGTTGAAGCTGCCGCCCCCTTCCAGTAGGATTCACACCATGAGCGCAAGCATTCATGAGCCAACAACCGGCGCGATCGTCGTTGATCCTGAGATCATGGGCGGTGAGCCGGTGTTTCGCGGCACACGCGTGCCAGTGGCCAGCTTGTTTGAACACCTCGAAAGTGGCTGCTCGTTGGATGAGTTTCTCGACTGGTTCCCCACCGTCACTCAGCAAGTGGCAGTGGAGGTGCTGATGGAAGCACATCGTCGGGTGGTGCAGTCATGAGAGTGCTGATCGATGAGTGCCTGCCGCGTCCGCTGAAGTCGCGCCTCACAGGTCATGACTACCGCACCGTCCAGGAAATGGGCTGGGATGGCGTGAAGAACGGCCAGCTTCTCCTGCTTGCCGAACAAGACTTCGAGGTCTTCCTCACGGGCGACAAGAACCTGCGCTACCAGCAAAATCTCGCCACGAGACAGATTGCCATCGTGCTCCTGCCCACCACTCACTGGCCGACACTGCAACAACAGATTTCGTTGGTCCAAACTGCTATGGCTGGCGTCCAGCTTGGAGAATTCGTCGAGGTGGCATTTGGTTAGCCTGGATCTGATCACGCACGCGTCTCAAACGCCCGAAAGTAATGCAGCGTCGGGTAATCAAATCGGTTGGCGAGAGCTTCCTTGAGTTTGCTGAGGCTTTCGAGGCCGTGCTCGCTCACGGCCTCACGCATGAGCTGTTCGTCCTCGGCGCTGAAGTAGGCACGCGGATCGGCCTGGAGCGCGCCGCTGGCGATGGCTTGCGCGAGATGATTGTGAATCGTGCTGACGACGAGGCTGCGTTGGGCGGCGATTTTTTCGGGGCTGAGGCCCTGGCGATACAGGCGCAACGTTTCGAGTGCCGTGCCGTTCGCACCGCTCTCGCTTTTCATCTTCGGCGCGGGCGGCGGCGGAGTTTCAGCGGCGAAGGTCTCGCGCTCATGCTCAGCAAGCCACGCTTTGATTTCCGCCATGAAAGGCTGGCCGTAATCCGCGAGCTTCTGACTGCCGACGCCGGGGATGTCGAGGAAGGCACGGTCCGACTGCGGATAGCTGCGGCACATGTGGCGCAGGCTGGTGTCGCCAAAGACGACATACGGCGGCACGGCTTTTTCATCGGCGAGACGCTTCCGCAGCGTGCGCAGTTGGGCAAAGAGACCCTCATCACACGCGATGGTGCCTGCACGCGAGACTTTGGCCGTGCTGGTGCCTGCCATCACCGGTGTGCGTGTCAGCAGGATCGGCGTGCGGTTCATCAGCACAGCGAGACCTTGTTTGGACAGCGTCAGCGTCTGAAAATTGTCTTGCGAAGCATCAATGTAACCCTGGCGGATGAGCTGGCGGCCCAGCGCGGTCCATTCTTCACGCGGCGTGTCTTTGCCGATGCCGTAGGTGCTCAGTTGATCGTGATACCATTTGCGAATCTTCTCGGTGTTCGCTCCGGCGAGCACTTCGACGACGTGATTGAGGCCGGTGCTGAAGTTGCTCTTCTGTTTGATGCGGAAGACGCAGCTCAGCAGCTTTTGCGCCTGCGTGGTGGCGTCCCATTGCTCACGCGGTTGCAGGCAGATGTCGCAGCCGCCGCAGTTGTCGCCGGGCCACTGTTCGCCGAAGTAATCCAGCAAAGTCGCGCGGCGGCACTCGCTGCCTTCGGCGAAGTCGGCCATCAGGCGCATCTGCCGTGCGGCGATCTCGGCGGCCTTCGCGTCCGTCATTTCATCGAGAAACTTCAAGTTCCGCACCAGATCGCCACGTGAGTACAGCAGCACGCAGTCCGCTGGCAGGCTGTCTCGTCCTGCGCGGCCCGTTTCCTGGTAGTAGCCCTCAATGTTCTTCGGCAGATCGGCATGGATGACGAAACGCACGTCCGGTTTGTTGATGCCCATGCCAAAGGCGATCGTCGCGCACACCACCCGCGCTTCATCGCGGATGAAGGCTTCTTGATTCGCCGCCCGCTCCTCCGGCTGCAAGCCCGCGTGATACGCCACCGCCTTCACGCCCTCCGCCGACAGCGCCGCCGCGAGTGATTCCGCGCTCTTGCGCGACTGCACATACACGATGCCCGCGTCATTGGGCCGCTCGCGGATGAATTCATACACCTGCCGCGTCGATTTGCTTTTGGGCACGATGCTGTAGCTCAAATTCGGCCGGTTGAAGCTGGCAAGGAACACTTCCGGCTCCGGCAGTTGAAGCTGGCGGATGATGTCGCCGCGCACCTGTTCCGTGGCAGTCGCGGTGAGCGCCAGAAACGGCACGCCGGGCAGTTTGGAGCGCAATTGCGCGAGCTGACGATACTCCGGCCGAAAATCATGCCCCCACTCGCTGATGCAGTGCGCTTCATCCACCGCGATGGCCGTCACATTCCAGCGTTGCAGGTCTTCGACGAAGCCCTGCATCATCACCCGCTCCGGCGCGGCATAGAGCAGCTTGTAGTGGCCGTTTTCCAGCCCCGAGCGCCGTCGCTGCGCCTCGCTGCCTTGAATGGATGAATTCAAAAACGTCGCCGCCACACCGCTTGCTGTCAGCGCATCCACTTGATCCTTCATCAGCGCGATGAGCGGTGAAATCACCAGCGTCACGCCTTCACGCGCCAGCGCTGGCAATTGAAAGCACAGCGACTTCCCCGCACCGGTCGGTAAAATCGCGACGACATCTTTGCCAGCGAGCGAAGCCGCCATGATCTCCCGCTGGAGCGGGCGGAAGGCATCGTAACCGAAGGATTGCTTGAGCAGTGGCAGCAGCGCGTCTGACATGCCGCCATCGTGGCGGGAACAGCGCGAAAAGGCAAGTGCAGCGCGAGGTGCGGAGACCTGGTACCGTAGAGGTGTCATGGTCATCACCTCCCTCGACTTCGACAAACCGGGCAAGCAGCAGGGCTTTCTCCAAGTGCCCTACTCACACAACCTCGGCGGTTGGGCGAATGTGATGATCCCCATCACCATCGTCGCTCGTGGCAAAGGACCGACGGTGCTCGTGCTCGGTGGCAATCATGGCGACGAGTATCAGGGCCAGATCGCCATCATGAAGCTCGCACGCGTGCTGACACCGGAGATGGTCGCAGGCCGCATCATTCTCATCCCATCGCTGAACTTGCCCGCCGCACGCGCCGCCACACGACTCTCACCGCTCGATAGCATGAACATGAACCGCGCTTTCCCCGGCGATGCCGAAGGTCCAGTCACGAGCCAGATTGCGCATTACCTGCGCACCGTGCTGTTTCCAATCAGCGACGTGGTGATCGACATCCACAGCGGCGGGCGCAGCATGGAGTTTGTGCCGTGCTCGCACATGCATCTCGTGCCGGATCGTGAGCAACGGGCGAGGATGTTCGCGGCTATGCTCGCCTGGGGCACCGAGTTCTGTTTTATCTACGCCGACATCGCTGGCACCGGCCTGCTGCCCGTCGAAGCCGAGAATCAGGGCAAACTCGTCATCACCACCGAACTCGGCGGTGGCGAGTGCGTTCCCGCCAGCGTGCATCGCATCGCTCAAAGTGGATTGAAGAACGTGCTCATTCATGTCGGTGCGCTCATAGGTCGTGAACAGCCGCGGAAGGCACCCGCGATCATCACGCAGGCCACCAATCGGGAAGACTACATCCTCGCGCCCGAGTCAGGCATCTTCGAGGTCACGGTCGATCTCGGCGCGAAGGTCAAAAAGGGTCAGATCGTCGGCTACATTCATCATCTGGAGCGGCCGGATCGAACGCCGGAAGAGATCGTCGCGCAGAGTGCTGGTTATCTCATCACCATGCGTGCCCCATGCCTCACTCAGCAGGGCGATTGTGTCGCCGTGATCGCCAGACAAGTCAGCGAGCGCGAGGTGCTGCGCGCATGAGCAAGGCGAAATCAGCCGGCGCGCTCGTCGCCTTCATGTGGTTCGCGTATTTCCTGAACTACTGCGACCGGCAGGCGGTGTTCTCGATGTTCCCGTCGCTCAAGGCCGATCTCGGCATGACGGATAAACAACTCGGCCTCACCGGCGCGATTTTTCTCTGGGTCTATGCGGTTGGCTGCCCCATCGCCGGGCAGCTCGCGGATCGCTTCTCCAAGCGTCTGCTCGTCGTGCTCAGCCTCATCGTGTGGAGTCTCGTCACCGTCGCCACCGGCTTCGCGGGCTCCGCGTTCATGCTGCTCGGCCTGCGAGCGGCCATGGGCATCTCGGAGTCGCTTTTCATGCCCACGGCTATTGCGTTGACGGCGAATGCACACCCGCCGGAGCTGCGCTCCCGGGCCATCGCCGTGCTCACCACCGCGCAGATCGCGGGCACGGTCACAGGCAGTTGGTTCGGCGGCTGGATGGCGGATCACGGTCAATGGCGCGGCGCGTTCTTCGTGCTCGGTGCGGTCGGCCTGCTCTATGCGCTGCCGTATTTCGCCTTCCTTCGCGGTGTGAATGAAAATCCGACCACTGAGACCGCCACGCCTTCCAAAACCCTCGCCTTCCCGATTCTGCTGCGCGTGCGCACCTTCCTGCTGCTGTGCGTGGTGTTTCCTGTCTTCGTCTTCGGCCTGTGGCTGCTCTACGGCTGGCTGCCAACCTTCCTCAAAGAGAAGTTCGCACTCAATCAAGCCGACGCTGCCTTCAACGCCACGATCTTCCTTCAACTGACGACCGCCATCGGCCTGCTCGGCGGCGGTATGCTTGCAGACAGGCTGTACCGCCGCACCAAGGCCTCGCGCCTCTGGCTCATGACCGCCAGCCTCATCCTCTGTGCACCGTGCCTGCATTTTCTTGGCAGCAGCGACACGCTTACGGTCACACGCATCGCCGCCGCATTCTTTGGCCTCTTCAGCGGCCTCCTGATGGGCAACATCTTCCCCGCCGCCTTCGAAGTCGTCCCCGCCGACACCCGCGCCTCCGCCGTCGGCATTCTCAACTTCTGCGGCGCGATCATGTCGGGTTTCGCGGCTCTGTTCGGTGGCATGTGGAAACAGTCGCTCGGCATCGACCGCCTGCTTTCGTTCACCGCGCTCGCTTATCTCGCAGCGGGCATCGCTTTGATCATGGGCATCAAGCGTTTGTTCCCGCGCGACTTTGCAGCAATCAGACTGGCTCGGCATCACGAGCAGCGCGGCGGACTGGGTGGCGCGACGGTTGGATCATCCCGTCAAGATTCAGGGCAATAAGCTGCCTCTCGGCAAGCGCCCGTGGCTATTGGCTGATGGAGGCACTTGGCGTATCCGCCCGCTGTAGGCCCGCGAGGAAATGCCTGGGGCGGTGCCTCGGGATGCAGAGTGACGCGAAGGAGGACGGGCTGGATCAGTGTTTGTTCACTTCAGGCTTGCATCCATGCCCAAAATCCGTCATGCCCGTGGCATGAAGCCCTATCTGCTCCTTCTGCCACTCGTTCTGACTCACTGCGGTGATGAACCCAAGCAACCCGAGCCTGCGCCAGCGCCAAAACCGGTCGCTGAAAAAACTGTTGTGCCTGCTCCCGCCAAACCGGAGCCGAAGGCGGTCTATTGGACGCAGGAAATGATGCACACGGAGATCAAGTATCACAATCCGAGCTACACGGGCGACGGCCAGTTCAACATCGAGGGCGGCAAGGTCATCGCCCTGAGCCTGCGTGGAGCGAAGATCGAAAACGTGAAGTTTTTGCAGCACATCGAGCCGCTGGCGCTGGATTTGAGCGAGACACCGATCACCGACCTGCGGCCGATGCAGGGGAAGAAGCTCGTGGAGCTTTACCTTGAGGACACGAAGGTGAGAGATCTCTCGCCGATCCGTGGCATGCCGTTGGAAAAGCTCTATCTAAGCCGCACACCGGTCGAGAACCTGAGCGCGCTGGAAAACATGCCGCTGGTGGAGCTGAACGCGGTCGGCTGCCCGGTGGGAGACATCTCGGGCATCGCGAAGTGCCCGATCACGATGCTGTGGCTCACGGATTGCCCGGTGGAGAACATCGCCGCGCTCAAAACGGTGCCGCTGGTCAGCGTGACGCTGCATCGCACGAAGGTGAAGGATTTGTCACCGCTCAGCGGCACGGCATTGCAGCGCCTGCACATCGCCGAAACACCGGTGACGGACCTTTCGCCCCTCAAAGGCATGCAACTCACACGTCTCGTCTTCACCCCGGCGAACATCACGGCGGGCATTGAGGTGGCGAAATCGTTGCCATTGCAGGAGATCGGGACGCGGTTTGACGATGGTGCCAAGGATTTGCAGCCGCCGGCCAGTTTTTGGCCCGCCTACGACGCGGCGGTCAAAGCAGCGCCCAAACTGTGAGAATTCGCAGATTTGTCTTGTCGTTGCGGCCCGGCTCCTGACAGAATCACGACGAATTCCATGAAAGAGTTTGCTTACATCCATGACGAGAAGCAGAACCCGTCGCCTTTGCGTGCGGTGCCTGCGCTCGCGAGTTTTAGCGATGACCAGCTTGATGATGTGCTGAATTCCAGCAGCCTGCTCCAGTGCGAGCAGGGCGACCACATCATCAAAGAGGGCAGCATCGACTCCCGCATCTACGTCCTGCTCAGCGGTGAGCTGGAGGTGCGGGTCGGCGGCAAAAAAGTCGCTTCCATTACACGCATCGGCGAAGTTTTCGGTGAACTGGCCTTGGTGAACCAGGACAAGCGCCTCGCCTCGGTCATCGCCTCCGTAAAGTCCATCTGCCTCGCGGTGGACCAAAAATTTCTCCAGGACATCCATCCGCGCGAGGAAGACCCGGATTTCCACGCCGCGCTTTACGAATTCGTCGCCCGCCTTGTCGTGCGGAAGCTGGAGGCCACCTCGCGTCGTCTCGCTGAAGTGGAAAAAGAACTCAAGCTGCTGCGCGAGTCGCAGCCGGAGGCCAAACCAGCTCCCGCGCCCGTTGCGAAGCTCAAGCGTCCGGTGAAACGTGTCGTCGCCGTCAGGAAACCGAAGACGTCGCGACGTCGCTGAACCCAGCACGCAGCGTCTGTTCATCCGCCGCAAAGACACCGCGCTCGGTGATCAGGCCGGTGACGAGACGCGCAGGTGTCACATCGAAGGCGAAGTTGGCCACGCTCGATGTCTGCGGAATTACGCGGATGTTGTGAAGTGTGCCAACGGCATCCAGGCCATCCATCCACACGAGTTCATCGCCATTGCGCTGCTCGATGGAGATGCGTTTCACGCCATCGGCGATGCTCCAGTCGAACGTCGAGGACGACAGCGCCACGTAGAACGGCACACCATTGTCCTGCGCGGCCAGCGCCTTCAAATAAGTGCCAATCTTGTTCGCCACATCACCGCCGCCTGTCACACGGTCTGCGCCGGTGATGACAAGATCAATAAGACCGTGCTGCATGAGATGCCTGCCCGTGTTGTCGGCGATGACCGTGTGCGGCACCGCCGTGCTGCGCGAGTTCCCAGGCGGTCAAACGTGCGCCTTGATTGCGTGGACGTGTTTCATCCACCCAGACGTGAATTTTGATGCCCGCATCATGCGCTGCGTAGATCGGAGCCGTGATCGACAAACGCGAGCCAGCCCGCGTTGCAATGCGTGAGCACATTGACGGCACCACCCAGCTACTTCGCTTCGATCTCGCGAATGAGTTCGAGGCCATGCAAGCCGATTTGTCCACAAGCAGCCGCAGGTTGGTTCCGCAACGCATCAAGCTGCCGGTTCACCGCCCAGGCCAGATTCACCGCCGTGGGCCGTGTTTCGATGAGATTTTGGGCTAATGCTTCGAGCTGTGATTCATTTTGCGCTTCGCATGCCGCCAAAGCCATGCCGTAACCCGCCGTTGCGCCGATGCAGCCTGCGCCACGCACCGTCATGTCGCGAATCGCATGCGTCACCTCGGCCACGGACTGCAAATCGATGATTTCAAATGCCCACGGCAATTTGCGCTGGTCAATGATGCACACGACGCCGGGTTCGGGCATCCAGACGGTGCGGGAGTGTGTGCCATGGACGAGCATGATTTAGTGCAGCCAATTTTCGAAACGCAGCCCGGGGACCTGCGCGAAGTCTCTGGCATTGGCGGTGAGCAGGAGTACATCCTGTGAAAGCGCTATCGAGGCGATCTTCAAATCCATCGTGCCGATACGCACCTTGGCCTTGCGCAAGCCAATCGTTTTCTCCGCAGCCACCTCGTCAAAGTGCAGGACATTCAACGCCGAGAAAAATGCAAACATCCCCGCCAACCGTCGATAGCTTCCCACCTGCCTGGCAAAATCGAGTGTGTGGTTGATTTCCGCCATCCAGCCTTTCATCTGTTCTTCCAGCGTGATCACTGTGACGGCAAAATTCCTGTCGGAGGAACATCTCATGCGTTGAACCAACGCATCACGAAGTTCGCCGCCCTCGGCTTGAAGCGCGGAAACGTGATCTGTGTCCAGAATGATCATCCACGGCGGGCCTTGCGTGATTCAGCACGGCGGATGGACGCACCGCGCTCTATGATGCGTTTCATCACCTCATCACCATCGAACATGCCAACAACGGTCATCCAGTCATCGCGACCGGGCTGCCTGGGCTGGAGGAAATCTTTCGGCAGCCCAGGCAAAGGCGCTTGTGCCATCGCCTTGAGTTTTTTGCTCTTACGCAACCGACCTGGCTCCTGCTTTTTAACCAGGGTTGCGACGGTTTTTTCGAGCTGGGCGACGCGGGCGGCGAGTGTTGCAGTTGCCATGCGGGAAGATGCGTCAGGATGAAAAAACGCCAACTCGAAAATCGGCGGCCTAGGCTCCAGCACCGATCGTGATACGCTTCGCGGGAATCGGCGATTCGATGATGCCGAGCTCGGTTTCTTGTTTCAAACGGAGCTGCCCGCAGGCGGCGGCGATGTCGTGGCCTTTTTCCCGACGCAGCGTGGCGGTGACACCGGCGTTGGTGAGCACGGCGAGGAAGGCGTCCTGAACTGGTTCGCTGGGGCGCACCCACTCCAGGCCATCGACGGTGTTGTAGGGAATCAGGTTCACCTTCGCATTCACAGCGCGAGCGCGTTTGGCGAGAGCGTGGGCCTGCTGCAGGCTGTCGTTTACGTTGGCGATGAGGATGAACTCGAAGGTGAGGAACTGCTTCCGCTTTTGATTCCAGTAATCGAGCGCTTCAAACAGCTCGGCGAGGTTGTGCTTGCGGTTCACCGGCATGATTTTCTCACGCACTTCGTCGGTGGCGCCGTGCAGCGAGATGGCGAGGCGGATTTGCAGCGGAAAATCGGCGAGCTTTTTGATCTGCGGAGCGAGACCGCTCGTGCTGACGGTCATGTGCCGCGCACCGATGCCAATGCCCCATTCGGCGTTGAGGATTTCGATGGCTTTGGTGACGTTCGAGTAGTTCGCGAGCGGTTCGCCCATGCCCATGAAGACGAGGTTGTCCACGCGCTCGCCTGCATGTGCCTCGACCTGCACGATCTGCTCGACGATCTCGGCGGCGGTGAGATTGCGGGCGAAGCCAGCAAGACCGCTGGCGCAGAATTTGCAGTCGTAGGCGCAGCCGACCTGGCTGGAGACGCAGAGCGTGCGGCGGTCGGATTTGCCGCCGTAGAGCGCGGGATTGGCCGGAATGAGCACGGTTTCGACGTAGCGGCCGTCGTGCAGCTTGAAGAGAAATTTGCGTGTGGTGTCGGCGGAGCCGGTAACTTTCGCGATGCTGAGCGAGCGGGTGACAAAACGCGTGGCGAGGGCTTCACGCGTCGCTTTGGGCAGATTCGTCATGTCATCGAAACTGGCGGCACGTTTGGCGAAGATCCACTCCACGAGCTGTTTCGCTCGAAACGCGGGCTGACCCAGCTCCGCGAACACTGTGGCGATTTCCTCGGGTTTCATGCCGAGAAGTGCCTGGGGTGCGGTGACGATGCTCATGGGGGCTGCGACAGTGGCAGGAAATGGGCGATTTGAAATTTGAGATTTGAAATTGGCGGAACAAGGCCACCTTGGCGGCATGAATCTCGCCGGATTGATCGTCATGCTGGTCATTATTGGAGCAGGTATCGGCATTGGCCTGTTTGCCTGTGCCGTGGCGGCAACGCTGGTGGCGCTGGGCGTGGTGTCGAGTTCGGTGGCGCTGGGATTTTTCACGAAACGGCCGGCGACGGGAGTGCGCGTGTTTTTGCTGCAATGCGGCGTGCTGGCGGGCATTCCAGCGGGTGCGGTCACGGCCTGGCTCGGGCGCACGTTGTTTGAAATGGCAGACGAGCGCTGGCTGATCGCGGTTTACGGCGGCATCGGTGGTGCGCTGGCGGGTGCGGTGCTCGCGTTGCTACTGGACTTCATTTTCCGCCGTTCCCATGCGTGGCTGGAAGCGCGGCGCAGTTTGAAATCTGAGATTTGAAATTTCAAATTGCCGCCGCAGGCGGCTACGGCTGCCGCTCCTGCTCGCGGAACTGCGTCGGGGTGAGCTTGGTCATCTTTTTGAAGTCCTTGCTGAAGAAAAACTGGTCGTGGTAGCCGACTTGGCGGGCGATTTCTTTGACGGGATCGTCAGACTCGATGAGGCGGCGCTTGGCTTGATTGATGCGTTCACGCCGCAGCCAGTCGATGGGGCTGGTGCCGATGGCGGCCTTGAACTGGCGGCTGAAATGGCTCTCGCTCATGCCGCTGATCTGCGCCAACTCGGCGACACGCATGGGCATGTGGAAGTAGAGACGCATGCGTTCGAGCGCCTTTGACACGGCTTGTGGCAGCTCGGGTTGAATGAGGCCTGGCTCGGAGAGGCGCACATGAAACGCAAGGCCGATGATGGCGGCCACGGCAGCGCTGGCCAGCGCTGCATCGCTGGGCCGGGTGCCGCCCATGTATTGAAAGGCGTGCTTGAACTCCTGTGCGACGGTTTGCTCATTGATGCCTTCGAGCACGGGCTGCGTGCGGACTTGCAGCAGCTCGGCGATACGATCGAGCGAGCGGCCTTCAATGCGCATCCAGTACAACTCCCACGGCTCACGCGTCACCGCGCCATACGCATGCGGGTGGTGGCAGTTCACCCAGACGAGCGAACCGGGGCCGACTTGGTGCCGTTTTCCCGCGACCTGCACCCAGCCGCGTCCCTTGAGGCAGAGGATTAATTCATGGCCGGGATAAGTTTCGCGTTCGATGCGATGCTCATAACCAGCGCGGAGATGCCCGCCACGCACCACGGAATAAAACAAATCACGCTGCCAGTCGGCGGGAGTGGCATAGAGATTCGTCAGGAAGACGGTTTCCTGGAACAGCGATGGCATGGCCGGATAATACATTCAACCGCCGCCGCATGTCGAGCGGTGATTGCATGCTGCAAAGGGAACACGGGGAAAATCCTTTTGCAGCAAGGGTGGCAGCGCGGCATACTCCGCCCCCACTGCGCGAAACCCACCAAACCCTAGCGCACATTCCAGCCCCCCATGCCCACTTACGATTACGAATGCCAGACGTGTGGCCACCAGTTTGAAGCCAAGCAGTCCATGAAGGACGCGCATCTCACCGATTGCCCACAGGAAAGCTGCCCCGGCCCGATCAAGCGCAAGATCGGTCTCGGTGCCGGTTTGATCTTCAAAGGCTCCGGCTTCTACATCACTGACTACCGCAGCGATTCCTACAAAGCCGGTGCGAAGAAAGATTCGGAAGGCGCGGCTTCATCGACGAGCACACCGGCCGCACCTAGCACACCGGCACCTGCCACTCCTGCACCCGCACCGGCGAAGACGAGCACGGCGGCCTGATTTGGCATCCATCTTCACTCCTGCACCGTCGTGACTCGCCCTCTGCTCCAAACCCTGCGGCTGCTCTTGATCAGTGCGCTGGCCGGAGCCGCGTGGGTGGCGCATCGTCCGGCGGAACTGCCGGTGGCACCGCCGATCAGCACCGTGAAGGCCGACGATCTGCTCGATCTGCTGCGCCAGACGGCGATCAAACGTGCCGCCGTGATGGAAATCAGCGAAGCGGAGGTGAACCGCCATCTCGCCACCACGCTCACCGGCAAAGTCGGGAAGATGCTGGGCGAATGGACCGCGTTTGACGGCGCACGCATTGATCTGGAGCCGGACCGTGCGCGGCTGTTCCTCGTGTGGAAGCTCAAAGGTTTCACGCGCACCGCCAGCGTCGATCTCGCCATCAGCCGTGATGCGGACAACTTCCACGTCGAGCTGCTGCGCGGCGCCTACGGCCATCTCGACCTGCCACGCGGCATGATGCGCCCGCTGTATCCGTCGCTGCGTGCCCTGGCGGAAGCGCTCGATCCCGAGATCCGGGCGCTGTTTCAAATGACGAAGGTCACCATCGCCAAGGACAAACTCGTGCTTGATCCACGCTTCCCCCCCGCATGATACGTCGTCGTCCATTCGCCCAAGCGGCGCTCCTGTTTGCCAGCGCCGCGTTGTTTGTCACCGCGCAGACGCCGGCTCCGCCAGTTCCCAAGCTCACGCCGGCACAAAAAGAGGCCGCTGCGGCTATCGAAGCGCCAAAGACGCTCACGCCGCCGCCATTGCCAGGACAGTTGCAAAGCAATGCGCCGGTGCAGCCTGCGGTGCCAGCGAAAGCCAGCGCTCCAGTTCCAGTGCCTGCTCCAACGCCGACGCCGGACAATTCCGCCAGCAAAATGCAGGTGCTCGATGCCGTCACCCAGCAGCCTGCGGCCAACGCCGCGCCGCGTGTGGCGGCGCCTTCGGACAAAATCCCCATCACCAGCTCCACCAGCACCAGCGGACAGTTCATCGTACATGGGAAGGTGTTTCAAACCCGCAGCGCCATGTCCTCCCGCTGCGAAGAAATATCCCAGGAGCTGCGCAAGGTGCTCAATGACAAGGAGCCATGGGTGCTCCCCATCGTTGTGCCGCTGAACACCGGCGAGGAAGCCGCGAAATCGAAAGGCCCGCCGATTTCCACCGCCATCACCGAACTCACGCACGGCGGATTTCATGTTCAAGTCACGATCAACGAACGTCCCGGCCTCAAAGAGACGGATCTGCGCAAGGAAGTCGTGCGCGCCCTTCTCGCCGAACGCATCCTGCGCAATCACCAGAAAATCTCCACGCCCAAAGGCCGCCTGCTGCTGCCGGACTGGATCATGACCGGCGTGCTGAATGCGATGGACTACCGCGCCAGCGCACGTCCCAGCGCCATGTTCGCCACTATCTTCCGCAGCGGCAAGATTTATGGCATCGAGGAGATCATCGAAGCCTCGCCCGTCGAGATGGATGGCCTCTCGCGCACGATTTACGAGACGTCCTGCTGCGCCCTCGTGCTCGCGCTTATCGATCAGCCGGAAGGTGCATCACACTTCAACAAGTTCCTCAACGCCCTTGCCAGCGATCCGCGTTCCGAGCGTGACCTGCTCAGCGCCGCATTCCCGAACTTCGCCGCCTCCGCGTCGAGCCTGAACAAATGGTGGTCGCTCCAGCTCGCCGCGCTTTCCAAGCCCGGCATCGCCGAGCCGTTCACCGCTGCCGAGAGCCTCAAGGCCATCGAAGAAGCCATCACCATCCGCTACGGGGCAAAACCCGACGAAGTGCCGAAGAACGTGAAAATGCGCCCGTTCGTCCTTCCTGCACCGCTGGTCGTTGCCGCCAACGAGCCGAAGCCCTTGGAGCCGTCGGCCACCGACGAACCTGCCAAACCGAGGTCCAAGGACTCGGCGAAAAGCAAAGAGGCTGAAACAGACGAGACCGGTGATGAAAAGCCAAAACGCAGCCTGTGGCGGCGTCTGCTGTTCTTCGGTCCTGCTGACGAGGAAAAGCCGAAGATCGAAGACAAGCCCGCTGAAACAACTCCCACGAAAAAGGCTGGCAAGGATGACGAAGAAGCAAAGCCCGGATTCATCGGCCGCCTCTTTGGCTTCGGCTCCGACGAGAAGAGGGAGCCCGAGAAAGACAAGCCCGCCAAAATCGAAAAGCCCAAGGCCACGGAGAAAGACAAACCGGAGGCCAAGGAAGAAAAGAAACCCTCCATTCTCAATCCGCTGAACTGGTTCCGCAGTGGCGGCAAAGACGAGGAGGAGAACAAGAAGAAGCCTGCCAAAGATGAGCAGACTTCCATCACGCCGTCATCACTCGATGTCGCACGCCTGCTTTCACCCGCGCTTGCCGATGCCTGGGAATGGCTTGCCCCAGCGTCACCACGCCTGACCGCAGGGCCTGCACGCCTAAAAGCACCACCGCTGTTTGATTTCCGCAAACGCACACCTTCGCCGGATGACGAGAAAAAGGCCGAGCCTAAAAAAGCCGAGACCACCAAGAAGGCCGCTGCCAAACCCGAGGTCAAAAAGGACAGCAAGACCCACACGAGCAACCCGAATTCCAAGCCTGCCTCCAGACCATCGGCCACGCCTTCCGGTACACCTCACACCACCAATCCGAACGCCAAACCCGTCCCCACCGGACAGATCACACCCGCTGCTGGCACCACCCCCAGCACCGCAGGCACAGCCGCTGCCAAATCCGGCTTGGTGCCGGTGTCCCTGCCTCTGGAAGAATACCAGCACATCCTCAAGCACCCGGATCGCGTCAACATTCTCAACTACAACGTCGCCTCACTTCGCGCGCTGGAGCTGCGTGTCAGCGTACTGTTCCGTCCCGTCGTCACCGCGTATCTCTCTGCCGTGCTCGATCTCCAGGAAGGCAAGACCAAGGACATGGACCAGCGCCTCGCCACGCTGCACGAATTCGCCCTCGTCGCGTATCAAAAGTCCATCGCCGTGCGCGATTACCTCGACTGGTTCGAAGCCAGCGAAAGCAGCCGCCTCTCCGGCAAGTTCGACGACTTCCTCAACCTGCCCGCCATCATTCAAAAAGAACTCCCGCCGCGCACCGATCCGATCTCGAAGTATCTCGACGCCATCGACAAGGAGTTCACGAAGTAGACTGGTGCCCGTAGTTTTTATTTCTTGGGACCCAGCCGTACACTGATCGTCTCAAACTCTATGAAGCTAGGGCCTTCAGCCTTGTCTGCTCCTTGCATCACTCCGACGACCCTGCCGCTCAACGCCTGCACAATCGGCGAGCCGCTACTGCCAGCGACATTCTCCAGGGTTTTTACCGTCATGCGCAAGACACGCGCGCGCGATGACAGGACATGAGTCCCTGTAAGCGTGAGACGACCTTCAACCCACTGACCTTTGCCCAGGATCAAACGCAATGCGGAGCCATCGACCAGCGTGTCGGCGGAATTGTATTCGAGGCAGTCCGCTATTTTCGTGACGCCAGTAACGATCTGCACCTGCGACTCTGGCTGGCGAATAACTTGCTGCGTATTGAGAGACACCTCCAGATCATCGAGATCAAACAGTTTGGCAGGTGACTGGTCCACGCTGGCAAACTGATGACGGCTGGTCGCCGCCAGAATCAACCCTTCCGGCACATCGAACAGGAACCCTGAGCCAGCGGCATCCTCACCAATCAAGGGCTCATACGCTGAGGCGCTCACCCTGTTAAATTTGGACTTCAACGAGGGTGCCTGCGTCCAGGAGGAGACGGTGGAGACCGTTTTGGGACTCGCTGCAGATTGGCTGCTGCCAGTGGGCTTGGTGGTGCCTGGGCGTGTGTCCCCTTCGACAAAATGAATGTACAATCCCATCAATATACCGAGCAGAAAGACACCCTGCACGATCCTGCTGAACCATGTGTAACAACCCGCTTTCTCCGTTTTTTGAACGGCCACCATGCGGTCTGCCTGACGGTCCAGTTCGGCGACTTCAGCCCACCGTCCTGGTTTCATGGAGCCAGGCACGGGTGGCGTTCCCGTCACGACATGCCACGGAATTTGCACCACGGCACCCTGCGTCCCAGGCAGCATGAGCAGTGGCACAAACGGCACCTCTGGTGGTGGCATCCATGATTTTCTCAACTGCACTGCCAGCAACGTGCATTTCTGACCATCAGTTTCTTCCAAGGGCAACGCATCGCGGCGGAACAGCCGGAACTCATCGTCGCAAATGATGGCTATCAGCTTGGGATATGCCTTGCCGTCATCTTCGCCCCGGTACATGGCTTGCAGCATTCCAGCCAACAAGCCGGTCATTGTGATCTGCATGGCAGACTGGTCGTGTGACATGACCAGGGCACAGGGCAGGCTGGCGTTGGGTTCGGACGAGAACGCCGGATTGGAGATAACTGCATTGGCAAAGACAACCTGGCCTCTTGTAGCGAGGTGTTGATACTGCTGCCAAAGCTGCGGGCTTTGAACGCCTAATGCTTGAGCCTGCTGCCATGCCTGTGCGGCTTCTTTTCGCTTTAATCCCTGTTCCATCGCGATCTTCATGGCAAATGGCACATGCGCGTCATCGTAAAACGCAGTGCGGAACGCCGGTGATCTCAGCCATGCCACTGCGCGGGCACGAATGGCATCACGATGCACGAGCCAGGCCTCAGTTTTGGCGGCCATCTCTGCAACAACCGCATCCAGCGGGTTTGGGGCACCCTCATCAACATTCTGTTCTTGCGGCACATCTTCCTCCTTGCGCGCCAGCAGCTCTGGTTCCGGCGGCGCGTCCTCGGTTTTCCAATGCAGCACCTTGCGTGGTGGCAGCAGGCATGCCTGTCCGCGTTCTTCGGCACGCCATACTTTGCCTCCTGGTCCATCTGTCGTGTGCCGGTCACCGATCTCCACCCGTTTGTCGATTTGGTAATGCACGAGATTGAGCAGAAAGAGGATGGTTTCATCCTTTGCGATCGTGGCACCCGAAATGGCAAACTCATGGTCCGACAAGCCGAACTGCGCCATGCCCACGCTGTCCACCAGCGACCAGCTTTCGTCGATACGATAACCACGCGTAGCAATCACTGCTTGAACGGGGAAAAGTGTCTGGCTGTGCGCATCTTCCAAAAACTCGGCCAGTTCGTCGAAGCGCATGATGACCTCGCCGTTCGGATTGAAAAATGCCACAGCCTCTGGCAAGTCGGCAAAGAGCGTTGCTAAATCCAACAGCCAGCGCAGTTCTTCCACAGGGTCGGCCTGCGGACGCGCTGTGTCGTTCTCCGGCCTCGTCTGACCATCGCCGAAGAAATACGTCAGCCTCAAACGGATGAATGCGGTGTGCTGACCCACTGCTTGTTCCAGCTCGGAAGCCTTGCGCAGTGAAACCGCGCGTTGCAAGGCCCCTGGCTGCACATGCGGCCCGTAGGCTCCCAGTGCATGCGCTCCGGTGACAAGGGTGGGGTCACCAGCAGTGTCCATTTCATCCGGCCACGGTGTGCTGGAGGTGTCCACCCAGCACACGCCTTTGTTCTCCGTGTTCCAAGGCAGCATCAGGCACGGCCCCTGCATCTCCGGCCATTGCGAGCTTTCCTCCATCGCGGTGATGTGTCTCCCGTGTTTTTCGAGATGGAGCCGTAATACCCCCAAGTCTGGGCATTGGGAGCAAAGCACAACGAATCCCTGGGAGAAAAATACATTCATCCATGTCCCTTATCCAAAGAACCTGCGCACGGGAAGAAAAATCAGCGGATGGCTCGCGACAAATTCGTCAGCCTCAGTTCAGCCCCACATCCTCGGGCATGCCGGCCATCACTTTATACACCGGTCCCATGTCTTCGAGAATAGCGCCCCACATCCGCGTCGGCTTGTCCACCGTGAGGACGAGCGGACGTGCCGTTGTGGTGATCCAGGAACGCAGTTCCAGTTCGCTTTCGAGCTGACCGCCGCTCCAGCCGGAGTAACCGACGAAGCCACGCACATCATGGCCGAGACTCAACGCATGCAGCGCATCGGCCACGGAGAGATGTGTCTGGCAGCGCAGTGTGCGGCGGCGTTTGTTCCAATGCAGCGCCGCAAAGGCCAGCTTGTCGGTCGAGACGGGACCACCCATGAACACCGGCACTTCACCGAGTGCTCCAAGATCCTGATCCGGCAGTAAATCGGCCACACGCTGCTCCAACGGACGATTCAGGATGTAACCGAAGGCACCGTCCTTCGCGTTGTGCGCCGCCATGAAGACGACGCAACGCGCGAAATTAGAATCACGCATCGCCGGCGAAGCGAGCAGGAGGCTGCCGCTGAGAGAAGGCGCTGATTCGTTTTTGTTTTCCGAAGGCATGCGAGGTCTGACGCAATAACTACGCCAGTCGCTCGATTGTGCATCGAAAAATTACGCCGCCGCGACTTCGAAGCCTTTGCGATAGGTTTTCGTCAGCAGCTTGTCGGCTTCCGGCGCATTCGGGAAGCGCAGGTTCGCCGCGTCCCATTCCAGCACCTTGTTCCCCTCTTCCATGCGTCCGGTGACCGGATCAATCTTCGGAATCGCAAGACGCGTGGCCACATTGCCGAGCTGCACGGTTTCAGCGAGCGGTCCGGCGTAGTGGAAGCCATCGCTGGTCTTCTTGCCCGCGAGGCAGGCATCGACCCAGGTGTGCCAGTGGCTGCGGGCTTCCTCTTTGGGATATTGGAAGCCGGTGAACTTGTCGAACGGGTAAAGCCGCGGCCCCGCCACATGCGCGAGCACCATCGTGCCGCCTTCGCCGATGAAAATTGAGCCACTGGCAGGCAGATCAATGTCGCCGGGCATCTGCGCCAGCTTGTAGCTCGGCTTCAGGCCACCATCCATCCACGTCAGCTTCATCGTCTTGCCTGCGGTGTATTGTGTGCCGGGGAAAACATAATTGATCGTCTCGTGCGTGGGCCAGATCTGGTTGTTGATACCGCTGTTTTTCGCCTGAACGCTGATCGGCGCGGTCAAATCGAGCGCGGTGAAGACCGGATCCATGATGTGACAGCCGAAGTCGCCCAAGCCGCCGCCGCCAAAGTCCTGCCAGTCGCGCCAGATGAACGGATGATACGCCTGCGCATACTCGCGCATCGGTGCCGCACCGATCCACAGGTCCCAGTTTAAATTCGTCGGCACCGGCGACGATGGCGGTGGCTGGAACATGCGCGTGCGCTCATTGCCCGTCACGCCGACCCATGAATAGACTTCCTTCACTTTGCCAATCGCGCCTTCCTTGATCAAGCGCGTGCCCATGCGGTATTCGATGGACGAGTGGATCTGATTGCCCATCTGCGTCGTGAGATTTTTCTTCTCCGCCCACAGCTTCATCTGCCGCGCCTCCCACACCGTGTGCGCCAGCGGCTTCTGACAATAGACATGCTTGCCCTTCTGCATCGCCGCCACGGCCACCGGCGCATGCATGTGATCGGGAATGCCCACCGTCACCGCGTCAAAACCATCGCCCAGCGTGCTAAACATCTCGCGGTAGTCGGAGAAATGCTTCACCCCCGGAAATTCCGCGTCCGCCTTGTCGAAACGATTGGCATCCACATCGCAGAACCCCACAAACTTCACCGCCGCATGCGAGCCGACGTTGTGCAAATCACTGTAGCCCATGCCGTTCACTCCCACGCAGGCCACTTGCAGCTTGCTGTTGAGGTTCTGGCCTCGCACAAACGCGGGAAACGCGACAGCGGCAGAGGCGAGTGAGGAGTTCTTCAGAAAGGAACGGCGTGAAGTGGACATGATGACGTGGGTTGGTTGAGAGCCTCAAACCTACGCCGCCGCAGACCACAATCACGCACCAGCACCCGCAAACAGCGCTGCAATATCCACGCGCACTTCTGGCAGTGCCGCGCATTCCAGCACGCCGCCCTCCACCACGCGGAACTGCGTCTGGTAGCGACCGCCCACCGGCTCACGATAAACTTCAATGCAACGTTCCGGGCCGTTCACGATCCAGTACTCGGCCACCGCAGCCTCCGCGTAGATTTCAGCCATGTCACGGTCTTCGCTGAGGCTGGAAACAGCAATTTCGACCACGAGCCGTGCGCTGGTGGGATGCTGCTGAAAATCTGTCTCGCTGCCGTCCACCACCGAAACATCGGGTTCAGGTTCAGAGTCCGCTAAAGTCAGCGGGTCTTCTTTGCGCACCCACAGCCGCGCACTGGTGAGCTTTTGCAACAACGCAAAAATTCTCGCGGCCAGCTTGGTGTGAAGAATAGACTTGCTCATTTTCTCAACGATCACCCCCCGGATGAGTTCAGCACGCCTCGGTGCCAGGCCAGCATCGATCATTTGATGCCACGCTTTGATGGACAGCGGCATGGCACGCTGTTGGAAGCCGGGTTTGCTCAAGATGGAAACCATGTGCCGAGTTTAGGGGCTGCCCCAAAACAAGCAAGCGCCGACATCCACCTCACCCGTTCGGAGTCCCGCCTTCAGGCGGCAGCGCATCGCTTCACCCAGCGCTCCCGTTTCCGGCTAAAGCCGGGACTCCAAGCGCCAGCCGCAGACCCGTGTAGCGCTTGCGGCTCTCCTGTTTGCTCACGGCCAGTGACAGCGCCCGCTCATCGCCGACGAGCACGCACAGCTTCTTCGCACGCGTAATCGCCGTGTAGATCAAACTGCGCTCCAGCAGCACATAATGCTGCGTGCTTACTGGAATAATGACGCACGGGAACTCGCTTCCCTGGCTTTTGTGAATGGTCAGCGCGTAGGCAAGCTGGAGTTCATCGAGTTCGCCGGGTTCGTATTCAACAAGGCGCTCGGCATCGTAGCGCACGTGGATTTTGACCGGGTCGGCATCGATCGTCACGATGTGGCCGATGTCACCGTTGAAGACTTCCTTGTCGTAGTTGTTGTGCGTCTGGATGACCTTGTCGCCGACTCGGAAGGTCACGCCAAAGCGCTCGATCTCGAACTTCAGCTCGTTCGGTGGATTGAGGGCAAGTTGCAGCGACTGATTGAGCGATTGCGTGCCAAGCAGATTGCGATTCATCGGCGTGAGCACTTGGATGTCGCGAATCGGGTCAAAGCCGTATTTGGCGGCCAGGCGTGTATGCGCCAGTTGCACGAGGGTGTGTTTGATTTCCTCCGGTTCGCTGGCTTCGAGGAAAAAGAAATCACTAGCGCGTGAGGGCTTCAGATCGGGCACTTGGCCGCGATTGATGGCATGCGCGCTGGTGATGATGCGACTGCTGGCGGCCTGGCGGAAGATTTCGGTGAGCTTCACACAAGGCACGGCTCCACTGGCGATCAAATCATGCAGCACCATGCCGGGGCCGACCGACGGGAGTTGATCCGCATCGCCAACGATGAGCATATGTGCGCCCTGCGGCAAGGCGGAGAGCAATTGGGCCATCAGCGGCGCATCAATCATCGAAGCCTCGTCGATGACGAACAAATCACCCACGAGCGGCTTGCCGCGATGACGTCCCCATTGGCCATCGCCTTGGAATTCGAGCAAGCGGTGCAGCGTTTTGGCCTCCAGGCCGGTGCTTTCGGTCAATCTCTTCGCCGCACGGCCGGTGGGCGCTGCGAGCACGAGTTTGACCTGCTTGCTTTGCAGAATGAGCAGGATGCTGCGCAGGATCGTCGTCTTCCCGACGCCGGGGCCGCCGGTGATGATGAGCAATCGCTGCCGCAAGGCCTCGCGCACCGCCCGCTGCTGGCTTTCGGCCAGTTCCTTGCCCGTTTTTTTCATCACCCACACCAGCGCCGCATCTTCGACGATGGGCGGATATGCGGCAGGCACTGCGGCGAGCGATTTCACGCTCGCGGCGATGCTTTGCTCCGCTGCACGCAGATACGGCAGATACAAATACTCGCCATGTCGCTCCGACAAATCACTCGTGATAAGCGCTTCGACCTGCGGCGCGATCAAAGCCTCCACCCCGAGCAATTCAGCCGCTTTTTCGACCACCTTGGCCTCCGGGAAGCAGCAGTGGCCGTTTCCTGCCGCTGTTTCGAGCACGTGAAGAATGCCCGCCTTGATGCGCTCCGGCGCGTCCTCGGCCACACCGAGCTGATAGGCGATGTCATCCGCTGTTTTGAAGCCAATGCCGCGAATGTCCTGCGCCAACCGATATGGGTTCTCCTTCAGCACCGCCTGCGCCTCTTCGCCATAGGTCTTGTAAATGCGCAACGCTCGCGAGGAGCTGATGCCGTGCTGATGCAGGAAGAGCATGATGCCGTGAATCGACTTCTGCTTCATCCACGACTCGCGGATTTCGATGCGGCGCTTCTTGCCCACGCCTTCGACGTCTTCGAGCTTCTTCGACTCGTTCTCGATGATCTCGAAGACCTTCGGCCCGAACTTTTCCACCATCCGCTTCGCATACTTCGGCCCAATGCCCTCGATCAAGCCGCTGCCGAGATAGCGCTCGATGCCCGCCAACGAATCCGGCCGCTTCAAACTTAGCTCATCCGCCTTAAACTGCGGCCCGAAATCCCGATTCGGCTCCCACACGCCCCGCGCCTCGAATTCTTCGCCCGCCACCACACGCGGAGCCTTCCCGATCAGGCCCACGACATCGTTTTTGCCCTGCGGCACCACCTTGAGAATGCAAAAGCCATTGTCCTCATTGTGAAACACCACGCGATCCACCAGTCCGCGCAGGACTTGGGCTTTGGTGGTGTTTCGTGGAGGAGGCATGTGTGCAGGCTAGCCAAGAATGTGTCTTCTCACAAATCCGATTGCCGTGCCCGCGCTTGATCCGCAGCCCATAAGGTCCCTTCTTCAGTTTAAACCAGATCATGCCCTCTTTGTTGTCCCATTATCAATTGTGTCTTCGCGATGGGCTTCCTGTGATCCTGCGCCCGCTGCTGCCGAATGACCGGGAGCGTATCATCGACGCCTTCAAGCGGCTCTCGCCCGAATCCACTTACTTCAGGTTCTGGACACGCTTTCGCGGTGTCAATCCGACCTTCATCGACCGACTTTGCGCGGAGGATCAGGGCCAGCACGCGAGCTGGATCATCGTCATCCAAGATAACGACGACATTCCCGGCGTGGGCGGCGGCTCCTTTTGGAGATCTGGCCAGGATGAGAGCATTGCGGAGGTTTCCTTCACCGTGGCGGATGAATATCAGGGCCAGGGAGCTGGCACCATTCTGCTGGCCGCCTTGTGGGAGCATGCGTTTGCCACCGGCATCCGACACTTCGTGGCGCATGTGTTGGAGTCGAATCATGTCATGCTCACCTGGTGGAGCAGCCTGGGTGCATCAGCCGTCCTGCACCCGCACGGGTGGGAAATGAAGCTCACGCTCGATGAAACCGTGCTGCCTGACACGTCGGCGGCGAACAGCCTGCGGCGCTGGCTCGCCTTCGTTCGTGCTAAGCCTCCAGAGTGAGTATATCTCATTGCAAGACTTCCGCGTCTGCACACGACTACTGCGCCCCTCAAAATGACCCTCCGCCTACTTTCCCTTCTCGCGCTCGCGAGTGCTGCTACATTCGCTGAACCGAATGCGACTTACACCTTCCCCATTCAGGCCAAGACGCCGGAGGAAGAGCTGAAGACCATCCAACTGCCGGATGGCTACTCGTTGGAGCTCGTTTTGAGTGATCCGCTGATCAAGGAGCCGATGGCGATCGCTTTTGATGGCGATGGTAAAATGTACGTCGTCGAAATGCGCACTTACATGCAGGACATCGATGGCACGGACGAACTCACGCCGAAGAGCCGCATCTCGCTGCATGAATCCACGAAGGGCGATGGCGTGTTCGACAAGCACAGCGTCTATATGGATAACATCCTGCTGCCGCGCATGGTGCTGCCGCTGGATGATCGTGTGCTTGTCGGCATCACGGACACGAACGACATCACGCTGCATCGCGATGCGAATGGGGACGGCGTGGCGGATCAAAAGTCGCCCTGGTATGTCGGCGGACCGCGTGGTGGGAACATGGAGCATCAGCCCAGCGGTCTCGTGTGGGGCTTGGATAACTGGATTTACACCACCTACAACGGCTATCGCCTGCGCTGGGCTGGCGAGAAGCAGCCTGCGCTCAAAGAAAACACCGCGCCGAATGGCGGCCAATGGGGATTGGCGCAGGATGATTACGGCAAGATGTGGTGGAGCAATGCGGGCGGCGAAAAAGGCCTGTGGAACTACCAAGCGCCCATTCTTTATGCCGCGATCAATGTGAAGCAGCAGAAGAGCGAGAAGTTCGACACCGTGTGGCCCATCGTCGCGCTCGGCGACTTCCAGGGCGGCCCCGGACGCTTCCATTCGCCGGAGGACAAGCGCTTGAACCACTTCACTGGCTGCGCCGGACAGACCGTGTATCGCGGTGACCGCCTGCCGAAGGAGCTTTATGGCAACGTCTTCCTGCCTGAGCCCGTGGGCCGTCTCATCCGTCGCGCCACGGTGGAAATCAAAGACGGCATCACCACCGTCGCGAACCCGTATGAGGAGCAGATGAGCGAGTTCATCCGCAGCAGCGATCCGAACTTCCGCCCACTGAACATGACCACCGGCCCCGACGGCTGCCTTTACATCGTCGATGCGTATCGCGGCATCATTCAGGAGGGGAATTGGGTGAAACCGGGCAGTTTCCTCCGCGGAGCCATCGAGCCGACCGGCATGCAGCACGTCACCGGCCACGGCCGAGTGTGGCGCCTCGTGCACAAGGACTTCAAACCCGGTCCGCAGCCGAAAATGATCGGCGAAACACCGGCACAACTCGTCGCGCATCTCACGCATCCGAACGGCTTCTGGCGTGATACCGCGCAGCGCATGCTCATCGTCAAAGGCGACAAATCCGTCGTCCCTGCGCTCCTTTCCCTGCTGAAACACGACAACCACCTCGCGCGCCTCCACGCGCTGTGGACGCTCGAAGGCCTTGATGCCATCACGCCTGAACTTTTGCACAGCGCGATGAAGGACGAGCACGCGCAAGTCCGCGCCAGCGGCATCCGCGTCGCCGAATCGCTGCTCAAAAAAGGCGACACCGCTTTGATCGCCGACATCAAAGCCCTCAAGGCCGACAAAGACCCCACCGTGGTGCTCCAGACGCTCTACACCGCCAGACACCTGAACTGGCCCAAGTGGAAAGACGAAGCGCAGATGACGCTCATGACCTCCGCCAGCGTCGGCGTGAAGGAAATCGGTGCGCAGTTGCTCGTCGAGGCACCGAAGATCAGCGGCAGCTTCACCAAGGACAAAAAGAAGCAGCTCGAGCGCGGCCAGGAGATCTTCCGCTCGCTTTGCTTCGCCTGCCACGGCTTCGATGGCGCAGGCATGCCTATCGCTGGTCGCGAAGGTGCCACACTCGCCCCACCGCTCGCCGGATCACGCACCGCCGTGCAGGGCGATGCCATCGTGCGTGTCATGCTCAATGGTCTCGCAGGTCCCATCGACGGAAAAACCTACGAGGCGCAGATGGTCACGATGGCCAGCTTTGACGATCAATGGATCGCCGATGTCGCCAGCTACATCCGCAAAGCCTTTGGCAACAGCGGCAAGCTCATCACCCACAAGGAAGTCGCCGCCTTGCGCAAAGAACTCGGCAAACGCACCACGCCGTGGACCATCGAAGAACTCCACACCCTCTACCCGCAGCCTTTGCCGAACCGCTCCGCGTGGAAACTCACCGCCAGCCACAACGACAAAGAAGTCGCCAAAGCCATCGACGGCGACCTCACCACCCGCTGGGACACTCGCAAAGCACAAAGCCCCGACATGTGGTTCCAAATCGACCTCCCCGAGCCCACCAACATCACCGGCCTCATCCTCGAAACCGGCAAATCCCGCAACGACTACCCCCGCCAATACAAGATCGAACTCTCCTCCAACGGCACCGAATGGGAGAAGCCCACGCTGCAAGGCGAGGGCGAAGCCGGAGTCATCGACCACCTCTTTACCAAGCCCACGAAAGCCAAATCCATCCGCATCTCCCAACTCGGCGAAGCCAAAGGCACCTTCTGGTCCATCCACGAGCTTCAGGTGCTTGGAGCGGTGAAGTAAGACGCTACACTGTTACAGTTTCGACTGCTTGATGAGAAGGTAAACTCTGCACAGGCGATGTTGGCGGGAAGAATCTACGTAATTCTGCGAAATCGGGACCAGCTCGATTTGCAATCTCCCACCATGCGCGTGCAAATGCTTGGCGCTTCATATTCGATGCAATGCCATCACGCCAGAACCTCCACGTGCGTTTGGTGATGCGTCCGCTCAAATGCAGATAAACCTGTTCGTTACAGAGATCGAAGTAGTGATAGAATTCGTCGAAGTGTTTGGCGTGTTCTTCTTCGGTGAGTGGATCACCCAAGAGCGCTTTGGTTGGCAGTGTTGCGGCAAGCTCACGATACTCGCGAGCAAATGAGTCCTCGAATGCAGTGATGGTTTGCCGATGAGCCAGCCATAGTTGCCAAGCGGCAATAAGAACTCCAAACGCAGTCGCAGCCCCGGAGATTAGTGTGATGATTTCGTTCATAAGTTGTGTCTCATCTCACGGATGCACAATCTCAGGATCACCCGGACGCCAGAAGCTCTGAAAGTGGCTCATGTTCAGCGTGTAGAATTTCTCCATGCCATGATGGCGGGCGGCGGCGAGATGCAGGTAGTCGTAGATGGCTCCGCCGCGGACGCCGCGTGACTCGGCCTCGTCAAAGGCGGCCAGTCTTGCCTTGAGTGGTAGCTCTAACACGCGTGTGTCGTCCTCAATATTGGCTGAAATCAACCGCGCGGCATCAGACGACTGGAAGCGCGGCTTGATCTTGCCGCCGGTGAGTGTGTTGAAGGTCTCGGTCAGGCCGTGATCGAAAATGGCATGAGGCTCCGCCTCCAGCAAACGAAGGCATGCTTGAAGAAACGCCTCTGAGGCCACGAGCGAGGCGATCAGGACAGATGAATCCACAGCGTGCATCAGGAATCCTTGTCACGATACGCCAGCAGCATCTCATCGCGTTCATCGCGGGCCGCCGCGATGGCTTCGACGGCGCTGAAAGGCTCCGCGCCCACCGCCACGAGGCGTTTGCCTTTGCGTACAAACTGGATGCCCTCTGTTTTTGCCGCTTCAACCACATGAACTGCTGGTTTCAGCGCGATACCCTGAGGACTCACATCGGCCTGGAGCCGTGCGCCGGGTTTGAGGCCGAGTATTTGCAGTAGCGCAGGCGGGATGACCGCACTGCCATTGGCATCAATGAATAACGTGGTGCTCATGCCCAATCCTGTCACACGGATGGCTGCTTGGCAATACTTCAAGCTCAGACTGACTGCCTGGACAGGCGCGATTATTCCACCGATTAAGAGTGAACCACAGAGACACGATGGACACAGAGGTCTGAAATTCATTGGCTTTCCTCTGCGTCCATCGTGCCTCTGTGGTTTCATCAAGGCATTCATTTGGTGGAATAATCAGTCGTGCTGCCTGGAGCTGACGGCGCTGCAAAGCTGCTGATACAACTCCTCGACCGTGGGCATGCTGATGCCTGCCATGGCGGCGCGGCGCACGGGCTCGCCCCAGATGGCATCGAGTTCCACCTCATGACCGGCGAGGAAGTCGATGAGGCTGCTCGGCTTGTAGGCTGACATGGTGCGCGTGCGCTCGATCATGGTGTCGATGAGGCTGAGCGGGATGTCGTGTCCGAGTTGGTTGGCGGTGTCGATGATCTCGCGCATCAAATCCCGCACGCGTCGCTCAAGCGCGGCATTAGCGAGGATGGCGGCGGTGTCGATGCCGCCTGCGGCGATGGAGAGGCCGTTGAAGGGGATATTCCAGACGAGCTTCTTCCAACGTGCGGCGATGAGGCTTGGCTCGATATGACACTCGATGCCGCAGCGCTGAAACTCGGCAGCCAAATCATGTGTGCGTGCCTGAGGCGGGCCATGGTGCTCTCCGAGGGCGATCTGGCCCTGTGCAATGTGGTGGATGACTCCCGGCGAGATGCGATTGATGCACACGAAGCAAAGACCACCCATCACGCGTTGTGAGCCAAAGTGCTGTGCGAGGAAGTCGTCACTGCCGAGGCCGTTTTGCAGTGTGAGAAGGATGGTGTCCGGTTTGAGCAGCGGCGGCAGCAAGTCCAGCAGCGCTTCATTGGCGGTGGCCTTCATCGCGATAATGACAAGGTCACAAGGGCCAATGTCCGCCGTGGTGAGATGGCATGGCACATGAGGCAACTCGAAGTCGCCCAAAGGACTGCGAATTTGCAGGCCATGCTGGCGCACATGATCGAAGTCTGAACGCATGAGGAAGTGCACGTCATTGCCATGCTGCGCTAGTCTGCCGCCATAGTAGCAGCCCACCGCGCCGGAGCCGATGATGGCGATGCTGCAGGATCTGCCATCCTCAATTATTTTCGTGTTGCTCGTCACAAATCGGCGATGTCGAGAATTCGGAGTTCATTCACGGGGCCATCGGCCCAGTAGGTTATCCGAAAGCCCTCAACACGAAGGTGCTCCAGAAATCGACCAGCGCTGTCGGTTGTTCGATAGTCGCCCAGAAGCCAATGTTGTTCCGCAAGCTGGTAGATTATCTTGGTGAGTCGCTGTTGCTTCCTTCGCGAAAGCGAACACAGGAACTCCCAGGCATTCACAGAGAGCACAGGCTCATACTGAAAAGAGGCCATCTCACGCGTGGGTGACAGGTTTGTTGAGGCGAAACTTTTTTCCAGCGTCCATTTCAGCCATGCGACGAGTCATCTCCTTTTGCCAGGCAGGTGAGTTTTCTTTGAGACGGCGCAAAAAGTCAGATGCTTCCTGCCGCTCTTTCTCGGTCAGTGTGGAGAGCTGCTGTTTCAACTGGAGCATGGCGGTGGCACTCATGAGGCAAAGCTAGCCACGAGGATCGGATTTTCAACCGTCGAGATGCCTTAGAGTGCGCGCTTGAAAGGCACCTACGCCTTCAAATCATAAAACCGCGTCGCATTCTCGCTCCACAGCTTCCGCTGCTCGCTGGTAGAGCGTGAAGACACGATCTGCTTCAGCGCATCCACCCAGCCGCGCACGGGGCTACCGAGGAGGCAGACGGGCCAGTCGCCGCCGAAGAAGACGCGGTCAGGGCCGAAGGCGTCGAGGCAGTGATTGACGACGGGAGCGAGGTCTTCCGCGTGCCATTGGCTAGGCGGGACAAAGGCGACGATGCCGCTGATCTTGCACATCACATCGGCACGTGAGGCAGCGACAGCATCAATGCCGCGCTTCCATTCGTCGGCGGTGCAGCTTCGCTTCAAACCGGGGCCGAGTTTGGGATTGAAGGCCTTGGGATCGCCGTTGCCGCAGTGGTCGAGCACGAAGCGTGTGTCGGGGCATTGCCGGATGAGCTTCACGGCATCGTGCAGCTCCGTGGGGCGCATGGTCAGCTCGAAATTGAGGCCGTGTTTGCCGAGCGTCTGCACGCCGCGCACAAAGTCTTTGCTCAAACAGAACCCGGGAGGCGTGGAGCCGCCATGCAGCACCTGGCGCAGGCCTTTGACGATGCCGTTGCTCGCGTAGCGCTTCACATAGCTCTCAAATTCCGCTGACGCGGGCCGACCACCGATGGTCGCGGCGATGGTTGGCGTGTTGCCGGCTTGGCATTGAGCCACGATGCCGTCGGCCTCCTTGATGTGATCACTCGGAGCCACATCGACCTCCATATAGATCGCCTTCACGTTCAGGCCCGCGGTGGCCTTCAAGTAGTCGGTGGTCACAAAATCATGCCGCAGCACCTCCGGCGCTCCACCGAGCCACGGGAGATGCAAAACGCGCCGGTCCCAGAGATGCTGATGGGTGTCGATGATGAGCGCATCGGGTTTGCCGGTGAGGGTGGCACAGGAGGAGGCCGTGAGGGCGGCGGCGGACGTGGTGTGGAGAAACTGGCGGCGATGCATGGTGGTGGGGGCTGTACGAGCCGTTTTCGCATTCATTTCGCCAGCATTTGCCGATTCTGTTTTCTCCGCTACCATCGCGCCCTGATGCTTGCCTCCGCCACCGCCGCTGTAACCGCCAACTTAAACGTGTTTGATTTCTCCTGGGTCACGACCCCGGAGGCCTGGGTCGCGATGCTGACCCTGTGTGTGCTCGAGATCGTCCTGGGCATCGATAACATCGTGTTCATTTCCATCCTGGTGGAGAAACTCCCCGAGGCACAGCGGCCACGCGGACGCTTCCTGGGCCTGGCGCTGGCGATGCTGACCCGCATCCTGCTCCTGCTCTCGATCACCTGGGTGATGTCGCTCACGACGCCGCTCTTTGCACTGCTGGGGCACACGATCACCGGCAAGGATCTCGTGCTCATCTTTGGCGGCCTGTTTCTGATCTACAAGAGCACGCATGAAATTCACGAAAAGCTGGAGGGTGATCCCGAAGGCGAAGTGCGTGACAGCGTGAGCAAAGGTGCCGCGTTCGGCGCTGTGATGGTGCAGATCGCGCTGCTGGACATCGTGTTCTCGCTCGACTCCGTCATCACGGCCGTGGGCATGGTGAAACACATTTCCATCATGGTGACCGCCGTGCTGATCTCCGTGGGTTTCATGATGATCTTTGCCAGGGCCGTGGGCGATTTCGTGTCACGTCATCCGACTGTGAAAATGCTGGCGCTGAGCTTCCTCATCCTCATTGGCACCGCCTTGATCGGCGAAGGCTTCCACTTCGAAATTCCAAAGGGCTACATCTACTTTGCCATGGGTTTTTCGATGGCCGTGGAACTGCTGAATTTGAAGGCAAAAAAGAAGGCCGCCGCCAAAGCCTGAACAGGGGATGCGGGCGGTTTCTTTTTTTACCTTCCAGCACGGCACGATCTCGGCTAGTAGCGGAGCATGACCGAAAGCACCGCCTCAAAACCCGCGCTGATCCAAACCATCGGCGGCTGGCAGATCATGTTTTACGGCCTCGGCTCGATGCTCGGCGCTGGCATCTACGCCCTCATCGGTAAAGCGGCGGCCGGCCTTGGCAACGCCGTGTGGCTGGCCTTCCTCATGGCGATGATCGGCGCGATGCTCACCGGCCTCTCGTATGCGTGCGTGGGCGGGCGTTATGCCAAAGCCGGGGGCGCGGCGTATGTCACGCAGCGTGGCCTGCGCAAGCCGCTGCTCAGTTACGTCATCGGCATCGCTGTGATGATGAGCGGCCTCACCAGCATGGCCACCGGCTCGCAGGCTATCGTCGGGCAACTCAAAGAACTCTTCGCCTGGAGCCTGGACCCCACCAGCATCAAGCTCATGTCCATCGGCGTCGTGTTCCTCGTCGGCTGCGTCATTTATCGCGGCATTCGCGAGAGCATGTGGCTGAACATCCTATGCACCGTCATCGAGGCCAGCGGCCTGCTGTTCATCATCGCCGTCGGCGTGCGCTATTGGGGCAGCGTGGATTACTTTCAATCGCCTGGTGACACCGTGGCAGGCGGCGTCGGCTCCGGCATCACCTTTGCGCTCATCATGCAGGGCGCGGTGCTCACCTTTTACTCCTTCATCGGTTTTGAGGACATCCTCAACGTCAGCGAGGAAGTCAAAAATCCCGCCAAAAACGTCCCCTTCGGCCTCATCGGCGCGATGATCCTCGCCACCTGCATCTACATGGCCGTCGCCATCACCGCCGTCTCCGTCGTGCCGTGGCAGGAACTCGCGAAAAGTGATGCGCCACTCATGGAGGTGGCCCGCCGCGCCGCGCCGTGGTTCACCGGCATCAAGCCGGTCTTCGCCGGCATCACCATCTTCGCCATCGCCAACACCGCGCTGCTCAATTACCTCATGGGTTCCCGCCTGCTCTACGGCATGAGCCGCCAGGGCCTGCTGCCCGCCGTGCTCGGCAGCATCCACGCGAAACGTCGGTCTCCGCACGTCGCGGTTGTCGTGCTTTTTGGCATCGTTTCGCTGCTCATCCTCAGCGGCGGCGTCAAGCAACTCGCGGAGTCCACCGTGCTGCTGCTGCTCATCGTCTTCACCGTCGTCAACATCTCGCTCGTCGTCCTCAAACGCCGCCCCGGCGAGCCACGCGGCGGTTTCGAGCCACCGCTGCTCGTTCCCGTGTTTGGAGCCATCGTTTGCGCCATGCTCATCATCGTGCGCGTGCAAACCGCCATCACCAGCGCCGACAAAGCCCAGCAAACCGCACCGCTGATCGCCGGAGCCATCATCTTGATCAGCCTCGTGCTCTACGCCGTGCTCAAGCCGAAGAATCCGGTGGTGGTTGAGGAATGAGCCACGGTTGTGAAATCCGAAGCAAGCACCTAAACTGCTGCCATGTCCAAGCTTGATGAACTCCAGCCCGAAAGACCCGGCTCAAGGCTCAGGAAACTCGTCTCCGAGGCCCGCGCCGGTCATTCCGAGGTTCCGCCGCAGGTCGCCTACGTCTCCGACGAAGCGCTGACGCATCGCGCCATCGAACGTTCGTTAGAGCTAATTCAAGCGCATGGCTGGCACCACTTGATTTTCAAGTCTGCGCTTCTGATGATGGTGGTGTGTCTCGTTGGTTGCACATCTTCCACCCCGATTGATCCGCAAAAGCTGCCGACATTTGGGGATCATCTTCCAGGAACAATTCATGTGCTTGTCCTGCGCGGCTTTGAGCGGCCAGGACACTATCATCTCCCTGAAGATACATCCCTTGGTTTGCTTGTGGATCTGGCAGGTTTGAAACCGCTGGGGCGGAGGGAACTGAGCAACAGATACTGTGGGTTTTTTGTCGCAGTTGGGAAGCAGTGGCCTGCCAAAGAAAGACTGACGATTGATCGGGATGCAGTTTCGATCCCGGACAAAGACCGCCATCATCGCCTCAAAGACAGTGATCGAGTTCTATGCACGTCTATCTGCTGGTAATTCCGCGTGAGCAAGTCGCAGCGTGATGCTATGGGCGGCTTTCCATGAGCCAGACCGCCAACCTCCACATCGCTTCGAACATCCCGCTGCCCACGCCGCGCAGCCTGATGACCGAAATTGCTCCCACTGCGGCCCAGGCGGCCTTCATCGCCAATTCACGCCGCGAAATCCGCGACATCATCTTCGGTCGTGACGCGCGCTTCCTCGTCGTGCTCGGCCCGTGCTCGATTCACGATCCCGAGGCTGGTTTGGAGTATGCGCGCAAGCTCGCAGCATTGGCAAAGGAGCTGAACGACCGCTTGTGCATCGTCATGCGCGTCTATTTTGAAAAACCGCGCACCACCGTCGGCTGGAAGGGCTTGATCATGGACCCGGACCTCGACGGCACCTGCAACATCCCCGATGGCCTGCGCCTCGCTCGCAAAATTCTGCGCGATGTGCTCGATCTCGGCCTCCCAACGGCCACGGAGCTGCTGGATCCGATCACACCGCAGTTCATCGCAGATTTGATCTCGTGGAGCGCCATCGGTGCGCGCACGACGGAGTCACAAACGCATCGGCAGATGGCCTCCGGCCTGTCGATGCCGCTCGGCTTCAAGAACGGCACGTTTGGACACATCACGCCCGCCATCAACGCCATCAAGGCCGCGATGCAACCGCAGACCTTCCTCGGTGTCAGCGAAGACGGCATCGCCTCCGCTGTCACCACTTGCGGCAATCCTGACTGCCACCTCATCCTGCGCGGCGGCGAAAGCGGCCCGAACTATGCCGCGGACAACGTGAACGAAACCATGGCTGATCTTGCAGCCGCGAAACTCAAGCCTGCGATCATGATTGATGCCAGCCACGGCAACTGCGCCAAGGATCACCGCCGCATGCCGGATGTGTTCCGCGAGATCGTGCGCCAGCGTGCCGCAGGCCAGAAGGCCATCATCGGCGCGATGCTGGAAAGCAATCTCGTCGGCGGCAGCCAGAAATTCCCGCAGCCGCTCGATCAACTCGTGCGTGGGCAGTCGATCACGGATGCGTGCATCGACTGGGACACGACAGATGCGCTGCTGCGTGAAGCGCATGCGACTTTGAAGCCCTGAAAGCAGCCTACGGAACACACGGAACAAACGGAAAGGTCTGCCAGAATGGGTTTCCCATTTTTCCGTGTCTTCCGCGTGTTCCGTAGGCCATGATTCCATTCATGGACGACCTTGCTCAACGCATGCGCTCCGATCTTGAGGAGATCGGGCGCACCTGCATGCCGTTTGGCAAATACGGGCCGCAGCACTTCCCGCCGAACGGAGTGCCGATTTACGACATCCCGGCGGAATACCTCGGTTGGTTCGCCAACAAAGCGGGATTTCCGAAGGGACGCCTCGGCGAGCTGCTGCGCATGGTGCATCAGATGAAGGCGGATGGCTCCGACATCGTGTTCGACGTGTTTCGGAAGCGAAATGGCCGCACAGACCTCAAACCACCGAAGCGGAAGTCGTGGACGTTTGAGGAGTAAACTCGTTTACCCGCGGATCGGCGGGCCGTACCAGACGTAGCACATCAGATAGACGATGATGCCGGTGAGGGAGACGTAGAGCCAGACAGGGACGGTCCACTTCGCCATGCGCTTGTGCTGGTCGAAACGGTGCCGCAGCGCCGGCACGACGGTCATGATGACCAGGGGCACGGTGAGAATGGCCAGCGGGATGTGGGTGAAGAGGATCGTGAAATAGATCGGACGCGTGATGCCGGTGCCCGCGAATCTCACATGACCGGCGTGATAGTGGTAATAGAGATAGCAGCCGAGAAATGCGGTGGAGAACAACAGGGCGATGACCATGCTGGCGATGTGGGCCTTCTTCTGGCCGATCTTGATCATAATGAGGCCAATGATGATGTGCAGCAGCGCGCAGCCGTTGAAAATCGTGTAGAGCTTGGGGAGTTCGAGGACTGTCATGGCTTACTTCGTGCCAGCCGGCTGGTAGGGGGTCTTTTTCTGCTCGTTAAGTAGGTAGCGCAGGTCTTTGCGCAGTTTTTCGTCCCAAAATTTGGCGAACTCGGGATCAGGATTCAAAATGTCCTCCAGACCACGCACGTGGCCGAGGTGGTCGATGACGGCGACGCGGAGATCGTGGATGTATTTGTCATCGGGCGAGAGGCGATCAGCCACAGGCATGTCCTGCACGGGACGGAACTGCACCTGACTGGTCATGAACTTGCGCACCGCGTCTTTTTCGCCGTTGAGGAACCACCAGTTGGCGTCGTCCGCGATGCCGAGCGTGGTGGCGAAATTTTTCATCATCTCCGGCGTGTCCTCGGCATCGAGTGTGAAGCTGAGGAACTGTAAATTGGGCTCGTTGGCGAATTCCCCGTGCAGTTTCTTCAATTTCGCGATCACGGCGGCACAACCACGCGGGCAGCGGGTGAAGACCCAGGAGATGACGAGAACCTTGCCCTTCAAGTCGGCGAGATGGACGGTCTTGCCGCTACGCTCGGTGAGTTCGAGGTCTTTTTCGAGACGACCAATCACCGGTGGCCGGTCCACCTTGTCGATGCGTGAACGATAGATGAGGTAGTTGTAAAAGACGACAATGCCGAGCGCGGCGATGATGATGGGCACCCAGATCGTCCAGGGACTGAGTTTGGTTTTGGCGGGAGGTTCGTTCATGGCGTTGGCGGGTTACGCGCGTTTCCAGGCGAGGATGGAGACGAGCAGAATGGCCGGGAGATACATCAGCGTGCAGAAGAAGAGCTTGCGGGCGGTGGGGCGTTCCGGCAGTCGGTTGAAACGCAATGCGAGCACGCACAACCAGCCGCTGAGCAGCAGTGCTGGTGGCAAAAACCACCACGCATGCGCCGCACCGGCATAGACCGGGTAAAACATGAGCAGCACGGTGCTGACCGCATACGCGAGCGCATGCTGCGAAGTGCGCGCGCCTTGCTCATCATCGTTGGCGAGCATGACGAAGCCGCCTTTGCGATATTCGTCGCGGTACATCCAGTTGATGGCGAGGAAGTGCGGCAACTGCCAGAGGAAGAGCAGCAGGAAGAGATAGATCGCGCCCGGTTCGAGCATGAGTTCCCAGCGAAAATGTGGCGTGACCGAGGCGGGCAGCGGTCCTGCGGCTCCGGCCCAGCCGATGAGCGGCGGCAACGCACCTGAAACCGCACCGACGAGCGTGTTGGTGGCGCTTTGACGTTTCAGCGGCGTGTAGATGAAGAGATACACCGCCAGTGTGAGCGCGGTGAGAGCCGCGGCCTCCATGTTCACGCGAATCGTGAGATGAATCAGCGCCCAGGCGCTGAGCAGCCAGCCAATGCCGAAAGCGGTGGACGGACTGACGCGTCCAGACGGCAGCGGACGATCCGCCGTGCGCTGCATGCGCGAGTCCGGCTCGATTTCCATGAGCTGGTTGAACGTGGCGGCACCAAATGCGGCGAGGGTGCTGCCAATGATCGTATGCACCAGCAGCCAGCCGTCGAAACCACGCGGCGCACGCAGCCAGAATCCAACGAACGTAGTGACAATGACGAGCGCACTGAGGCGGAACTTCGTCAGGGTCAGCAGGTCGCGGGTGGTCATAAGCAGAGAGGGAGATTGATAGTGCTGAGGGGTTGGCGCTATCGCAAGCCGCTTGTCCCCTCCTGGCAACGATTTGATGACATCAAGCTGGCTGTATAACTTCTTGGATGCGGATCACTGCGTGCGATGGTTTTTGCTTGCCCCTCACCCCAGCCCTCTCCCCGAATCAAATCATCGCGCAGACAATGTCGGAGGCGGGGAGAGGGAGGGCGCTGATGGCTGGCCGCCATGCTCAATCACAATGTTGATCTTGCTCAAAATGCGGCCGCGATTTTGACTCCACCAAGCAGCATCCACTGCATCGGCCAAGGATTTGACCGCTGCTTCATGGTTTCCTTGTGCTGTGGGCAGGGTGGGCATGCCGGTGAAAACGTTCAGGTCGGCAGGCTCAACGGAAGAATTTTTTCGCCTTCTCAAAGAAGCTCTCCTCCATCGGAGATGTTTGTTCGCCGAGGGATTTGGCGAATTCATCGAGCTTCTCGCGTTGTTCGGCGCTGAGCTTCGTTGGCACGGCGATCTGAACGTGGACGTAGAGATCACCAAAGCGGTCTTCGCCGAGGATTTTCATGCCTTTGCCGCGCAAACGGAAGGTGGTGCCGTTCTGCGTGCCAGCGGGGACTTTGACGGCAGCCTTGGCTTCCATTGTTGGCACGGTGATTTCACCACCGAGAGCTGCGGTAGCGAAGGAAAGCGGCATGTCGCAGTGCAGGTCGTTGCCTTCGCGCTCGAAGATCTCGTGCGCTTTGACCTGGACGACGATGTAGAGATCGCCAGCAGGGCCATTCTTGACGCCGAGGTCGCCATTGCCGCTGGAACGCAGGCGCGAACCGTCTTCGATGCCAGCGGGCACTTTGACGCGCACTTTGGTGCGTTCTTTGGAGCGCCCGGTGCCGCTGCAAGTGCGGCAGGGATCGCTGATCGTCTCGCCGCTGCCGCTGCAATCGGGACACGTCTGCTGAATCTGGAAAAAGCCGCGTGAACTGATGACCTGACCGACACCGCCGCAGGTGCGGCAGGTTTTTTTGCCGCCACCGCCACTGTTGGAACCGGTGCCAGAGCAGGGTTTGCACGAGGCGCTGCGCTCGTATTCGATCTCGCGCTCCACGCCATGCGCGGCGTCTTCGAGGCTGATCTCCATGCCGTAGCGCAAGTCGCTGCCACGCTGCGGACCATCGCGACGACGACCGCCGCCTCCACCGCCACCGCCGAAGAACTGTTCAAAGATGCCGCCACCGCCGCCACCGGCGAAGACTTCGCGGAAGATGTCGAAGGGATCGTGGAAACCACCGCCGCCACCGGCGGACGGGCCGCCCATGCCACCGGCAAAAGCGGCGTGGCCGTAGCGATCATACGCGGCGCGTTTTTGATCGTCGCTGAGCACATCGTAGGCCTCACCGACCTCCTTGAATTTGCCTTCGGCACTCTTGTCGTCCGGGTTTTTGTCCGGGTGAAATTTCACCGCGAGCTTGCGGTAGGCCTTTTTCAAATCCTCGGGAGAAACGTCGCGGGAGACGCCGAGCACTTCGTAATAATCGCGTTTGTCAGCCATGGGGTTGATTTAAAATCTGAGATTTGAAATTTGAGATCAACCAGCCGCAGGACCGCTGGCAACGATGACGCTGGCCGGACGCAGCATGCGATCTTTGAGCTTGTAGCCACGGCGCGTCACGCGAATGACGGTGCCTTCGGCAATTTCGGCACTGACCTCCTGGGCCACGGCTTCATGCACGTTCGGATCGAAGGCTTTGCCTTGGGAATCGATTTCCATCACGCCACTGTCACGCAGGAAGTCCTGAATCTGGCGGTTCACCATGCTCATGCCCATGAAAATCATCGACTTCTCGGATTCAGCACGAGCAGCTTCGAGGCCCATGTCAAAATTGTCGATGATGGGAAACAACGCGCGCAGCAGGTCGGCATTGGCATAAGCGCGGGTTTCCTGGGCTTCGCGGGCGGAGCGTTTGCGGAAGTTGTCCAGCTCTGCCTGGCTGCGGTAGGCAAGGTCTTTCCAGCGATCCACTTCCTGCGTCAGCGCGGTGATGGGATCAAGCGGCGCTGCCTCTTCGGCAGGAGCGGTAACTTCTGGATTGGCAACGTCTTCGGGCGGTAATTGCTGGGTCGTCTCGGGACTCGGCTCGGTCATAGTTTTGCGGGTATTTGGGGGGCCGCGACTATGCCGTCTTCTGCATGGCAATCAAGGTGATGTCATCGTGTGAGCGCCGCCCCTTCAAAAAGTGCTCCAGATCAGCAATAATGCCGCCGATCACCGCCTTTGGGCCGTGCGGGGCATGCTTGGCCAGTTCCTCCTGCACCCGCTCCTCACCAAATTCGATGCCTTTGGGGTCCATCGCCTCATTCACACCGTCGGTGTAGAGCAGCAGGCAGTCGCCGGGCTGCATCTCAAAGCTTTCGTCCTTGGTGACACGCTCAAACACCGCGCCCTTGTCGATGCCGACACCGAGGCCGGGCGGATGGATCGCCTCGACCTTGCCCGTGGCCTTGCGCCAAAGCAGCGCGGCATTGTGACCGGCGCGTGAGAGTGTGAGCTTCGAGCCGTCCTGGTCCACCACGACGTAGGACATGGTGATGAACATGTCCTCGCGAATGTCCGGGGCGATCTGACGGTTGACGGCCGCCAGCACGGCGCTGGGCGAGGTGGCGGTTTGCGATTTGGCCCGCATCAGCGTTCGGCACATGACGGTGATCATGGCGGCACCGAGACCTTTGCCTGACACATCCGCGATCACCGCGCCGAAACGTCCATCGGGCAGCTTGAAATAATCAAAGTAATCACCGCTGAGCGTGCGGGCCGGGATGTTCTTGCCCGCAATGACAAAGCCCGGCACGTCGGGATCGCGGTCCGGCAGCAGCACCTTTTGAATCTGGCTGGCGTTGAGCAGTTCCTGCTGGTCCATGCGGTTTTTGGCCGCCTCCTGATGCGACATCGCATTCGCCAGCGCGAAGGCGGACTGCTCGATGAGCGAGTTGAAGACCTCGAAGTCATTCGCGTTGTAGCTGCGGGAATTCTTGGACGAAGTGACGGCCAGCACCCCGAGCTGGCGCGTGCCAAAACTCAGCGGGCCGATCATGGCGATGACGTTTTGCTGCGACGGGATCAGGGGAGAGCCCAGACGTGCCTCGACGCCCAGATCGGGGATCAATTCGGTTTTTTGCTGCGTGAAAATGCCGCCAAGCAGACCCTGATCCACCGTCACCGCATGCATGCGCAGCGTGCTCAGCAGTGTGGCTGAGTTTTCCTTCATCTGCTGCTGCACCCGTTCCGGCACGGCGATCAGCGGCGCACAGAAGTCCGAATAATGCCGCGGCACCAGTTGCTGTGTGGCCTCGTCGAGCAGGTACAGCGCACCGCCCGTGCTTTGGGTCACACGCACTGCACCTTCGACGATCAGCCGGTACATCGACGCCTGCTGGTCATCACGCCAGATCGCCTCGCCGAGATCGTGCAGGTAATGAAACATGCGCCGCTCCTCGGCCACGATGGCCTCCTCCTCCGCACGCAGCGCCACCAGCGCATGTTTCTGCTGGCGTGCAACCTTTGCCAGCATCACCAGTCCCGCCGTCATCAGCAGCACGATCAGGACAAGAAGAGCAGTGGTCATGGGTTCAAACGGCACGCCCGGCTCATCCGGGGGTGCCTCAGGCGGGAACAGTAGCCGTGCTTGCCTCCAGCTCTTTGGCCAAAAATTCGATCACGTCATGGAAGCGGCATTCATTCGCATCGCTCACATCCGCCAAGGCCTGATGCGCGGCCAGCACATGCTGGGTCTGCACTTCTTTGCATTCGGCGCTGCTCTCTCCGCAATGCTGGAGCGCGTCGCAGGCCTGCTTGCGCTCGTCCAGCCAGAGCTTGCCGTCACGGTCAAGCTCCAGGATGTGGTCTAGGCCCAGGCTGGTGAGCAGTTGCAGGTTGCGCTGGTTCGCATTCAAAACACTCAATGAACCGCTGCCCGCTTCACGCAAATTCAGCGCCGCTCCGGTCAGCATGCCGAGGAACGTCGAGTCCATCATCGGACAGCGCTCCAGATCGACGACGAGATTGGTCGTGCCTTGAGCGATCACCCGCTGGAGCGCTTTCTTGGCCTGCAGGCTGTTTTGAAACGTGCCGCGGCCGTCCACCCTCATCCAAAACACACGTCCGACGGTACCAACGAGAATATGAGCGGGAGGGGTCATGCGGTGCAGGGTTAGTTCCAGAGCGCGGACTGCTGACTCACCAGCTCCTCCTTGCCGCGCATGACGCTCACGCGCCAGGAAATCACCCGGCCGCTTTTGGAGTATTCCGCGCCGGTGACTTGAAATTTAGAAATATTGTTACGGTGGATGTCATCGACGACCTGCTCCTGCACACGCTTGCTCAGGCCGGAGAGCGCCTGCTGGTATTCGAACCGTACCGTCACCGGGCCGGTACGGTCATCCGCCTTCCAGAACACCGTATAGTAGTGGCCGAAACGCTCCTTGATCTGTGCCTGCGTCACTGCGCCGTGGAGATGATGTTGCTGTTCAAACAGAATCGTCGGATCGAGACTCCGGGGTGTGTAATTCGGCATCAGGTGATAATACTTCACCTTCCCGATGCGCCCTCCAGGTCCATTCACCGCGCTCGAACACGCAGAAAGCAAAAGGGCCAGGATGGCAAGGCATCCGAGGCGGAGGCAGGGGGTGCGTGTCGCTGTCGTCATGGAGCGTGGAATATTGAATCGGGATGCCTGATGTCAACGTCCCCTTCGATTCTTCACACTCTCCAGCCAAAATTCACAAAAGTGAGACTGGATCGACATCCCACGTCACAATCACGTCCGCTGGCAGCTTGGTGGCCACGATTACTTGCTGAATATGGCGGCATAACGGCCGAATTTTCGACGAACGCAGCAAAAGCTGATAACGGAACTGCCCATGCGCCTTCGCCATCGCACACGGCGCAGGCTCTCCCATGATGACTTTTTCTGGCAGATCGACCAACAGCCGCCGATGCAGCGTTTGCAGGGCAAATTCAGCCATCGTTTGATGTTTTCCCCGGCTGGCGAGCAGGACGACATGCGTGTACGGCGGGTAATGAAACGCCCGGCGCTGCTCCAGTTCCTGCTGCGCGAAGCCTTCGAAGTCGTTGTGGCGGGAAAACTGCACCGCCGGGCTGTGCGGCGCATACGTTTGCACTACGACCTCTCCTTTAACCTCGCCACGGCCCGCACGGCCTGCCACCTGCACCAAAAGTTGCAGCGTGCGCTCGGCGGCACGGAAATCCGGCAGATTCAGCGCCAGATCCGCATTCAGCACGCCGACGAGTGTCACATTGGGAAAATCGAGGCCCTTCGCGATCATCTGCGTGCCGATCATGATGTCGATCTTCTGCGCCCGAAACTCCCGCAGCAGATCACGGAGCTGGTTTTTGCGCTGAATCGTGTCGGTATCGACCCGTGCGATACGTGCCTGCGGAAACACCTCACGCACCACCGCCTCGACGCGTTCGGTGCCGAATCCGGTGAATTTCAGCCCCGGTTCCTGACAGGCCGGGCATTTCGTCGGCGGCAGCCGCCTTGAGCCACAAACATGGCAAACCAAGCGGTTCTCGTGCTTGTGCAGCGTCATCGGGATGCTGCAATCCTGGCACTGCACTGTCTCGCCGCAGCCGAGGCAGGTCAGCGAGGTGTTGAAGCCGCGGCGGTTCAAAAACAGGATTGTCTGCTCCTTTTTCTCCAGCCGCGACGTGATCGCCGCCCGCAGCTTCTCGGAGAGGATTCCAGCATTCGCCACGCTCGTGCCCGTGCCTTTGCGCCGCTCCATGCGCATATCGACGATGCGGATCAGCGGCAGCGTGCGGCCATCGGTGCGTTTCGTGAGATGCAGCACCTCGTACTTGCCGCTGGCCGCATTCTCGAACGATTCCAGGCTCGGTGTCGCGCTGCCAAGCAAAACCACGCATTTTTCCAGGCTGCCACGCACCACTGCCACATCCCGCGCATGGTAGCGCGGCGTTTCGTCCTGCTTGAACGACGGTTCATGCTCCTCATCCACGATGATGATGCCCAGCCGCTCCAGAGGCGCAAAAATCGCACTTCGCGCTCCGATGACGATGTCCGCGCGATCTTCGTGAATCTTAAACCACTCATCGTGGCGCTCCCCATCGCTCAAATGGCTGTGCAGCACGGCGATGCGGTCTTTGATCGACGAAAACCGTGCCTTGAAGCGCTCAATCGTCTGCGGTGTCAGCGCAATTTCCGGCACTAGCACCAGCGCCGTGCCGCCACGCTCGATCACGCGGGCAATCGCCTGCAAATACACCTCCGTTTTGCCGCTGCCGGTGATGCCATGCAGTAGGATCGGCTTCGACTTCTCCGGCGATTCGATGACCTTCAAAATACGATCATACGCCGCCTGCTGCTCCTCCGTCAGCGTCAGCGGCTGGCTTGGCAAAAACTGCTCGTCATGAAACGGATCGCGCTCCACCCGCACCTCGCTGCGGGTGATCCAGCCCGCTTTGAGCAGCGGTTTGAGGATCGTGGCCGCACGCGGCACATCCTGGCGAATCTGGCTCAGCGTCGCCTCGCCTTTGCAACTGCGCAGAATATCCAGCACGCGTGCCTGCATCGGCGCTTTGCTGCGTAGCTTCTCAAACTCGGCTGGCGCAGGCTCCTTCACGAGCGTGAGATGGCTGTCCATGACGAAACTGCCGGGTTTATCCCGCACCGCCTGTGGCAGCATCGTGCGCAACACCTGATGCGGCGAGACGACATAGTATTCCGCAATCCAACGCGCCAATTTAACCAGCCCCGGCGTGAACATGGGCCGTTGCCCGATGATCGAGGCGATTTCCTTGAGTTTGCCGCGATGCGGCGACTCATCGAGCAAGGCGAGCACCACCGCGTTCACCCGCCGGTTTTGCAGCGGCACCATCACCCGTGTTCCAATGACGACTTTGTCCGCCAGCGCCTCGGGAATGCCATAATCCAGCTCCATCGCTCCCGCGTCCTCGAGTTGCACACGTGCGATGCCTGTTGCTCCTAAAGCCATCTCCACCTCAGCCGTCTCCGCGCCAAACAGATCGCTCTGTTTGGGCTTGGCGGGAGTGCTGGAGGCGGCTGGCGGCATCGCTGCATCCATAGCTGCCGCGAATCCATCGCCAAAACGAATCTTCTTTTGAGAAACGAACCACCCCGTGCCATCGTTCCCACGCAGCAGCACGGAACGAAGGCATGTGGGACTTTTTGACAGAGCACTGGCGTGACGGCGTGGAGATCATCATCCTCGCCGCGCTGGCGTATCATGGTTACCTGTTTTTCCGTGCCACCCGTGGTGCGAGCATCCTGACCGGCCTGCTCGTGCTGCTGCTGAGTCTGGCGCTCATTTCGCTGCTGCTGGATCTTTCCGTGATCAGCGGGCTGTTGCAGCGCTTCTCCGTCTTCCTCGCCATTGCGCTCGTCATCATCTTCCAGCCGGAATTGCGTCGTGTGCTGGCCGAACTGGGCAGCAGCCGTATTTTTTCCTTCAACCGGCCTGATCCCGAGGCGTTGGACGTTTTAATGGAGGCCATGCAGCAGCTTTCGTCGCGTCGCTGCGGCGCGTTGTTCGCCTTGAAGCGCGGCATTGATCTCAAACCGTATGCTGAATCCGGCGTCGAGATGGATGCGGTGATCACGGTGGAACTCATCACCACGATTTTTCATCCCAAGACCTCGCTGCATGATGGCGGCGCGATCATCGACCAAGGCCGCCTCGCCGCTGCTGGTTGTGTATTTCCCGTGAGCCAGAAGGACATCCAGGACCGCGCCATCGGTCTGCGCCATCGCGCTGGCATGGGTATTTCCGAGGAAACGGACGCCATCGCGCTCGTCGTATCGGAAGAAAGCGGCGCCCTCTCGCTTTGCTACCAGGGCAAGCTCGAACACGACCTGGAGCTGGACGAATTGCGCCAGCGCATCAACGAAATCCTCAATGAAGGCTCCGGCGGGAGCCATACGGACGCACAACCGGAGGGCAGTCACAGTCATGAACTGGGGGCATCGATTTAAAGAACTCTTCACCCGCAACTGGCGCGAGAAGCTCATCTCGCTGCTGCTGGCGTTTCTGTTCTGGTACATGATTAAGGCACAGGACGCACGCTCCACGCTGCCGCACCCCAGCGCCCGGCCCGCGCCTGCCGCACGGCTTTGACACTGGCGACGTTCTGCGTTAGAACGCGCGCCTATGTCTGAAAAGCGCCAATTCTTCGGCACCGACGGCGTCCGTGCCGTGGCCAACCGTCACCCTATGACCCCTGAGTTCGTCATGCGCCTCGCGCAGGCCGCTGCCGTCGTGCTCGGCGGCAAACCGGAGGGCGGGGAGCGTCCCAAGGTCGTGCTGGGCCGCGACACGCGTGCTTCGGGTGAAATGCTCGAGTCTGCGCTCGCTGCGGGCCTCAATTCCGCCGGCGTTGATGTCATTCTCGCCGGCCAACTGCCCACGCCCGCCGTGGCGATGCTCAGCGCTCAGCTTGGTGCGAATTTCGGCGTCATCATCTCGGCCTCGCACAACCCCTTTAAAGACAACGGCGTCAAATTCGTCCATGGCGACGGCCACAAGCTCAACGACAAGACCGAGATCGCTATTGAGCGCCTCGTCCTCGGCAATGAAGACACGCCCCGCCCCGAAGGCCGTGGCATCGGCCGCATCACCACGCTCGCCGACGGTGTGGAGCGTTATGTTAAGCATGCAGTCGCTTCGATGGAAGGCGTGCGCCTTGATGGTATGCGCGTCGCGCTCGACAACGCGCACGGTGCCTCCTCCTACACCAGCGCTCTCGCCTTGGAGCAGCTCGGTGCCGATGTGCAGGTGTTCCACTCCGAGCCGGACGGTTTCAACATCAACGAGGAGTGCGGCTGCACGCACTCCGAGGAGATCGAACGTATCGTGCGTCAATCTCAGGCGCATGCAGGCATCGCGCATGACGGTGACGCCGATCGCATCGCCCTCTGCGATGAAGAAGCCATCGCCCTCGACGGCGACGAACTCATGGCCATCGCCGCTGAAGCCATGCTGCGCAAAGGCACGCTCAAGCAGAACACGCTCGCCGTCACCGTAATGAGCAACTACGGCCTCGATGATCTCGTCTCCCGCCTCGGTGGCCGTGTCATCCGCACCGGCGTCGGCGACCGTTACGTGCTCGAAGAAATGCGCTCACGCGGTTTGAACCTCGGCGGCGAGCAGAGCGGCCACATCATCTTCGGCGATTGGGCCACCACCGGCGACGGCCTCATCGCTGGCCTGCAAGTGCTGCGCATCATGAAGGAAACCGGCGAAACGCTCAGCCAGCTCCGCAAGTGCCTGAAAAAATTCCCGCAGTGCTCGCGCAACCTCCGCGTGCGCACCAAGCCGCCCATCGAAGAGCTGGTCGAGGCGCAGAAAATCATGAAGGAGACCGAAAAGAAGCTCGGCGACTACGGCCGCGTGCTCCTGCGCTATTCCGGCACCGAATCGCTCATCCGCCTCCTCGTCGAAGGCCGCGATGTCGAATACCTGGAAGCCCAGGCGGATAAAATCGCCTCCGCGATCCTTGCGCAGATTGGGTAGTTCAGCGTGCTGGTGAGTGCCAAGAAGTGCTCAGTGCTTAGTGCTTAGTGCTTAGTTCTGATGACTGAGCACTGAGCACTTTCCCCCGCCCCCGCCAACACCTTCACGCTCCAACTCGCCACCATGCACTACTTCATCACCGGCACCGACACCGACGCAGGCAAGACTTATGTCACCTGCCTGCTGCTGGAGGCGTTGAAACGAACTGGCAAACGCGTCGCCGGCTTCAAACCCTTCGTCTGCGGCTCACGCGATGATGCGATCCATCTCGCCAACGCCAGCAGCGACGGTTTGACTGTCGAGGAGGTCAATCCGGTCTGGCTCAAGGTGCCTGCCGCGCCCTACGCCGCTGCTTTGATGGAAAACCGCCGCTTCGAGCTGAACGACATCATCGCCAAGTTTCATGAACTCACGCAAAAGCACGAGCATGTGCTTGTCGAAGGCGCGGGTGGCTGGGAAGTGCCGCTGAATGAGTTTTCGACGCTGGCTGACTTTGCGCAGCGTCTCGCGCTGCCCGTCATCGTCGTCGTGAACAACAAGCTCGGCTGCCTCAATCACACCATCCTCACCGTGCGTAACATCCAGGCCCGCGGCCTCGTCTGCGCGGGCATCATCCTCAATCACGTCCATGACGAACGCGACGCCGCCAGCATCAGCAATCGCATGGTGCTAGAACATTTCCTCGACGTGCCCGTTCTCGCCGAAATCATGCACGGTGAGACGGAGATCGAGTGGCCGTTGTGAGCCAAGGAGGGAGAGTCTCTGACTCCCCAGTTTCGGGGTCGGAGCCCCCGACACCTTGTTCGGCATCGCTCACTCACACCTTGGCAGCTTTTCTCACCGCCTTCCGCCGCTTCCTGGGCTTCGCAGGCGTCAGCGGCAGGCCAAACTTCAAACGACTGCCAACCGTGGCGGTGTATTTCGCCTCGGCCTCCCACAGTTCACGAATCCAATCGGTGACATTGCTCTCGACGACGGTGGCGGCTGCGGGTTTCTTTTTCATAGCTGTGAGGCGGTGAGTTTTCTTTGCAGAGAATCAATCATCTCCTGGCGGATGAAGAAATGATCCTGAATCTTCTGGCCGCCAAGCACTTTTTCATAGAACGGGGCTGACACTGCCGTGGCTTCGCCCCAGACGAGCGGGCATCCGATGCGCTGGGCTACAATCGCCAAGGTGCGAAGCAAGGCCACGCCCGTGCCCTTGTAGCCGTTCGCCGGATCAAGTGTCAGCGGATGCGCCGCCAGAAAATCGAGAACGATGTGATTGCACCACGTCCGGCGGCACCAAGCAACGCCCAGCACGGATGGTGCTGGCTTCCAGGTGGGTCGCGCCACCAGCAGGAAACCGATCTCGCCCTGCGGCTGCGCTTTCAGCTTGTCCTGCAACTCACGCAGGCTGGTGGCGGCCTCATCACGCTTCAAGTAGTAGCGCCAGCGCTTGCCAGCCAGTTTGGCAAACTCGACCGCATCCGCCGCCGCATTGGGCAGGCGATGCTTTGACCCCGCCCGCCACGCTCTGACTGCGGCATCATCACGCGGAGCGCCGAATTCGATCCGCACTGGTTGCTCACCTTGCGGCGTGAGGATATTGGGAGACGCGATCATCGGGCCAGTGTGACAAGCACCGCGTGTATCTGCAAGAACGTCTTGTTTCGTCCTTCAGCGAGATTTTGAAATCGTCGCGGAGTGTGGGTTGACAAGATTCCCACGAGCCGTTCAATCGCAGCACTGGCCAGCACAAGTTCGTCACCACCCCAAAACATCATGAAAACCTCCCTCATTCTGTGTCTGGCAACCCTGATGGGCGCTCCGCTCGCTTTCGCTGACAAAGCGGTCGATTATCCGAAGGAGGCCCCTGTACTCACCCTCTCCCTGCCTGACACTTGGACGGTGGATCTCGACGACGACGGCCTGATGGCCACGCCAACCAAAGATGACGACAGTGTGATCGTCGAACTGGTCGATCTCGAAGCGACGCTGGACAGCTTCGATGCCGCCGTCAAAGAAGCCAAGGAGACCATGTCTGAGTTCAAGAACATGAAGTATGACGAGATGGAGAAGGGTGAAAAAGACGGCCTGAGCATCGCCATTCTCAATGCCCAAGGTGAAGACGAGCATGGCAAGGCCTTCATCAATCTCGTGCTGCTCGCCAAACCAGGGGCCAAGAACTTCATCCTGCTGTCCTGCATCTCCTCCAAAGAGGGCAGCGACAAACACGGCGCGGCCATTGGCGCCCTGATCGGCTCCCTCAAGGCCAAGTAACCCAGCTCCAACTCTAATCCACCTGAGCGACCCCTTTTTCACCGCCTGAAGAAGGGGTTGTTTGTTTCAAACCACACTCACACACCTATGAAAGCATCCCTCGTTCTCTGCCTCGTCGTTCTCGCCCTCACACCGCTTGCGAATGCCGATCAAGTCATCAACTACCCGGCTGACAAGCCGATCTTCTCGATTGCCTTTCCCGACGGCTGGAAAGTCGAGCCCGGTGATCAATCCGTCTCCGCATCGTCCGACGACGACTTGGTGAACATGGAACTCATCGCCCTGGATGCCGATGAAGCCGCCAGTGCCATCGACGATGCCAAGGAAGGCCTCGAAGAAGAACTCAAAGGCATCAAATGGCTCGCCGAGCCGGAGAAAGGCGAGATCAATGGCATTGGCGTGACCTTCCTGAACGGCAACGTGACCGTCGAAGGCGTGAAGATGGCGGTGAACTGCGCCGTCTTCGCTCCCAAGAAGACCGATAAGTTCTTCATGCTCTTCAATATCATCCCGCTGGAAGCGCTGAAGCAGCATGGCGACGACGTCAGCAAGGTTCTCAACTCCATCAAAGGCAAATGAGCGACCATCCAACCACCCAGGTGGTCAAGGCGGGCGTTTCCGTCGCGCTGGTGATCTGCGGTGTCCTGTTCATTGCGCTCTGGCTCTGCGGCGCGGCCGCGCTCGGCATGATGAAGCTGATGGCCAGCCTGATGGCCAATGACTCCGGCGCTGCCTCAAGTGAAGCGCATATGACGCTCATCTTTGGCATGATGGGCGGACAACTGCTCACGGGACTGGCCGGCATTCCGGCCGAGCTGGCCTTTTTCTGGCGGGGCTGGCGCAAGCGGCTGTTGTGGACTTTTCTCATCATGCTCGTCGTCGGTATTCTGATTCAAGCCGCCGCCTTTTTTAAATTCTTCCCCGCATGAAACACACCTGCCTCGTCCTGCTGCTTGCCACCCTGTCCGCCTTGGCGGAGCCACAAACGCTGTTCTTTGCCCAGGAAAACGCCAAGGAGTACACGCGCATCGCCTTGACCATTGATGGCGATCAAGTCACCGGCACGCAGAACTGGCTGCCGAAACAACCCGACGGGCACGGTGCCCACGGCACCATCGAGGGCATCATCACCGGTGGCGGCATCATTCAGGTGCTCTATTCCTACACCATCGAAGGCTCCGAGCAGGCCGAGGAAGAGGTTCTCAAGCTCGATGGCGACAAGCTCTTCATTGGCGAAGGCCAGTTGCGGGAAGACCCCAAAAACAGCAGCAGACTGAACCTCCAAGAACCCAACAAGGTCACCTTCAAGAAAGCGCTCAAAAAAATCGCTGTGAGCGAGCCGAAGGCCGGTACACCTGAGCGCAAAGCCATCATGGATGCCATGCGCGGCCCCGTAGCGAAAGAAGCCGGTTCGCCCGTCCTTTTCACCGGCAATGTGCGTGTGAGCGGCTCATGGGCACGCTTTCAAGGCGACGTGAAGACCGCCGATGGAAAAAAGCCGAAAAACGCGGACTTCGCCGACTTGATGGAGCTCGATTTCTTCGCGCTGCTGAAAAAGAACGAGGACGGAACGTGGAAGGTCGTGCATCACGGCTTCGCCGGAGACATCGGCGTCACCGAAGAGGCGAAAGAAAACTTCCCCGAAGCTCCCTGGGTGCTGTTTCAGTGATTTGTCGGCTTCATGGTGCGCCGCACCACGGTCACAACTCCCAGTCCCACCAGCACTCCCAGCGCCATCGACGGCGGAATGTCGCTGGGCCAGTGCGCCCCGCAGTAGATGCGTGAATACGCCACTGCGGCGGCCAGCAAATACATCAGCATGCCAGCACGACGGTAGAAGCACGCGATGACCGTGGCGGCGGCGAACATGTTCGCGGTATGGCTGGAGGGAAATGACTTGCCGCGAGTTTCGCCTCTTGGCTCGCTGGCTTTGACCACCGGCTTCTCGAACAAGCGCATGAACGCGGGCGATGCGGTGCCGAGATCACGCACGATTACCCCTTCCATCGCATCGCGAGGCCGCACGCGGCCAATCGTCTTCTTCAAGGTGTTGGAGATCACGCCGTCGCCGAGGCCGAGAGCGATGGTAAGACAGAGCAGCATCACCCGTCCGTGTTTGCCACCCCGCCAGGCGGTGAGCAGCACCGCAATGATGATGAGCGGCAGCCAGGCCTCAATGGCGGAGAGCGCAGGCATGAGCCAGTCGAGCACCGGATGTGACCACGCGGTGTTGATCTGATGCAGCAGGCTGAGATCCCAGGCCGGAGGAACGTTGAACGTTGAACTTCCAACATCGAACATCGAACTGGCGGATGGGGTGGGGTTCATGCGGGTCAATACGGCAACGCGCAGGTCATTTCCACATTGAGCAGCGTTGCCTTATTTTTCAAAGTTCGATGCTCGATGCTGATCAGGGGCGAACCGCTTTCCAGCTTTTGAGATTTCGCCCTAGATAGACACTGAACTCGCGGGTCTCCTGCCCGAGCGGAATGCGGATGTCGCCGCGATGCTCCATGGCTTCAAAGGCCTCGATGAACACCGGACTGCGCAACAGGCCGTCGCCTGGATTGGGATCAAAGATCAGCGCATTCATGCCGAGGCACTCCTCCGGCCCTGCCCACACCTCATACTGCGACTGCGGCGTGCCGCTGTTCTCCCAGCGATACATGCGCGGATGCGAGGGCAGGTAAAACGCCATCTGCGCTGCATTGTAGCGATGCCCAAGCGTCATGACGAAGGTCTTGTCACGCTCCGGCACCTGATCGAGAAACTTCTGCGCCGCGATCCCTGCCTCACGCCAGCCGCGGATGCTGGCGAGCTTGTTGATGCTTTTTAAATCAGTGCTGAAAATCACGACAAGCGCGACATGCACAATGGCCACGAGAACACCACCGACACGCAGCGACCAGCGCCGCCAGCCTGGATGCGCGGTCGTGGGCAACGCGCCGCTCATCCATGCCGCCGCCAGAATGAACGCAGGCACAAAGAACGCCGCCGGCCAGTTCGGATTGATGCGCTGCCGCAGCGCCAGCACTGCGAAGCACGCTAAAGCCGGCGCCGAAGCCAGCAGCAGGAACAGCGCAGGCCGCGTGAGCTGCGCCCGCTGCTTCACCGCCACGGTCATCGCCGCGATGAGCGCCACAAACGTCACCGGCGTGTAGATCAACGCCTGCAAGCCGACGTTTTCGAGCGTGCGCCCGATCCATTTGCCGAAACCGAGGTCCTGCGTGTCGAAATGATGCTTCGTGTGCTCCAGCGTGATCCACGCATGCTCCTGGTTCCACCTCAGCACCGGAATGATGAAGGCCATGCCGAGCACCATCGCGATCCACATCCGCGGATTGCGCAGCAGCGCCCGGTCCTCACGCGAAACGGCCGCGAACAGCAGCATCAGCGCCGGAAACGCCAGCATCATCTGCTTGCTCAACGTGCCAACGCCAATGACAAGCGCCAGCGCCAGCCAGCGGGTGTTGCAGGCCGGTTTTTGTACCGCGAACCAGAACAGCAGCAGCCCCAGCGTCCAACACAGCAGCAGCGGCGCATCAATCGTCAGCAGCAGGTTCAGCCCCGCGTTTGCAATCGTCAGCAGCACCAGCACCGCCGTGAGAAACGCGGTGCGCGCATCGAACAACACCAGCGCGATGCGGTGAATAAGCGCCAGCGTCACCGTTCCGAGCAGCAGCGCCGCAAAGCGAATGCCCCACTCCGCATTGCCCGTGAGCCAGCCGATCACACCCATCATCCAGCCGATCATCGGCGGCTTGCTAAAGTAGCCCCAGTCCGGCCGGCGGCCCCAGTCCCAGTAATAGGCCTCGTCACCGGCCAGATCGGCCCCGTTCACAAACAGCAGCATCACGCCCACGCGCACGATGAACACGGCGGCCAGCAGCCACCAGAAGCGTTTGAGCCAGGTCGAGGAGTCAGAAGCGGGAGTCACAGACATGCAGGCGCACGATAGCGGTGCCGGGCGGGTGCGAAACCGGGAATCCAATGTGTTGATCTTGTTTCTTGGCAAACAGCGGCCCTCATTGCACTTTCGCGCCGTGAATCGCCGCCCGGCCATCATCCTGCTTCTGCTGCTGACCGCCACCACGGCCAGTGCGCTGACGATTGTGGGCCACAATTCCGCCACGAACGACCGCTTCATCTCCGGTTACGCCTCCTTCCCGGTGGAAAACAGCTCGGTTTCGTTCCTGGGCAACGGTTACGACCTCTCCGGCGTGGGCTGGAATCCAAGCAACACCACGCAGAGCTTCGCGATGATCAGCGACCAGTTTTTCGTCTATGCCAATCACTACGCGCCCGGTTCTACGCTGAATTTTTACAGCCCCACGCTGGACACCGTCGTCAGCTACGGCGTCAGCGCCACAAGTTACCATTACACCTTCAACAGCCAGACCAGCGACTTCGCCATCGGCAAGCTCTCTGCGGTGCTGAATCCCGCCCACGGCATCACCAGCTATGCCATTCTCGATCTGCCCACGATTCAAAGCTATGCGGGGCTGCCAGTTTTGATTTACGGCCACGGCAGCAATGGACCGCGGCTCGGCGCAAACGTGTTGGACGCCTACGGCTCCTACAACTTCCCCAACGGTGGCACGACCCCTGACAGCTACGGCATCGGCTACAGCTACAACAGCAGCCTCTCCGGCGACTCGATGTTTCAGAGCGGGGACTCCAGCAGCCCGACGTTTGTGCCCTGGCATGGCAGCCTGGCCTTGCTGGGCACGCATTCCGTCACTGCCACTATCGGCGTCACTCCCTATTCGATCGACAACTTCATCCCCGCCTATTTCGGCCAGATGGCGCTTGATGGCATCGACTTCAGCGTCGTACCCGAGCCGTCGCGCGTCATGCTCCTGCTCCTCGGCGCTTGCGCCCTGCTGCGGCGCAGGCACCATGCGTCACGGGAATGACACACGACACGGCGCACCGCGAAATCGACTGGCTCTACAGCACCCAGCTCTTCGGCATCAAGCTGGGACTGGACAATGTGCAGCGCTTGCTCAGCGAGCTGAATCTCCCTGCTGCCGGACAAAAATTCATCCACGTCGCCGGTACGAATGGCAAAGGCTCCACCTGTGCCTTCATGCACTCGATTTTGCAGGCCGCTGGCATCAACGCCGGTCTCTTCACCTCGCCGCATCTCATTCATTTCGGCGAACGCATCCGCGATGCCGAGCGCACGATCATGCCAGAGGAGATCGCCGCCAGCATCACCCGCCTGCGCAATCGTGTCTCTGACTGGAATCCGCATCCCACCTTCTTTGAGCTCACGTTCGCTCTTGCGCTGGAATGGTTCGCGCAGCGGCAAAACGAGTGGGTCGTGCTCGAAACCGGCCTCGGCGGTCGTCTCGATGCCACGAATGCGATCACACCCGCCGTCAGCGTCATCACGCCCATCGGCTGGGATCACATGGACATGCTCGGCGACACACTCGCCAAGATCGCCGCTGAAAAAGCCGGCATCATCAAGCCCGGTGTGCCGGTCATCACGCTGCGGCAGGAAGCGGAAGCGCTGGATGTCATCACCCGCACTGCCAATGATCGCAAAGCACCACTCACCATCGTCGAAACACCGTTGGCAGGCGAATTTGGCCTCGTCGGCCCGCATCAGCGTTGGAATGCCGCCATGGCCGTCGCTGCGCTGCGTGCCGCCGGTTTCGATCTCGATGACGACGTGATCACACGCGGCCTGCGCGAGGTGCAGTGGCCCGCACGCTTTCAAAAAATCGGCCCCATCATCATCGACGGTGCCCACAACCTCGATGCCGCTCGTGTCCTCACGCAAACGTGGCGCGAGCAGTTTCGCGATACGAAAGCCGAGATCATCTTCGGTGCCGTCTCCGGCAAAGACACCGCCACCGTGTTGCGCGAACTCGCGCCCATCGCCACAAGCTGGCATTTCACCGGCTTTGATTCGCCCCGCGCTCTGCCTGCTGAAACCCTGCGCCAAATCTGGGACAGCCTCGGCCTCGAATCACGTCCTTTGACCACGCATGCATGCGTGGTCGATGCTTTGGAAGCCGTGCGCTACCCAAGGCCTACGCTGATCGCCGGTTCGCTCTACCTGGCCGGTGAGGCGCTTGCCTTCATCGAAAACAACTCTACCGCCTTCGAGCGCAGCGCGCAGTAGCGCTACTCCTCCGACGCAGACACCTTGATGCGGTAACCGTTCTCGTTCTTCTCCAACTTCATCAGGTTGCGCTCGGCTGCGGCCTCCAGCAACGCGCTGAAAGTGCTGAAGCCGTAAAAGCGCTCATCAAACTGCGGCTGACGGCGGCGGATCGCCTGTTTCACCGGCCCGGCCCATACTGTATCGCTGCCACTGCGGCCCAGCATCGCCTCCACCGTCTCCACCACGAGCTGAATCGCCTTCTCGGGATCGCCGCCGGGTTTCCGCTCCTGCGTGGCCGGTTTGGCCGCCGACGGAGCCGGTTTGGCACGTGCCAGTCGCGTCTGCGTCTTCTCCTCCTCGCGCACCAGATCGTCGTAGAAGATGAATTCGTCGCAGTTGTCGATGAACAACCCGCTGGTGGACTGCTTCACGCCCACGCCGATGACGGTCTTGTTGTTCTCACGCAGCTTGCTCACCAGCGGCGAAAAATCCGAATCGCCGCTCACGATGGCAAAGGTGTCCATATGCGGCTTCGTGTAGCACAGATCGAGCGCGTCCACGACCATGCGGATGTCCGCCGAGTTCTTGCCCGACTGCCGCACATGCGGGATCTCGATCAGCTCAAACGATGCCTCATGAATCGACGCCTTGAAGCTCTTGTAGCGGTCCCAGTCGCAGTAGGCCTTCTTCACCACGATGCTGCCCTTCAGCAGCAGACGATCCAGCACCTTGTTCATGTCGAACTTGTCATACTTCGCATCCCGCACCCCGATGGCCAGGTTTTCAAAGTCGCAGAAAACTGCGATCGTGTGCGTGCGGTCGGTAGGAGAGGCCATGGTGACGAATCGTCCGCTCTTGCAGTGTCCGGGTCAACCGACGTTCTCGACGTCTCCATTCGTTTCATAAAACGGCCAACCATCCAGAGTCGGCCTTCCCAGCGACTCCTGCTCGAAATCACCTTTGGTGCCTGCTTCGCCCAACGCTATAAGTTCTTCACGACAATCCGCCATCCGTGGATCGGTGAGCAATCGCGTGAGAATCTGCTGATCGCGTTGCGTAAGAGGTGCGGCATCTGATTTCGGACGCCAAGTCATCTCAAACGAATGCACTCCGCGATCGGAAACCTCGCGCAGCTTGCGCAGGATGTCCCAGCCGCTTGGGTCCGTGTCGCCGAAGTGATGGTGTGGAAAGCCCTGTGGCAGCTTTTGCAGCATAAGCCGCACGGCTTGCGTCGGGAAGGATGTGGCAACGATTAGTGTAGTGCGTTGTGCATCCGCGCGGGCGAGTTGAAGAAAGGTCGTCTTGCGATTCTCGACGGTGAGAAGGCGCTCTGCCGTTGTCGTGATGTGTGTGGCGCGCTCCAACTCGGCGACGGAGAGCGTGGACTCGAAGCGTAGGTCGAGCGGCTTCGTATGATCCGCGAAATGTAGCATCAGCGGGCCGCAGTAGTGCAGCACGCTGTTGCTAGTCTGGATGCCCAGCGCCTCCAGCGGCGTCTCGCGGCCGAAAAGCAGCTCCAGAGCACGCTCGATGAAGGCCTGCTTCTCTTCGAGGTATTTGGAGCGCTGACCGATTTGCGTGCTCGCATCGCGAATCAACGTGCCTTCGGGCCATTCGCGGGCGGTGAGGTCCAGCAGCAGCTTCAAGAGCTCTTCGACGCGATTTGCCTCCCGCCATCGAAACGGCTCCACGGCATGCAGAAGAGCAAACTCGGCCTTCAAACGGCTCAAAAGAGCGTTCCAGGCCTCGGGAAGCAGCGGATGCGTTTTGGCCGTATAACGCTCCACCACGGCCAAAGCGGCTTGTTGAGCTTCCGCGCCGGTTTGCGAGCCAAACTGGGCATGAAGCCAGGTTTCGAATTCGAGCGGGACTTCGATCTTCAGGACGATGTGAGGCCGGCCCTTCAAACGATGGAGTTTGAGCTGTGGGATCTTTTCCGCTTCTCGCACAGCGGCTTGGCGTTCCTCTGCCGTCTTCAAGTCAGCCGCGTCCAGCAGGTCCTCCCAATCCAAGGGCCGTGAGCGCATGGCAGGTGTCACCCGGCGTTTCCGCGAGTTTAGCCATTTTTCATGCAGCGTTTGAAGCCAGCGCATGTGGCATCGTGGCGAGAAGTGATTCGTGGACAAGAGCGCGAAGCGTCCTGGAGTGCGGTGGCAAGCCTTGGCGCGACACCGCTTTCGTCTGCCAGACGGTGCGCTCTGGCCTGACGACGTTCTTCGTGCGCTCGACAGCGGTGTCGCCGATGCGAGGCTTCGCCCTCGCATCTTTGCCGCCGCACTCCAGGACACTGGCGCGACGTTCGGCTACTCCATCAATTCCGCGAGCCGTGAGCCCTCCACTCGCACCACCCAGTTTTCGATGTTTTGAATCTGCTCGGTGTCCGGATCGTAGGTACGTTCGACACGGCACTGAACGACGGTGTCGGCGTGCTGGAACATGGTGGGCAGGCGGTCTTCGGGGAAGGCCATGATGAGCTGCAGGCCGAAGTTTCGGGCCATGGCGAGGCAATCATCAATGCGGTCGCCGCTGAGCTTGCTGAAGGCTTCATCCATGACGACGAGGCCGAGATTTTGCGGATCGTCGCGACGGCCGAGGTCATACACGCGGCGGAAGGCGGCGAGTGTGGCGACGAAGAAGGGGGCCTGGTTTTCGCCACCGCTTTGTTTCTTGGCGCTCTTGTTCAAGCTGATGGCGGCGGCATCGCCACGACCGGCGGGCTTGGCTTCGATGTCCCAGTGATGGTAGTAGCGGTAGTCGAGCGCGCGCTGGTGGCGCTTGTCTTCAGGATTGTCGGCGGCGTCGATGGCGGCCATGAGTTCGTTCTTCGCGCGTTCGATGTCTTCACGACCGGCGGCGTTGAAGAGCTCCATTTCGGAGCCGCTGGGCAGACCTTTTTCGACGAGCGTCCAGATGGCGGTGTGGGCTTTGTCGGCACGGCTGGTGAGCTGGTAGCGCCAGCCGCCGATCTCGTGATCCATGGCGCGGTTCAGCTCGCGCTTGGTGCGGTCGGCTTCGCTGAGTTTTTCGCGGAGCACATCGAGGACCTGATGCTGCAGGCGGTCTTCCCATTCGCGCTTGGCTTCGAGAGCGGCAGTCTTGTAGCGTTCCAGTTCGTGGGTTTCGAGGTCTTCGCGGCGCTGGTCGAAGGCTTCGTTGTCCTCGGCGTCAGCATCGAGGGCATCGCTGAGATCGGCATGGACGGTGACAAGTTCTTGGCGCTGTACATCGCGCAGGCGGCGGGCTTCCTGGGCATGCGTGTCGAGCTGGATGGCCAGTGCGGCGGCCATCTCGATGGATTTGCGCCAGGAGGTGGATTTCTGGCGTTCGGCATTGATGCGCGCCACGATTTCATCGTCAGATGAGCCACGCACAAGGGTGCGCGAGGCCTGACGGGCGATACGGGTCTGCTCCTCCTGGAAGATGTCTTCGCTGATGGATTCTTCGAGCCTGGCCTTGGCGAGTTCGAAGGCGGTGATGGCGCTTTTGAGGCTGCCGATGCGCTCGTGGATGCCTTCCAGCGAGGCGTTTTCCACGCGGAGGTTTTCCATGGCCTTCACGTTGTCGGGTGTGGCCAGCAGATCCCAGGTGGCTTGGAGTTCGCCGAGTTCTTTGCAGAATTTGGGCAGCAGAGGCACTTCATCCGCGCCGTCCGGTACGGTGAAGCGGTCGAGACGCCATTCCATGCCACGATTGACGAAAGCGCGGAGGTCATCGCGATCCTGGCGCACTTCTTCAATGACGGCATCAGTTTCGCGCAGCTCGTTCTCACGCACATCGCGGAGACGGCGCAGGCCTTCCTCGCCGAGAGTGAGTTCTTTTTCAGGCGTGAGGCGCACGCGACGCGGCGGATCTTTGAGCCAGCCATCGAGTGACAGGGCACGCTCGTGTTTGTCGAGCTGCGAGGCTTTGTTCACGGCGACGATGCCACCGAGCAGGTGATCGAGCACCTTGCCCGCCACTGGGTGCTGTGTCTCCAGCATCTCGCGCAGGGAGCCTTTCTCGACCTTAGCGGTGGTGTTGGCGGCTTCCTCGGGATGGATGAGAAGTTCGTTTGGGCTGGGTGTCTGTTGCGCCTGATCCCAGGCGGCGCGGAAGTCTTCGGGAATGACGGCGCGGCGGTTCATGCCGAGGACGCTCTCCAGCAGCGGCCACCATTTTTCGGCCGTGGGTTTTACTTCCACGACGCGGCCCAGTGCGACGGCTTTCTGGCCGCGAGACAGCAATGCGTTGAGCAGGGGCGAAGGGGAGGCCTGGCCCTCACGGAGTTGCGAGAGGTCTTTGTGCAGCGCTGACTTGCGCATCTCGTGTTCGGCCAGACGAGCTTCGACGGGACGCAGTTGTTCCATCGCTTCGTCGCGCAGCTTGATGAAGGCATGGGAGGAGTCGCGTGCGGCAGCGAGAGCTGTGCTCTCGTCTTTGCTCTGCATGCCGGAGATGGCGGCAGAGGCATCGGCGATGTCTTGCAGGCCCAGACGGGCGGCGTGAAGCGTCCAGTCCTGCCAGTGGCGCAAATGGGAGCGGATCTGCTCGTGCAGGCTCGTTGCGGCGGCTTCGAGACGGGTGATCTCCTTGGACAGTTCGCGGCGGCGGCGGTCGTTTTCCTCCATGCGCACGGCTTTGTCGCCGAGGGCAGCGCGGGCGGCCTCCACCGAACGGCGCAGGCGGTCACGCTCTTCGAGGGTCTGCTCATGCGTTTTGCGATTGTCCTCATAGTCCGCTTGTTTCTCGTCCAGCTCAGCACGGCTGCGCTGGAGATTCTCCAGCGCTTCCTCGTGCTTCAAGGCATCGCTGAGGTGGGTGTAGAGAGCAGATTCGCGCTTTGAATTGATCCAGTCCTGATGATGCGCGGAGATGCGTTTCAGGCGCTCGAGCTGATCATACATTTTCTCCAGCCGCTCCTGGGCGCGACGATGCGCATCGACGCTGGCTTTCACGGCTTTCACATCCGGCATGCCGGGCTCGAGAAGGAACTCGCGCACGAACTTTTCAAAATTGCTTTCCGGCTCGAAGGCCATGGCGCGGGGCAGGGTCTTCGCCATCTGCTCGGCGTCAAAGCCGAGGTGGCTACGCAGCGCCATCTCATCACGGTAGGTCTGCTGGCGGTCCCAGACATCGCCGTCGAGCTCGCGCTTCACGCGGGTGCGGAACTCGTCCTCGGGCAGGAATTGCATCGCCTGCGGTCCGGCGTCGCTGTTGAGGAAATCCTGCCACGCGAGGCGGCGTCCAGTGCGAAACCAGATTGTCGAAGGCTTCGCCGTGGGGCCTTCATACTCGATGCGTGCGCCCCAGGTCTCGCGGCGTGGCTCTTCTTCGCCGGGCTGCGTAGGCCAGGTGAATTCCAACGCGGCGAGCGTGACGCTGCTGGGCCGCAGGTAGCGCTCCGCACCGTCGCGGCCTGTCGTGTTGGTGTCGCAAAGACAGTAGCCACGCAGGCTGCGACCGCTGCCCGCACCGGCGGCGGCTTTGTTGAACTTGCTCTGCTGCTCGCCCAGCATGACGAACTGAATGAGGTCCAGTAGGGCGCTTTTGCCGCTGCCATTGGCACCGGTGATGAGTGAGAGACCGGAGACGTCGATGATCTGGCGATAGCCGTACCAATTGACTGCCAGGATGCGGCTCAGGGTGATGCGCGACTGGCTCATGCGGGCACCTCCGCGTCTTCCGTGCTGTCTTTGACCGGCTGATACAGCTCCACGCGCTGCTGCCACGCGGCGATGTCATCAAACGGGATCACACGGGCCAAAGAGGGCAAAATCTCGATCTGCATCTCGCCCGCCTGCGTCATGCCCTCGGGCCTCAGTGTGCGGATGAGGCGATGACGGCGGATGCGGGCCAGGCAGGCCTCGATCTGCGATTTTTCCGGCGTGCTGATCTTGTCGAAGTACACCTTCAGCGCGGCCCAGAGCTGGTCCACGGTCACGATGACCGCCTCCTGGCTACCGGTGCTGATTTCATCATCGTAAAGCCGCCACAGCGCCAGCAGCACGAGCGTCTCGTCCTTGTCAAAACGCCCCAGCAGCAGGCACGACTCCGTGCGCGGCCTCGCCTGCAACAGCGAGCGCTCCTCATCGACGATCAACTCCAGCGCCAACGGCGCAAGGTAGTCCTCCACATGCGTGCGGTAGTGATCGCGGGCCAGCAGATACAGCTCCCGTCCGCCGCCCTCATCGCCGAGCAACACCCCGCGCCCCAGCAACTCCGCCAGCACCTCGCGCAGCGCCGCGCGATCCGAATCCGGCACCTCACTCCAAAAGGAGCGTGGCCAGAGCGGATCGGAGGTGGTGGAAGTCATTGGGGCGAGATGATGGATGCAGTTGCACTGTGATCAACCAGTGTGGCTCATTTTCACGCGCCACACTCCGGCTAAATGCGCTGGCGGAAGCGAAACTCTCGCCATATTTGTATAATTCATGATCAGCCGCATCCAAACTCAGAACTACCGGAGCCTGCGCTCCATTGATCAACGGCTACGTTCATTCCAAGCTCTGGTCGGGCCTAATGGAAGTGGAAAGAGCACTTTCCTGGATGTGATCAACTATCTGAGCGATTTGATGTCGTTTCGTGGTGACGTAGAGGAGGCCTCGCGCAAGCGTTCAGCAAACTTTGCCGACCTGACATGGAACAGAGAGGGAACTAGTTTCCAGTTTGCCATCGAGTCTCCAATCCCGGAAAAGCTTCACGAACAGTTGTCGGACGATTGTAAGGCATATGACCGAGTTAGGTATGAGATTGAAGTCGGCCTCGAAGCTGGAACGGGACCTGTGGGAGTTCAGGGAGAACTTTTGTGGTTTGTCTCGCCTGAGAAGAAAGTGCAAGGACTGACTCAAGGTGAGATCGTGTTCCCATCGGCGGTGCAGTCAAGCTCATCGCTTCTGACTCCCGAAAGTAGCCGAAAGGGGCGCAAGCCAATCATTATCAAGAAGGCCGACGGCAATGACGTCTATTATTTCGAGAAGGAGAAGACACGTAGTTTTGTCTTTCCAGTTGGCAAATCTAGATCGGCACTCGCAAATCTCCCCGGTGCTGGAGAGAATTTCCCTGTCAGCTCTTGGTTCCGAGAAATGCTGCTCGACGGAGTACAGTCATTTGTTCTTAACAGCGAGAAGATTCGAAAACCAAGTCCGCCAAACCAAGCGCATCAATACAGCACTGATGGTGGAAACCTGCCCTGGGCAGTGGAGAATCTCCGCATCTCCACACCCGTCTCCTTTGCGCGCTGGCTCTCCCATATTAAAACTGCTATCGCAGACATAGCAGACATACGCACCATTGAGCGAGCGGAGGACAAGCATCGATACCTCATGATCAAGTATGACACAGGAATTGAGGTTCCATCGTGGATGGTATCCGACGGAACATTGCGACTGCTGGCTCTGACCTTGCCTGCTTATCTCCCTGAACAGGATGGATTACTCCTTATCGAGGAGCCCGAAAACGGCGTCCACCCAAAAGCGATGGAACCAGTTTTTCAGTCGCTCAGCTCGATTTATGGTGCGCAGACACTCATGGCTACGCATTCACCGATTGCACTAAGTTTGCTTAATCCTCGCGATATCCTTTGCTTCGCCAAAAGCGCCAGTGGAGCGACAGACACGACCACTGGAGATTGCCATCCGGCATTGCTCGACTGGAAGCGAGGCACTCTTGATCTAGGCCTAGTGTTTGCCGCCGGTATTCTTGGATAGGCATGAAACATATGAAGCGCGATCTTTTTGTCCTCACAGCTGACAAGGACCAGCAACAGACGATGCTCGGTCTTCTCAACAGATCATCATCACTCGGAATACGAAAGCTTTCGTTCGATGTCGAATCCCATCCTCAACACGATGCTGGCATCGTACAAACAGGGGTTGAATTGGCCCGCCTGAAACAGCGCACCCACGCTTTTGTCCTTCTTGTTCTAGATCTCGAGGGCTGCGGTTGGGAATCCACCCCAACGGATAAAATCGAAGCCGAATTGGAGGCTCGGCTCGTTGCAACGGGCTGGAATGCGGACACTGCAAAATGTCTGGTCATCGCGCCGGAGGTGGAGCAGTGGGTTTGGAGCGATTCACCTGAAGTGGATGCGGCACTCGGATGGGACGGGGAGTCTCTGGGTTCTTTGCGACACTGGCTTGTCGGGAAAGCGTTCGAGTTCTCACCTGATGGAAAGCCCAAACGTCCAAAAGAGGCAATGAGAGCGGCGCTACGTGAAAAAAGAGTACAAATCTCATCGGCGATTTTTTCCGAACTTGCCAGTCGCGTTAGTTTGAGACGATGCAAAGACAGGACATTCTTGAAGCTCTGCGCAATCCTTCGGCAATGGTTTGCGGAGCCTAAGACGGAGTGCCATTGAGGCTGCGTTAAATTTATTTAGCGGTGATGTTCCATCAAAGTCTGCTCACCCCTCCCGCGTGATCGCAAATCGCTCCACGCGGTGCCCGGCGATCTCGTCGTGCTCCAGGATGTGCGGTTCGAGGCCGTTACGACGGCGGAGGCCGTCCACGCTCCAGCGGATGCGTTTGCCGGCCAAAGCGGGCGCGTGCTCGTAGGCGACGGCGGCGAGGAGATCGAGCAGGTCGTCCTTGGTTTCGAGCGTGATGTCCTCGGTGCTCGTCGTGCGGCCTTTGACGGGCAAAAGCTTTGCCACGAGTCGTGCGGCACGTTGCGGTGTGAGAGCGAGGCGCTGGCGCTCCTTCCATGCGGCGAGCACCTCATCTTCGCTTTGTTTGGAAGCACCGGTTTCGCTGAAACGCAGATCGACCGGCGATTTCACGCTACGTGGTTTGTAGAGCGACTCGGTGCCGTAAAAGAAGCGCGTCTCGACACAGCGCGGCGCGAAGTCCGCAGGCTGGCCGGCAAACTCGGAGAAGCGACCGCTGGCGTGCGCGGCGTTGATCGCATCGCAGTAGGCTTTGACGATTTCCGGCCGGCGACCGCGCAGCTCGGTCTGGTAGCGATAACGCTGCTGGCTGAGGCGGTTGAAGGCCGCCATGCGCAGATCAATGGCCTCTGCGCGGCGTTTCAGGCCGCCGAGATCGCGCTCCAGGCGTGTGAGCATCGTCACCGCGTGGTCGTAGGCGTCGCCATCGTCGTAGCCGTAGTGCTCCCGCAGGCCGGTAGCGAGACGCTCGCGCATGAGCGGATCGTCGTGGCACTCGGAGACGGCGCTGCGGGCGTTTTCGATGCGGGTGAGCAGCCCGCCGCGGCGCAGCGCATCGTAGCAGACCATGTGCTGCCCTTGGCCGAACTCCTCGTAGAGCAGGTTCAGCGTGTCCGCGGCCGTGGTGGTCTGCCTTTGGCGCTGCTCAAAGCCGGTGACGATTTTTTCGACCGCATGCAATTGCTCGATTGCTCGCTCCAGACGCTGCGTGAGGTCGGTGATGGTCGAGCGGAGCTGATCTGGCTGCTGGATCTGCGGATCGAGCACGCCACGCTCCTCCAGCGTCTGGCAAAGACCGCGCAGCGTGTCCGCGAAGGTTTTGAGCTCCGCCACGCGATCTTCTGCGAGATCACGCAGCATGCGCATGAGCGGGCGTAGCCCCGGCGTGATCACCGCCCAGCGCTCATGCAGCCCCAGCGTCTGATCCTCCAACCAACCAGCGGCAATGAGGCGATTAAAAAACTGCCCCGCACGCTGCCGCGCATCCCGCAGCGCCGCGCCCTCATCCTCCGCCAGCAGCGACAGCGGATGCCGCGCGATGACTTCTTTGATGATCTCAATCGTCTCCCGCTGCGAGAGCCTGCCCGCCTCACCCGCTTCGTCAATCAAGCGATCCGCGCAATCCACATACACCGGTGCCGAAGGCCGCGCCAACGGCCGGAAAAAATCCGCCGAGACACTGCGGCTGAGTCGGGTGCTGAGGGTTTCGGTGGGCATCAGAGCCGCGCATGATGCGGAGTTGGTTGGCGGGGGCAAGTTTTCAGAGCTTTCTCGCCCATCCCCGCTCCGCGCATGGACGATTCCGCCCTCACAACCTCCTGACGCAAGGTTTCCGCCTCTAAGGCCGTTTTTTCGGCCCCTCAAACCCTCGTTATGCTCATGAAGACACGTCTCCTTTTTCCTGCCTTATTCCTCTCTGCTGCGGTGCATGCTGCGCCGCCGAAGAAGGATGAAGGCATCGATCCGAATAAGCCGGTGTCGTTTTATAAGCACATCCGCCCGATCTTCCAGGCGCAGTGCAATGGCTGTCATCAGCCGGCGAAGAAGAAGGGCGACTACATCATGACGGACTTCGTGACGCTGCTCAAAGGCGGCGAGGAAGGACACGCGATCGTTCCGGGCAAGGCGGCGGAGTCGAACATGCTCAAGCTCATCAAACCGGACGAAAAGGGCAAGGTGGAGATGCCACAGAAGGCGGACCCGCTGCATGCGTCGCAGATCGCGCTGATCGAGCGCTGGATCAATGAAGGTGCGAAGGATGACACGCCCGCTTCTGCCAAAGCGCAGTATGACATGGCACATCCGCCGGTTTATGTGACCGCTCCAGCGGTGACGTCGCTGGAATACTCGCCGGATGGCACGCAGATCGCGGTGGCGGGTTATCATGAGGTGTTGGTGCACAAGGCGGATGGCAGCGGCATCGTTACTCGTCTCGTTGGACTCGCGGAGCGCATTCAAAAGCTCGCCTGGTCGCCGGATGGGAAGAAAATCGCGGTCACGGGCGGCAGTCCGGCGCGTATGGGTGAAATCCAGATCTGGGACGTGGCGGCGAAGAAGCTCGAACTCTCAAAGTCGCTGACCTTCGACACGCTCTATGGCGCAAGTTGGTCGCCCGATGGCAAATTCCTCGCGTTTGGTTGCGGTGACAATGCCGTGCGCGCGATTGAAGCCGCCACAGGCAAAGAAACGCTATTCATGGGCGGTCATAGCGATTGGGTGCTCGACACCGTGTGGGGCGTGGATGGCAAGCACGTCGTCTCTTGCGGCCGCGACATGAGCGTGAAGCTCACCGAGGTCGCCACGATGCGCTTCGTCGATAACGTCACCTCCATCACACCTGGGGCACTCAAAGGCGGCGTGCAGGTGCTGGCGCGGCATCCTTTGCGCGATGAGATCCTCATCGGCGGCACAGATGGCATTCCGGCGATCTACCGCATGGAGCGCATCACGAAGCGCGTCATTGGTGACAACGCGAACCTCATTCGCAAATTCCCCGTCATGCAGGGCCGCATCTTTGGCGTGGATTTCGCACCGGATGGCAAACGCATCGCAGCTGGGGCTTCGTTTGAAGGAGCAGGCGCGGTGAATATTTACAGCAGCGATTACGACAGCACGATGCCACCCGAGGTGAAGAAGCTCGTCGAAACCGTGAGCGGCAAAGGCAAGGAACTCGATGATTGGGTGACCAAAGGCGTGCAGCAGCTCAGCACCACCGCGATCCCTTGCGGCATCTTTAGCGTGACCTTCAGTCCCGATGGCAAAACCGTCGCCGCAGCGGGTCAAGACGGCCAAATCCGCCTCATCGATGCCGCTACGGGCAAGGTCGCCAAAGAATTCGTCTCCGTGCCGCTGGTGAAGGAAAAAATCCTCGCGGCAAGTGATGTGATCGCTGACGACGCGGTGCGCGTGGAAGTGAAAAAGGACGACAAAGTCGAAACCCTGCACGCTGGCCCCACCGTGGCCTCCATTGATGTCGAACCGACCACCATCAAGATCGGCAAGCCTGCTGAATACGCGCAGCTTCTCGTCACCGCACGCATGAGCGATGGCACACGCGCCGACATCACCCGCATGGCCAAAATCACCGCCGCGAATGAGGGCGTGATCGACATCAGCACGCGCGGTCTCGTGCGTCCTGACAAAGACGGTGCCACCAGCGTGAAGATCGCCTTCCTTGGTAAATCCGCCACGGTGCCAGTCACCGTCGCAGGCATGAATGCCGCGCTGAAGCCCGACTACGTGCGCGATGTGATGCCCATCATGTCCAAGCTCGGTTGCAATGCCGGCACCTGCCATGGCGCGAAGGATGGCAAGGCAGGCTTTAAGCTCTCGCTGCGTGGTTATGACCCCGTTTATGACGTGCTCGCTTTTGCGGATGAACTCGCCAGCCGTCGCGCGAATGTCGCATCGCCAGAGCATTCGCTGATGCTGCTGAAAGCCAGCGGCAGCGTGCCGCATGAGGGGGGCCAACTTAGCGTGCCGGGAGAGCTTTACTATGAAACGCTCAAGGCCTGGATCAGCCAGGGCGCGAAGCTGGACATGAAAACCCCGCGCGTCACCAGCATCGAGCTGTCGCCAAAAAATCCCGTCATCGAAAAAGTCGGTGAGCGTCAGCAACTCCGCGTCATCGCCCGCTATGCCGATGGTTATGTCAGAGACGTCACCGCCGAGGCCTTCCTCGACAGCGGCAACGGCGATGTCATCGAAGCCGACAAAAAAGGCCTCATGACCAGCCTGCGTCGCGGTGAAGCACCGATCCTCGCCCGCTTTGAAGGCAGCTATGCCGCCACCACCATCACCGTCATGGGCGACCGCAGTGGCTTCGCCTGGAAGGAGCCGGAGAAGTGGAACAAGATCGACGAACTCGTCTCCCAAAAGTGGCAGCGCATGAAGATCGAGCCGAGCGGCGTGTGCAGTGATGAAGATTTCCTCCGCCGCATCCATCTCGATCTCACCGGCCTGCCGCCGAAGCCCGAAGAAGTCGTCGCATTCCTCGCCGACAAACGCGACGTGCGCACCAAGCGCAGCGATGTCATCGATAAGCTCATCGGTAATCCTGACTTCGTCGAACATTGGGCCAACAAATGGGCCGACATGCTGCAAGTGAACTCCAAATTCCTCGGTGGCGAAGGCGCCACTGGTTTGCGTGCTTGGATCAAGCAACAAGTCGCCGACAACACGCCGTATGACCGCTTTGCGTATCGCATCATCACCGCCACCGGCTCCAACAAAGACAATCCAGCCGCCTCGTATTTCAAAACCGTGCGCAGCCCGGAAGAACTCTCCGAAAACACCACGCACCTGTTTTTGGCCACTCGCTTCAACTGCAACAAGTGCCACGACCATCCCTTCGAGAAATGGACGATGGATCAGTATTATGAAACCGCGTCCTACTTTGCCCAAGTCGATCTCAAAGGTGATCCACAGGCCAAAGGAGCCACCATCGGCGGCACCGCTGTCGAAGGCGCGAAACCGCTGTATGAAATCATCAGCGACAAAAAAGACGGCGATGTGATGCACCTGCGCACCAACAAGCCCGTGGCACCCAAGGTGCCGTTCGATGCCGAACTCGTCAGCAAAACCGCCACCACGCGTCGCGATCAATTTGCCACTTGGATGACCAGCGCGGACAACGATTACTTCGCCATGAGCTACGCCAACCGCGTGTGGGGTTACCTCACCGGCACCGGCGTCATCGAGCCGCTCGATGACATCCGCGCTGGCAATCCACCCAGCAATCCTGAGCTGCTGCAATACCTCACCAACGAATTCGTCCAAAGCGGCTTCAATGTGCGCCACCTGATGAAAATCATCGCCAACAGCCGCACCTACAATCTCGCGCTGAGCACCAACAAATGGAACGAAGACGACAAAACCAACTACAGCCACGCCAAAGCCCGCCGCTTGCCCGCTGAAGTGTTGTTTGACTCAGTCTTTGCCGTGACCGGCAGCATGCCCAACATCCCCGGCGTGCCCAAAGGCACCCGCGCCGCCGCTTTGGCCGATGCGCAGATCAAACTGCAAGATGGCTTCCTCACCAACTTCGGCCGCCCTGCGCGTGAAAGCGTGTGCGAGTGCGAACGCAACAACGAGGTCAATCTCGGCCCCGTCATGGCCCTCATGAGCGGCCCGACCGTTGGCGATGCCATCAGCGATGCTGGCAACGCTTTGGCCAGACTCACCGCCGAGATCAAAGACGACCGCAAGCTCGTCGATGCCATCTTCGTCCGCGTCATCAATCGTCACGCCACCGACAAAGAAATCGATGCCGCCATCGCCAACAGCGCGGGCCTTGATGCCGAAAACAAACAGCTCGCTGCCGTCTGGCAGGCCAAGGAAGCCGATCAGAAGCCTCTGATCGACAAAGCCGAGGCCGCACGCCTCGCCGCCATCGACGCCGCAAAGAAAGAACTCGAAGCCTACAAGGTGAAAATGGCCCCCGCGATCGCCCAGCAGGAAGCCGCACGCAAAACCGCCATCACGAAGGCCGAAGCCAGCGTGAAGGTCGTTTATGACACCGCCGCCGCCAATCAGCCCACCTGGGAAGGCTACGTCGATCTCACCACCGAATGGCAGCCGCTCGACCTCAAGGTGCAGCGCGCCAGCGGCGTCGAAAAACTTGAAGTGCTGCCCGATGGCTCACTCCTCGCCACTCCGCTGCCCGCCGGCAAAGAAACCGCGGGCAACTACCTCCTCCTCGGCAAATCCACGCTCGAAAACATCACCGCCATCAAGCTCGAAATGCTCCCCGACGACCGCCTGCCCAGCAACGGCCCCGGCCTCGCCCCCGATGGCAACTTCGTTCTCGGTGAACTCACCGTGCGCACCGATCCGATCGATGCCAAGCGCAGCAAACGCGGCGGTGCCGAGCAGACGCTCAAGAATCCGCAGGCTGATTTCCAGCAGAAGGACTTCGACATCGCCTTCACCCTCAAAAAAGGCAATCGCGACAAAGGCTGGGCCGTCAGTCCGCAAAGCGGCTTCCGTCACGAAGCCACCTTCGAGTTCGACAAGCCCATCGCCCACGAAGGCGGTGCGCAGTTCACCATCCAGATGACCTCCAACTTCCAAGGTGGCAAATACAACCCCGGCCGCTTCCGCCTATGGGTCACCAGCAGCCCCGCCATCCGCTTCGGCACCGCCAAGCTCGTTGCTGATGCCCTGCGCACCCCCGCCGCCAAACGCACCGCCGAACAGAAGACCGCGTTGACCCAGCACTTCCTCAACCAGTTCAAAGACTACCAGACGCAGAAGAAACTCCTCGCCACCGCCAAGAAGCCGCTGGCGATTGATCCTCAGCTCATCGTCCTCGAAACCAAGCACGCCGACTCTCAAAAGCCTATCGTGCTCGATCCCAAACTCATCCAACTCCGCCGCGACTCCGCTCTCAGCCAGACGCAGCTCGGCAACAAGCGCCTGACGGCTGCGCAGGACTTGGCCTGGGCCTTGATCAACTCACCGGCGTTCTTGTTTAATCATTGAGTTGCCCAGTTGCGCCGCAACTGGCCTGTCTTCGGGCATGAGACGTGCTTTCTTCCTCAAGTCACTGGCCTGCATCGGCATGGGTACTTGTGGACATAGTGCAATCGCCGCAGAGCACCGCTTACCAAGCACGATGCAGAAGAGAGTTACGACGGAGGAATCTGCCAAGTAGCTAGGGCCGCCTGTGACTGACGAATCTCGCGGCAGCGTCTTGGACTGCTCCAGTCCTCTGGAGCTTTTCGCGTACCAAGGAACGCTCGAAAGCGCCGGAGGTCCGGCGCACTCCAAGACGCTGCCGCGCCGAAGCTGCCGCCAATCGCCATGATTGACTCCCTGCGCTCGGCATCGTAGCCTCCAGCCAAGGTGAACCCCGAAAAAAAACTGTCTCAAGCCCGCCCGATCTCGGCCACAGCGCCGAAGGCCATTCGCTTGAAGCCTTCCACCACCGATTACGCGACCTTTGCGGCCACGACGGCGAAAGCACTGGGCATGACCGCGCCGACCGTGCCAAGAACGAAGCCCAACAAGCGCGTGCTCTCGCTGATGAACTTGGAATCCTGAAGGTGGTCGATTTTGACTGGCCGGCTCTCCAAGCCAGTGATCCAGGACTGCACTTTGGCACCGAGCATCTCGTTGAATTCGACTCGTTTCGACAGCGAGTCGGCAAAACAACGGTCCCACCCAAATTCGGCCTCATCCCTGCCGTGATCGCGTCACCTAGGGCCAATCTCCGCGATGATCCAGCGATTCCGGCCTTCAAGCTGCAGCTCGAATTCATCCATGCGACGCCGCTGGAATACTTGGAGCGCTGGATGGCGGCGAACGAAGTGTTTGAGGACGATGTGTGCCTCACCTCGGTCGTCGAATGGTCCGATGGACGCATCTCGCTCTCCATCAGCCAGCCGCAGTACCACGGCGAACCAGCCACGCAGCGCGAGATCGAGTCCTTCTTCACCGCCGCTGGCTGGACCCACATCCCTGATGATTCTGGCCATCTCATCTTCTTCAACTACGCCTTCAACGTCCTCGCCATCGACGCCCTGCCGCGCAATTGCTACATCAAGGACGGCAACCTGCTCCCCTTTGATGTGATCCTCTGCCATCCCGATGAGTCGATTCAGGACTTCCTGAAGCTGTATTGAATCATGACAACCACAGCATCCCCACCCACCGACACCGTCGTCCTCATCCACGGACTCGGTCGCACGCGTCGCAGCATGTGGATGGTGGGCATGTGGTTGAAGTTTTGCGGTTATCGCGTGACGAGCATCGGCTATCCGTCGCATCGCGTTTCGATTGCGGATGCGGTGGAGAAACATATCGGACCGAAGCTGGCCCAACTTGAACTCGATGCTGGATCACGCGTGCATTTCGTCACGCATTCGCTCGGTGGCATTGTGTTTCGTGCCTGGGCAGCGCAGCGTGATGCAGCGTTTCCACTCGGACGTGCCGTGTTGCTTGCTCCGCCAAACCGGGGCAGCGAGATCATCGACGAGTTGAGTCAGTGGCGATGGGTGCGCTGGCTGTTGGGACCGGTTTCAGCCGAACTCGGCACGAACGCAGACAGCACGCCGAACAGCCTCGGGCCGCTGCCGCCAGAAACGGGCATTATCATGGGCAGTAAGGACACGCTGCCGGTCTTTCGTCGTCTTCTCGGTGACGAATCCGATGGTGTCGTCACCATCTCAGGCGCGCATGCCGAAGGCGAAGCTGACTTCACGCTACTGCCGGCCAATCACGCCACCATCATCCTGCAACCGACGGTGTTCAGGGCGGTCCATCGGTTTTTGAAAACGGGGAGTTTTGCGGAGAAGTAAATCCATCCCAGCGTTGAGAGCGCTTGTAATGCCCCCTCACCCCAGCCCTCTCCCCGAAGTCGATCTTGGAGCAACACCATCTGTGGCGGGGAGAGGGAGATTGGCGTTGGGCTGTTGTGACGTTGAGTCGGAGCGAAAAAGCGTCCTCCTCTCCCCGCCGGGCGCATGAAATGCATGCCGACGTACTTCGGGGAGAGGCTGGGTGAGGGGCGGCCCTCAGCGTTTTCTGCAATCGCGCAGTTTCGGTGCGCCATGCATCTATCTCTCTCGACGAGTGCGTTTCCAGATCACATTCATCACGCTGTCCGTATGCCGCATCACTTCGTCGTTCGTGAATCGCAGCGTTTTGATGCCCTGTGATCGAAGAAACGCCGCTCTCGCTTTGTCGTGCAGTTTTCCCTCCACGCTGTTGTGCTGCCCACCATCCAGCTCGATGGCCAACCGGAGATCAGCGCAGTAGAAATCCAGGACGTACGGCTTGATCGGGTGCTGACGACGAAATTTGCGTTGGTTCACACGCCGGTCCCGCAAACAGCCCCACATGAGGGCTTCGGGGTCGGTGGCGTCTTGCCGGAGCTTGCGGGCAAACTCGATGAGATTGAGACGCTCACCGGTGATCTCGTGGTGGAGTTCTTCCAAGCGGGTGAGCATGGAGGGATCACATCAAAAGTGAAGGAGAGCGTCAAGCAGGCTTTTTGCGGCCCCTCACCCCGGCCCTCTCCCCGAAGTTGATCTTGGAGCAACGCTATCGATGGCGGGGAGAGGGAGATGAGCGTCGAGCTGTCACGAAGTCGAGTCGGAGGCAGAAAGCGTTCCCCCTCTCCCCGCCAAGCGCAGGAATTGCTTGTTGGCAATCTTCGGGGAGAGGTCGGGTGAGGGGCATCCCAAACTCTCGCCACCGTCACCTCACGGCGCCTCCAGCTTCGTGACGACGTGGCTCATATACGGGAAGAGCTGTTTCTTCCGGCTCACCACGCCGGGCATGTCATAGACGTGCTCTTTCGCCTGCGGGTAGTCGATGGCGTTGATGACGCGTTGATCGCCGGCCACGAGCAGCACGCTGTGATGACGCGTGATGTCAGTGACCATCAAACAGGCGAAGTGAAGGCTGTGTTTCGCGAGCAGCGATTGCAGCGCACCTTGCAGCTCGGTTTCGCGTTTCCAAAACTCGTCGAGACCGAGTTCTTCGATCTGGGAGATGCTGATGTGCCAGCCGTTTTCCTCAAAGACCTTGCGGTCGCTTTCGAGGGCGCGATCGGGCGTCTGCTCGCGCAGCATGGAGCCGGCGGCGAAGAAGTCCTTCACAAACTGGGCGCTGTCGATGCCGCCGATGCCGGCGAGCCATGCGAGGATTTCTTTGTCGATGTCTGTCGTCGTGGGGCTGGTGAGGTGCAGCGTGTCGGAAATGATGCCGGCGCAAAGACAGATGGCCGTGCCTTTGTCAGGCGCGGCTTTTTGCATGCGGTACATGATGCCGACAATGGTCGAGGTGCTGCCGACCGGCTCATTGATGAAGCGAATCGGCTCCTTGGTGCGCAGATTGCCGCTGAGACGGTGGTGGTCGATGACCTCGATGATTTCCGCCTCGTCAGCACCGGCGACGGCCTGCGCAAACTCGTTGTGATCAACGAGCACGAGCTTCATGCGCGGCAGGTCGATGAGGTCCGACTTCGAGAAGACACCGAGGAGCGCGTGGGTTTCCTCATCGACGACGGCGAACAGCGGCTGGGGTGAATGCTGTGCCGCCGGGACGATCTCGCGTAGCGGAGTGCGGGAACCGAAGGACAAGAACTCATGTGTCAGCGCCTCGCCGATGGGACGCGAAAAACGCAGGAGCTGCGAGGTGCTGGCGGTGTCATACGGGGAGTAGATGATGGCGACACCTTTCTCCGCAGCTTGCGTGAGGATGGTGGAAGCGGCTTTGAACTTCCCGGTGATGATGAGGCAGCGCACGCCCATTTCGACGGCCAATTCGTGAACCTCTGGCCGATCGCCCGTGACCACCACGAGGCGGTTCACCGGGAACTGCTGCGCACGTTTGCGCGTGGTCTCCACGCTGGAGGCGGCAACAACGAGCACGAGATCAAGAATGGTCTCCAAATCGGGAGCCATGCCACCGATGATGCCATCGAGCGCATTGACGATGTTCAGCAGGCTGGTGCGCACCTCACGGTTCGCGGCGACGGTTTTCTCATTCGTTCGAGCAGGCAGGAAAAGCTGCGCCAGTTCCTGGATCGCCGGCATGCCGAGCAGGCGACCTTCTTCATCGACGATGGGAATGCTGCGGAAGTTGTGGTCCATCATCATCCGATAGACGGAGAGGAAGGTCTGGTGCGGGCTGGCGGTGAAGACATCGCGGCGGCAGATGGTGGCGGCGGTGGGCCGCACATCGAGCAGCAGCTTTGGTGCGGCGACGCCGGCGGTGTGCAGCACCCAGTTCGTGCGCACGCTCAGCTCACCGCAGCACGCCGCCTCGGCCTTCATGCCGCGCACATCGCGCAAAAACGCCGCATAGCCGATGGCGGAGCAAATCGCGTCCGTGTCGGGATTACGATGGCCGATGACGTGAACCGTGTCCGGCGAGGCCAACTGGCGCGAACCCGACGAGATCCGAATCATCGACGGCGAACCTGCTGTCTTGGCGGTGTCAGAGGCGGCCATGCGTCCGTTGGATGATGTGATACAGGCTCAGGCGAAGCCCAGCGCGGTGATGCGCGCATGCACAGCGTCCTTGTTCTCCAGAAGCTCGGCGATCGGGTCCCACTTGCCCGTGGTGAGCGCCTCATGGGCGGTCGAGGGCAGCGTGATGGCAAACTCCTGGTCTTCAAAGAACACTTTTCCAGCAGCGACATCGATGGTGACTTCGAGTTGCGGGTTGCGCTCGATCTCGGCGGCGAGGACACGGATGTCGGAGCCCGAGGCTACAGCACACGGGATGCCGAGCGTGGTGCAGTTGCCGAAAAAGATCTCCGCGAAGCTCTCGGCGATCACCGCCCGGATGCCGAAGCGATACAGCGCCTGCGGGGCATGCTCACGCGAGCTGCCGCAGCCGAAATTCGTGCCGGACAGCAGGATGTTCGCGCCTTTGAAACGCGGATCGTCGAGCGGGTGGCCCGTGGATTTGCCGTCCTTGTCGAACCGCACGTCATAGAAGGCGAATTCGCCGAGGCCGTCAAAGGTCACGCACTTCATGAAGCGTGCGGGGATGATGCGGTCGGTGTCGATGTCCGAACCGGGCACGTAAACGCCGCGGCCGGCCACTTGGGTGATTTTTGCGAGAGCCATGAGGGCGGCGATACTAGCGGGATTCAGCGGAAGGGCAAATGCACATCTCAACGGCCTTGCCGGGCGTTTAGGGCCGTCCGTTCCCGTTCCGCCAGGAGGGCGGTGTCACTCAGTAGCTGGCGGTAGCTCTCCAGCCAGTTGAGGGTGCCTTCGCGGTTTAACGCTTTGGCCTGTCCGGCCCAGAGATAGGCGAATTCGGCCGCCTCGAACTTGCGCAAGCGATGGTAATGCATGCCCAAAGCCATGCGCGGCTCCTCATACAGCGGTGCCAGCGTCAGCGCCCGCTGGATGGCCTGCAGCGCCGCGTCGTTCTTGCCGGCAGCATCCAGCGCATCCGCCAGCGCGAGCTGGGAGAGGTAATGGTGCGGATTCAACTTGGTGGCACTCGTCAGTGCCGTGACTGAGTCGTCAACAACACGGCGGTATTGCTCCTTGGACATGCCCGGTTTGATGGACTCCATCAGCGCCAGGCCATGCTGGTAGGCGAGAACCGCGTTGCGCGGGTCCAGTTCGACCGCGCGGGCTTGATTCGCCAGCGCCGCCTGCGTTTCCCCATGTTTGTGCTGCACCATGGCGACCGCCGCATAGCCGTCCGCTGTGCCAAAGATCGCCGCACCACCGATCATCGCGGCCGATGCGGCCAGCATCGCGATTTTCATGAGAAAGCGCAGCCCCCAGATGCGGCGGGGCTTGAAGATCTCGCTGTCGATGCCGGGATTCGCCAGCAAGCCGAGAATGATCGCCCCGATGACGGCGGTGATCGGGATGTGGCCGTGAAATTCAAACACTGCATGCACCAGCGTGGCCACCAGAGCTGCGATGCCACCGAGCGTGAGCGCCAGGGTGTTGCTGCCGAGCAGTCCGGTCGCAGGAAACTTCTCCGTCGCGAACCAGCGCAGGAAGCGCACGCCATTGAGCAAATGCACGATCACCACGCAGATGATCAACACCAGCCCGGCCCAGCCGTAGTCGGCCAGCGTTTGCAGGTATTCATTGTGTGCAAAGAGCGCATCACCGGTCTGCGCCGAGGCGGTCGGATCACGATGCGTGATGCCACCTTCGTAAAACATGCGCGAACCCACACCGATCCACGGCGAATCAGCATGCTGCGCCAGCGCCGCACGCCAGATGTGCGTGCGCATGTCCTCGCCCAGGGGCGTGGTGAGCTGCCGCGTGAGCATCGATTCCTCGTTCACCTTGTACAGCACTGCTCCGGTGAGCGCCACGATCACACCACCGCCGAGCAGCAGCCACTTGAACAGCGGGCGCTTCGTGCGCCACACGGTCCACAGCGTCAGCAGCACAAACACGCTGCCTCCGGCAAAAAATCCGGCCATCGCCGCCCGGCTCAGCGTCAACGCCGTTCCTGCGAGCATCGACAGAATGCCAAACCCCAGCAGCAACCGCGACGCGATGTGAATCCGCGCAAACAGCATCACCCCCGTCGAGAGAAACACGGCAAACGACAGGAAAGCCGCGAGGTGGTTCGGGTTGTTGAAAAAGCCGCCGATGCGACCCGGTGCGAAGGAACGCACAAAGCCCGGCACGAGGTGAAAATCCCAGCGCCCTTTGAAATTCAGCCAACCCGCCGTCAAATTTCCCGCCACCAGCACCAGCAGCACGCACACCACACCCAACCGCCATTTCGGCTGACTCACCGCCGTCACCGTCATCAGGTAGGCCACAAAACAGGCTAGCAGGATGGCGCCATCCTCACGCGCATAAATTTCCACTGGCGAAACCCATGCCCGCCAGCCCACGTAACCCGCCAAACCCAGCACGGTGAGCAAGCACCAATCGCTTGGCTGAAAACTCACCCGCAGCTTCCACCGCAGTACCGCGATCAAACCTGCCAGCCCGATCAACGCGCATCCCGGCCAGAAAAACAGCAGCCGCGTCTCCGTGCCGAGCAAACCGGTCACGAACAGGCCAAGGAGGAAGAGGATGAGGGCGAATTTCTGCATCGAGCGGAAAGCTCACCGCAGACACATGAAAGCGCAAGCGTCCCGTAGGCCGGATGTGTTTGGCGGGCATCATATCGCAACTTCTGCAACGGCCTTCGCCAAACTATCCGGCTCTGGAGTGTCCGCGTGACCGCACATTCTCCAAATCAGCCGGATAGTTCGGCGAAGGGTGCTCTTTTCGCTTGCGGTGTTCATTGCGCCGAACACATCCGGCCTACGACACCATGCTCTGGCTCGTTCCAGAAAACATTCCGCTGCCAAGCGAATTCAAAGGCTTCAAACCCGACAGTCCGCTCACGCATGACTTCGATGCCTACGAGCGCCACATGCCGCACTGGCGCGTGCTGGGATGCTGCTACTTCACCACGTTCCGGCTTCGCGACTCGGTGCCACCAGAGATTTGGGCAGAAATGAAGGCTGCGGCGAAAGTTTGGGCAAAGCGGTTGGCCGTGGGCACGCTAAGAGCCGAAGAATGGGCGGCCTGGCAGGACTTCCAGCAAACGCAGCTTCGAAAGCTCGAACTCGTGCTGGATGAAGGTCGTGGTGAATGCCTGCTGCGGCAGCCAGAACATCGAGAGGTGATCGTGGCGGCACTGCACCACTTTGAAGGCACCCGCTGCGAGATGCTGGCCTATGCCATCATGCCGAATCATGTCCATGTGCTGTGCCGCCCGCTCGGCCAGCATGCGCTAGAGAGCCTGACGCGCTCGTGGAAACGTCACAGCTCCGACCGTATTCATCGCAGGCTCGGGCGCTCAGGTTCTTTCTGGCAGGAGGAGAGCTTTGACCGTGTCGTCCGCGATGCCGAGCACTATCGGCGCGTGGTACGCTACATCGCGATGAATCCGGCGAAGGCGGGACTGAAGCCAGCCGATGCAACAGTCTGGATGCATCCAAAAATCGTCGAGGCGAATGCGGGAACGTAGGCCGGATGTGTTTGGCGCATACGGCATGAAAATCTTCTGCCATGATCTTCGCCAAACTATCCGGCTCGTGCGGTGATCGTACGCCCCCAAACCAGCCGGATAGTTCGGCGAAGAAAACGTTTTGAGCATCGCAGCTCCATTCGCCGAACACATCCGGCCTACAGCGCCAGCGGCTGGTCCTCGCCGATGACCTTCACTTCCATCTCCAAGGCCACGCCGCGTTCATGCATCGCGGTTTCTTTGATCTGGGCCACCAAGTCGAGCACCTCGCGCGCCGTCGCGCCGCCTTGGTTGACGATGAAATTGCCATGCACATCAGAAACGATCATTTTGCCGACACTGCGACCTTTGAGGCCGAGGTCGTCGATGAGTTTGCCCGCGCCGCAGACTTCGGGGTTCTTGAAGGTGCAACCGGCGCTGGCGCCGACGGGCTGGGTGGTGCGGCGTTTGTGGTGCGAGGCGGCAAGTTTGGCGTCAATCTCGGCTTGCGGGGCGGGTGAGCCCTTCAGCACGGCGGAAACGATGTAGCGCTCCTCGAACTCAGGCACGCTGCGGTAGTGATGCGTGATTTCGGCGAGCGGCTTCTCTTTGATGACGCCGTCGGTGTCGATGAAGCGCACGCTGACGATTTGATCGAAGGTTTCCGTGCCCATCGCGCCCGCGTTCATGCGAATGGCACCGCCGAGATTGCCGGGGATGCCTTCCATCCACTCGAAACCGCCGAGACCGGCATTGCGGGCCGTGCTGGCGATCTTTTTGAGCCGCGCACCGGCTCCAGCGGTGATCAAGCCGCCACTCACCGTGACAGATTCGAAATCTCCCTTGGCCGGATGAATCACCGCACCGCGAATGCCACCGTCTTTGACGAGCAGATTGGAACCGCGGCCAATCACGCGAATCGGGATCGAGGCCGAGCGCAAGTGACGCACGACTTCAGCGAAGGCCGTTTCGTTGCATGGCTCGATCCAATACTGCGCCGGCCCGCCGATGAGCCACGTCGTGTGGCGGTTCATCGGCTCGTAGAGCCGAGCCACACCGCCGCCGTTCGCATTGAGGATGCCACAGAGCTTTTCGAGCACGGGCAAGTCTCGCGCGATGCAGCGACCGACTTCATGGACGTTGCCAGCGCCGAGCGTGATGAGCAGATCGCCCGGACGCAGCGCATTGCCGACTTTGTCGCGGGCGATGGGCATCGTGGGCGTGCTGGCGGTCTTGGTGTGGTCGTTTTGCAGCTTCACCTCTTCGAGGATCGTTTCGCCGCTGACGCCGGGGAGCGGTTTCTCGCTCGCGGGATAAACATCGGTGATGAACAGCTCGTCCACCGCATCAAAACTCGCGCCGAACTCCTTTTTGAGCAGTTGCGTGCGGCTGTAGCGATGCGGCTGGAACAGGCAGACGATGCGTTTCGCCTGCAAACCCTTCGCCGTGGCGAGCGTGGCGGCGATTTCACTCGGATGATGGCCGTAGTCATCCACCACCGTGAAATGCTCACCGCTATGGCGGATTTCAAACCGACGCTTCGCGCCACGAAAAGTTCGCAACGCATGCTGGATGGCCTCAAACGTGACGCCACAACGAGTGGCGAGCGCGATGGCGGCGAGCGCGTTGCTGACGTTGTGCCTGCCCGGAATGCCGAGCGTGGCGGTGCCGAGCAGCATGCCGCGTTGATACACGTCGAACTCGGTGTGATCCGGCTTCATCGAAAGGATGTGCGCCGAGAAATCGTGATCACGGTCCCAGCCATAGCTCACGCCGTTGGATCCAGCGCACACCTCAGTAGCGACGGGATCTTCCGCGCAATAGACCCAATGCCCCGGCGTCTGGCTGAGCAACTGACGAAACACGGTCTTGATGGCCTCAATTCCGTCGTAAAAGTCGAGATGCTCGGGTTCGATGTTCAGCACAATGGCATGCTCAGGATGGAAATTGACCAGTGTGCCATCGCTTTCATCGCCCTCGGCCACAAACAGCTCGCCTTCGGCATCCCAATGCGCGTTCGAGCCAAGAATCGGAATCTCCGCGCCGACGTAGTGGCTCGGTTTGAGCCCGCCTTGACGCAGCACATGCGCCGTGAGCGCAGAGGTCGTCGTTTTGCCATGCGTGCCGCAGACGACGACGCCCTTCTTGTTCGCCATCACCGCTGCAAGAGCCTCCGCACGACGAATGAGCGGAATCCCCTGCTTGTAGGCCGCCTCATAGGCCACGTTGCCCGGTTTGATGGCGCTGGAGTAGATCACCATGTCACACTCCTCGACCTCTTTCTCCGTGTGGCCGTGGAAGAACTGCAATCCGAGCTTTTGCAAGCGCTCCGTTTCCAGAGTCGTCGCCTTGTCCGAGCCACTGACCTTGTGTCCGAGTCCGAGCAGCAACAGCGCCAGCCCGCTCATGCCCGAACCTGCGACCCCGATGAGGTCGATGCGCATAGGGTGGCGGCTTTCTTTGAGGAGGCTGAGGACGGCGTGGGTCATGGGAGCGTGGAGAGACTTTAGAGTTCCTCCCCTTTCTCCAGAAGAAAATGCCTGAGTTCAAGTCTCTCGACATAATTCATTTGCAGCAGCCAGACCGTCGTGCCCCCGATGGCCGTGCCTCCAATGATGAAGGCACCGTCACGCCGGAAGTGGTCCTGCCAGGAATTCTGCCGCGGGGGGAACAGCCTGGTGATGTTGCCGGAATCCGGGTCCAGCCCGGTCAGGTTCGTTCCCTTGTGACTGTTACACAGCAGGCAGGCCAGGGCTAGATTCACCAGATCATCGTCGCCCTGATGCTGCCTGGCGACAATGCGCTTGATCTGGAGAGGACCGAGGGGCTCGTGAGTTTGCTGCAAAAGACAATACTCACAACGACCCAGCGCCCGCTCCCAGACCATCTGGCGGATGGTCTTGTTCATGCGCTGTGCCGAAGTTCGCGCAGATAAACACGCGCTTTGGCCTGCAGGACTGACACAAAGCTGACCGCCTGGGCGAATTCTTGGTACTGCCTTTGCTCTTCGGCATTGAGCAGCCCCTCGCGCGATTTATCGGCGATCTCTTCGCTCATTGCGGTGGTTTTGTCGTCGGCCCGCAGAGCCACCAGAGCCTCCGCCGACTGCTCGTTGAAGCAGCCGCTGACTTTGCTGAACAAGTTCTCAACGAGGCCGAGGCTGGATTTCATGGAGTCACTCTAGTGGGCCAGAAGATTTTCGCAATCAGGTCCTGCCGGCGAGCTTCTGCTTCAGCCTGTCGAGATTGCCCTGCTGCTTGCTGCGGAAGGAGTAGTGCGTGGGCGCGATTCTGTCGCTGCGGGTCTGAACAAACCGCCCTGCACGAAAGGCCAAAGCCGTACTCAAGCCACGGCAGCTTGCGACGGCTGGCGGTTCAGTAGCAAGAAAGTGACGGGAGTCGATGGCTGACAGCGCACCGTGGCTGGAGCCAAGGAGAGATGCCCAGCACAGCGCCTATACTCAATAATCTGTAGCCAAAGATTTCACTACCATCGTGCCCCAGGGTTCTGCGAACCCTGGGCTGCATGACGCAAGCCCGTTGGGCTTAAAAACCTGGTGGAGACTCAAGCCGCGTTTCGTGTCGGCCTCGCACATGTTCCATCATCGCAGACCGCTTCGTTGATTTCCGCGCGCAGCGCATCATCGCTGCGCAAGCGCAGCAGATGCGAAAGGCTGATGCGGTTGCTGGAGATCCAATGCACCACGCGGCGGGCGATCTGCTGCATGCCGGGGCTGGCGAGCCGCAGCGACCACTCGCGATACTCGCGCAAGGCCCACAGGCACGTCACCCAGGCTCCAGCGCCCTGCCAGAGCGAGCCGTCATCGCCCATGACGACGATTTCCTGATCAGCGCGAAGGTTCGGAAGATCAGGGCAACGATTCCGTGCCTGCTCGGAGTCGTAGGGCATGAAATCGAGGTGGACGTAAGCAGCCTGATCGAGCATCCAGCGCCGGAAGCGCGAGCAGAGGCCGCAGTGGGCATCGTAGAAGATGGTGAGGGTGTTCATGACGGTGATTGTTGAGATGAAGTGTCCATGCGAGCACGGACGTAGGCAGCGATGCAACCAGTGGCGCAGGTGCCGAGCGCGTAGGGCAGGGCGCTTTTGTCCAAGGTTGGCCAGAAACCATCAAACCTGGCGACATAACCAAACACGGCTGCGACAATGGCAAAGGCGGCCAGAAAGCCGCATAGCGCCGCTGTTTTCGGTCTGCGTAGTCTGGAATCTTCGCTGATGCAAAGATCGACTGGCAAGAAGATCACCAGCCAAGCTGCCAAAATCACGATGGCGGTGTAGATCGCGACCATGACGGCGAAGAGTAAGGTCAGACGGAGATCGGCATGTTGAACCGCCGTGGCGTCCATGCTGGGAATCGCTCCGAGCCACCAGGCGATGTTGCACGCGACCCAGCCGCACAACATCGCAAGGGATGACAGCCTCAATTTGCGAAAGAAGGTTTTCACAGCGTGTCGAGGATGTCGTGGGCTTTGCTAACGCGATGCATCGCCGGAATCGGCGGTGGCAGGTTCGCCAGCGTGGCGCGGCGGCGCATCTTGGTGAAGACGTAGAGGTTGAAGAAGTGCATGCCGCCGAGCACCAGCAGTACGACGCCGATTTTGCCGCTGAGCGCCTCGAAGACGCCGCGTGCGCCGGTGATTTCATCCGCCGTTTTGAGATACAGCGACACGAAGCCGATGTTCATGAGGTAGAAGCCGACGAGCAGCAGGTGATTGACGCTGTCGGCGAGTTCGGTGTTCCCGTGGAAGCAATCGACGAGGAAGATGCGCCCGTTTTTATGGAGTGTTCGCGCCACCCAGATGGTCAGGGTAACGGCGAGCACGAGGTAGAGGGTATAGGTGATGATGGTTTCGTTCATAGTGTTGTGTGGTTTGGGTTGAGGGTGAATCAGTTTTCAGTCATGGCAGAAGCAGGGTGCGACCGCCGCGAGTGCATAGACCACGACCTGGGCGGTGAAGGCGAGGGTCAGCGTGTGGTAGCCAATCTTGCGGGCGGTGCTGGTGAGAAAGGCATCCGCCTCAAAGATGAAAAACTGCACGAAGAGCCGCGCTGACCAAAAGACGGCGATGAACGCTGCCAGTGACCCGGCGACCGGCTCGCCCGCTGCCATCGCCTGCGCATGCAGCAGGGTGAGCGTGCCGAAGCCCGCAATGGTCAGCACAATGAATGCGCCATAGACCCAGAACAACGTGCGCAGGAACGGCGGCAGAGGAGCGAGGTTGGCTTTCCAGTTGAGCGCCTTTGGCACCATGAAACTGGCGATGAGGATGCCGAAGTGTCCGACTCCGGCGAGAATGAGCAGGGTTTCGAGGTTCATGGCATGGCTCCGATGGTTTTCAAAAAGGGCAGTATCACCTGATGAATGAAGGGCGGGTGAAACAGCAGCCCCAAAGGTGCGAGGAGGAAAGCGAGGGTCCACAACCGGCAGATGACGCCCTGCCGCAGGCGAAGACGACGGCTCAGTTCAATGCCGAGCGCTTGCAGAAGGAAGTAAGCCGTCGGTCCACCCCAGCCTGCGCCTGCGGGCAGCGAGATGACGGCCTCATGCAGCAGGCCGGAGGTCAGAAAGACCAGCCAGTGCGCTCCTTTCGCGTTCCAGCGTGCTGCCACCGGCCGGAAGACGAGCAGGTGCAGCGCATCACGGAAGGCAGTGTTCCACCTGCGTGCCCAGAACTCGGCTAATGACCCGGCGACCATGGGATTTTTCATAAGCGGCTCGGTGGCGTGGCCCATGAACATCCAAAACGCTGTGACGAGATGAAAGCAGCCGAAGTGCAACATGAACACGAGACCCACCATGCCGACCCAGGCCGCCATCATGGGCGTCTGAACCAAGCATGGAACTGCGACCCACAGAAGCGCTGCGCCGAAGATGAAGTTTATCAAGCCAACGAAGGCGAGACGATGTGCATCACCTTGAGGTGCCACACTTTTGCGAAGAAATCCTGTGAGGTTGAGCGTTGGGCAAAACAACAGCCAGACTGTGATTTCTGAAGCGGGCGCAGAAGTCTTGGCCTTCATCAACGTCAGCGCTTTGAGAACGAAGTAGAGGCATGCAGCCAGCAACCACATTACCAGCCATGCGGGACATTGGAGTGCAGCTTCTTTCATGGCGTCTTGGGTTTGAGGGGAAGGAGTTCTGGACGTGTGGGCTGATCGCTGGGCAGCTTGAGATGGGTGATCAGGCCGCAGAAGTTCAGCACACGCAGCGTCCACCAGCCGGGATCGTGCTGTGTGTGAGTGTGGCCCAGCCGCGCGGAGTCAGGGAAGGCGTGATGATTGTTGTGCCAGCACTCGCCCATCGTGATCAAACCGAGGTGCGGGAGGTTGTAGCCCTGCACCGCATGACCTTCGAGATGCCAGTCACGCTCACCGTGATTGTGCGCGAAATATCCGATCAGCCAGTGGCCGATGAGCGAGACGACGATGCGCACCGAGATGCCCCACACCACCCAGGCGATGCCGCCAAGCAGATAGAACAGCACGGCATACGGAAGCTGCTGGAGCATCCAGGTGCGTTGCAGCAGACGATAGAAGCGGTCTTCAGCGACTTCGCGCTCGATCCCGAACTGCGGCGGATGGTTGAGGCGGATTTCGAAGTGAAGCTGCCACAGCGCGTCACGCCACATTGGCCTCTGATCGGTGAAGAAAGGATGGCATATCGCGTGACGCTGCGCCCAGTCGCGAATGTCGTGGAGGTAGAGCATCTGAAACGGCCCGCCCATGCCTACGACGGTGCCGAGATGCGCCAGCAAGTATTCCAACCAGTGCGGGCAGGCGAAGCTGCGGTGAATCAGTAAGCGATGCAGTCCAACGGTGTGCCCGAGGCACAGCGTGAGCACCGTGAAGACACACGAGAGCAGCACGGCACCTGTGCTGAGAGTCAGCCAGCCACCGATGATGGCGATGAGCAGGTGGGACGTGAACCACAGCGACTTCACCGGACTCCAGAAGACAGTGCCTTCCACAGGGTTCGTCAGTGACGAGGCTGGGTGCATGCGGCGGACTTCGAGTGGGGCAGCGTTCATGAAGTTTGGTGGTTGTTCGCTCTGAATTTTCAGTATTTACTGAAACATATAGGCATGAAAAGATCAGCCGAGGAGGCGCATGGCCCACTGGAGGGCGGAGGCGTGCTTCATGGTGATCACGGTGTCGGCGACTTTGATGCCGAAGCTGAGGAATTCGTCGAGTTCCTTCATCTGCTGATGGAAGTCACGCCCTGGGCCGGCGGGTTCGTCTTTCGTCTGGGCGGCACAATCGCGCAGCAGGTGGATGGCGGGCTCGATCTCGCGGCGCTTCCGCTCCTTCGAGATGGTGATGAAAATCTTCCAGACGTCCTTCTCTGCTTCGAAATACTCCTTGCGGTCGCCTTTGTGGGTGATGATGCGCACGAGGTTCCAACTGACGAGATCCTTGAGGTTGGTGTGCGCGTTGCCACGGCTGATCTGGAGCTTCTCCATGACCTCATCCGTGCTCATGGGCTGCGGGGCGGTCATCAACAGGGCATGAATCTGGGCCATCGTGCGGTTGATGCCCCACTGCGTGCCGAGTGAGCCCCACTGGGCCACGAATTCCTCGCGTGCCTTTTCCCAGGGTGGTAGTTCCTTGCTCACGTTTTCATTAAAAACTGAAAACACCGAAAGGCAAGCTGGGATTCGGATTTCTCATGGCTTGGTCTTCCACTAACCCGGTCCGACACGGATCGTGGGTTGGGTGTGGCGATAGCCCGCCCGACTCTGGGATTCCGCAGCACCAACGACGGCCCAAATGACGGGCGGGCTGTCGCCACACCCATCCTACGGGCTCAACCGCACCTTCACCCACACGCCGCCCTCTTTGCGATAGCGGATGCGATCATGCAGACGGCTCACGCGCCCCTGCCAGAACTCGATTTCATCCGGCAGCAGCGTGTAACCACCCCAGTGCGGCGGGCAGGGCACCTGGCCTTCGGGATACTTCGCCTTCAACTCGGCATCGCGCTGCTCCAGCCACTCGCGGCCGGGGATCACGACGCTTTGATCCGACACCCAGGCGCCGATTTGATGTCCGTAGGGCCGACTGGCGAAATATTTCTCTGCATCGGCATGATCCAGCTTCGAAATCGCTCCCTTCACGCAGACCTGATGATGCCGATCCGTCCACAGGAAGCAGGCGGCGGCACGCGCATTGGCGGCGATCTCCTTGCCCTTTCGGCTCTCGTAGTTCGTGTAGAAGTGGAAACCGCGCTCGTCGATGCCTTTGAGCAGCACGGTGCGTACAGTCGGCGTGCCGTCGAGACCGTTCGTGGCCAGGCTCATCGCATTCGGCTCCGGCAGCTTGTGCGCGAGAGCGTCATTGATCCAAAGCGTGAACAATGCCACCGGATCAGCCGGGGCGCTGTGTTCATCCAGTTCGCCGAGGTCGTAGCTCACGCGCAAGTCAGGCAAGTTCGGTTTGTCAGTGTCGCTCATCGGCACTAGGAAAGCGCGCACCGCCCTTTTGTCATGTCCTCATCTGTCACCGGAGTCATCCACGATCTTGAACGCATCCTGCTTTCACCGGAGGAAATTCACACCCGCGTGCAGGCGATGGCCGCTCGTTTGAATGTAGAGCTAGCAGGCAAAGTCGTGACGGTTGTGGCTTTGATGGACGGCGCGTTGTTCTTCGTCGCCGATCTGCTGCGCCAGCTCGAGATCCCTGTGCGCATGCACACGCTCAGCGCCAGCAGCTACCAGGGCGGCACTGCCACGACCGGCGAAGTGAAAGTGAACTGGCCAGCAGGCGTCGATCTGCGCGGTCAAGACGTGCTGCTGCTCGATGACATCCTCGACACCGGCCTCACGCTCAGCGTGATCTCCGAACGCATCCTTGCGCAGCAGCCCGCTTCGCTACGCACCTGCGTCCTGCTCAGCAAACGCCGCCAACGCTTGCGCGATGTGCCGCTCGATGACGCCGGCTTCGAGATCGACGACGAGTTCGTCGTCGGCTACGGCATGGATTACATGGGCCGCTTCCGCAATCTGCCCTGCATCGGCATCTTGAACCCGAACAAGCCGTCATGAAGCTGCGCGTGCTCTTCTTCTCCGTCCTGCGCGACATCACCGGCAGCGATGAAATCGTGCTCGAACTCCCCGCAGGCAGCACGATGGCCGATCTTCTCACTCAGATCGAATCCCGCTGGCCCAAGCTGCGAGACTGGCAAAACAGCCTGCTCCTCGCCCTCGATCAAACCTACGTGAAGCGCGACGCGGTGCTCCATGATGGAGGCGAAGTCGCGATCATGCCGCCGGTGCAGGGCGGCTAAGCTTCCTTACGCTGCGCCCACTTCTTGCCCGCTGCCAGAGCACGCAACGTTTCCTCCAGCCGCTTCGCCAGCGTTTCCGGCTGTTTCGCCGTGCTGATCCACACAAGGTACTCGCGCTGATACGTCGGTTTGAAAGCCGCGAAGCCTCCTGCTGCCGCCTTGTTCTTCTTGAGGGCTTTCGCCAGCACCACCGGCATCGGCCACTGCTCACGCTGCTTCGGTGGCGGTGGTTTCACCGTTCCATCGGCATCCAACGCCACCGCCGCGTGCAGCAGCCGCTGAAATGCCTTCGCATCGAATTCCTTCAGCGATCTGACTTGGAAGGACAGGATGCTCGTGTTGCCCTCGCCTCGGTTGAAGAGCTTGGTGATGTCCCGCAGCTCCGTGCCGCGAAAAAAGGTGATGCCGAGGTGCTTTTTGCACGCGCTCAGGCCGCACACCAGCTTGCGCCCGCTGAAGCACAGGATGTTCCATTTGATCGACTCCGTCAGATCCGGTTCCCAGCGGTGAATCCAAGTGCGAAACTGCTCCGCCATCCCCCGTGAGGCCTCCGGCGCGAGATCGAGCCACATATCAGGGTCGTGAGATTTGGGGCGGGAGCAATCCATGGAGCGGGAGCGCGAGTATTCTACTCGCCTCACTTTCCTGTCACGTCCGAAGTCCAAGAAGCGCACGTCTATCTCCATCAGCATGATGCGTGGCACTCGTCCGCGCTGGGCATTTCATGTGGCGAGTAGGCTACGCCATACTCGCGCTCCGTGTGGCGCTCGACCAAGGCCATTCGGTCGTTTTGGAAACCAAGCCAGCGTTCACAGGATTGCGTTCGATGTAGGTCACTTCGGCGGCTTGGTGTTCGTCATCGCGCATGAAGGTGTCGAAGAAGTCGTCCTGCCAAAGCTGGCCGAATTGGCCGTTGAGTTTGTTGATCTCGCGAGCGGTGAAAGTCTTCCACGAGTGAATCACCTTGCCAATGGGATGGCCGCCGAACGTTTCAAACAAGACATGGACGTGATTGGGCATTACGCACCACGCGAAAAGGCGATAACGCTCGGCATCGAAGTGCAGCAGCGCGTTTTGCACGATCTCAGCGCATTTAGGCTGACGCAGGACGCAAGAGCCTGCGCCACGATCGAGGTAATCCTCGATCTGACGGATGCGTTCACCGTCATCCGTGATTTGGAGCAGGTGCTCCCACTCGGAGCGCTTCTCCTTTGGCAACGAATCCGCGAGACGGAAAGTCACCGCCTGCACCAGACCCGGCTTGTCATAGTGCGGCAAGTAGCCCCGATCTGACCAGCCCGAGTGCTTGTTGGAGATCGCCATGGCACTCCGAATACCAAAAAGCAAACCCACTGGTCAAGCGCGTTGAGCGATGGAGCGCGAGTATTCTACTCGCCTGACTCTCCTGCCGCGTGCGAAGGCCGAAAAAACGACGACTCGAATGTGGCGTGGCGGATCGGTCACGCTAGGTGCAAAAAGAGGCGAGTAGTCTTCGACATACTCGCGCTCCGTCATGCGAGCATCTTCCGCGCTTCCGCGAGAGCTGCATCAACCTTGCTCACGTCCTTGCCGCCGCCTCTCGCGAAGTCAGGCTTCCCGCCGCCTTTTCCGCCGACGATGGGGGCGATGGTTTGGATGATCTTCCCGGCTTGGACCTTGGCTTGGTGATCCTTGGAGACGCTGGCGATCAGCGCGACGTTGCCGCCGCCGGTGGTGGCGAGGACGACGATGCCGTTGAAGCTGCCTTTCAAGGCATCGCTCACGGCCACGGCGTAGTCGGCATCCACGTCACCGAGGTTGGCGATGATGGTGTTGTTTTCGGCGGTGGAGAGGAGTTCCTTGGCTTTGCCCGAGGCTTCGCGTTGTTGTGCGGCTTTGAGGTTCCTCTCCAGTTCTTTCTGCTGAGCGAGCAAGGCTTCGAGTTTCTTCTCGATGTCGTGCGCGCCTTGCGCGCTGACCTTGCCGCAGAGCAGCTTGATCAAATCGGCATCCGCACGGGCGGCGTTATAGGCTTCGAGGCCGGCGATGGCTTCGATACGGCGCACGCCAGCGGCGACGGCGCTTTCGCCGACGAGGCGGAAGAGGCCGATTTCACCGGTGCCGCGCGTGTGGGTGCCGCCGCAGAGTTCCATGCTCCAACCATCGAGCTTGTGACGCTGACCGCCGATTTGCACGACGCGGACGAGGTCGCCATACTTCTCGCCAAAGAGGGCCATGATGCCGTTGTTGGCCTTGGCTTCGACGTAGGGCACTTCGCTCCACGAAACTGGGTCATTGGCGACGATGCGCTCGTTCACGAGGCGCTCAATGTCGCTGAGTTGCTGCGGGGTGAGCGCGGCGCTGTTGAAGTCGAAGGTGAGTTTGTCCGGCGTGACGCTGGAGCCTTTCTGCGTGGCGTCCTTGCTGACGACTTCATGCAGCGCCCAGTGCAAAATGTGCGTGACGGTGTGATGACGCTCGATGGCGTGACGACGCGGGGCATCAACGACGAGCTTCACGGTGGCATCGACGGCGGGAGTTTCTTCGCCTTCGAGGAAGTGCAGCCAGGTGTTGCCGACCTTGGTGGTGGCGCTGATCGGGAAGGTGTTCGCGCCGAGGATGAGCTGACCCGCATCGCCGACCTGGCCGCCCATCTCGGCGTAGCAGGTGGAGACATCGAGGACGACGGCATTCTTGTCCTTCATCGAGACGACTTCGAGCACGCGCACATCGGCTTCGAGTGTGTCGTAGCCGATGAACTGGGTCGGTGCCTTGGTTTCGATCTCGCTGACAGAGACGACTTGCTTGTTCTTCTTGCCAGCCTCGCGAGCGCGCTGCTTCTGCTCTTCCATCAGCGTCTCGAAACCTGCGGTGTCCACGGTGAGGCCGCGTTCACGGGCCATGAGTTCGGTGAGGTCGAGCGGGAAGCCGAAGGTGTCGTAGAGTTGAAACGCGAATTCGCCACTCAACTTATAGGACCTATCCGACGTATGGGACCTATTGGAGACCTCGGCTTCGAAGAGCGCGACACCCTTATCCAGCGTCCGATTGAACGCCTCCTCCTCCAGCTTCAGCACGGCTTTGACCTGCTCCTTCTTGGTGCGCAGTTCGGGGAACACATCGCCCATGTGCTGGGCGAGGACATCGACGAGCTTGTAGAAGAAGGGCTCTTTGAACTCGAGCGTGCGGCCATACTTCACGGCACGGCGGAGGATGCGGCGGAGGGTGTAGTTGCGGTCGGAGTTACCGGGCTGGATGCCGTCGGCGATGGCGAAGCTGAGCGTGCGCAGGTGGTCGGCGATGACGCGGAAGGCGACGTCGATCTTCTCCTGCTCGGTCACGGGCACGACGTGGCCTTGGGCGTTGGCCTTGGGCAGCGTGCTCTGGTAGTGCTTGCCGCACATCTTCGTCAGCTCATCGAAGATGGGCTTGAAGACATCGGTGTCGTAGTTGCTGATCTTGGCATTCTCGAAGTCGGTGAAGTTCTTCGTGCCCTGGATGATGGAGCACACGCGCTCGAAGCCCATGCCGGTGTCGACGTGCTGCGCGGGCAGCGGGACGAAGCTGCCGTCGGGGTTGGCGTTGTATTGGATGAAGACGTTGTTCCAGATCTCGATGCAACTGGCGTCGCTGCCGTTGACGAGCAGAGCACCAGCGCGCTGGCGGTCTTCGTCGAGGTTCGGTGCGCCGGGCGTGAGGTCGATGTGGATCTCGGTGCAGGGGCCGCAGGGGCCGGTGTCGCCCATCATCCAGAAGTTGTCCTTCTTGTTGCCGTTGACGATGTGGATGTCGGGATCGAGGCCGATGCTGCGGAACTTCTCGGCCCAAAGATCGTAGGCTTCCTGGTCGCGATCAGCGGGATCACCGGTACCGGGTTGATAGATGGTGGCGAAGACGCGGGTGGGCGGGAACTTCCATTTTTCGATGATGAGTTCCCAGGCCCAGGAGATGGCTTCCTTCTTGAAGTAGTCGCCGAAGCTCCAATTGCCCAGCATCTCGAACAACGTGTGGTGATAGGTATCGAGGCCCACGTCTTCGAGGTCGTTGTGCTTGCCGCCGGCGCGGATGCACTTCTGGGTGTCGGCAGCACGAGTGGGCAGGCCTTTGTGCAGCACACCGGGCCAGGTATCCACATCCGCGCTGCGCTCGCCGAGGAAGATGGGCACGAACTGGTTCATGCCGGCATTGGTGAAGATACGCGCGCCATCGCGGCTGGTGTAGCCGACGTTGTCACTGGGGACGATGGTGTGGTCCTTCGATTTGAAGAAGTCGAGGAAGGATTGGCGGATCTGGGCGCTGGTCATCATGGCTGGGGAAAGGGAGCGCGGATGGTAGCGGGTGTTCAGGAAAGGTAAAGGCGTGCGTTGCGGGCGCTGCGGAGGTGGCCTAGAATCACGTCATGCCAGCGATCCTCGAACGCCCGAAGCCACGCCTCGCACGCCCCCGCGCTGGGCGGTCGCCTGCCGCGAAGATGATTACCGCCGAGGCTTTTCTTGATTGGCTCGAGCCCGGAGTCCACGCTGATCTCATCAATGGAGAAATCACCATGCACTCGCCAGTAAGTCTTAATCACGCCCGACTGATCAACTTCCTCGACTGCTTGCTCAGGAACTACATCGAGGAAGAAGACCTTGGCGAACTCCACCGCGAAACCGTGGCGGTGCGCCTCAGCATCCGCGAGACCTTCCTGCCCGACCTCGCCTATTTCACGAAATCGCAGGCGGCACGGCTGCCGGAGACGCATGCGCCGTTTGCACCCACCTTTGTGGTGGAGGCGCTGTCACCCGCCACGGCGAAGAACGATACCGGGCGAAAATTCGCCGCCTACGAGCTGCATGACGTGCAGGAATACTGGATTCTCGATCCGCAGAAGCTCGACCACCATTTCTTCCGCCGCAGCGGCGACATGCTGGAGGAATTCGCCGAAAAATCCGAGCGCATCGACTCCACCAGCATCCCTGGCTTCTGGGTGAAACGCGAATGGCTGAATCCGGCCAAGCTGCCTAAAGTCAGCGACTGCCTGAAGCTGCTGCTCGCCACCAAGCGCTCCAGCAAACGCCGCTAGTGCGATGGAGAATGCCGCCACGAGCCAAAAATAGGCGGCGGCGAATGCATGAAGCTACGTGATCCGCCCCTCGCTCTTTTTCGCCCTCACCGTGACCGCCTTCGCGGAGCCTTCGGCACGCCCGATCAGCTTCTCCAAGGAAATCCGCCCGATTTTGTCGGAGAACTGCTATTTCTGCCACGGCCCGGATGAAAAGAAACGCGAGGCCGACCAGCGATGGATAACGCACCAATCCCCATGCTTGCGCCGACTCTTTTGCTCCCGCTTGTCGTAGCTGTCTGGGAACTGCCGCTTGTGATATGTTGCAGGTTGTGGCCGTGTATCCGCACTTTCATGGATTCAGATGCCGAGACCAATAGCGAAACCGACGAGGTCCTCCTTCAAAAGGTGGCCGGCAGAGACGAGCGCGCGTTCTCAGAGCTGTATGATCGCTTTGCCGCGCCGCTCTTCAATCTGATGCGCCAAATGCTCGGTGACACGCACGAGGCCGAGGACGTGCTGCAGGATGGATTCATCAATCTCTGGGACAAATCGTCGAACTACGATGCCACGAAAGGCAAAGCATTCTCCTGGGCGGTGATGATCTTCCGCAACAAAGCCATCGACCGCCTGCGTGCGCGTGGCCGTCGGGCGCGGCAGGCCGAGCAAGCCACCGATGAATCCGACTTGTGGTCCGGCGACTCCGGTCCGAGCGCAGACATCGCCGCCGATGAACAAGACCGCGCGTCTCTCGTGCGCAGGGCGCTGCTTTCCCTGCCGGACGAGCAGCGCAAGCACATCGAGCTGGCCTTTCTGAAAGGGATCACGCATCACGGCATTGCAGAAGCGCTCGGTCTGCCGCTGGGCACGGTGAAAACCAGCATCCGCCGCGGACTGTTGCGGCTGCGCGAGGCGATGAGTCGCGGTGCCTCATGAATGGCTCAATCTTTTGCCATTCTCACTTCCCTGCCCCGACTCCGAGCGCACGTCCGATGCGGCTGACCACGCGATGAGCCACGCTGTAAGCACGCGCAGCGCGCGGCGAGTAGTTCTTGCTTGAGGTGATGATCATTGCCTGACAGCCGGATTGTGAGATCATCATGTCAGGATGATGCGAGCCGGCATTCGCGTGCAAGAAGTCCCCGGCACGCAGCACGCGTCCGTCCATGACGGCCTCGCCGGACATGATGTAAACATCTTCCGAGCCTGCGTGATGGTGCGGCGGAAAGATCGCGCCTGGATCGCATGAGAGCATGATGATGGAGTAGTCCGGTGAATCGGTGGACAGCTCGCGAATGCGCACGCCCCGGTAAGGAGTGGACATCCACGGCAGATCATCGCCCGCCATGAGCAGGGCGGTGACGTGCGGCGGCACAGCGTGTGTGGCAGCCTTCGCGGCCTCGCGTGTGCGAATGCTCGCCACGACACGCTCCTTCACCTCGGGCGGAGGCGGTTCGCCCGCAGGCAAAGCCGCGAGGGTCACGGCGCCGACAAGCTCGGTGTACGCCGTCGCCAGTTTTCCGGCGCGACTGTGCGGACAGTTCATGCACGTCTCAAACTCCGCGCGCTCCGTGCCCTCGAGAGTCCCAAGCGCGTGCCGGAGAGCCAGATCATCGAGGATGTCTTCGGATGTCGATGTTGTTTCTTGGCTCATTGTCTGATGGGGATGGAAAGACTGGCGTTGCGATCCATCAGTCAAGCTTCTTCAACGCGGCCTTTCCACGCAGTTTCGTCTCGGGGTCGTCTTTCTCGGTGTTCGGCATGGCAAGACCTCGCTGCAAATGTTTCAGCGCCTCGTCCTTGCGCCCCATTGCGGCGCAGGTGCGGCCGAGTTCGATGTGATGAATGAGCCTGTCAGGCCGCAGCGCGATGGCCTTCTCAAAACACCTGATCGCCGCGTCATTCGATGCGGCGGGCAGACCGCCGTAGGCAACGTAAGCCAGCGCACGAGTGACCCCGCCAATGTCCGCCAGCTCTTGATGCCAGCGTCCGAGCAGGTGCCAGGCGTAGTCGTTGCGCGGGTTCAATTTCACCGCAGTCTCCGCGGCCATCTTGATCTTGCTTGAGGCCTCCACGTTCTCCCGGTTGCCCATGAACGGCGTGAGTTTGCCCCAGCAGATCGCCACAGAAAGATGCGGGTCACATTCCTTCGGCGCAGCCTTCACAGCGCGCTCCGCATAGGCCAGTGCCGTGCGACCCGAGGCGAGCTTCTGCTCCTTCGATGGCAGATCATTCATGCGGAAAACATACTGACGCGCGATCTTCACCAGCAGCGCCGCGTTGTTCGGATCGAGCTGCTCAGCAGGCAGATAATATTGAAGCGCCGCGTCCGGCTGATACTTCACGTCATACGCATCGCCCTGCTCCACCAGCTCGGTGAAGTTGCCGAACGCATGGCCGAAGGCGGCGAAGATGAGTGCGATGAACAAGAGGGGTTTCATGGCTTCACGAAGCGATAGTGCGAAACGATCCACTCCTCACCGCCGCGATAGCCCCACAGTTCGGCACAGGCAAGGAAGAACAGCCGCCACCACACCCACCACTTGGTGACTTGATCTGCGCCGTAGGTTTCGGCAAACAGCGGCAAAATTTCGGCCTTGTGCGCGTCCATGTTCGCCAGCCACGCCTCGCTGGTGCGCGAGTAATGCTGGCCGCTGACGCACCAGTGGTCCTCGATCTTCAAATCGTCCTGGAAGTAGAGCAGCAGGTCGTCGCTGGGCATCTGGCCGCCAGTGAAGAAGTACTTCGCCATCCAGTCGTCATCGCTGCGCACCTCGTAGTGGTAGGCGTATTCGCGATGCGTGAAGATGTGCACGAAGAGCTTGCCCTGCGGCTTCAGCCAAGTGCTCACACGGCGCAGCAGCTCCTGGTAGTTCTTCATGTGCTCAAACATCTCCACCGAAACGCAGCGGTCGAAAACACCGGCTCCCACTCCCTCGAAGTGAATCATGTTCGCCGTGATGACAGTGAGGTTCTTCAGACCGCGTTTGACCGCTTCGGCGTCGATGAACTGCTTCTGCGTGCGCGAATTCGAGACGCTGGTGATCTGTGCGTTCGGGTATCGTGCCGCCATCCACAGCGAGAGCGAGCCCCAGCCGCAGCCGAGTTCGAGAATGCGCTGCCCGTCCTGCAATTCGGCACGTTCGCAGGTCAGATCGAGCATCGCGGCCTCGGATTCATCGAAGGTGGTCTTTTCGTCAGCCCAGAAGCCGCTGCTGTACTTTAAATGCTTCCCCAGCACGAGCTGGTAGAAGCGTGTGGGCACCTCGTAGTGCTGCTCGTTGGCTTCATCCGTCGCGATGGCGACGGGCATCAGCTTCAAATCCTGCACGTAGCGCATCAAGGCGAAGCGCTGGGCAGCGACGGTGGGCAGCTTGTGCTCCCGCAACGTCTCGGCCAGCCGCTGGCGGATGCCGATGCGGATCATGGCATCGGGAAGGATGTTCTTGGCGAGGATGGCGTTGATGGTGCTCATTTTCGGGGAGTGATTCGACCGGGCGGCGCAGTTGGATTCAGCTTTTCGGCAACCACGGCACAAAGGCGCTCGTGGTGCGCTGATACTCGCGGTAGGCGTCGCCTTTCGACTTCACCGCGCACTCTTCCGTGAGCGGAATGCCGGTGACGCGCAGCAGGAAGTAGAGAATCGACGCAGGCGCATAAAGCGTGACCCAGCCCCACGGTGAGCCACAGGCAAAGAGCCAGAAGCCCCACCACACGACAGACTCGAAGAAGTAGTTCGGATGCCGGGAATAGCGCCAGAGACCGACTTGGCAGACCTTGCCCTTGCTGGCTGGGTCCGCTTTGAAACGCTGCATCTGCGCATCGCTCAGCGCCTCGCCGCCGATGCCGACGAGCCACACCGCGAAACCGATCCACTCGATGATTCCGAGCTGTGGCGCGGGATTCAAGCACGCGAGCAGCACAGGAACGGACAGCAGCACAATGAGCACGGCCTGCGCCTGGAAGAAAAAGAAGAAGTTGCGGGCGAGCCGGGCTTTCCAGTTCTGCCTCAGCACCTCGTAGCGCACGTCCTCGTGCGGATGATGCCGTTTGACGCGGAAGAACAGATAAGTGCCCAGCCGCAGGCTCCACAGCAGCGCCATCGTCACCGCGATGACTTTGCGCTGCGTGAATCCACCTCCCAGCCAGGCATAAACGGGAGCTAGGAACGCCAGCGCATTGGACCACGTCACATCGACGAAGCTGAAGTTGTCCAGCTTCAAGCTGAACAGCCAGGTGAGCGCAAACAGCACGAACGCGATGAGCGTGCCGACGCCGAGCAAGAACCAAAAGTCAGGTGGCATGACGTGAGCGGTTGAGACGTTGGGAGAGATGTTCGATGATCGGACGGCTGATGAAATAGATCGTGCCAAGCAGCAACGGCGCGATGAGAAGCCACACCACCACGGCATAGAGGCCGATCATGCCGAAATCGGCCAGGAACTGGCCCGGGTTTGCGAAGAAGCGCTCCATGAGCATGGGAATGGAAAGCGGCACATGCTCCGCGCCAAACAAGGATTCGCCTCCGCGCATGAAAAGCAGCACGGTGGCGAGTTGAAGCGGGTAACTTAGCTCTCGAAACACCTGCAGCACCGGCTGGTTGAGTTTCATGGGAATGCCGATGGCGAGAGACAGCAGCGTCGGCGTGCCGAGCAGCGGAAACACACCAATCGTGACACCGAAGGCGATGGCCTGCGCGATTTTGCCGGGCGCGATGCCTTGCGTGAGCTGGGCGATCACCGGGTTCACCACCCAGCGCCGCCACAAAGATTCACGCCGGACGGTCTCGCTCATGCTTGGCGCAGCAGGATGTCCTCGATGCGTGCATTCGCGGGCACGCGGAAGAGTTGAATAAGCATGTAAACCGCCATCGCAATGTTGCCGAGCAGCAGGATGGCGATAAGCCACGCGAACTTTGCGATCCAGGAACGCTCCTTGTAAGCGACCCAGCAATAGAAGGTCAAAAAGGCCCAGTAGGTGTCGAACAACGTCGCGATGAACCACGGATGCGTCGCCACCGCACGCGGCGTGTCCCACAACGCACACTGCATCGACGCCCAACTCGTGACGCCGAGCATCGACACCAGAACGACGATAAAAAAGCAACGCAGCAACCAGATCATGAGATTTAGAAGGCTTGGTGCAGCTTGATGTTGTTCGGCCTGGTGTACACCGCCTGCACGACGCTGATGTTCCGCATGGCAAAGGCGGCTTCACAGTATTGCAGATAGAAGTTCCATTTGCGGACGAAGCGTTCGTCAAAGCCCTGCGCCTTCACCTCCGCCAGTTTCGCGTTGAAGCGCTCGAACCACAGGCGCAGCGTTTTGGCATACGACGCGCCAAGATCCTCCAGGCCGTGCATGAAGAGATCGCTCGTGCGATTGATCGCTTCGTTCACCCGGCCGATGCTGAGCAGCAGCGAGCCGGGGAAGATGTGCTTCTGAATCCAGTCCACGCCTTGGCGCAGGTCTTTGTGCTGGCAGTCAGCTACCGTGATCATCTGGAAGGCCAGCAGACCTTTGGGTTTCAAGACTTCAGCGCATTTCGCAAAGTACGTCTCCAGGAACTTGTCACCGACGGCCTCCAGCATCTCGATGGAGGCGATCTTGTCGAACTGGCCCGTGATGTGGCGATAATCTTGAAGGCGAATCTCGATCCGGTCAGACAAACCTTCACGCGCCACACGCTCGGTGGCAAACTTGTGCTGCTCCTGCGAAATGGTGACGGCGGTGACGCGCACGCCATGATGCTTGGCCGCGTGGCAGGAGAATCCGCCCCAGCCGCAACCAATTTCGAGCACATGATCGCCCGGTTTGAGCTGGAGCTTCTGACAGAGCGCTTCGTATTTGGAACTCTGCGCTTCAGCCAGCGGCTGTCCTGCATATTCGAAGCGTGCGGCCGAGTAGGTCATCGTCTCGTCCAGCCAGAGCGAGTAGAAGTCATTCCCGAGATCGTAGTGCTCCGCGATGTTGCGCCGGCTGGTGGTCACACTGTTAGGCCGCAGCAGATGCTGCACGCGATTGACGAAGTTCAGCAGATTCACGAACGCCACTTTGCCCGAGGAGGATTTGGAGCCCTGTGTCTTCGAGAGGTTGAGAATGAACCACGCGATGACATCCGCGATGCTGTCCGTTTCCCAGTCGCCATCCACATAGGCCTCGCCAAAGCCGACGTTGCCGAACAGCGCACTACGTTTGAAAAAATCCATGCTGAGGATGCGCATTTCCGCCGTGATCTCCGCTCCCGGCGCGCCGAAGACACGCACACGACCATCGGGATAAGTCATCTTCATGCCGCCATGCACGAAGGGCTTGAAGCTTTGCAGCACGAGCCATTCATAGAAGCCGGCTTTCGCGGCTACGGCCTGTGAATCGGCGGGGCTGTGGTCGAAGGTGAGGGTCGAGTTCATGATTTGGCGGAAGCGATGGAGTGATGTGGACGCAGCACGTCTTGCTGAAGCTCGCGGTTCGCGCTTTTGCTGAACCACGGCACGCGCTTGAACCAGAGCAGGAAGGCATGCCAATGAATGAGAAAAATCACCCGCAGCGTCAGCAGCGGATATTTCACCGCGCAGGCGAGCAAGGCGGCATCCGTGAGCGAACGTCGCGTTCCGGTAAGCGCTGTGACGAGAACTTGGCCCTCCGCATCAGCATCATTGACGGTGATGTGAAGTTTTTCTCCTGGCAGACGCAGGTGGAAGTCGAACTGGAGATCCAGCGCCGAAAATGGCGAGACGTAGAACAACTTCGGCGTGACGAGCGTGAAGCCGTCTGTGCCCGCTTCGGGCATCAGGTATAATTTTTGTTCACCGAACGTGTTCGTGACCTGCGCCAGAGCGCAGACTGGCGATCCATCAACCGCGTAAGCGTAAAAAAATGTGACGGGATTGAAGACGTAGCCAAGCACACGCGGGAAGGCGAGCATCTTGATCGAAGCGATGCGCGAGATGTCCACAGCGTGTTGCGAGAAGACTTGAAGCACCCCGGCTTTCACATCGCTGTGCTCACTGCCGAGATGGTCGCGGTCATTGAAGGAAAACAGATTGAAGCGGTTCCGGCTGAACAAGGCCAGATCGGCGTCGAGTGACGCGATGTCATCGAGATCGAGCCACAGATAGAACACACGATACGAAAAACCGTGCCGCTTTGGCCGCAGGCGCTGGTGCATCACCGTGCATTCGTAGATGTGGGACGATTCAGGCATCACCACGGCTCCTTTCCAAGCAGATCGCGGCACAAGGCCACTGCGGAGCCGAAGGCGTCTTCATGGAAGCCGTTGCGGAAGTAGCTGCCGCAGAAGTAAGTCGTTTGATCGGTCGAGAGGCGGTTCAGATCGGGAAGACGCTTCTGCGCATCAATGGCGGCCATGTCGAAGAGCGGATGCTCGTAGGCGATGCGTTTGATCACCTTGTCCTCGGCGATTTCATCGGCGGCGTTGATGGAGACAAAGTAGTTCGTCGTGTCGGAGACGCCTTGCAGACTGTTCATCCAGTAATGCGTGCTCGGCTCGATGCCGCCGCCGGCTGTGGGCCTGATGCGGTAGTTCCATGAGGCCCAGCAGCGCTTCGTTTTCGGCATGAAGCTCTCATCTGTGTGCAGCGTGGCCATGTTCGGCTGGTAGTGGAAACAACCGAGCAGCGCACGCTCCAGATCCGTGGGATTGGCGATCATGCGCAAGGTCTGGTCGGCATGACTGGCGAAGATCACCTTGTCGAAAGTTGCTGCCTCGCCTTCGCGCGGGAACACCTTCACACCTTCGTCCCTGCGTTCGACACGAACCACCGGCGAACCGAGTCGAATGCGGTCCTTGAAGGGAGCGGTGAGTTTTTTCACATACGACTTCGCGCCATTCGTCACCGTGCGCCACGGATGCTGCGTGTGCAGGCCGAGGAAGCCGTGGTTGTGCCAGAAACGGATCAGCGTGAGCGCTGGAAAGGACAGCATGAGCTCCGGCGGTGTGGACCAGACGGCGGAAGACATCGGGACGATGTAGAGATTGAGGAAATCCTCCCCGTAATCGCGGGCGATGACGTATTCGCCCAAGGTCATGCGCTCAAAGCGTGGCTCGTCGAGCGCCGCGACAGCTTCCGCATTGAAACGATTGATGCGCGCCAGGAACTTCCAGAAGCGCGGCCTCAGCAAATTGCGTCGCTGCCCGAAGAGATGACCGAGTGAGGTACCATTGTATTCGATGCCGCTCTCGAGATGCGACACGCTGAAGGACATCGACGTGGCCTTCGTCTCCACGTCCAACTCCTTGAAGAGACGTGTGAGCAGCGGGTAGGTCACATGATTGAAGACCATGAAACCGGTATCGACCGGCAGCTCGCGTCCCGCTTCCGTGACATTGACCGTGTTCGTGTGGCCGCCGGCGTAATCGTTCTGCTCGAAGATCGTGAGGTCAAATCGCTGATGCAGGAAGTGCGCGCAGCCGAGCCCTGCGACTCCGGTTCCAATGATGGCAAGACGTGGGCGGTTCATGCAGGCGCGGCTAGGATTGTTTCAAAGCACGCGCCTCGTCATAGACGCTTTGTGGCACCTTGCGGAGATCCCAGATCAGACCGGTCCAGGACAGCATCTTCAGCAGGTAATAAGATACATCGATTTCCCACCAGAAGAATCCCTGCCGTGCGGCGGAAGCATAGCGGTGGTGATTGTTGTGCCAGCCTTCACCGAGTGTCAGCAGGGCGAGCAGCAGGTTGTTGCGGCTGTCATCGGCCGTTTTAAAGCGCTTCGAGCCGAAGACATGCGCCAGCGAGTTGATGCAGAACGTCGCGTGCAGGAGCACCACGGTGCTGATGAAGAAACCCCAGACAAACATCTGCGCGCCATTGGTGCCGAGGCCGGGCGCATATCGCTCCAGCAGCCAGCCGAAGAGCCAGAGCAGCACTCCATAAACCACGGGGACGATTTGATCGTGGCGGTTGAGGAAGACCAGTTCGGGGAATTTTTGCAGGTCACGCACACGGCTGTAGTCCGTGGGAAAATTCTTTGTGCTGGTGATCCAGCCGATGTGCGACCACCAAAAGCCATGCACGCTCGGCGAATGCGCGTCCACCTCTTCGTCCGAGTGCTGGTGATGATGTCGATGCACCGAGGCCCACCACAACGGCCCCCGCTGGCAGGAGGAGTTCCCCAGCACGGCAAACAGAAACTGCACCAGGCGCGAGGTGCGGTAACTCCGATGCGAAAGGTAGCGATGATAGAAGGCCGTGATGGCAAACATCCGCACTGCATACAGCAGTGCCGCCGCGACCACCGCCACCCAGCTCACCCCGACCCAGAGCACGGCGAAGCAGCCGAAATGCAGCACAATGAAAGGCACGCAGCGTTTCCAGTCCACCCGGTCCTCCTGGGCGCGCACCGCCTCAGCGCCTTCTGGATGATAATCCGAGTCCACCCACTGCTGCAACAGCAGCCAAAACTGCCGCAGCAGGCTTGAATTTTGAGGGGTCAATGGAGTCTTGGGTTCATTCACGCGGACTACTGCGTTTGTCCCTTTGATCTGGATTCAAAAATTCCATCAGCAGTCAAAATTGGCCCTTGAGGAGCGTTCCATTCATTGTGATCCGCCCCCTCATCCTATTTGCCCTGGTTTCCTCCGCGCTCGCGGAGCCCATTGACTTCTCCAAGCAGATCCGCCCGATCCTCTCGGAGAACTGCTTCTTCTGTCACGGTCCCGATGAAAAAAAGCGCGAGGCCGGTCTGCGGCTGGATGACGAAACGAGTTCCAAGAAGAGCAACGACGGCGTCACCGCCGTCGTGCCCGGAAACCCCGACAAGAGCGCCTTGATTGAGCGCATCGTGAGCCAGGATCCTGACGAGGTCATGCCGCCGCCGAAGCAGCACAAGACGATCTCCGCCGCGCAGGTCGCTTTATTGAAAGAGTGGATCAAGCAAGGAGCGAAGTGGGGGAAGCACTGGAGCTATGAGAAGGTGGTGAGGCCGGCGGTGCCAAGTGCTCAGTTCTCAGTGCTTAGTGCTCAGTCGGGCAAGGTGAACCCCGTGGATGCTTTTCTAGCGCAACGTCTCGCCAAAGAAGGACTCAAATTTTCTCCCGAAGCCGATGCCGCCACGCTCATCCGCCGCGTCGCCCTCGATCTCACCGGCCTGCCCCCGACGCTCGAAGAACTCCAACGCTTCCTCCCCAAACTGAGCACTGAGCACTCCGCACTGAGCACTTACCCCTCTTTGGTCGATCATTATCTCTCCAAGCAAAGCTACGGCGAGCACTGGGCCCGCCAGTGGCTCGATCTCGCCCGCTACGCCGACAGTTCCGGCTATCCCAGCGACCAGCCGCGTGAGATCTGGGCCTACCGCGACTGGGTCATCCGCGCGTTGAACTCGAACATGCCGTTCGATCAGTTCACCATCGAGCAAAACGCCGGTGACCTGCTGCCCAATCCCACCGACGACCAACTCATCGCCACCGCGTTTCATCGCAACACGATGACGCAAAACGAAGGCGGCACCGATGACGAGGAATTCCGCAACGCCGCCGTCATCGACCGCGTGAACACGACCTTCGCCGTCTGGATGGGCACCACGATGGCCTGCGCGCAATGCCACACGCACAAGTTTGATCCCATCACGATCAACGAATACTTCCAGTTCTACGCCTTCCTCAATCAGAGTGCCGACTCCGACAAGAAAGACGAAGTGCCGCTGCACAGCTTCGACACGCCAGAGCTGAAACAGCAGCGCGAGCGCCTGAAGATCGAACTCGCTGCACTGGAGAAGAAATTCACAAAGCCCGAGGCCGCATGGCTCGCCGGACTTGCGACCTGGGACGCCGGATTTGCCCGCGATCTTGGCTGGCAGACGCCGAAGCCGGTCCAAGTGACCACGCAGACGAAACAAACCGCCGCCATTGCTGCTGACGGCGCCGTGACGATTCCAAAGAACAGCGACAAAGACACTTACACCGTCGAAGTCCCCGCCACGGCCGACAAACTCAGCGCCCTGCGTCTCGAAACGATCCCCGCCGCCGGTTTCGGCAACTTCGTCATCACCGATCTCAAAGCCGAAGTCGTGCCGCCCGCCGCCAAGGCCGCGCCGAGCGCCCGCTTTGTCCGCATCGAGCTGCCCGGCGAGAAGAAGACGCTCCAGCTTGCCGAAGTGCAGGTGTTCAGCGCTGCGGAAAACATCGCGCCGAAGGGCGTGGCGAAGCAGAGCAGCCAGTACACCGATGCTGTGGCGAAACGCGCCATCGACGGCAACACGGATGGCATTTACGCCAAGCTCAGCGTCGCGCACACGGCCGGCACCGACAACGATCCGTGGTGGGAAGTCGATCTCAAAACTGCGCAGCCGATTGATCGCGTCGTCGTCTGGAACCGCACCGACGGCAACGTGGGCAAGCGTCTCGATGGCTTCCATGTCGTGCTGCTCGATGACAAACGCCAGATCGTGTGGAAGAGCGAAAGCACACCCGGACCGGACAAAGACCAGATCTTCGCCGTCGCTGGACCGGTGCCCGTGAGCTTCACCACCGCGATTGCGGACTATGAGCAGGCTGGATTTACCGCTGCGTCGGTGTTGAAGCCGAAGGACAAGGCCAACCAAGGCTGGGGCGTCGGTGGAGCCACCGACAAGCCGCACACGCTCACGCTGCTCGCGCCATCGCCCGTCGTGGTGCCGCCGGGATCGACGCTGCGTGTGACCATCGCACAAAACAGCGAGCACAAGCAGCACACGCTCGGCAGCTTCCGCCTCGGTTTCACTGGTGATGCCCGCGTGCAGCAGGTCACGAAGGTGCCGCAGAACATCATCGCCGCGCTCGCGCAGGCCAAACGCACGCCGGAGCAGCAAAAGGCCGTCACCGATTACTATGTGCGCAACGTCGCCAAAGAATCCGCCGCCGAGCGCGCACGTCTCGCCGCTGCGAACAAAGAACTCGCCGCTATTAAACCGGTGACGGTGCCGATCATGCGTGATCTCGACGCCAAACAGCGCCGTGTGACGAAAATCCAGCTTCGCGGCAACTGGCAGGCCCTTGATGCCGAAGTCAGCGAGGCTACGCCCGCTGTTTTCAATCCGCTGCCAGCTAACGCCCCGCGCAATCGCCTCACCATGGCGCAATGGCTCGTCAGCCGCGACAACCCGCTCACCGCCCGCGTGACGGTGAACCGTTTGTGGGAAAGCATCTTCGGCACCGGCATCGTGCGCAGCAGCGAGGAATTCGGCAGCCAGGGCGATCTGCCGTTTCACCCCGAATTGCTCGACTGGCTCGCCGCCGAACTCATGGACAGCGGTTGGGACATCAAGCACATGCTCAAGCTCATGCTCACGAGTCAGGCTTATCGGCAGAGCAGTGCCAATCGCAAGGTTCAAGTGCTCAGTGCTCAGTCCTCAGTGCTCAGTGGCGCTGCGGTGGCACCGAAGAACAAAACTGAGCACTCGGCACTGAGCACTGAGCACTTATTGACCGAACTCGACCCCGACAACCGCCTCCTCGCCCGCGGCCCGCGCTTCCGTGCTACCGGCGAGCTGCTGCGTGATCAAGCGCTCGCCGTGAGCGGTCTGCTTTCGGAAAAGATGTATGGAGTGCCCGTGCGTCCCGTAACCCCGAGCATCGGCCTCAGCACCGCCTTTGGCCGCAGCAATGACTGGACCGTCAGCGAAGGCGACGACAAGCACCGCCGTAGCCTCTACACCGAAGTGCGGCGCAACAGCCCCTACGCCAGCTTCACTACCTTCGACGCTGGCAATCGCGAGGTCTGCATGATCCGCCGAGGTCGCACGAACACGCCGTTGCAGGCATTCGTGACGTTGAACGACCCCGTCTTCATCGAAACGCATCAAGCCATGGCCCGCCGTCTCGTTCGCGAAGCGAAGACGACGGCTGAACGCCTCTCCCACCTCTTCAAACTCTGCCTCAGCCGCGAGCCGACGGCGCATGAGGTGACCGCATTGACCCAACTGCATGCCGAGACCCTTTCGGTGTATCAAAAAGACGCTACTGCCGCCTTGAAGATGGCCACCGAGCCGCTCGGGCCCGTGGAGAAAAGCGCGGATGTCGCCGAACTCGCCGCCTGGACCGCCGTGGCGAATGTGGTGATGAATTTGGATGAGTTTTTGATGCGGAGGTGATTTAACCTGAAACCATGGCAGCCCCGAAATCCATCCCCGTCTCCATCCACATCGTGCGCGGCCAGCGTGTGGTGTTGGATTCTGATTTGGCCGCGCTGTATGGAGTTGAAACCAAGGTCTTCAATCAGGCGATCAAACGTAATCTGAGGCGGTTTCCGGAGGGTTTTGCATTTCAGCTCAGTGGCGAAGAGTGGCTCATCTTGAAGTCACAATTTGTGACTTCAAGTTTGGGGCATGGGGGCAAGCGCAAGCTCCCCTGGGTTTTTACCGAACACGGTGCCCTCATGGCCGCTTCGGTGCTCAACAGTGACCGGGCCATCTCCATGAGCGTTTATGTCATCCGTGCGTTCATTGAAATCCGCGAGCAAATCGCCGCGAATGCCATGATCCTCAAGCGTTTGGCCGAGATCGACAACACGCTGCTAATCCACGACGCTTCGCTTCGCGATATCTACAAGAAGCTGATGCCCCTTCTGGCTCCGCCGCCGCCAACGCCCCACAAACAAATCGGATTTCACCCCTGAACACCCGCCAAACTTGGTATCACAATCTGTGATATCATAAGCCTCACTTCCCCATGAACCCCATCCTCCACGATCAACTCCAACTCACCACGCGCCGCCAATTTATCGGTGCGACCGGCCAGTTCAGCCTCGGTGCCATCGCGATGCATGCGATGCAGCAGGAATCGGCGGCCATGCCGCAGTCAGCGAATCCGATGATCCCGAAGCATGGGCATCACGCGGCGAAGGCGAAGCGCGTGATCTACCTGCACATGTCAGGTGCGCCGCCGCATCTCGATTTGTTTGATTACAAGCCGGAGCTGGTGAAGCGCAGCGGGCAGGACTGCCCGGACTCGATCCTCAAGGGTCGGCGTTTCGCTTTCACGACCGGCGTGCCGAAGCTGATGGGGACGCCGCGCACCTTCGCACGGCATGGCAAGGGCGGCCTGTGGATGAGCGACGCGTGCCCGAACTTCCACACCATCGCGGATGAGATGTGCATGATCCGCTCGATGAACACGGATCAGTTCAATCATGCGCCAGCGGAGTTGATGCTGTTCACCGGTCATGCGCGGCAGGGACGGCCGTCGATGGGTTCGTGGGCCACCTATGGCCTCGGCACGGAAAATCAGGATCTGCCCGGTTTCGTCAGCCTCATCTCCAGCGGCACGCAGCCGAGCGGTGGTCAGGGCTGTTGGGGCAGCGGCTTTATCCCGAGCGTGTATCAAGGTGTGCAGTGCCGCAGCAAGGGCGATCCCGTGTTGTTCGTGAGTGATCCGGCGGGCATGAGTCGCGATCTGCGCCGCAAGACGCTCGATACTTTGCAGGCGCTCAATCAGCAGCAGGTCGCGGAGTTTGGCCATCCTGAGACGGTCACGCGCATCGCGCAGTATGAGCTGGCCTTCCGCATGCAAACGAGCGTGCCCGAGGTCATGGACATCTCCAAGGAGCCACAGCACGTCATCGAAGCCTACGGCGCGAAGCCCGGCGAGGCCAGTTTCGCCAACAACTGCCTGCTCGCGCGACGCTTGATCGAAAAAGGCGTGCGTTTCGTGAATCTGTTCGACTGGGGCTGGGATTTCCACGGCACCGGTCCCGACAACGGCATCGAGGACGGCCTCACGAAGAAAATGGCCGCCACCGACAAGCCGGTGGCCGCTCTCATCAAAGATCTCAAGCAACGCGGCCTGCTGGAGGACACGCTAGTGATCTGGGGCGGCGAATTTGGCCGCACGCCCTTCCGCGAAGGCCGCACGGCGGCGAGCAAGGTGCTGGGCCGCGATCACTACCCGGACTGCTACACGCTCTTTATGGCCGGTGGCGGCGTGAAGGCCGGATTCGACTACGGCAGCACGGACGAGCTGGGTTTCAGCGTCGCCGAGAACAAAGTTCATGTGCACGACTTCCAGGCCACGGTGATGCACCTGCTTGGTTTCGACCACGAACGCTTAACGTATCGCTTCCAAGGCCGCGATTATCGTCTCACCGACATCCACGGCCATGTGGTGAAGGATTTGCTGGCGTGATGCCGCCGCTCACCACAGCCCGAAGGGCTTGAACGCCGGTTCTGGCGAATCCGGTGCCAGTGTCATCTGCGGCGTTACCTTGATGCCCATGCGCGCATAAAGGTCGAGCATCTTCGCCGTCGCCACGCGGCTGGCTTCGAGCACCATCTCCGACATCGCGGTGTTCGGCGTCTGCGGCACTTCCTGGAGCTTGGTGGACGTGATCATATCGTGGATTCGTTGAATCGTGTGCGTTGTTTCGTCGGCAATCTTGACCGCTGGCGGCACGGCATTCTCCCACAAGCCCCATTCATCCGCAAGCGGCAGGTAGTCGTGCAAAAAGTGCCGCACGCTGCGCTCAAAGCGCCGCCGCACATCGTCCTCCGGCACATGGTGGCCGCCCGTCATCACGCGCAGCCTCACGCGCTCCACCGCCTGCGAGGCGGAGTCGATCATCACATAGTGCAGCACAAAGCGGTAGCCGCGCTCCTTCGCCTCCCGCAGCATCTTCACATATGTTTTGCCGCTCAAAGTCGATTCGATGGCGAAACTCGTGCCCGCCGCGATCAAACTACGCGCTTCCTCAATTAACCGCCGCCCTGCGGAAAAGGCCGCCAGCGATGGATTCACCGGCGAGAGGCCCTTCGCGATCAAATCCGCGTTCAGGAAGCGCTCAATGCCCATGCGCGGCAGTAGCTCACGTGCCAGGGTGGATTTCCCGGCACCGTTGCAGCCGCCGATGATGCAGATCGTGGATGGCATGACGCCACGAGCATGGCGCAGCCGGCTAGTGCCGCAAACACTACTTCGCTGCTGCGAGAGTCTCCAGCAGGCCAATCGTCGCCCATGCCGTGCCCCAGTAGGTGGAGGTGGCGATGACTTTGTTTTTGTCACGAGCACGCGTGCTTGGCACGGCCCAGGAGCCGTCGGGCTTTTGCGTCGTCTTTAAAAAGCTGACGGCACGCCGCATCGCCTCATGCGTAGAGGGCACACTGCTGCGTGCCAGCGCATACATGGCGAAGCCGGTGCCGAGCGCATCGCCCGGATCGCTCACCAGCCAGCCCCAACTGCCATCAGGATGCTGGAGTTTGAGCAACTCATCGCGGTGAGAGGCTTCGTCCAGTTGCAGTAGAAGCCGCACCGCATGCCATTCGGTGCTCTTGCCCGGCTGCGCGGTGGCGAGGAATGCCTCGGCACGTTTCTGCACCTCGGGTGGCAGCGCCTCGGCCGCAGACGATTTCAGTGCGAGCAGCGTCCACATCGTCGTGACCTCGCTCATCTCGCGCACGGGTCGTTTCGCCAGCGGAAGCTGGCCGCCGGGCTTCCAGGAGCCGTCGGGTTGCTGATTCTTGAGCAATTGCTCGCGAAAACCCGCGATCCAGGTCTGACTCGCATCCGCAGTGGCATCGCGGCCCAGTAGCAAGAACACCATCGTGTCGATGTTGCCGGCGGAGACCTTTTCCACACCATCCTTGGCACCGCTTTGATTCCAATGCCGCCAGTCTGCGGCCCAAGTGCTGCGTTCCGCGTTTTCGCTCCGATTCACCTCCAGACCATGACGTGCGGCGAGGTTCAGGCTCCAGAGCATGGAAGGAATCTGATGACAGCTCGCGCACTGGCGGCCCTCAATCCACGCCAGCCCCTTCTCTTTTACGAACGGCAGGCTGCGTTTCACGACCTCCAAGGCCACATCCTCGGCTCTGACCGCCGTGAAGGCTGCCAGCAGGCACAGGAGGAGGCGTGTTTTCATGATCGCTGACATAAACGTCCTGACTCGCTTGCGCTTTGCAGCGCCGATGGCACTGCATGCCATGCGCCGCCTCGACCAACTGCTTTCCTCCCTCGGCTACTGCTCACGTCGTGAGGCGATGGCGTTCGTCAAAGAAGGCCGCGTGAAGTTGGGTGGCGTGGTGGTGAAGCGGTCGGATCAACGCGTCGATTCAGCGCTCATCACGGTCGATGACCAGCCGCTTGAAGCACCGGAAGGGCTGCTCGCCATGCTGCACAAGCCGGTGGGTTATGCCTGCACGCACAGCGCAGACGAAGGCCAGACGATTTACGAGCTGCTGCCATCGCACTGGCTCGATCGCAATCCCGCCGTGACCAGCGTCGGCCGTCTCGACAAAGACACCAGCGGCCTGCTGCTCGTCACGGACCTCGGCAGCCTGGTGCATCGCTACACCTCGCCGAAATCGGATGTGGAGAAGGTCTATGTGGCCAAAGTCGATCATGATCTCGATCCCGGCCTCATCGACATCTTTGCCAAGGGCGATCTGATGCTGCGCAGTGAAGACAAACCGTGTCTGCCGGCCAAGCTGGAGATTGTTTCCGCCAGAACGGCCCGTCTCACGATCACTGAAGGCCGCTACCATCAGGTGCGGCGCATGTTTGCCAGCCAGGGCTGGCAGGTGGAGAAGCTGCATCGCGAACGCTTTGGCCCGTATGAACTCGTTGATCTCGCGGAGGGCGAGTGGCGGATGATTTCGTTGGAACAAGAACCACGGTGAGTGTGTCCACGCAGCCATGAAACCGCTGCTGCTGTTTCTCACCCTGGCCTGCCCATCGATGGTGCTGGCAGAACGGCCCATAGACGCGGGGGAGGCATAGACGTCACACGATGTGCGGGAACAAACGGCGACTGCTGTAGTTTCATTTTCATGGGCGGGGAGTTCGATGCAGGGCTCCGGTGCTCTATGCAGAGAAGGTTGCACCGGCCTTGGAAGCACGGCATCATCAGGCCACGCATGTCCGCCGAATCCGCCACCCCCGCCATCCTGTTCACGCTCAGCGCCGAGGAGGCGCGCATCTTGGGCTGCCTGGTCGAAAAGGAGATCACGCTGCCAGATTACTACCCGATGACGCTGAATGCGCTGGTGACCGCGTGCAATCAGACGACAAACCGTGATCCCATCGTGCGCTACGACGAGCGCACGGTGCTGCGCGCGTTGGAGTCCATGAAATCGCACGGCTATGTGTTTGAAGTGACCATTGTGGGCGGTCGTGCGCAGAAGTATCGGCACAATCTGAAGGGGAAACTGCCCGGCTTGGAACGTCCGCACTTGGCGCTGCTCTGCATGCTGCTGCTGCGTGGCCCACAGACCGGTGGTGAGCTGCGGCAGCGCACGGAACGGCTGCAAGCCTTCCCGGACATGGCGAGTGTGGAGAGCACGCTGGCCGAATTGATCGGCTACAACGAGGGCCCGCTCGTGCAGTGCATTCCGGCAGGGCCAGGGCAGCGGGTGGCGCAGTTTATGCATCTGCTCAGTGGTGAAGTGGCGGGTGCCACTGCGGCAACGCTCAGCGCACCTGCTTCTCCAGTCGAAGAATCATCTGAAGCCGACTGGCGGGCAAAGATGGAGGCGGAAATCACGCTGCTGAAGGCGCAGGTATCACGATTGCAGACGCTGATCGGCGCGGTGAAGTGAGGCATTGCCAAAACGAACGCGAATGCACATGATCGCGGCATGAGGCAATTCTTTTCATGTGCGTGGCTGCTGTGCGGCGGGACGTTGTGCCTGGCGCAGACGGCAGAAGAGATGTTTCCGCTGAAGCCGGCGGACATTCATGCGCTGATCCGCGAAACTGCGCCGAAGATCGAGGAAAAATTCAAGGGTACACACGCCGAGGCCGACGGCCTGGTGGAACGCGTGTCCGAGGCCCTGGCGCTGACGACGCCACCGCAGCCGGACGAGGGCGACCGTGGGCGGCGTCTCGCCAAGGCGATGCACCTGATGAATGCGGATGTCCTGTTCGCCAAATGCACCAACGATGGCATTCGCGGCCCGGTTTCCGACACCAGCACCGCCGGTTGCATGCAGCGCTACCGTGAGCTCGAGGCCGCTACCGCGAGAGATGCCGGGGAAGTGTGGCGCTGGCTGGAGATGCAGGAGGCTGCGAGGTATTTAAAATGGACGGACCAGAAGAAAATTTGCGGTGAGAGGGCGCTGGGCGCGGCGCGGGCGCTCATCGCGCGCGAGCCGAAAAATGCAGCGGCGCACGCGCTGCTGGCCTTGGCGCTGGACTGGGGCGCTGACAAACTAGCGGCGCTACAAACCGCGCTGCGGCTGGATGCGCGGCAGCCGCTGGCAGCGCACACGTTGCTGGACCACCGCGTGGAGCTGGCCTTCGCCGCCGCAGTGTTGCGGCGTGACATCGCGCTGGCGGAACCGGAGCCGGAGGACGTGGAGCGGGCGCTGTTTGACCGGCCGCTGGCGGAGGACGAGCGGCTGGCGTTTGAGAAACTGCAGGACGAGCTGCGGCGCGAGGCGGAGCCGCTGCTCGCGCTGGCGGAACAGCGTGGAGATTTGACGGTTTATCTCAAAACACTCAGCCTGCTGGCCGGTCTGCGCCGCCAGGCCGACAAGATCGCCCTGGCGGCCAAACGTGGGCCGGAGGACCGCTACGAGGTGTTTCAAGCGCGGCAGAGCGCGCTGCTCCTGCCGTGGCTCGCCACGACGTTTGAGGACACGCGGCGGCTGCGCACGGCGCTAGCGCTGACACGGGATGATCCTGAGGCCATGGGGACGATTTTCATCATCACGATGCTCGGTGAGGTCTCCCGGCTGATGATGGCGGGTCAGCAGGCCGCGCCGGAGCGGCAGGAACTGCTGGAGCAAACGCTCGCCGCCCTCGTGGCACGCGCGGCCGCGGACGACAGCGTCCCCGCCGCCCGCGCCGCCGAGGCGGTGGTGGCGGCGGAATTCACGCGGATGATGGCGGGCCGCCCGCCGCAGCACCTGGACTTGCTGCTGCGTGCCATTCGTCTCGATCCTTTACGTTTCCGCGCTCACGGCACCCTGCTGGCCATGTGCATGATGAAGCCGGAGCCGGATCTGGCCGCCAGCAGCGCCATTCTGCAAATTCAGCTCGCCATGCTGCCGAATTTCGACACTCGCCGCATGTGCGCGGCTGCGTCTGCCAGCCTGCATGACTGGCCCGCCGCGCACCGCTATCTCGACGCTTGTCTGAAGGAAAAGCCGGATGACGTGCTGCTCCTCAACCAGCGCGCGGCCACCTGGCTGCGCGAAAGCCAGTCCAAGTCCGCGCAGAAGAAGGCCGCGGCGCTCTTCGACAAGATGGCACCGCTGCTCCAGGAGCAGATCGGTGCTCTGAGCAAGAGCGACCGCGAATTGCTGGCCAAAAACCGCATCCTCTTCCACGCGTTGTGCGGGAAAAACGATGAAGCTCGCGCCGCGCTGGCTGCGGCGCTCGAAAACAAGAGTCTGGATGAAAAAGAGGGCAAAGCACTGGCGCCACTGCTGAAGTAGCCCACTGGCATGCTACTCCAGCCGCTTCAGGCTGCCTATGCGGTACGCGCCGTCGAGCAGGCGCAGGTTGTCGCGCTCCGCGCTGAAGGTGTCGAGATAGAGGATGTGCGGGAACTCACCGAGTTCGATGACGTGCCAGGTGTCCTTGGCGCTCTTGAAGGCTTCGGCCAGATCATTGAGATCATTGATCGCTTTCCCGTTCACTTTGTTGACCACCTGGCCGCCCAGTTTGTCGTAGCCCTGCGCACTCGGCGTTGGCAGCACCATGCTGAGGAAGACCAGCTTCTTGCGGCCTTCTTCTTCATATTTGTCGGGATGGGTGGCGATGCGGGTGAGACGCAGGATGGCACCGCCGCGCTGCTCTTCGCCAAACGCATCGAGATACGGGCGTGACAGCTCCTGGAACAGCAGTCCGCCCATGAGAACGTAACGCGGGCCTTTGTCGAACTGGTACGGCAGCACGAGATAGTCAGCGGGGTTGCGACGTGCAAGCTGGCCGTTGAGCGTAACATCCTTGCCGTCGCGAATGACTTTGATCTCGACCTTGTCGCCGACATATGCACGTCCGCGCACGAGATGGCTGGAGCTGAGGGCACCGAACTGCGGATCTTTGTAGTCGCCACGCGAGTCGATGGTGAAGCCGTTGATGGCGACAAGGATGTCGCCCTTTTTCATGCCAGCTTTTTCCGCGCTGCCGCCCTTCATGACGGTGGTGATGAGAACACCGGGGGCATTAGGCTTGAGGCCGAGGTAGTCGCGGAACTGCTCGTCCTGCGTGGCCTGCAGTTCCATGCCGAGGCCGGGGAAGCCTTCGTACTTGCCGTCGGCCACGTCTGTGAGGAAGTGCTCAATAATGGGTGCCGGCAGAATGGTGGTGACCTGATTTTTCGAGTCATAGCTCAGCAGCAGACCGGCGAGTTTGCTGCCCTTCACCACCGGGAGCGTGAAGCTGTTCGCCTCGCTGCGGATGATGCCGTTCGCTTCATACACGAGGAAGCCGGAGCCTTCGACGTTGTAGCGGCGGGTGAGCACCTTGCCGATGCGCAGCGGGCTTTCGATCAGTTCGCCCACGCGGCCGGTTTGCAGAATGGAAACCGCATCACCGATGCGGCCGCTGGCATCGACCGCCATCGGCTTGAGTCCGGCAAAGAATGCCTTCTGCTTGTCCGAAGCCGGCGACTCCAGCAGCGCGAGATTCGCCTCATAATCGACGGCGACGACCTTGGCGGGAATTTTCTGGCCGCTCTCCGGCAGCTCCAGCTCAATGTAAGTCGCATCCGCCGCCATCTGGCCGGTGACGAGCACGCGGTTGCTCGCCAGCACCACGCCAAGGCCACGGCGGCCCGAAGGCGACTCCTTCTGCCATGGCAGATGCAGGTTGTACGACTGCGAGGTGGCGTTCACCTTCACCAGCGAGCTGTTTTGCACAACGGTTTGCGCGGGGGAGCCACTTTCGAGCACGACCGGCGCACGTTTCTTTTTGGGTGCCGCAGGTGCGGGCTCGGGCGTGGAAGTCTGCGCTTGCAATGCAGCCGCGCTAAGAACGAGGAGAGAAAACGGAATGAATTTCATGGGGTCGTCGAGGCGAAAGGTTTCAAGGAATGCTCATGCGGCTATTCATCGCCGAGATAGGAGTCTCCCAGGATGTTGTAGGTCTGCATGATGCGCGCATGCGCGGCCTCGGTGAGTTCGCGCTTCAGCACCAGCGGTCGATTTTTCTCCAGCAGGCGGATTTCGATGAACGGCTTGTCCTTCTTCTCCAGCGCCGTCTTCACGTCTTTGAGCGACTTGATCTTCACGCCATTGATTTCATCGACGATGCTGTGTGCATACGGACTCAGCCAAGTGTTTACCTCATCCGGCAACACGCTGGTGAGCACGACAGGTTCGGGGCGCTCGACGTAGAGCTTGTCGGTGAGGAAGTTGTCGAAGACGTAGTTCACGGTGTCGTCACGCATCTGGTGCGCGTCCATCAGGTTGCGGTCCAGTGGCTGAAACACGAGTCCGGCATGCACGATGTAACGCGGACGCTGATTGTACTGCGCGCCGAGACGGACATACGGATCGAAGCGTTTCAATGTCACCGTGGCCTCCAGTTTCTTGCCGTCGCGCATGTAGTTCAGCTTGATCGTGTCGCCGGCGAACTTGCGTTCGACGATCTCATTCATGTCCATCAGCTCGCCTTCGAAACGGACGAGTCCGTTGTTCATCACGGGGTTGTCATCAATGCTCAAAATGACATCGCCAATCTTCAACAGCTCACCCACGCTGCCCGCAGGCTCGACATCGGCCACCATCACGCCCACGCCGTCGCCGTTGGTGCCGAGCGCCTTGGCCTGCGCTGGGTTTTCGATGGGGAAATCGCTCGCGGCGAGATCCACATAGTGATCGTAGCGGCCATCTTCGACATCCTTGAGGAAGCGTTTGATCACCGGTATCGGAATCATGTAGCCCACATTCTGCGCCACGCGACCGCTGAACCCTTGGAAGGCCACGCCGACGACTTTGCCTTCCTGCAACACCGGACCGCCGGAGTTGCCGGGATTAATCGCCGCATCGACCTGGATCGCGAGATGCGAATCGACGCTGGTGTGGCTGTAAGGCCGGAAATCGATGCGCGAGACGACGCCGCGGGTCACCGAGATGCGATCCCCGCCGATGGGATAGCCAATCGCGATCACTTCCGTGTTGAGCTGCGGGATGCCGCCGAAGTCGAGCGGCTTAAGCTTTTCAAAGTGCTTGCCGTCCTCCGCCTCAATGATCGCCAGGTCACAATCATGCGCGATGTGGATGATCTTTGCCGGATGCGGCTCAGGATCGTTCGTGGTGCGGATCAAAATGCGCGTGGCATTGCTGACGACGTGCGCATTCGTCAAAAAGCGATTCTTGCCGATCAGAAACCCCGTGCCGCTGCCACCGCTGGGCTGCCCCGCATTCCACGGTTCGCGATAATCAGGGACCAACACCGACACATCAATGTTCACGATGCCTTCCCAAGCCCCAGAGGCAACGTCGATGGCCTGATTCGCCGGCGGCGGTGCCGGCGCGGGTTGGGCGCTGGCGACTGAAGGAAGCAGTGCGAGGACGAGGAGAGGCAGAAGCGGTCGGATGTTCATGCAGGTGACGGTCGAAGCCACAAACATACGCGGCCTGTTGCAAGAAACACAAGCACAGTGATAAAATAATGCCGGACGGAGCGCCCATCCGCGAAGCGGTATTTGTCACGAGACCCAGGGTAGCGCCTCCTGCCCGCAGTGCTTCGCACAGCGATGCAGGCGGGCGCACAAGCCTGGGCTGCATGACAACAGGCCGTTGGCCTTCAATGCCGATCCGCAGACCCAAAACTCACCCCGCACACGTCACCCGGATCTCCTCCAGCGCGGCCCAACGCGTGAACTTGCCTTCCAGCTCATGCTTCTTCGCGTCGAGTTTGGCGATGAAGTCATTCGTGCCGGAGCCGAGCTTCACAAACAGCTCGGGGTTGCTCAACTCGGCCTCCATCGCGGCGATTTCGCTTTCGAGGGTGGCGATGGCGGCTTCGCAGTCGGCCAGCTCGCGCTGCTCCTTCTGCGACATCTTGCGTGTCTTCGGAGCGCTGGCGGCGGCGGCTTTTTCTTTCTTCACGGCGGCGTTGACGTGAGCCAGTTCGGCGGCGGCGCGCGCGGCGCGTTTTTCCTGGTAGTAGCTGTAGTTCCCGGCGCATTCGTGGATGCGGCCATGGCCTTCGAAGGCGATGAGGCGCGTGCAAACGCGGTCGAGGAAGTAGCGATCGTGGCTGACGACGAGGGCGCAGCCTTTGAAGGCCATGATGGCTTCTTCGAGCACGCGCATCGTGGCGAGATCGAGATCGTTCGTCGGTTCGTCGAGAATGAGGAAGTTGCCGCCCCGGCGCAGGATTTTCGCCAGCAGCACGCGGCTTTGCTCGCCGCCGCTGAGTTCCTTCACGCGCATGGTCACACGATCATCGGTGAACAGGAAGCGCCGCAGATAGGTGCGCACATGCATCTTCTCCGGGCCGAACTGCACAAACTCCGACATCGGCCCCGCCACTTCTTCCATGACGCTGTTCTCGGGATTGAGCAGCAGGCGCTGCTGATCGACGTAATTGAAGATGGTGCGCTTGCCGATGACAACCTTGCCTTCGTTCGGCTGCTGCTGGCCCATCAGCATGCGCAGCAGCGTGGTTTTGCCGAGTCCGTTGCGGCCAATGATGCCGGTGCAGGTGGCGGGCTCGAAGCTGAGGTCGAGATGGCTGAACAACCAGCGGTCGTTGATGTGGGCGCCGATGTCTTTGGCATCGACCACGGTGTTCGCCAGCGGCGGGGCCGGTGGGATGATCAAATCCATCACCAGCTCGGCCTCGGGAGCCGCGATGGCGGAGACGCGGTCGAATTCATCCAGCCTGGACTGCTGTTTCGTGCCCCGGCCTCTGACTCCTGCACGCACGAACTCCAGCTCATGCCGCAGGAAACTCTGACGGCGGCGTTCGGAGTTCGCCTCCACACCTTCGCGGATGGCCTTGCTCTCCAAGAACGCGCTGTAGTTGCCGGGATGGCTGTAGATGCGGCTGTCGTCGATCTCGATGATGCGCGTGGCCACGCGGTCGAGGAAGTAGCGGTCATGCGTGACGAACAGCACCGCGCCGCTGAAATCGCGCAGGAACACCTCCAGCCACTCGATGGATTCGGCATCCAGATGGTTCGTCGGCTCATCAAGCAGCAGCAAATCGGGCTGCGACACCAGCGCACGCGCCAAAGCGACACGGCGCTTCTCACCACCGGAGAGACCTTTGACGAGACGGTCCGGCGCAGGCACGCCGAGTTCATTCATCGCGGTGCTGATGCGGGTTTCGACGCCCCAGCCGTCGTGAAGCTGGATCTGATGCAGCAGCTCGGCCTCCTGATCGCCTTTGTAGTCGCCGGATTCGTAACGTGCGACCATATCGAGCAGCACGGAGGCTCCAGCGCGCACATTGTCGATCACGCTCGCGTCATCATCGAGCGTGAACTCCTGCGCGAGGTGGCTGACGATGATGCCGTTGCGCCGTGAGATCGTGCCGCTGTCCGGCTTCTCCGTGCCAACGAGGATGCGCATCAGGCTCGTCTTGCCCGAGCCGTTACGGCCCACCAGCCCGAGCTTCTCGCCCTCATGGATGCTCATCGTCGCATCATTGAAGACCTGCTGCAGGCCGAATTGAAGGCGCAGGTCTTTGGCGGAAACGACGGCAGGAGTGATGGGTGACATGTGGGGCGCGCACTGACCACACGATGCGTCCGAGATCAAGGCTTTGCCAAAGCTTCGCGCAGCATCACCGGATCATCCGTCGTAATGCCATCGACACCGAGCTTCGCAAAACGCTGTGCATCGGCCGGTTTGTTGACCGTCCAGACGTAGAGGCTGAAGCCAGCATCGCGGATTTGCTTCACCATCGCTTCATCCCATGGAAAATCGGTGCTACCCAGGTCGAGGCCGTCGAGTTTGTCAGCCTTCGTGTCGGCGATGAGCTGGGTCAGGTTCGTGGGCTTCTTGTCCTTCGTCTTGCCGGCGGCGAGACGGTAAACTTTCACCCACGGCATCGCTTTCTTTGATTCAGCCGCCGCCGCACGGTTGAAAGCGATGATCGCCAACTGCCCCGCACGATCTTTCATAGGCTCCAGAATGCGCTTCAGCTCCGGCACGATCTCCGCGCCACACTTCACTTCGATGAAGAAACGCTTCTTCCCCTTCGGCAAAGTCGCGAGCGCCTGCTCCAGCGTCGGAATTTTCTCCTTCGCCCACTCTTTGCCCTTCCACGAACCGGAATCGAGCGCGGTTAGTTCCGCCTGTTTCGACTTTGCGACGTCCAGCTTCACACCGGAGGTGCGTTTTGTGTCCTTGTCATGAATGACAGCCGTTTTGCCATCGGCGGTGAGATACACGTCCAGTTCGCAGGCATCGGTTTGATGCTGCCAGCCGAGTTCAAAGGCCGCGAGCGTGTTTTCGGGCGCACGGGCGGAAAAACCGCGATGCGCGATGATTTCGACGGCGTCGGCAGACATGGCGGTGAGAAGGAAAAAAACGAGGCGCTGCATGAGAGAGAAAGCAAACGAGGCAAGCACTCGTAACCCTTCGCCCCAAATGAAATTCTGCGCCCTCGTTCTTCTCGGCATCGTCATTGTCCACGGGTTGACCTCTTGTTCAAAGTCAGGCAACAAGGACCGCCACGTCATCCTGATCAGCCTCGACGGCTTCCCCGCCTGGATGTGGAATGATCCGTCGCTGCAAGTGCCGAACCTGCGCAAGCTGGCCGCCGAAGGCGCGAGCACGAAGGCGATGACGGTGAGCAATCCGTCGATCACCTGGATCAATCACACCACGCTTGTCACCGGCGTGGAGCCACGCAAGCACGGCGTGCTCTTTAATGGCCTGCTGGTGCGCCAGGACGGCAACAAACCCGCGAAGATCGAGCCATGGGTGGACAAATCGAAGCTGGTGCATGTGCCCACGCTGTATGACATCGCCCACCAAAACGGCCTGACCACGGCGGAGTCCGACTGGGTGGCCGTCACGCGTCCTGGCACCATCACCTGGAGCTTTGCGGAGCTGCCGGAGGCCGAAAGCCCGGTCGTGAAGGAAATGATCGCCGCCGGCACGATCACGCCGGAGCACATCGAGTGGATGCAGATGGGTCCGCAGCGCAAGAGCGTGACTTTTCTCGACAACATGTGGACCAAGGCCGCCATTCACATCTTCAAGACGCACAAGCCGAACCTGCTGATGTTTCACACGCTCAACACCGACGCCACGCATCACACCTATGGCCCTGGCACGATGGCCAGCCACACCGCGCTGGCTTACGCGGACAAGCTCGTCGGCGATTTGATCCAAGCGGTGGACGAAAGCGGCCTGCGTGACCGCACCACCTTCATCATCGCCACCGACCACGGCTTCAAAAAAGTCTCAACCTATGTGTATCCGAACGTCGTCCTCAAAAAGGCTGGCCTCGCCACCGCCCTTGGCCCCACGATTAACAAATGCGACGCCTTCTGCATGACCCAGGGCGGCATGGCCTTCGTCTATGTGAACGATCCCGCCCGCAAGGCCGAGCTGCTGCCGAAACTCAAGGCGATGTTCGAGCAGACCGAAGGCGTGGACCGTGTCATCGACGGCAAGGACGGTCACACGCTCGGCATGCCGACGCCCGAGGAAAACCAAGGCATGGGCGATCTCGTGCTCTACGCCAAGGACGGTCACGCCTTCAACAACGCCGCCGCAGGCGATGCCGTGACCGCGCCCACCACGAACTACGGCGGCACGCACGGCTTCTTCAACGGCGACCCCGATCTCGACGGCATCTTCATCGCCAGCGGTCGCGGCATCAAGCAAGGCATCGTCCTTGAGCGCATGGCCAATCTCGATGTGGCTCCCACCATCGCGAAGCTCATGGACCTCAAGCTGCCGCAGCAGGATGGCCGCGTGCTGGAAGAGATTCTGGTGCCCGTGAAGTGATTCAGGACGGGGGCTTCTTCGTGCAAGCCTCTCTAATTTTCTGCGTTTCTATATCTGCACCAGCATTCATATATAGAAACACATGGCCACCGTTCCTCGAGCACGCAAAAAAATCGCCGCCCCTGTCCGCGACTCTGGATTTAGTACGCCGAGCCTGGACCGCGCTCTCGCCGTGCTGCGCTGTCTTGGTGCCGCCTCGGGCGGACTCACGCTTTCGGAGATCGCGGCGAAGGTCGGCTTGTCGGTGAACTTTGTGTATCGCGTCACGCAGTCGCTGGTGGGGCACGGGTATGTGGTGCGGGATGCTGAGAAGCGATTCAATATCGGCGCGCAGATGCTGGCGCTGTGTCAGCCGGTGGTGGATGATGTGCCGCTGGCGGAGGCTGCCCTGCCTGCGATGCGTTGGCTTAGCGAGCAGACGGGAGAGGCGGCGCATCTCGGCATCATCAGCGGGCATGAGGGCATCGTGCTGGAGCGAGTGATCGGGCGAGCTTTGATCAAGTTTTATGTGGAGCGTGGCACGCGGTTTCCGCTGCACACGAGTGGTCCGGGCAAGGTGATGCTGGCCTTCATGCCGGAGGCGGAGCGGGACGAAGTGATGGCGGGTATGAAGTTCGAGCGCTTTCAGCCGCAGACGATCTCGAGCCGCAAAGATTTCCTCAAGTGCCTCGACCAGGTGCAGCAGCAAGGCTGGGCCGTGGATGTGGGCGAGCACTTGGAGGGACATCATTGTCTCGGTGCTCCGATCTTGGGAGCGGATGGAAACGCCATCGCTAGCCTGTGGATCTCGGGACCGAGCCAGCGGCTTTCGGAGGAGCGGCTCGCCAAGCTCGCACCGGTCGTAAAAAAAGCGGGCACGATGGCCACGGCCGCACTCAACCCCGCACAAGCCAAAGCATGAACTCGCATCATCCATCCATGTCCGCTCCGGGTCCCTGCTTGATGATTTCCCACAGATTCGGGACTCCACAGATTTCTGTTTCTGACCAATCTGCGGAATCCCGAATCTGTGGGAATCCCTCAATGAACTCGCATTATCCACCCGTCTCCGCTCAGTGTCGCTGGCTTGCGAGTTTGCTCCGTTGTTCGCTGCTAGCTGGCTTTGTTTCAGTGGCTGTCTCCGCAGCGGAGCCGGATGGCGCGGCGTTTTTTGAATCGCGCATCCGGCCGGTGCTGGTGATGCACTGCTACGAATGCCACAGTGCTGAGAAGACCAAGGGCGGCCTGCGGCTGGACTATCGCGGCGGTTTTAAAAAGGGCGGCGAGAATGGTGCGCTCGTGGACGCTAGCGCGCCCGACAAGAGCCTGTTGCTGCAAGTCATCCGCCATGAGGAAGAGGAAATGAAAATGCCGAAGAGAGCCGACAAACTGCCCGACGGAGTGATCGCAGATTTCACCCGCTGGGTGCGCATGGGCATGCCAGGGTTGTCGGAGAATCCGCCGAGCGCGCAAGCTGCTGCTACCGAAGAATGGCAAGCCAAATTGACGAAACGTCGTTCTCACTGGGCCTGGCAGCCGGTGAAAACGCCAGCGGTGCCGAAGCTGGCGGCTCACCCGATGGACAGCTTTCTCATGGCGAAGATGCAGGAGAAAGGCCTGGAACCCGCAGCTCCAGCAGCGCCGGCCGCCTTGTTGCGCAGGCTGAAGTTCGCTCTCGTAGGCCTGCCGCCGACCGAGGAGGAGATGGAGTCTTTTGCTGGGAATCTCTCATCGTCTCCCCATCCGATTGTCTCCCCATCTACGACCGAAGCTCTCATCGACCGCCTTCTCCAGAGCCCGCAGTTCGGCGAGCACTGGGCCGCGTATTGGCTGGACTTGATGCGCTTTGGCGAGACCGGCGGCTATGTGCGCGATTACCCGATCCCGCAGGCCTGGCGTTATCGCGACTATGTGATCCGCGCCTTCAATGCGGACGTGCCGTATGACCGTTTCGTGCAGGAGCATGTGGCGGGCGACCTGCTTCAGCCGCGTCTCAACGCCGCTTTGCACATCAATGAGGCACCGCTCGGCACGGGCTTCCTGCGACTGATGGAGGTTTCCTCAACGGCCTCGGACGTGGCGCTGGAGGAGGCGCAGATTGTGGAAAACCAGATCGATACGTTGTCGAAGGCTTTTCAGGGCCTCACCGTTTCCTGCGCACGATGCCACGATCACAAATTCGATGCGATCTCCACGGCGGATTACTATGCGCTCTTTGGGACGCTGGCCAGCTCGCGGCAGAGCCAGGTGATCATTGATGCCTCGGAGGTGAAGGACAACGGAGTCGCGGCGATGCAATCCGCCAAGCAGCAGATGAAAGGCAGCCTGCTCACGCTGTGGAGGGAGGATCTGCAAACTCAGAGCGACGCGTTGCAAACATGGCTGCAAGCCGGGCCTGGCAACAAGCCAGACAAGACGACCTTTTGGGGCCGCGTGTTGCTGCGGGAGAAAGTGGATCGCGCTGACCCGGGGCATTTTTTCACAAGCATCAGCCAAACGCCTGCGGGTCAGCCTTTGGAAAAAGCAGCCGCGTCATGGCTCCACGAGCAGCGGCGTGAGTCCGCTGCCCGCGAGGAGCGGAACCGGAACAAGTTCAAGACCACGGCGGATTTTCGCGAGAGCGATGCTGGCTGGTTCCTTTCGGGTGTGCAGCCGAGCGCAGTCTGGAGCGGCGGCAGCGATTTCACGCTGATGCCGGAGGGCAAGGAGTTGGTCGATCGCTTCGTGTCTCCGGGCCTCATCTCAGATCGGTTGACTCCTAAGCATGGAGCCATCGCACGTTCGGCGGATTTTACGCTCGGCACGCAGTTCGTCAGTCTGCGAGTCGCGGGTGGTTCGTCGGCGCATGTGCGACTGATTCAAAACAACTTCCAGCAGATGGAGAACATCGCTCACGCGAACAAAGTGCGGCACTTTGATTCACGCTTTCCCACTTGGGTGACGGTGCCGGTCGGGCATCAGGCTAGCTGGCAGGGACGTCGCTCGTATTTGGAAGTCCTGACCAAGGATGATGCGGCCCATTTCCGCCGTTCCGATGAGGGCAACAAACCTTACGAGTTGGTCGTGAAAGACGCGACTGGTCGCTCGTGGTTCGGTGTCGATCAGATCGTGGAGCACCAGACTCCAGGAGTGCCCGAGAATGACCTGCGACTGACCCTTCGCCTCGCGCCTGCGAGTGCGCCATGGAACGCAGAAACTCTCGCGGCTCACTGGCGCAAGGAATGTGATGCCGCGCTGGATCGCTGGGGCCACGATGCGGCGAACGCCGACGATGTGGAGTTGCTGAATTGGCTGCTGGAACACGGTGCTTTGCGCAATCAATTGGAACAACTGCCCGGCGACGTGCAACAGATCGCGGAGCAGTATCGAGCGCACGAATCCGCAGTGCCACGGTTCCAGCGTGCCTCGGCCATCGTGGCGGAGGGGACAGGTTTTGATTCGCCCGTGCATCGTCGCGGCTCGCCGGATTCGCCAGGTGAAAAGGCTCCGCGACGTTTCCTCGAAGTCATCCACGGTGCGGAAGGTTACACCACGGGATCGCAGGCTCGGTTGGAGCTCGCCCACGACCTCACCTCGCCGCAAAATCCGCTCACCGCCCGCGTCATGGCGAACCGCGTGTGGCGCTGGGTCTTTGGCCAAGGGCTCGTGGCCACCGTGGACAATTTCGGCGTCATGGGCGAGAAGCCCAGCCATCCCGAGTTGCTCGATTACCTCGCCACCTATCTCGTCGAGCACGATTGGTCGGTGAAAGCCTTGATCCGTCATCTCGTCACGAGCCGGTCATTCCAGGCGCAAAGCATCGCCTCCGCCAAGGCACAGCAAGTGGACCCTGCGAATCGACTCCTCTCGCACATGCCGGTGCAACGCCTGCGGGCCGAGGCGGTGCGCGATTCCATTCTCGCGGTCTCCGGCACGCTGGATCAAACGATGTTTGGCTACACCGGGCCAGCGAACCAGAGCGAGAGCGCTGCGGCGGCCCATCCGAAGCTGAGGCGTGGGGTTTACCAATACATCCGACGCGAGGCGCTTGATCACATGATGCTCATGTTTGACGCACCGGAGCCATCCCGCACCCAGGGCGACCGTGAGACCAGCAGCGTGCCCGGGCAGTCGCTGCTCATGCTGAACAGCGCTCTGGTCCACGAGCAAGCCACCGCCTGGGCCGCGAAAGATATGAAGCTCCGCAAAGGATACTCGACCGAGCAGCGCATCGAGCATCTCTTTGCCAAGGCGCTTGGTCGCCAGCCCTCCGCGCAGGAGGTGCAGTCGCTCGTCGAGTTCATTGACGACCAGGCCGAGGCCTACGCTCTCCCACCCGCCGCACGTGGCTCGGACCAGCGGCTCTGGGCGGACCTTTGCCACGTCCTCATCAACGCCAAAGAGTTCCTCTACATCCCTTGATCCGCCATGCAGCCTTCACCACCTAGCCGCCGATCTTTCCTGCAAACCAGCGCCTCGGGCTTTGGCTGGCTCGCTTTGCAGTCGCTCTTGGCAGACCGCTCCTTCGGCTCGCAAGTGCAGCTCACCACACCTCACCTCGCACCGAAAGCGAAACGCGTCGTCTGGTTCTTCCTCGACGGTGGCCTCTCGCATCTCGACAGCTTTGATCACAAACCGCGCCTCAATCAGGATCACGGGAAGCCGCTGCAGATTGCTGGCAAAAAAGAGGACATTACGGGGCGCACCACCAATGCCATCCTCGGCAGTCCCTTCGCCTTTCAGCGCTACGGCGAGTGCGGAAAGATGGTCAGCGATCTCTTTCCAAACATCGGCTCCTGCGTGGACGATCTCACCTTTCTCCATGGCGTGCACGGGCCGTCGCCCGACCACGAGAGCGCCATCGGCATGTTGCACGGAGGCTCGCTTTTGCAGGGCTTCCCCAGCGTTGGCTCGTGGGCGCACTACGGCCTCGGTTCGGAAAATCAGAACCTGCCCGGCTTCGTCGTCATGGGCTCACGGAAGCGCATGTATCGCACCAATGGATTCCTGCCGCCGGTCCATCAAGGCTCGCCTTTTTTCCAGGACCCAGCCCGGCCTCTGTCGGATCTCGTGATGGCGGAGAAGATCAAATCGCTCCAGCAAAACAAAATGCGGGCGGTGGGGCAGCTCGACCGCGACTTTCTGAAATCCTCCGCACAAAATCAGATCATCGAGGCCGCCATCGCCAACCACGAAAAAGCCTACGTCATGCAGGACGCCGTGCCCGAGGCGACCGATCTCACCAAGGAGACCGCCGCCACCCTCGCGCTCTACGGCGTGGGCACCGAGCGCAAGGAAACCGATGAGTTTGGCCGGCAATGCCTCGTCGCCCGGCGGTTGCTCGAGCGGGGTGTTCGCTTCATCGAGATCGTCAGCAACGGCTGGGACCAACACGGCGATTTGAAGGAAAAGCACGCCCAAAACGCCCGCGCCATCGACCGGCCCATCGCCGGGCTGTTGAAGGACTTGAAAGGCCGCGGCCTGCTGGAAGACACACTCGTCGTCTTCGCCACCGAGTTTGGCCGCACGCCCAACACCGAAGGCGGCGGCAGCAAACCCGGCCGCGACCATCATCCCTGGGGCTTCACCATCTGGATGGCTGGCGCTGGTCTGCGTCCCGGCACCAGCCACGGTCAGCTCGACGACTTCGGCTACTTCCCCGTCGAAGGAGCCGTCGATATTCACGACATCCACGCCACCGTCCTGCACCTCCTCGGCATCGACCACGAGCGCCTCACCTACCGCTACTCCGGCCGTGATTTCCGCCTCACCGACGTGCATGGCAAACTCGTGAAGGAGATCTTGGCGTGAGCTTGAAGTTTTCCCACAGATTCAGGGCTCCACAGATTTCTGTTTCTGATCAATCTGTGGAATCCCGAATCTGTGGGAATCCCTCACCTCCAACTGAACACCGGCGAGTTGGTCCTGGCGTGAGCTTGATGATTTCCCACAGGTTCAGGGCTCCACAGATTTCTGTTTCTGATCAATCTGCGGAATCCCGAATCTGTGGGAGTTTCTCACCTCCAACTAAACACAGGCGAGGTGGTCCTGGCGTGAGCTTAATGATTTCCCACAGATTCAGGGCTCCACAGATTTCTGTTTCTGATCAATCTGCGGAATCCCGAATCTGTGGGAATCCCTCACCTCCAACTGAACACCGGCGAGGTGGTCCTGGCGTGAGCTTGATGATTTCCCACAGATTCAGGGCTTCACAGATTTCTGTTTTTGACCAATCTGCGGAATCCCGAATCTGTGGGAATCCCTCACACGCACCCAACTTCTAACCATGTCTAAAGACCCATTTAGCCATCTCATCATTGGCAAGGCGATGCAGACGCATTCCGCCTTGGGGCCTGGATTGGTGGAGGAGTTCTATCATCAACACCTCGTCGGCCTACTTCGTGCGGATGGGATCGAGCATCTCTCGAAACCGCGCTTTGATCTGATCTATCGAGGCTACCTTGCCGATACCTTTGAGCCTGACCTCGTGTTTCCTGGCAAGCTCATCCCTGAACTCAAAGCCTTGCGCGGAGAGCTTGCGCCATCGCATTTCACCCAACTCTTCGCCTATCTCAAATCTTGGCAAATCCCCGTCGGACTACTGATGGACTTTGGCAAAGCGAGTCTGGCCCCGGTCCGTGTGCGTTTTGATCCCGTCGAGGCTGACTTTCCCACGGTTCCAATTCCACCACGTCTGCCGCACCAAGAACTCGCACGTCACCTGATCGAAATACTCAACCGGATGCATGCCGACATCGGACTCGGCTATCGAGAGACCACATGGCAGGGTATCTTCGTGGCCGCGTTACAAGCCGAGAGCTTGTCATTTCTCCTGTCACCAGAAGTCGCCATTTTGAATCAATGCAGCGCCGCTCTCCGTTGCATTCTCGTCGAAAACGTCTGTCCCGTTTCCATCACCGCACTTGGCGACGGCATCTCCACAGCGGATCGAGCCGTGCTCCAATCCAACTTGCGCAGACTTGGCCTCCCATGGGGCATTGCAGCCCATTTTGGCCGCCGCTGCGTCGATGTCCGAATCATCCAAGTCCCCGCCAACCGCCATCTATGACCCCACCTGTCCTTCAGAAAAAGAATCTGTGGCTCCCCGAATCTGTGGGAGTTCTTCTTCTCGCATTCGCCGCTTGCGAACTCCATGCCGAAGAGCGCTATCTGCTCGCGGCGGACAATCAGGTCATCGAGATCGACCGCACTGGCAAAGTCGTCTCCGTGCTGAAGCATCCCGGCCACGGTGGCATTTACGATGCGGCTCGACTACCGGACGGTGGCATCGCGTATGCACATCGTGGCGGCTTGGCGGTGTTTGATGCGGCGAAGAAGCTCGTCATGGAGCACAAGGCCGTCGCAGGCCCCAAAGGTGCGGAAGCGAACAGCGTGGCTGTGCTCGAAGGCGGCAAGAAGTTCGCGCTCATGGACAGCGGCGTGAATCAGATCCGCATCGTCGATCAAAGCGGCAAGGTGATGAGCGCGACGCCACTGCCGGATCTCAAAGATGACCCGTTGCACTTTCGCTATCGCATGATCCGCGAGGTATCCGGCGAGAACGCCTTCTGGGTCGGCCAATACGGTCGCAAAACGGTGCTGAAAGTCGAAACAGGCACGGGCCGTGTGTTGCAGACCATTCCGCTCGATCCGCTGCTGAAGCCATCGCCCACCGTGAAGAAAGCCTTCGCCACCTTGCAGGATGCAGATGGCTCGTTGTGGGTCGCCACATCGACGGGATGCCAGTTGCTGCATGTGGATGCAGCAGGCCAAAAGCTCGGCTGCTGGACGAAAGAAGACCTCGGCCTGCAATGCCGCTACACGCTTGGCATGTCACGCCTAGCCAATGGCAACGTGCTCATGGCCTGCGGGGATTATCACATGCAGAAAGCCGACGAGGGCCGCGATTTGCTCGCGGAGATCGACAAGGCCGGAAAAGTCGTTTGGAAGCTCACGAGAGATCAGTTGGTGGATCAAATCGACGGCACCATCGACAAAAAAAGCGGCATCGAAGAACTGCACATCACAAATGTTCACATCTTTGAATCACCCACTCCAAAATCAGCCTCCGCGAGCCCGATCCACAGCTTCATCGACAAGCATTGCATCGACTGCCATGACGACAGCGTCGCGAAGGGCGACTTCGACATCACCGCGCTGACCTTTGACCTCAGTCATGCCGACAAACGAGGTCGCTGGACGCGAGTGTTTGACCTTATCGAGAAAGGCGAGATGCCGCCGCCGGAGAAGTCCAAAGTCAGCGTGGAGGAACGCAAAGCCGTCGTCTCACAACTCAGCGCGAGCCTACTCGCCGCAGCAAAGGAAGAGACGACGAAAAACGGTCGCGGTCCGGTGCGGCGCCTCACTCGTGTGGAGTTTGAAAACAACCTGCGTGCGCTGCTGAAGCTGCCCCATCTCGACATTCGGGACAAACTGCCCGAGGACCGCGACGCGCATGGTTTCACCAAGGTCTCAGCACTGCTGGATATGTCGCATGTTCAGCTCGATGCCTATCTCGAAGCCACCGAGACCGCTCTGCGCACGGCGATGGCAGGCCCAAAACCACCCGCAGCACCCGTGACGCAGCGCTTCACCGGCACGGAGCTTTTCCCAGGTCTGAATACCTTCGGTGAACGCGAGGCGATGTTCTTCGCGCGGGACTATCGCATGGTGCCCATCACAACGGCGGAGCTGAAAGCGATGACGCCTGAGCAGCGCCGCGATCCCAGCTTGGAGATGGCGCTCTTTCGTTCCGCCACTTGGCCGTATTTTGGCTATCCGCCTGGTTTTCGAGCCAAACAAAAAGGTGCGTATCGCGTGCGTTTTCGCGGACGAGCCGTGCGACAGGTGCGTGACTTCCGCCTCGTGCCCGCGCATGAACCCGTGGCGATGAGTTTTCGTGCGCGGCAGCCTTCCGGCCCCGATGTCTCCGGCGATGTCCGTGAGACCGGCGGCTGGATGGATTTGCAACCTGAGGCGCGTGATTTCGAAACGACGATCCACCTCAAAGCAGGCGAGACCTTTGAATACAGTCCGCTCGGCTTACCCGTGCCCTTCATCCGCACCGATGGCGGCTTCTTCTATGATTACCCGCCGATGCCGCCGGAGGGCCATCGCGGCGTCGCGATCCAGTGGCTCGAAGTCACCGGCCCCATCATCGATGCACAATGGCCGCCGCCCTCGCATCATGTCTTGTTTGGTGAGGTGAATGCCGCGAAAGGCAGTGCCGCCGATGCTGAAAAGCTCTTCCGCCGATGCGCCGCGATGGCCGCTTTGCGTCCGATGAGCGAGAAGGACCACCAACCCTTTTTGACGCTCATTCAGGCCAAAATCACCTCTGGAGCCCCTTTTGCCGATGCGATGCTCGCGGGCTATCAGGCGCTGCTTTGCTCCTCACACTGCCTTTATCTCACCGAGCCGCGAAAAGACGCTCCCGATGCCCACTTTGCCATCGCGAGCTGTCTCTCGCATTTTCTCTGGAACTCGCGCCCTGATGACGAACTGGCCCAACTCGCGCTAAAGGGCCGTTTGCATGACAAAGCCCTGTTGCGTGCGCAAACCGAGCGCCTAATCGCCGATCCGCGCTTCGAGCAGTTCGTGCGCACCTTTGCCGAAGAATGGCTCGACCTGCGCAAACTGCGCCGCGACATCCCGGACGAGCGTTTGTATCCCGAGTATCGCAAAGACGACTACCTCGTCGATTCGATGGCCCACGAGACGCAGTCCTTCCTCCGCGCCATGATTCGCGAGAACCTTCCCGCGAGCACCGTCATCGCCGCCGACTTCACTTTTGTGAATGATCGCCTCGCCGCGCACTACGATCTGCCCCGCGTCAGCGGCTCAGCCATGCAGCGCGTGACTTTGCCAAAGGGCAGCCCGTATGGCGGACTCATCACGCAAGCCGCGCTGATGAAACACACCGCCAATGGCACCACCACCTCACCTGTGTTGCGCGGCGTGTGGATCATGGAAAAACTCCTCGGCCAGCCGCCGCCACCGCCGCCCAAAAGCGTGCCCGCCGTGGAGCCGGACATCCGTGGTGCCACCACCATCCGCGCCCTGCTCGCCAAACATACCGAATCCAAAACCTGCGCCGCATGCCACGCCAAGTTTGATCCCGTCGGCTTCGCGATGGAGAACTTCGATGTCATGGGCGCATGGCGGGATCGCTATCGCGGCATGGAACGCGGCGAGAAGATCACCGGCATCGATCCCGCCGGACATCCCTACACCTACTTCGTCGGCCAGCCCGTCGATGCCTCCAGCAAGCTCCCCACCGGCGAAACCTTCCACGACATCCACGAACTCAAACGCCTCCTCGCCGCCAACCCTCGCCAACTCGCCAAAAACCTCCTCGAACACCTCACCCTCCACGCCACCGGCACGCCCGTCGGCTTCGCCGACCGCGAAGAAATCGAGTCGATGCTCGATGCGTGCGCAGCGGATGGGTTTCGTGTGAAGGACCTGATTCACGCACTCGTGCAAAGTCGCATTTTCAATGGAGGTAATGACAAATGATCGCCTTGTCACTGCTTCAAGCCGCAGATGTCATTCGCTGGAAGCTCTGCCATATACCCCGGAACCTCCGATCCGATGCCGAAGGCATCAAAGCCATTAGCCGGTGGTTGAGGAGCGTAGCGACGACACCACCGGATCACCGCGCCGAAAAGTCCCGCATCCCGGAGGGATGCCAGCCATACCGCGCCTCAGTCCAGATACCGATCCTCGTATTTCACGCCCGCCTTCTTCAAAAACTCCACCAACTCCTCACGAAACGTCTTCACGCGATGATGCTCCGCTTGGTTTGCGATGTATTTCTGCACTTGAGGTCGTGCTGTCGGGCTTACCGTGAACGCGCCATATCCTTCCTGCCACGCAAACTCCCGCAGCTTGATCTCCTCAAGCACCCACACGGACGAAGCCTTCTTCAGCTCTCTCATGAAATCCGACAGACAATGCGTGGCTTTCAATCCCACAAGCAGATGCACATGGTCAGCCACCCCGCCGACACCTTGAACAAACCCGCCAAGTCCGCCGACTGTGCCGCCGAGGTATTCATGAAGCCGTTCACGCCAGGAAGCGTCTATCAGTGGGACGCGGTCCTTCGTGGAGAACACGATGTGGTAATGCAGAGCGAGAAAGGTCGATGGCATGGCGAAGCGTGGTTGCTGGCATCCCTCCGGGATGCGCGGTGTTTCGCCATTCTATCCGGTGGTTTCGCTTCGCTCAACCACCGGCTAATCGCTACGATGCCTTCGGCATCATCGAGGCAATCTTCCAATCTCTTTTCATGAACTCCCCACCCATCGCCACCCACCTTCCGCGTCGTCGTTTCCTCCGTGGCATCGGCGTCACGCTCGGACTTCCGATGCTCGAGTGCATGACACCGGTCTTCTCCCGTGCTGCGGCATCACAGACGCCACCAAAGCGCATGCTGCTCATCTCCAACAACCTCGGGGTGCTACCCCAGCATTTCTTCCCGAAGGACAAAGGCACGGATTACACGCTCTCGCCCTATTTGAAGGAACTCGCGGCATTCCGAAACGACTTCACCATCTTCAGCGGTCTCTCGCATCCAGCCGTCACAGGCGGCCACAGCACGGAGAACTGCTTCCTCACCGCCGCACGCGATCCCACACGCAGCGGCTTCCGCAACAGCATCTCGCTCGACCAGTTCGCTGCGGAGTCACTGGGACAGCAGACGCGCTTTCCCACGCTGAACCTCGGCGTGAACATCGACAAGGCCAACCGCAGCCTCTCCTGGACACGCGACGGCGTGCTGCTGCCCGCCGAAGACAGCCCAGCGGCCTTGTTTCGCAAAATGTTCATCCAAGGCGATGCCAAACAGACTGCCGCCTCGCTCAAACGCCTCCAAGATCGCGGCAGCATCCTCGACGCCGTGCGCGATGACATCAGCAGCTTCCAACGTAACCTCGGCAACAACGACAAAAGCCGTCTCGATCAGTATTTGACCTCCGTGCGCGAACTGGAGCAGCGACTCGCCATCTCCGGCGAGTGGGAACAAAAACCCAAACCGCAAACCAAGTCCGCCGAGCCCAACGACATTGCCGACAAGGCCAAGTTCTTCCCCAAGATCCAGCTCATGCTCGACATGGCCCGCCTGGCCTTCGAGTCCGACAGCACGCGCATCATCACCCTCATGGTGGACGGGTTCGCCACGCCCGTCTTTGAGATCGATGCACAGCACCGCACCCGCGACGGCTATCACAATCTCAGCCACCACGGCCAGTCTAAAGAGAAGCTCGCCGAGCTCGAAAAGGTGGACCTTCAACAAATGCGGCACCTGCGCGATCTCATCACTGCACTAGCCGCCACACCCACTGCCGACTCCAAGCGCCTGCTTGACCAAACGATGGTCCTCTACGGCAGCAACCTCGGCGATGCGAACGTCCACAACTGCACCAACCTCCCCGTCCTCCTCGCGGGCGGGGGATTCAAACACGGCCAGCACCTCGCCTTCGACACCCTGCATAACAAGCCGCTATGCAATCTCTTCGTCACCATGCTCCAGCACCTCGGCGCGGAGACGGACACGTTTGGATCGAGCACGGGGACGCTGACAGGATTTGATTCTCGCGGCTGATCGTCACGTCTTCACCTGGGTTGCAGTTCACCTCATCAGAGGAATGTTTGGTGCGTTTGAATCGCTGGCTGCTCATCTTCGCCTTGTTCTCCACCACCGCTGCGCTGGCTGGCGGTTCCCCCATGACCTCGCGCATCGCCCGACGCGTGCTCGACATGTTTTCCAAATTCGCGCCGAAACAGAGCGATTACGGCCTCAGCGACCGCGAGAAAGAAATCCTCCAGCTCATGACCACCGGACTCATCAAGAAGGAAATCGCCGACCGGCTCACGCTGAGCATCCACACCGTCGATACCTATCTCCGCCGCATCTACGAGAAGCTGGAGGTGAACACGCGCACCGGCGCGGTGGCGAAGGCGTTGAAGGAAGGGCTGGTGTGAGCCAGTCGGCGACTTTGTGGATCAACATCTGCGTGAGGTGATGGCGTTCTTGCGCAAGTCGTCCGGCTGGCGACAAATGCACACCGACGTTCATCGACACCTCAACCCCGGCCTTTCCTCATGCTCTCCGGCATCTTCCCCGTCATCCCCACGCTTTTCACGACCACGAACCAGCCTGATCTGGAGGCGCAGCGGCGGGTGATCCGCTTTGCGCTGGATGCGGGTGCGCATGGCGTGGTGTTTCCCGGCGTGGCCAGTGAATACAGTCATCTCACGCTGCCGGAACGTGAGACGCTGCTGGCGCTGACCGCGGAGGAGGTGGCGGGTCGCGTGCCTCTGGTGGGCGGAGCGAGCGCGGCGACGGCGGCGGAAGTCATCGCGGCGGGCACCATCGCGATGCGGCACGGCATCCGGCATTTGATGATCATGGCACCGCAAGGCCTCGGAAACGATCTCGCGGCTCACCGGGCCTTTTTTGCCGAGATCGCCGACGGCTTGACTGGCGCGGAAATCATTCTGCAAAATGCACCGGTGCCCACGGGAGCGAGCCTGGGCGCGGCGGCCATCATCGAGATCGCAACGGCGATTCCGGCCATCACCTATGTCAAAGAAGAGACGCTGCCGTCAGGACCAGCCATCACCGCCATCCGTGCCGCGGACATTCCGCATGTGAAGGGTGTCTTCGGCGGCGGCGGGGCACGCTACATCATCGACGAGCTGGAGCGCGGAGCTTGTGGCGCGATGCCTGCGGTGGAGCTTACGGACCTGCATGTCGCGCTGTGGCGTGCCTTTGCCGGTGGAGATCACGCGGAGTCCCGCCGGCTCTACGGCCTGAGCCTGCCGTTGCTCGTGTCCCAGGCGCTTTATCGCATGAAACTGACCAAGCACGTCCTCGCCCGGCGCGGCCTCGGCAACACCACCCATGTCCGCGCCCCGCTGCCGGAGATGGATGCCTTCACCGTGCGCGATGTGGACACGATGCTCGATGACCTCCTGAAGCAGATGGGATGTTGGCGCCATGGAGTCGTGGAGTCATGAGGTCCACTGCATCACTGGTCACTCCAGCACGTCAACGACGATGACCACTCGCATTCCGCATCTCCGCTGGTGGATCGCCACGCTGTTGTTCTTCTCCACTGTCATCAACTACGTGGACCGTCAGACGCTGTCGGTGCTCGCGCCGGTGCTGACGAAGGAGCTGGGCATCTCGGACGTGGAGTACTCGAACATCCTCACCGCCTTCCTTGCAGCTTACACGCTGATGTATGTCGGCTCGGGGTTCCTCGTGGACCGCTGGGGGGCGAGGCTGGCGTTGTTTGTTTTCGTCGTGTGGTGGTCGTTGGCGAACATGTCGCATGCGCTGGCCGTGGGCGTGTGGTCGCTGGGCCTGCTGCGCTTCTTTCTGGGGCTGGGGGAGTCCGGCAACTTCATGGCGGCCTTTCGCGTGGTGAGCGAGTGGTATCCTGCCAAGGAACGTGCGTTGGTGCATGGCATCATCCAGGGCGGCGCGGCGATCGGCGCGATTCTCACGCCGCCGCTCATCACGTGGGTCAATGCACGCTACGGCTGGCAGCCAGCCTTTGTGATCACGGGAGCGTTGGGACTGGGTTGGGCCGTGTTATGGCTGCTGGTCTATCACCCGCCGGATCAACATCCGCGGATCACGGAGCAGGAACGCGCCCTGGTACTCACGGACGTGGTGACATCGGCTCCAGGTAATCGAGCGTCATGGCGACAACTCGCACGTCATTCTGAAATGTGGGGGCTGATGGCCTCGCGCTTCCTGTCCGACCCGGTGTGGTGGTTTTATCTCTTCTGGCTGCCGAAGTATCTCGTGGAGCAGCGCGGCTTCACGATGCTGGAAATGGGCATGCTGGCGTGGATCCCCTATCTGGCGGCGGACTTCGGCGCGCTGTTCGGCGGCTGGATGAGCGGCAGACTCATCGCGCGGGGCAAACCGGTGCTGGCCTCGCGTTTGAGCGTGATGCTACCCTGCGCGCTCATTATGCCGGTGTCGCTCGCCATTCATCATGTGCCCTCGCGCTCGATGACGATCGCGCTGATCTGCCTCGTGACCTTTGCGCACATGGCGTGGAAGACGAACCAGAACACGCTCACGAACGATATTTTCCCCAAACCGCTCATCGGCTCCGTGTCCGGCCTGCTCGCCTTCGGCACCGGCCTGGGTGGCACGCTCTTCATCTGGATGACCGGCCATGTCGTGCATGCGTTCGGCTATGGTGCCATCTTCATCATCATGGGCCTGCTCCATCCCATTTCGTATCTCATCACCCGCCGCTTCGTGCGGCATCCGGTAGCGAGTGTGGAGTGATGAAGTATTGGAGTGTTGGAGTGTTGGAACGCCGTTCATTCAATACTCCACCACTCCACCACTCCATTTCTCCACCCAGCCCCGCCCCGCCCATGCGCATCCGCTCTCTCCATGCCATTCCCGTCCGGCTTCCGCGCGATATCGCCAGTTCGCGAGGCACGGCGGGTTCGCCGACTTTGCTCGCGGGCAGCGGTGGTTATCGATGGTCCACGGCGTATCCGGTGCTCTACTCGGTGGACTTTGAGACGGCACTGGTGCGCATCGAGCTGGAAAACGGCCTCGTCGGCTGGGGCGAGGCGCAGGCACCCCTCGCGCCCGAGGTCGCGTGCAGCATCGTCACGCACCTGCTGCGTCCGGCTTTGGAGGGAGAAGACTTCGATGGCAGGCCAGAGCGCATCACGGAGCTATGGGAACGCATGTATGCCACGATGCGCGTGCGCGGCCAGACGGGCGGCTTCATGCTCGACGCCATGAGCGGGATAGACATCGCCCTGTGGGACCTCGCGGGCAAAATGGCCGGCAAACCCGTGTGCGCGCTCCTGTCTGATTCCCCGAAGTCACGCATCCCTGCCTACCTCAGCGGCACCACGGGCAGCACGCCGCAGGAACGCGCCGCCTTCGCCGCACGCTATGCCGATGAGGGCATCAGCCTCGTGAAGCTCTACTACGAGAGCGATTGGAGCGACCTCCTCGCCATCGCCGACGCCTTGCCGAGCACGATGAGTTTCGCCGTCGATGCCCTCTGGCATCTGCCGCCCGACAAGGCCGTCGGCATGGCCCGCGACCTCGATGCGCGTAACGCCCGCTGGCTCGAGTGTCCGCTCTATCCAGAGGAAATCGAAGCCCACGCCGCACTCGCCGCCGCCATCCGCACGCCCATCGCGCTCGGCGAGAGCTACCGCACCCTGCACGAGCTGCAGCCCTTCCTCGGCATTGCCAAGATCCTGCAGCCCGATCTTGGTCGCAGTGGCATCACCGGCTCCCTGCGCATCGCCAAGGCCTTCACGGGCCAGATTATTCCACATCTGAGCATCGCCATGGGTCCGCAAATCGCCGCCGCGCTGCATTTCGCCGCCGCCGCGGAAAACTGTGCCCTGTGCGAGTTCAATCCGCACGTCCTCGACACCGCCAACACCTTTCTCCGTGCTCCACTCCTCCGCCAAGGGCCCGACTACCACGTCCCTGAAGCCCCAGGCCTCGGCATCGAGTGGAATGAGCGCTTTGCCAGCATCAGCGGGCTAACATGAATCTCGCAGGGCTTGAAACTTCCTTGCCACGCCATTTCCGTGCCTCCCGGTCATTGAAGCCGTAAAGACCATCTGTCCGACGCCGGTTTTACCGCATCTGCCTTCCTGCTAGCAGCCTGTCCCGCGAAAGCGTGAAGCCCCCCAGTTTTCGGGCGAAGCGAGCTGCTAAGTATGTCGCCTCCAAGGCGTATGCATCTGACCCCACCATGACTTTTTGCTTTCGATCCTCATTCGTCGCCGCGCTCACCGTTGGCCTTGCCTTTGCCAGTGCTGGCTTCGCTGCGGAACCTTTTGATGCTTTTCTTGAGAAACACTGCATTCGCTGCCACGGGCCGGAGAAGCAAAAGGGAGATGTGCGCATCGACCAACTCTCGCGAGATTTCAAGCTGGGCGCTGACACGCATCATTGGGCGGAGATGATGGAGCAGGTGAACTCGGGCGAGATGCCGCCGAAGAAGGAGAAGAAGCCGACGCAGGAGGAAATCGCCACGTTTGTCACGAGTCTCGATTCACGCATCAAAGAAGGCCGGGCGGCGCGGATGGCGGCGCGGCCGGCGGTGGCGCATTATCGGCTCAGCAGAAAAGAGTATCAAAACACGGTCTATGATCTGCTCGGCGTTCGCTATGACCCTGCTAAGCCGGGGGAGCTGAATGAGGACACGCTGTGGCATGGATTTGAGCGCATCGGCTCGGAGCTGTCGCTTTCGCCGTCGCATGTGGATCGTTACTATCGCGCGGCGGAGCTGGTGCTGGACCGTGCTTTCCCCACGACAGCGGGTGAGGCACGAAAGGTGCGCAAGACGGCTGCCGAAATGCGTTACGGCGGCGGGAAGACCCAGCAGGTGGCGTTGGATCGATTCGGCATCAAGCGACCGCTGCGCCAACTCCTTTTTCCTGGTCATCTCCAGACCGCGCTTTCGTCCGGCTGGTTTGGCAAGACGGGGCCGGAGCACAGTGGGCTTTACAAAGTCCGCATTCAGGCCAGCGGCATCCGGCCGATCGGCGGTCAGGCGGCGCACCTGAGCATCGGCAAGCGGACCGGTGAGGAGACAGTGGATGGGCTCATCGAGTTTGATCTCACGGCACCGGAGGACAAGCCGCAGGTCTATGAGTTCGAGGTATTTCTCGAAATGCCGGCGGCGCTGGATTTTTGCGTGGTGGCGACCGATGTGGTGGACCGCAGACAAGGCGCGGCCTTCCGCGGTGCGCTCGGCGGGGGTGCTTATCTTTTCACGCATAGCAGCGAGACTCTGCTCTTAAATCCAAACGCGCCGCAGATGTTCGATGACAAGGGGAACGGCCTTTTCTCCACGGTGCTGCTTGATTGGATCGAATGGGAAGGCCCGCTGGTGTCGGAGGCGGAAAAATCACGGCGCGTGGGCTTGGTGCCGCCGGATGATGCCACGCCCGAGGTGGTGGCGGAGCATTTGCAACGCTTCGCCGATCGCGCCTGGCGTCGGTCGGTGAAAAAAGAAGAGCTGGAGCAGTATTTGCAATCCTACCGCACCGAGCGCGAGGCGGGCGAGAAGATGGCTGATGCTTACCGTGTCGCTTTGCAGGGTGTGATGACCTCCAGGCATTTCATCTACCTCGTCGAGGGCGACCCCGTGGCTCGCGAACGGCTCACCGATTCGGAAATTGCCTCGCGATTGTCGTATTTTCTCTGGAGCTCGATGCCCGACGACGGCCTCTCCACCGCGGCCAAAAGCGGCCTGCTGAATGGTGATGGCCTCAAGAAAGAAGTGGACCGGATGCTGGCCGACAGCAAAACCAGCCGCTTCATTGATGATTTTGCTCGGCAGTGGTTGCAACTGCACCGCGTGGGCATGTTCCCGCCAGACAAAAAGCTCTACCCGACTTACGACGCCTGGCTGGAGGAGAGCATGCGCTCCGAGGTCATTGAGTATTTCCGCGAACTCTTCGCGAAGAATCTGTCCTTAGATGGTTTCATCGATTCCAACTGGACCATGGCCAATGCGCGGCTCTGCGATTTCTACGGACTGCCGGAGCCGAAGGCGAGCGGCTTCCAGCGTGTGTCGTTGAAGCCCGAAGATCGTCGCGGCGGTCTGCTGACGATGGGCGCGGTGCTCGGCCTCACTTCCGACGGCACGCGCCATCGCCCCGTGCATCGCGGCGTGTGGCTCAGCGAGGTCGTTCTCGGCAAAACACCACCGCCGCCTCCTGCCAACGTCCCTGCCATTGAGCCCCCAACGCCGCAGAGCCCCAAAGCAACTCTGCGCCAAAAGATCGAAGCCCACCGCAACGACGCCAACTGCGCCGCCTGCCATGCCAAAATCGACCCACTGGGCCTCGCCTGGGATAACTACGATGCCGTTGGCCAATGGCGCACCCACGAGAAAGTGCCCGCAGGAGTCGGCAGCGACCCCGTCATCGATCCCTCCGGCCTGATGCCCGACGGCCGCGCCTTCAAAGACGCCACTGAGTTCAAGCGCCTACTGCTCGAAGACCGCGACAAGGTCGCCCGAGCCTTCATCGAGCACCTCTGCACCTACGCCCTCCGCCGCGCCCTCGCCTTTGACGACCAGGACGACCTCAAAGCCATCCAGGCCGAAGCAAAGAAGAGCGATTACCGGATCAAGGACATTGTCCGCGCTGTGACCCTTTCCGACCTCATCCGCAAGCGCTGACAAGACCCCGCTAGGCATCCTCATTCCATGAGCGTTCAATTTCGTCATCTCGCTTTCGCCTTCCTTTTGCTCAAAGGAACTTTGGTGCGCGCTGAACTCTCTGCAAACTCAGCCATCAGCGCCGTGCTGCCGCTTTCCTTCATCGAAAAGCACTGCGCGGACTGCCATGACGAGACCACGATGAAAGGCGATTTCAGGGCGGATTTGTTGGGCAATAATCTCACGGAGTCGGCGAGTCATACGGCATGGAGTCGGGTGCTCGCGCGGGTGGAAAGCGGCGAGATGCCTCCGCCCAAAAAAGAGCGCCCCGCAGAGGAGGATATCCTCGTGGCGCTCGGGGCGCTGAAAAGCGCCTTTCACAAAGAAGCTCTGGCCAAACACGGTGAAACCGGCCGGGTGCGTGTGCGCCGTCTCAATCGGCTCGAATACGAGAACACCGTCAGAGATCTGCTCGGCATCGACACGCCACTGCGGGATCTCCTGCCCGAGGATGACCTGCGCGATGGTTTTAGCAATCAAACGGCAGCGCTGAGCATCTCGCCGGTCCACATTCAGCAATACATGGCAGCGGCGGATCGCGCGCTCGAAGCGGCTAGCGTCCGCCAGGCTAAGCCAGAGACCAAAACGCATCGGTTTGCCTTTGACCACGAGGCGGAGAAGCCTTGGTCCGCCTACGCTCACAACCGGCTGCAGTGCAATCTGCACGGCGAGGATCTGCACTTCTTCCTCGACACGCACATCGAGGTGCCTGTGGCGTTGCGGCAGTTCGAGGCGGTGACGCGCGACACACCAGGCACGTTTCGCATTCGCATCACCACCGAGGCGCTCGGCACAACGGGCGGCGGGGATCTCATTTACAGCGTATGGCTCGCTTCGGGTGGCAAGCGACGCGAGTTGCTCGGCCACTTCGACGCGAAGCATCGCCAGCAGAGCGTGGTCGAGCTGACGCGTTCCTTCGATCGTGGGGAGACCCTCATCATCGCGCCCTATCGCATGGCCAAGGTGCGCATTGACGCCGGTTACAGCGTCTATGCACCGGACAAGCAGGAGAAGATGCCCAAAGGCTGGCATTTCCTCAACAATCCCAATCCGCCCATTGCCACGGTGGGGCCAGCCATCGTGGTGAAGCCCTTGGAGATCACGGGTCCGCTGATCGAAAGCTGGCCGACACCAGGGCACAAGCTGCTCTATGGCGACGATACGGAGCTGGCTCCCGCCGCAGAAGTCGCAAAAACGGCGCGGGTGCCGGATTCGATACTCCGTCCTGTGCGCGCTTATCGGCAGCTCAAGGACACCGTCACCGTCCGGTTATCGGCGGACAAAGTAGAGCCCGCCATCCGTGAAGTGCTCAACCGGTTCATCAGCCGCGCGTTCCGCCGACCTGCGAAGGCCGAGGAGGTTGAGCTTTACCAAGCGATGACTCGTGACCGACTCGCCAAAGGCGAATGCCTCGAGGTCGCGCTCAATGCCGCGCACCGTGCCGTGCTTTGCTCACCGGAATTTCTCTTCCTCGTCGAACAGGGGCCGAAATTGAATAGCCACGAGCTGGCCGCACGCCTCTCTTATTTCCTGTGGCGTTCCGCTCCTGACGTTGGCCTGCGCAAGCTGGCGGACAAGGGTGAGCTGACCAAACACGAAGTGCTGCGCAAAGAGGCGGCCCGCTTGATCGCCTCGCCGCGCTTCGAGGCCTTCGTTACTGACTTTCTCGCTCAATGGCTCAACCTGCGCGAGATCGACGCCACCACGCCGGACCGCGATCTTTTTCCCGAGTATTTTGAAAGCATCGGAGACGGTCGGCAAGATGTGTTTCTGCATGACTCGCTGGTCGGGGAAACACGCACCTATTTCCGCAATCTCGTGGAGCGTGATCTCGGCGCGACGATGCTTGTTTCGGCGCCCTACGCATACCTCAATCAACGTCTGGCTGAGCACTACGAATTGCCTCCGGTAAAAGGCGCTGCCCTGCGGCGCATCACTTTGCCCGCTGACAGTGTGCGCGGTGGATTGCTCACGCAGGCGAGTATTCTGAAGGTCACGGCCAATGGCGCGAACACTTCGCCCGTGCTGCGCGGCGTGTGGCTGCTAGAGAGGATCGTGGGCACGCCTGCCCCGCCTCCGCCGCCGAATGTCGGATCCATCGAGCCCGACACGCGGGGTGCGACCACCGTCCGCGAGCAACTAGCCAAGCACCAGTCGGTGAAGACCTGCGCTGGTTGCCATCAGAAGATCGATCCACCTGGTTTCGTGCTCGAGGCCTTTGATCCCATCGGGCGCTATCGCGACTACTACCGCACCACCGAGACGGGTGAGAAGCTCAAAGATCTGAAGGCCTTCTTCGGTGCCCACTATGGACAGGTCAAATACCTCAAAGGCGCCACGGTGGACACGCGGAGCCAGTTGCCCGGCGGGATCGAAGTCGCCGATGTCCGCGCCTACAAGGCGGCGCTCGCCACGCGGCCCGAACTCCTCGCGCGCAACTTCGTCCGCAAACTCGCCACCTTTGCCACAGGCGTGCACACGGAGGCTGGCGATGAACTCGTCATCGATGCCATATTGAAAAAAACCAAGGCGTCCGGCTTTGGCCTGCGCACGCTGATTCACGAAGTCGTGCAGAGCGAACTTTTCACCCAGAAATAAGCATTGTATGAAACCGATCTCACGCCGCCTCTTCCTGCGAAACTCCGGCATCGCCCTTGGTTTGCCGATGCTCGAGTCCATGCTGCCAGCGGGCCGTCTCGCGGCTGCTCCGGCCGCTACGCCCCGCCGCATGGTGTGCATCGGCGTTCCCTTCGGTTTCGATCCCACGGCCTTCGTGCCCACCACCACTGGCCGCGATTACACGCTGCCTGCGCACCTCACGCAGCTTGCGGCCTTACGCGATGACTTCACGGTGATCAGCGGCCTGAGCCATCCCAACACTGGCGGTGGCGGACACAAGGCGGAGGCTGTCATGCTCACTGGCGCGCCTTATCCCGATTACTCGTATAATTTGAAAAACACCATCTCGGTGGATCAAGCCTTTGCTGCCAAGTTTCGCGGGGAGACCCGCTACGAGAGCTTCGCCCTGACCACGCAAGGCGGTTCGCTCTCCGTCACTGCCAATGGTGTTACCATTCCCGCCATCGACCGGCCCTCGGCAGTCTTCAAGAAGCTCTTCCTCGCTGCCACTCCCGCCGAGATGGATGCCGAGATGCGCCGCATTGATGAAGGTCGCAGCATGCTCGATTTCGTGGGTGATCGCGCCAAGAGGCTCAATCGCCAGATCAGCAGTGCCGACCGCCAACGCGTCGAGGAATACTTTGAATCCGTCCGCGACGTGGAACGCCAGCTCCAGATGGCCCGTGAGTGGGTGAATCGCCCCAAGCCCAAGGCCATCGGCAGCGAGCCCAAAGACATCGGCGACAACCAGCAGCAAAAGGCGAAGTTCCAGCTCATGATCGACATGATCCACCTCGCACTGGTTACCGACTCGACCCGCGCTGTGAGCCTCATGACCTTCGGCATGCATCACGACCTCTCCCACCACGGCAAAGAGCCGAAAAAGCTCGCTGCGTGCCGCCAAGTCGAGGTGGAACTCATCCAGGCCTTTAGCGGCCTGCTTGGGAAGCTGAAGAGCGCCAAAGAAGGTGCCACCACCCTGCTCGACTCCACCATGGTCATGATGACCAGCAACCTGCGCGATGGAAACACCCACTGGACCTACAACCTGCCTGCCATCCTAGCCGGCGGCGGCTTCCGCCACGGCCAGCACCTCGCCTTCAACCAACCCTATCTCGATGAAGTGAAGCTGGAACTCAATGCGACTGATGGGAAGAAGATCAACCCCGAGAAAAAGATTCCCCTCATGGGTCAGAACCAGCAGCCGCTCTGCAATCTCTACACCTCCATGCTGCAAAAAAGCGGTGTGGAGATTGAGCGATTCAGCACCGCCACGGGGCCCCTTGAGGGGCTCGCGTAGTTGACGATCACTCACAAACCAAGAACAAAGAACCAAGAACACTCATGAACATCCAAACCCAATCCTGGCTCCTCAATCGCCGCCACGCCCTCAAGGCACTCGGCAGCTTCATCTCATTGCCGATGCTCGAGTGCATGGTGCCACTGCGGGCCGCAGAAAGCGCCACGGCAGCGCCGAAGCGCAGCGCTTTCATCTATTTGGCCAATGGCGTGCATTCGCTGAACTACCAAATCACCAAGGAGGGCAAAGACTATCAGTTCTCGCGGTCATTGAAGCCACTGGAGAAGCATCGCGATGTCATCACGCCCATCAGCGGTCTGCATCATCCGGGAGCACTCAGTCATCATCACAATTGCATCAGCGTCTGGCTCACCGGCGGCAAGCTCGGGCCTTCAGATCACAACACCATCTCTGTGGACCAAAAGATGGCCGAGATCACGGCGCTGCACACGCGTTACCCCTCAATGGAGGTCGCCATCACGCAGGATTCGCTCGCGTGGACCGCCGACGGCGTGCGGTTGCCTGCGATGCGTCGCTGCAGTGAAATCTTCGCCTCCCTCTTTGAGGAACCAAAAGGCGGCAAAATGGTCCAGCGACGGGCCTTGCGCCGCAAAGGCAGCGTGCTCGATGCGAACCTCGCCGAAGTGCGTCAGCTCGAGAAAAAGATGGGCTCCGAGGACAAAGGACGCATGGAGCAATACCTCACCTCCGTCCGCGAAGCCGAGATCCGCACGCGGCGGGCCGATGCCTGGCTCGACACACCGTTGCCCTCCATCTCCGAGGCCGACCGCAACCGCACGAACCGCGACATCGCCGCCACCAAGGCGGGCGATTATTTCCGCAGCGTCTATGACCTCATGGTGCTCGCCTTTCAGACAGATGTGACCCGTGTGGCCACCTTCAGCCTCGGCGGCGAAGGCGATGCCATCTCCATCCCCGAAATCGGCATCACTGAGTCGCGTCATCAGCTCAGCCATCACGGCGGCGACGCGGGCTACATGGAAAAGCTCACGAACTACGATACCTTCGCCATCGAGCAGTTCGGCTACTTTATCACCCGCCTCTCCGAAACCAAAGACCTCAGCGGCAAGCCTCTCCTCGGCTCCACGATGGCTCTCTTCGGCAGCGGCATGTCCTACGGCCACAGCCACGGCAACGCCAACCTCCCGCTCGTGCTCGCCGGCGGCTCCGACCTCGGCCTGAAGCACGGCACGCACCTCGACTTCAACAAATCCGCCAAAGACTTCCAAGGCTACACCTTCGGCCCCGACGGTGCCCTCACCACCGCCCACTACCAAGTCTGCAGCCGCCCCGTGAACTCCGACGCCCACATGAGCAACCTCCTCCTCCTCATGGCCCAGCGCATGGGCGTTGAAACCGGCCAATTTGGCGATAACAACAAAGTCATCGCGATCTGACCCGGAGACAGGAGTTGGTAAAAGATTTCAGGTAAAAGATGAAGACAGCTTTCTGAATCTTTTACCCCCCATCTTTTACCAGCCCCTCTCGATTCATTCCCCTGTCCCCATTCTCTTGTCGAAAATGATGATTCCACTACTCCGATGACCCGAGACCAAAGCACCATCTGGCTCGTGGCGTTGTGCCTGGGACTTTCATTGCTCGTAGCTTCCGCACACGCCGAAGAGAATGTTTTTCGTCCCGAAGCGGGAAAGTTCCCGCCGTTGGACAAAGCACACGCCTACCGTGGTGAACTCGTCTTCGTGGATCACGCCAACCGCCGTGGCAGCATCCGTGTGGAAGGCATGGGCGTGTTTCGCATGAACGATCCGCATCCTTTCGCCATGCTGCCCTACGGCATGGTCCGGTATCACGGCGCACCGGCGGATCTGCGCGACATTCCACTCGGCACCATGCTGCACGTGCGCGCCTTTTTGCCACCGGACCCGAAGACTTCCGCCGTGCCGGTGCTGCCGATCAACAACAAGGACAAAGACGCGAACCACCGCCGTGGCATCGGCATCTTCCCCGCCGAGAACCATGTGCTCCTCCTCGAAGACGAGCCCAGCCACTGTCTGCGCGAAGGACACGTGTGGAAGCTCAAGGAACTGGAGATCAAAAACCATGAAGGCACTCTCATCGCCAGCCGCGAATCGAAAAATGGCACCGAAGGCAAGACCAGCGAGGAAACACTCTCCTTTGACGCCGCCACCCGCGTCTGGCGTGGCCGCAAATGCCTCCGCATCGAGCACCTGATCGCCGATGGCATCTGGCCCACCGAAGGGAAAAAGGCTCTCGGCGGTCAGTCCGTCCAACTCGGCATCACCTGGAAGCCCACGCTGGGCGGTGTGTTCACCCGCTTCCACATCTCCGACATCTGGCTGGACGACGCCGCGATGCAAAACGCCGCGATGCAACAAACCGAGCTGCACAAAGCCTTCATCCGAGGCCGTTGGATGCCCGCATGGATTGATGCCGTCGAGTATGGCAAGTTCGGCCGCGCCGCCGTGACCGCCACGCTCTTCGGCGGCATGGACGCGTCGCTCTACGCCGAGTTCAGCAAGGGCACCGCCGCATTGATGAATGGCGTCGAGAACACCCTGAAGCACACCGAAGGCGGCACCGCCGGTCCCACGCAGATGGCCGCACGCGGGAAGCTCCTCGACGTCACGCAGTTGCCCGGTAATGCCCCGCTTGGCAGCAGCGGCATCCAGATCCGATTTGAAACCGACCTCATCACCGAAGGCATGCGCCCCACGCGCATCGTCAAAGTCCGCCCGAATAGCTGGCCGGATGTCCACCTGCCACGCGAAGAGTATCTCGGCAACGGCGCCTCCAACATCGACGAGCGCTTCCCGACACCGGCCATCTTTCCGAACTACTGATCTATATCAAGCATCGACATGGAACAAGGGAACGCGCAGCCCCTTGACTCGTAGTTTAACTCCGTGTAGCTAATTCATGATGAAGCTCGAAGAAGGCCAGACATTTCTCTCGCTGTATCTCGACCCAGGACGGGTCGAGTATGCTGCCGGATCTGCTCGCGAAGTGGCTTCGAGCGAACGCTGGCAGCGGGAGACGAAGCGATTGGGCCAAGTGCCGACGCCGCCTGCCGTAGCATCGCTCATGGCCCGGTGGGTGATGTCCGCCAAGCCGGAAATCGTGCTCGATCCGGCGGCGGGGCTGGGAAACTTGCTCCATGCTTGTGCTGACATTTGTGACGGCGTCAAGATGGTCGCCGTGGAGCGGGATGAGGACACGTTTCAGCAGGCAAAACGCACGGCACCGCATGGCACGAAGCTGATTCTTGGGGATTACCTGTTCGCCGAGTCGGGTCAGTTCACGGGCATCATTGCCAATCCGCCGTATGTGAAGTCGCAGCGGCTTGAATACTCGGATGCTGAGTGGCGCTACTTTGATGAGCGATTTGGTGTGCCACTGGATCGGCTGACGAACTTGTATGCGATCTTTCTGCTCAAGATTTGGGACGACCTAGCTCCCGGTGGACGTGCCGCTGTGCTGCTCCCAGCGGAGTTCATGAACGCGAACTTCGGAGAGGAGATCAAAGAGCGACTGCTCAACGCGATGCGTCCTGCGGGTGTGATCGTCTTTGCACCGGAGTTGAACTTGTTCGCCGATGCGTTGACGACCAGCTCGATCATTTTTCTGGACCGGGGCGACACGAATAATCGCCCGATAAAGGCGATCAAGGCATCGTCGCTTGAAGCGGCTGTGGATTTCGTTGGCGAGCTGCTTGGACAACCAGTGACGGCATCCACTCGGGCCATTCACGATCTGCGCACCTTCGTTCCACGCGAGAAGTGGCTGAACGCCTTGCTGGAGAACGAGCCATCGAAAGACGTTCATCATCTGACCCAGAAGATTGGCGATTACTTTCAGTGTCGGCGAGGCATCGCGACGGGAGCCAACGACTTCTTCTGCCTTAGCGAATCGCTTCTGCACGAGCATCGGCTGACGCAGGAGCACATCGAGCCTTGCGTCACAAAGGCGACCGATGCCGATGGCATGGTCTTCACTCGTCACAAGCTGACCCAACTGGCGGACTCGGATCGGCGCTGCTACCTGCTCAGTCCGCGAACGAATGGGGCCGAACTCGAATCCTATCTTCGCGCGGGTCAGGCGCTGGGGATTCATGAGCGGCATCTGCCAAGCCATCGTCCTGTTTGGTATCAGCCTGAGAACCGTGCCGTCGCTGATGTGTGGGTGGCGGTCTTTTCTCGTGAGACGGTGAAGTTTATCCTCAACACCTCGGGCGCGAAGAACCTCACTTGCTTTCATGGATTGTATGCTCGTAACGGCCAGACCAGCCTCGCGCCGTTGGTGGCCTTGTTCTTGAACAGCTCATGGGGCCGCATTGCCTTCTCGCAAGTAAACCGCTTCTATGGCGATGGCTTGAACAAGCTTGAGCCGAAGGATGTGGAAGCTATGCCTTGCCCGACGTTACCCGCGCAAACGACGGAGCAGGCAAAGCAGCTCACCGCCCGCCTGATTGAGCTTGAGTCAGTGCCAGATGACGAACGTCGCCGAATCATGGACCGCATGGTTGCAGAGATGCTGGCCTTGCCCGTCATCAATGCCGCCGAACCTAAACAGCAGGCAGAAGCACCCGCCGGGCCGCTTCCGCGTCCAGCGAAAAACCTCCGCCGCACGGCACCACGAAAGCGTCGTGCCGTCCCAGCTCAGTGACGCGGTGCTCGGCCTCGAATCGAGGCATTTCCGTGGCTGTGCCGATCTTGGCACCGCTCGTGATCGGGATCATGATCGTTGCCTTCTCCTGGCTCTTGGCAGGTGTCTCGATGGTGAAACCGGTGCCGCTGGCGATGATGGAGAAAATGTCGAGGAAGTTGATGGCGAAGATCGAATCGAAGAACACCTGACAGTAGCTCTGCACCACGCCGTAACGTTCCAACCAGCGATACACGATAATGAGGTCTTCCACCTTCACGGTGAAACTCGGCGTCTCACGAGCCGTCTTGTTTCCAGCCTCACGCTGCTGCTGACGCACTCGCATGTAGGTCAGCGCCTCGAACTTGCTGGAACGCACTTCGATGGAAGTAAGAGCTTGATTCACGAAGGCGTCACTGTCGGCATGGCTTAGCTCTGAAATGTCGTCTGGCGCGACAACATGGCTTGGCAAGATCAGCAAGTCGGGCCGCTTGCCGAAGCGTCGTGTTTCTTCGATGCCGGCCAGATACCTTGCCTTGAAGTCAGGATGACCTGCGGCGATTCGGTCCGTATTGCCATACTGCACGACCTTCAAATCCGAGAACACAGGACGAAGCGCGAGAGACAGGCTGTGCTCCGCCCAATCACCCATCGCTCGATTCGCCAGGAACTCCGAACGCGCATCCGTTGGCACCGTGATCTTCTTCGCAGGCAGCTTGCCTTCACCGCCAAACTCCAAATGCCGTGCTTCGATGCCTTTACGTTCCAGCGTCGCGATGACTCCAGTTAGTTCTGCTTTGTTAGGAGGTTGAAGCCTTCGCCGGAGCAACTTTTTCCCGTTTGCGTTGGCGTTTGAGGGCGTTGGCTGCCGCACGACGACGTTTCTCGTGGCGACGCTCGATGCGCTCGA
>NZ_JBJXFV010000087.1:0-15558 GCF_046154365.1 Prosthecobacter sp.
AAGATCGCGGATGGTGTTGTTCCTGGGCGCGAAGACTTCTCTCGTGAACAAGATGCGGTGGGTGTGTTCGAGCCTGATTTGTTTCTCCAGCATTGGGGGGCGGGTTCTTTGCCTGTGACCGGGGTTGCGGTCAAAGGGAAAGGCTAAACGGCCAGAGTCGGGTGATTCCATCACGTCGCGGCCACCCAGCGCTGCCAGAGACGCAAAACGGGGGCGAGGGCAACGAAACCGAGCGCTAGTGTGACCGACACGCTGGAAACGGCGAGAGCATCGACGATGGCTATGCCGGCGAGCAGCGTGCCGACGGCCTGGCCGATGGCGGGGCCGCCTTTGCGCAGCATTTGCGTGGCGTAGGCGATGAGGATGGCACAGGCGGCGAGGATGACGAGCTGCATCGGATAACCGCCCGCTGAGGCAAAACGCATCGCAAAGACGATCCCAGGCGTGTACAGCAGCGCGAGCGCAAGCAGGGACGACGCGGCGGGTAACAGGCCGCTTTTGTGCTCCAAACGTGCGGCGATGGTGATGCCGATGACGTAGCAGCCAAGGGCGACGGCGGCGGGCAGCGCGGCGGCGGGTGCTGCACTGGCGGCCATCAAATAGAGCAGCATGCGGCAGGCACCCATGATGATGACGGAACCGGCCCACTGCTTGTGATAGAGATCGTAGAACACGATGGCAGCAACGAGAATGGCGGTGATGCGGGGATTGGCACCAAACCAGGTGGCCAGTGTCGCACCGACGAGCAGCATGGCGATACCGACGGTCCAGGCGGTGTTCAGACTGATCTGGCCGCTGGGAATGGGGCGCTCGCGACGATGTTCGCGGTCGAACTTCACGTCGGCAGCATCATTCAAGATCATGCCGCCGGTGTAGAGCAGCGAACCGGCGAGGATGAGCCAGCAGAGACGTGCATCGGTGAGTGAACCACCGGCGAGGAGCCAGGCGGCGGTGACGTTGGTCCAAACCGTGGGAAGATTGGAGATGCGGGCGAGTTGGAGCCAGGGAAGCATGGGCTTTGAATCTTTCTCCGCCTCCTACTCTTACTCCTCCTCCCTGAACGAGGATCGGAGACGTGCGAAAGGGAGGAGGAGTAGGAGGAGGAGGATTAGCTGAGCATACTGCGGACGAAAGGCAGCATGCTGGAGTAGAGCGTGCTGCCATGGAAGCGGGAGAGCTGTTCGCTGACGAGTTCAGCGTCGCTGTCCACATCGGCGGGCAGGAGTTCTTCGTGGGTGTGCTGGCCGCAGGTGGCGCAGACGTGGAAGAAAGTGGAATCACAGTCACGGCGCACTTCGCCACGCACGCCCTCGCCTTCGAGCAGGAGGCGTTGCAGGGCCGGGCCGGTGTCTTGCTCGATGAAATCAAGCTGCAGGGAGGTTTGCAGGCGCTGATTGATCCATGCGGCGAGCAGCAGCGCGGTGGTGCGCTGGCCTTTAAGATGAGTGATGTGAATGGTCTGCAGCTTCGCGAGATTTTGCAGCGCGGCGGCGTCCTGAAAGCAACTGGCGAGCGCGGTGCGCATGAAGTGCGAGCGCGTCCACGCGAGGTCGCGCACATCGAAATCAGCGGTTTCAGCGCTCATGGCGGCACGCAAGGCATCGAACTGCTTCGCCGGATCACTCCAGCGGCTGCTGTCGATGATGAGCGTGTCGATGCGCGAGTAGAAGCGCTCTTCGAAATGCTGCGTGAGATCCGCCTGCCACCAGACAACGAGGGGGAGATCGCTGTCGAGATGGGCGAAGACGATGTTTTGCACCTGCGCGGCATCACCGCCTTCGAGGACGAAGCTGATCTGCTCGCTGCACACAGTTTGCTTGCCTTGATACGGACGGCACAGCGCCTGAATCCACGCACGCGCACGCGGCGGCTGTGACTCGGGCAAGGCGAGAATGAGCAATGCGCGGCAGGCGTGTTCAGCGGCGACGTGGTCGAGCAGGTCGTTGTCAGCGGCGAGGAGGCTGCTGTCCTCGGTGTAAATCGCCAAATTGATCAGTGAGGCGCGCGTTTTGGCCTCGTCGCCCTCCCAGAGCTGCTTCAAGGCGCGATCAATGCGCGCGATGGGCGTCTCGAGGCCGAGGCGGCCGAGGTCGGAGTCGTTGAGTGTGGCAGAAGGCATGGTTGGAGTCCTCCCAAATCAAAGCAGCCGCCACTCGCGGCCATCGGCACGGAGCAGATCGTCCGCTTCCTTCGGCCCCCAGCTTCCGGCGGGGTATTCGTGCATCGGTGGTGGCGTGGCGGACTGGTGCCAAGCGTGTTCGATCTCGTCGATGAACTTCCAGGCATTTTCTACTTCATCGCGGCGGGCAAAGAGCGTGGCGTCACCAGCCATCGCGTCGAGCAAAAGACGTTCGTAGGCCTCGGGGCTGGCCTTGCCGAAACTGGAGGAGTAGCGGAAGTCCATCTTCACCTGCTGCACGTTCTGCGCCTGACCGGGCTGTTTGCAGAGGATGCGCAGGGCGATGCCCTCATCCGGCTGAATGCGGATGACGAGGGTGTTTTCGCTGTTCCTGAGCATGTTGCTGGTGGCAAAGGGCACCTGCGGCGGCTTTTTGAAATGCACGCTGATCTCGGTGGCCTTCTTCGGCAGTTGCTTGCCGACGCGAATGTAAAACGGCACGCCCTGCCAGCGCCAGGTGTCGATCATGACTCGCAATGCGACGTACGGCTCAGTCTGAGACTCGGGATTGACGCGATCCTCCTGCCGGTAACCGACACGCGGCACGCCATCGACACTGCCGACGGTGTACTGAGCGCGAATCACATTCTTGCCGACGGCTTCGGGCCCGACGAGCGGACGCAGGGCACGAATGACCTTCACTTTTTCATCGCGCACACTGTCGGCGCTCAAATCGGTCGGCGGTTCCATCGCCACGAGGGTGAGGAGCTGGAAGAGGTGATTTTGAACCATGTCACGCAGCGCTCCGGCGGTGTCGTAGTAGCCGCCGCGACCACCTTCCATGCCGAGATTTTCGGCACAGGTGATCTGCACATGGTCGATGTAGCGGCTGTTCCAGTTCGGCTCGAAGATCGAGTTCGCAAAGCGCAGCACCATGATGTTCTGCGCGGTTTCTTTGCCGAGGTAGTGGTCGATGCGGTAGGTGTCGCGTTCGTGGAAGGTTTCGGCTACGACGGCATTCAAGCCGCGTGCGGTGTCGAGATCTTTGCCGAACGGCTTCTCACAGACGACCCGCGCCCACTTGTCACCGACGGCTTTATTGAGACCGGCTGCACGGATCATCTCCAGGATGGGTTTGAAGGCCTCGGGGGCTGAGGCGAGGTAAAAGAGGCGGTTCGCAGGCGCACCGCGTTCGACATCGAACTGATCCAACAGACGACCGAGTGCCTTGTAGCCTTCGAGGTCTTCAAATTCGCTGCGGTGGTAGTGGATGCACTGCGAGTAGCTCTTCCACAGCTCGTCGTTGTGGCCCTGGCGGCTGTTTTTGCGGTTTCCTTCTTCCAATTCGGCCCGGAAGCCTTCGTCCGTCTTGTCGCGTCGGGCAAAGCCCACGACCTTGAACTGCGGCGGCAGATCGCCACAGGCGGCGATGTTGTAAATGGCAGGGATCAGCTTGCGGTGCGTGAGATCGCCGGTGGCGCCAAAGATGACCACGGTGCAAGGCTCGGCACGATGACGTGAGAGCAGCGTTTCTTGAAAGGGGTTTTCCAGTTCGGGCATGGTAATTAAGCAAGGACCACGCCACCAACGCAGCGCAGAATTGCCAGACTAGCCCGCCCCTCCCTGATGGCAACCCATGATGCTTTCTCCAGCCCGCCGCATGGATGAAATCACTTCATCACCAGCATGAGCGACTCCGATCAATGATCCCGCCAAAAAGCCGCACCTCTATCGGCGAAATTCTTTGCTCCTGAAGGGACTCAAAGGTTTGACAGCGCCTTTCATCCGTTGAGTATCAGCGACCAATGAGCAAACCGGAGCCAGACATTCCGATCCCGGAAGACGTCAAAAAAGAGAAAGGCCTGTGGGAGAAGACCCGCAAGAGCCTGATCGAGCGTCTGAACAACTGGGAGGACCAGAAGACGTGGAACGAGTTTTATCAGACCTACTGGCGGCTTATTTTCAGCGTCGGCACCAAGGCAGGTCTCACTCGCGAAGAAGCTTTTGATGTGGTGCAGGAAACCGTCATCGCCATCGCCCGCCAGGTGCAAAAAGGCCAGTACGACCCGCGTGCAGGCTCATTTAAGGCTTGGCTGCTGCAGATGACGCGCTGGCGCATTCTCGACGTGTTTCGTGCCCGCAAGCGCCAGCCTTCCCTCGCAGATCAAGGCAACGCTGACACCGAGGACACCAGCGGGCAGATCGTGGATCGCCTGTCCCAGGACAAGGACAACCTGCTGGAAAACATCTGGGACCGTGAGTGGCGTGACAACATCACCGCTGCGGCTCTGGAGCGTGTCAAAGCCAAGGTTTCGCCTCGGCAGTTCCAAATTTTCGACTGCTATGTGATGAAGGGCTGGGGCGTGAAGAAGACCTCCGAAGCGCTCGGCATCAATGCGGCGCAGGTTTATTTGGCCAAGCACCGGGTCGGGGCGCTGGTGAAGAAAGAAGTTCAGGGGCTTGAGAATACGATGCTTTAGTGGGAGACTTCTGGGCGCTTGCGGCGGCTGATCAGGCCGATGCACGCTGCTTCCTCCTTCCACGCCAGCTTCATGAGCGATTCCGCCGTCCTGCCAGCAGACCTTGAGTCCCCGTCCCCGTCCGCGATCGCGGACGAGGAGGTCGTTGTGCCGTTGCTGGATGAAGTGGCGGAGGAGATCGAAGCAGCGCCTGAGTCGGATGCCGACGAAGCAGAGCTGCCCGCACCGCCGATTGCACCACCCACCGCGAAGGAGAAGGTGAAAAATCGCGACAGGAACGGCCCGCCCTCGCATCGCGATGACATCGTCATTCCCGACTATACGCTGCTCAAGCGCATCGGCTCCGGTGCGTATGGCGAAGTCTGGCTGGCGCAAAGCGTCACCGGAGCGCTGCGAGCGGTGAAGATCGTCTGGCGCGAGGATTTTGAACTCACACGCACCTTCCACCGCGAGTTTCAGGGCATCCAGCAGTTCGAGCCCATCTCGCGTGGTCATCCCTGCCTCGTCCATATTTTGCACGTCGGCTGGAATGAGCCGCGCGGCTTTTATTATTGCGTGATGGAGCTGGCGGACGACGCCGAGGAAGGCGGGAACATCACCAACACGCAGACCTACGTTCCCCGCACGCTCACCACGGACATGAAGCGCCACGGGCGTCTCGATCCCTTCTTCTGCCGCGATGCCGGCGTGTACATGGCCGACGCCCTGCACTACATGCACAACCACGGCCTCACGCATCGTGACATCAAGCCCTCGAACATCATCTTCGTCGGCGGCGTGTGCAAACTGGCGGACATCGGCCTCGTCGCCGCGTTTGGGGAGCGCACCTTTGTGGGCACCGAAGGCTTCGTGCCGCCTGAAGGCCCCGGCACGGCGCAGGCGGACATTTACAGCCTCGGCAAGGTGCTCTATGAGATGAGTAGCGGCAAAGACCGCATGGAATTCCCCGAGGTGCCGGAAAATCTCTCCGATGAAGAATGGCCCTTCTGGCTGGACCTCAACCGCGTCATCTGCACGGCTTGCGAATGCGATCTCACCCGCCGCTTTGCCACCGCTTCCGATTTCGCCGAGGCGCTGCAGCATGTCGGCGACAAGAAGCCCGAGAGCTTCGTGCGCCGCTTCAGCCGTGCGGCCATTCTCACCACGCTCGCCTCATTCCTCGTCGCTAGCGGCCTCGTGATGGCCAAGCATCAGCGCGAGTGGGCGTATGATATTCCGCTGCCCGTGAAGCCTCAACCGGTGCTCCCCGTGCGTCCGCAGCCGCCCACAACGGGCAAACCCTGGCAGAACCGGCTCAAGCAATGGTTCACCTACAAACAGGATCGCCATGTCGCCGATCTGCCGCTCGATGCCCTGCTCTTCCGCAACTTCCTCGAAGCCACCTATGGCGCTGCGGAATACGAGGTGACCCCCGTTACCCTGCCGGACAAAACCACGCTATATGCCGCCGTGATTCCCAAAGAAGAAGCGGATGCCTTCTGCGCCTGGATGACTGCGGTGGAGCGGCAGTCCGGCCGACTCGATCCCGATCATGAGTATGTTTGGAAGGCCGCGAACATTCCTGTCATGCCCGGTGCTTCCAAACCCAAGCCCGGCCACAGCGCCATCCGCACCGAGATCGTGAGCGTGAAGTTTGGCAGCCTCAACATCGCCAGCACGCCTGCCGGAGCCGAAGTCTTCGAAGGCGAGCGTCTCGTCGGTCGCACGCCGCTCGCGCTGCCCAAAGTGCGCGCTGACGCCTTCAGCTACGAAGTGCGGCTGCCCGGCTACAAGCCCGAGATCGCCAGCGGCAAGCTCAAGGAACAGCAAAGCATCAGCTTCAACCTGCGTTTGAGGGCCACCGGCTCGGTCGTGTTCGGCAAGGCGTGGCAGAACAGCCTCGGCATCAAGTTCGTGCCGCTGGGCAAAGCGATGCTCGCCAGTATCGAAACGCGGCGCAAAGACTTTGCAGAATTCGCCAAGGCCACCAATCAGCCGCCTATCGATGGTCGTGTGTTCGACGTCGGCCCCGATTTTCCCGTGACGATGGTCAATCGTGCCGAGGCCGAGCAGTTCTGCCGCTGGCTCACGGACCGCGAACGCGCGCAGGGCCTGCTTGAGCCTGATCAAGAATACCGCCTGCCCACCGACGACGAATGGAGCATGGCCGCCTATCTCTCGCGTGAACTCGGCGAAACGCCCGCCGAACGCAGCCTGCGCATCGAAGGCATCTATCCCTGGGGCTTTATCTGGCCGCCACCGGCGAAATCGGGCAACTACCTCGACAAAACCGCCGACAGCAGCGGCAAAGAATCTATCGCAGGTTACACCGACGGTGTCGCCGAAGCAGCACCGGTTGGTTCCTTCCGTGCCGATGGCCGTGGCCTGTTCGACCTCTCCGGTAACGTCTGGGAATGGGTCTCCGATTCATGGAGCGCCATGCCAGATCAGGGCGTGTTGCGCGGCGGTGCCTACACCACCGCCGAGCGCCAGGAACTCCTCGCCTCCTTCCGCCGGCAAACTGCCTCCGCCGACCGCCACCCCGACGCCGGCTTCCGCCTCCTGCTCTGGAACATCGGCCAGACCGCACGCGAGGATGAAGATTGAAGCCACGTCTTTTTGGGGAATAAGCAATCTTCCCCACTTCTCCCACGTATCAGCAACCCAACGCCATGAAACTCCGTCTCGCCCTCCTTTCCGCCCTCGCCGCCGCCTTCTGCATCGCCCAGGCCGAGGACAAACCCAAAACTGACACCCCCGCCATGCCCAAGCCCGAAGTTGTGAAGTCCGACGACGAATGGAAGAAACTCCTCTCGCTCGAACAATACGAAGTCACCCGCATGCGCGGCACCGAGCGGCCCAACGGCGCGGCTTACGCTGAATTCGAGAAGCAGGGCGAAGGCACCTACTACTGCGTGTGCTGCGGCGCGGAGCTGTTCACCTCCAAGGAAAAGTTCCACTCCGGCTGCGGCTGGCCTTCGTTCTATGATTCGTCCAAAGCCAAAGGCGTCTTCGAAAAAGTGGACAACAGCCACGGCATGAAGCGCATCGAAACCGTCTGCAAACGCTGCGATGCGCACCTCGGCCACGTCTTTGAAGGCGAAGGCTTCAAAACTCCCACCGATCGCCGCTTCTGCATCAACGGCGTCGCCTTGAAGTTCGTCCCCAAAGGTGGCGAAGCTCCCAAGCTCCTCGATCTCGGCTCAGCCGCTGTGCAGCAAAAGAAAGACGAAGTCGCCAAAGAAGGCGGCGTGGAACCGAAGAAATAAAGTGATGCGGGCACTCTTGCCCGCACCTTCACATCTTCCCCGACTTCGCGAACTCGATGATCTTCCGGTCATCGTCGCCTGCCGCCCAAGTCACTCGCAGAAAGTCGGCGGGATGCAGCTTGTGCTGCTCGAAGAACGCACGATCACCGCCGCAGCCAAACATCGTGTCCGGGTCCATCTCACCCTTCAGTTTCGCCCGCGCCTTCACGATCAAACGCGGCAGCCACGGGATGCCATCCACCGCCGCCGGTTTCGGCGGCAGTTCACTTGGCGGCACGATCTTGCCGCTGCGTTTGCCGTTTTGCACCACACGGAAATAATCCCGCCGCACCGCCGCGACGAGCAGCGCCGTTTCCAGCGTCGGTCCTTCCGCGCCATAGCGGCAGTGATCGTCCACAAAGTCAAAAAACTCCTGCGTCGTGTGGCCAATGCCGTCCAAAAACGATTTATCCGCCGCCGTGAACCAGTTCGCAGCTCGCGTGTCGCCATCGCGATGCAGTTTGGCGCAGCGCTCGAAAAGTTCGCGGAAAGTCGTGTCCCAAGTTTGATCGTTCATCGTCACCGATGCTAGCGGCGGCCACGGCAGCGTCAAACTTTCGCGCGCAACCATTCCACCGCGCCGGTGGTTTACATCGCGCATGACCCTCGCTAGCATGGCGTTCACACTGCCCGCCTACCACATGCCCGAACCGGAACGGATCGCTCCCATTTCCCCACCGCAGGCCGCTGCCGACGGTGTGGAGGAGTCTTCGGATCAGGAAAGCGTCAGACTCATGCTCCGCGTCAAAGAAGGCGACGTGAAAGCCTTTGAACGACTCGTCGAACTGCATCAGAGCGCCATCATCGGCACCTGCGCCCGCATGCTGAACAACATCGACGACGCGCACGACATCGCGCAGCAGGTGTTTATCCGCGTCTGGCGCAGCGCCCCGCGTTATGAGGTCACCGCCAAGTTCACTACCTGGCTCTTCACCATCACCCGCAACCTCGTCTTCAACGAAACCCGCCGCCGCTCCCGCCGCAAAGAGGTCAGCATGGAACAGGAGAACGAAGACGATCCGCCGAAACACTTCGCCGATCACAGCATCCCTGGTGCCGATCACATCACCCAGCAGACCGAGCTTGAGCAGGCGCTCGACAAAGCCATCGCCGCCCTGCCCGAAAAGCAGCGCCTCGCCGTCATCATGCGCCGCCACGAAGAGCGCCCGTATGAAGACATCTGCGCCGCGTTGAAAATGTCCCTCCCTGCCGTGAAGAGCCTCCTCTTCCGCGCCCGCACCGAACTCCGCAAACACCTCGCTGCCTACCTCGGCGAAGACGTGGAGTAGCCAGCACGCTCCGTGTGCGGATCAGAAACGCAAACGCCCTCCAGCAACGCTTCGTATAGCGATACAGGCAGGCTCACCCACACCAAGCTCAACGGGCTTGCGTCACTCAGCCCAAGGGTGCCGAGCCTTGGCGAGTGCTCCCTTGGGTTCACCCCCAGCGATCCTTTTCTCCCAAGGCCGAACACCAACGGTGTTCCGTCCATCTCCGCCGCACCCATATCTCCGCGATAGCGTTCCCCTCATGCCCGCGTACTCTCCGCCCTCGCATGAAATCCATCCTGCTCGCCTTCCTTGCTCCGACGCTGCTCCTCGCCGCGCCCAAGCCGCTCTTCCAATCCAAGCTCCTCACCCCGAGCACGCCCGACCACAGCGTCGAAATCGATGTCTCGCTCGAAGGTGCCAAAGAACTCTTCCTCGTCGTCACCGATGGCGGCAATGGCTTCACCGCCGATTGGGCCGACTGGGCGGAGCCACGATTGATCCTGGCCGATGGGAGCGAGAAAAAGCTCACCGAGGTCGAGTGGAAGTCTGCGCAGACTGGTTTCGGCAGTGTCAGTGTCAATGCCAACGTCGGTGGCAAAGAACTCCGCAGCGCGGGCAAAACCATCCCATATGGCATCGGCACGCATGCGAATAGCGTCATCGCGTTCAACCTCCCTGAAGGCACAAAGCGCTTCAAAGCACGCGGCGCCCTCGATGAAGGTGGCACGCGGCAGGGCAGCACCAGCGTCACCTTCGCCGTTTACACCGAGAATCCCGGCCCCATCCAGGTCAATAATGTCAATGAGGTCGCCCACGAGTCCGAATCCGCCACCGAGCAGCTCGATGTGCATCCCGAACTCACCGTGCAGCTCTTTGCCAGCGAGCCGATGATGCTTTCGCCCGCCAGCATCGACATCGACCACCGGGGCCGTGTCTGGATTTGCGAGGTCGTCAATTACCGCAAGCACAACGGCGAACGCGCCGAGGGCGACCGCATCCTCATCCTGGAAGACACCGATGGCGATGCCAAGGCCGACAAATCCACCGTCTTCCACCAGGGCCGCGATGTGGACAGTGCCCACGGCATCTGCGTGCTCGGCAACAAAGCGCTTATCTCCTGCGGCGACGACGTTTTCTGGCTCATCGACGACAACGGCGACGACAAAGCCGACCGCAAAGAGCTCATGTTCACGAAGATCGGCGGTGCCCAGCACGACCACGGCATCCACGCCTTCCACTTCGGCCCCGATGGCCGCCTCTACTTCAATTTCGGCAACGCCGGCAAACAGCTCTGCGATGCCAAAGGCAATCTCATCACCGACATCCACGGCATCAAATGCACCAACCAAAACAACCGCCCCTACCAGCAGGGCATGGTCTTCCGTTGCGAGCTCGACGGCAGCAACGTCGAGGTGCTCGCCTGGAACTTCCGCAACAACTGGGAAGTCGCCGTCGATAGCTTCGGCACCCTGTGGCAGTCCGACAACGACGACGACGGCAACAAAGGCGTGCGCATCAATTACGTCATGGAGTTCGGCAACTACGGCTACTCCGACGAAATGACCGGCGCAGGCTGGCAGACGCCGCGCATCGGTTGGGAAAGCGAAATCCCGCTGCGTCACTGGCATCAAAACGACCCCGGCGTCATCCCCAACATGCTCCAAACCGGCGCAGGCAGCCCCACCGGCATGCAAGTCTATGAAGGCGACCTCCTCCCCAGCATCTTCCACGGCCAGCCCCTCCATTGCGACGCCGGCCCGAATGTCGTCCGCGGCTACATCACCCAACCCGACGGCGCTGGCTACAAAGCCGAGATCGTGAACATTCTCGAAGGCACGAAGAACCGCTGGTTCCGCCCCAGCGATGTCGCCGTCGCCCCCGATGGCTCTTTAATCGTCGCCGACTGGTATGACCCCGGCGTCGGCGGGCATGGGATGGGCGATGTGACGCGCGGGCGTTTGTTCCGCGTGACGACGAAGGCCGCTCTCAAATATCAAATCCCCAATTTCAAATTGGACTCGCCAGAGTCCGCCGTGGCCGCGTTGAAATCGCCGAACGAAGCGCAGCGCTACCTCGCCTGGAAGAAGCTCGAAGAAATCGGCTCCGAAGCCGAGCCTGAACTGCACCAACTCTTCGACGACAAGAAAGCACTCCCGCAACATCGCGCCCGTGCTTTGTGGCTGCTCGCCGATCATGAGTGGGAGCGCATCAATCCAGGTGCCGACAAACCGAACCCGCACGACCTGACTCTGCCCCACTGCCTGACGGAGGCCCTCACCGACACCGATCCCAACATCCGCATCACCGCCATCCGCGTCGCTCGTCGCCTCGTGCAGCAGGCGCATCCTGAGATGCTGCGTGAGGTAATCGCGAAGGTTGTTGCCGACAAATCACCCGCCGTGCGCCGCGAAGCGTCGATTGCGTTGAGGTTTGATGGTAGTGAGGAGGCATCTCGCCAGGTCTACTATTTGAACTGCGACACGGATCGCTGGGCAATCGAAGCGCATGGCATAGCAAGCGATCTTTTTTCTGCGAAACGCGCACAGATGATTCCAGTCTGCACTCCTCGCCCTCCAGTCTTTAGCGCGCGTCGGACATGGAGAACGGGAACAGTAGAACACTTGAGCTCGGTCTTGAAGTATTGGTGCGAGGGATTCGAAGACCTTGCAGCTTACCGGGAGGAAATTTCGGGCAAATCGGCGTCTGATTATTCTCACGTGCCTCTAACCTCACTGAGCTTTCTTCGAGCACTCCAAATTCGCTCCTATACATCACCTCAGGAAGTCAAAGCAGCAGTTTTGCCCATCTTTTCGTATGGAGATACCGAAACCGCTCTCGCCGCCACCGCGTTGCTCGACCGCAACGCCATCTCCTCCAATCCCGAGGCCAAGGCGCGGCTGGATTCGCTCCTGAAGCCCGTCATCGGCAAACCGGAGTTCATCGACCTCGTGCAGCGGCTCAATTTGACCGGGTTCGAGCAGGAACTCGTCGATTACATCACCGCGCATCCCGACGCGGGCGAATCCATCAACGCCGCGCGCATTCTCGCGGCGAACGTCGGCAAGACCGTGGCCTTTCTCACGAAGGCGGATGCTGCCTCGGCGAAAAAACTCGTCGCCGCACTCGGCAAGGTCAGCGACCGGCCCAGCGTGGCCGTGTTGAACCAGGCCTTCTGGCCGGAGAAGCGCGATGACGTGCGCCGCAGCATCGTCGAGGCCCTCGCGCTCAGCAGCGAAGGCGGCCGATCCATCCTGAAGTGGAACAGCGAAAAAAAGCTGCCCGACATCGTCAAGACCACCGCCGCGCTCGCCCTCAGCCGCAGCACCGATGCTGGCCTGCGCAATCAAGCCGCCAAGGAACTCCCGCTGCCCGCCGCGCTCGGTGCCGAGAAATTCCCGCCACTGGCCGACCTCATGAAGCTCAAAGGCGATGCCGCGAAAGGGCAGGGGATGTTCCTCCAGGCCGGTTGCGTGGCCTGCCATCAGGTCAAAGGCCAGTTCATCAACTTCGGTCCCGATTTGACTCAGATCGGCAACAAGCTCAGCAAAGACGGTCTGTTCACCGCCATCCTCTACCCCAGCGCCGCCATCGAACACAGCTTCAACGGCCTCACCATCACCACGAAGGAGAAACAAACCATCATCGGCTACATCATCAGTGATACCGCCGATGAACTGACCCTCAAGATCGCCGGTGGTGCCGCGCAGCCCGTCAAGAAGTCAAGCATCGTCAAGCAGGAGGAGATGACTCAATCATTGATGCCCCCCGGCCTTGCCGCCGCCATCGGCCCGCAAGGCCTCGCCGATCTCGTGGCGTGGCTCATGACGCTCAAGTGATGGAGCGCGAGTATGGCTTTAGCCTACTCGCCACTTGTCAGCCCCAGCGCCAACGTATCGCCCAAAAAACAGGCGAGTAGGCTTCGCCATACTCGCGCTCCGCAACATCCGCGCCTCCTCGTCGTTTCAGCACCACCATGCGCTTCATCCTTCCCCTCCTCCTCGCATTCTCGCTCCCAGCCTTCGCCCAAAAGGCCGTCAAAACAAAGCCCACGATCAAACTGACCGACGCCACAGTCACGACGAAGGACATCGTCTATAAAACCACGCCGCAGGGCGAACTGAAGCTCCACGTCTTCTCCCCCGCTGGCGAAGTTCAAATCGCCGCACTGCGTCCCTGCGTCGTGTTCTTCTTCGGCGGCGGTTGGAAGGCCGGTTCCTACCTGCAATTCGTCCCGCAGGCCGAATACCTCGCCAGCCGCGGCATCATCGCCATCAGCGCCGATTACCGCATCCGCAGCATCCACCAAACCACGCCCGACAAGTGCGTGGAAGACGCCAAGAGCGCCATCCGCTGGGTGCGCGGCCATGCCACCGAGCTGGGAATCGATCCAGACAAAGTCATCGCCGCCGGTGGTTCTGCCGGTGGTCATCTCGCCGCCTGCACCGCGCTCGTCTCCGCCTACGATGCCGATTCAGACGACAAAGCCATCTCCGCCAAACCGAACGCCATGGTGCTCTTCAATCCCGCCATGAACATCGCCACGCTCTTCAAACAACGCGAAACTGGCGACAGCCCGATCACGCTCGAAGTGGCCGAGGCGATCACGCCGAACAACTTTGTCGCCAAGGACACGCCACCGGCCATCATCTTCTTCGGCGCCGCAGACAAGCTCAAGGCCGGCGGCGATGAATACGTGAAGAAAGCCACCGCACTCGGCGTGCGTGCGGAAATGTGGACTGCCGCCGACATGCCGCACGGCTTCTTCAATCGTGAGCCATGGATTCAAGTGACGGCGAAGAAGATGGACGACTTCCTCATCTCGCTCGGCTATCTCGGCGGTGAACCGTTGATCAAGCTGCCGGAGAATGCGCCTGAGTTGAAGCGAGACAACTGACAACGCGATTTGCTGCGGCCCCTCACCCGGCCTCTCCCAGAAGAATGGTTCTCTGGCGATGCCAGTCTGTGGCGGGGAGAGGAGGTTCGCGTTTGCAGGCTCGAAAACGATCTCCCTCTCCCCGCCGAGGATTTCTTTTCATCTGCCGCATCTTCGGGGAGAGGGCCGGGGTGAGGGGCGTTTGGTAGATTGCCGAATCGCCTCATTTGCCCACCTTCAGACACATGCTCACCGACACCTCCCGCGCCGCCGATTTTCCCAGTCTCCACGGCATCCACTACCTCAACACCGCCGCCGAGAGCATCCCGCCGGTCTGCGTGAATGAGGCTGTGGCCGAATACATGCAGCACAAGTCACTGGGCATGCGTGGCCGCGATTTTCACTTCCCACGTGTCGAGGAATGCCGCGAGATCACCGCGAAACATCTCGGACTCGCCACGGACGAAGTTTCCTTCTGCTCCTGCAGTTCAGAAGCCTACAACCTGCTCGCCAACGCGCTGCAACTCACGCCGAAGGACGAAGTCGTCGTCACCGATCTCGATTTCCCCGCCGGGGCCACGCCCTGGCTCACTGCGCCGGAAGCTGCGCGACCTTTGACTAGGCTGTGGAAAAATCGCGACGGTGCCATGAACCTCGTCGAACTCGCCCAGTTGCTCAACGAACGCACCGCGCTCGTGCAGATCAGCCTCGTGAGCTTCTACAACGGCCACCGCATCGCCTTTGCACGTCTGCGGGACATGGTGCATCTGCTCGCACCGCAGGCGCTCATCGCCGTCGATGTCACGCAGGCGCTCGGACGCGTCGTGCTCGACTGTCAGGACGCGGACATCGTCATTTCCAGCACGCACAAATGGACGCTCGGCATCCACGGCGGCGGCATCATCGGCATTCCGAAGAAATCCGCTGCGCGTCTCACCACGAAGGCCGGCGGCTGGTATCATCTCGCGAATGCGTTCGACACCGACCGCTTCGAAAGCGCCCGCATCAAGCCTGGCGCGCTCAGTTTCTCCGTCGGCATGCCGAGTTTCGCCGCGCTCTATGCCTTGAACGCCGCGCTGCGTTATCTTGATCAAATTGGCGTCACCAGCATCGCCGCGCATGCCGATCCGCTGGTCGCGCGTGTGCATGCAGGCTTGCGCGATCTGCACATCACGCCGCTGGCTCCTGCACAGCCGGAATGCTCCAGCGGCATCGTCGCCTTCAAACACGAAAACACGACGGCGATCAACGAGGCCCTGCTCGCCCAAAACATTCACGTCATGCACCAGGTCGGCCGCATCCGCATCGCCGTGCATGGTTACAACACGGCGGAAGACATCGAGAAGCTGCTGGCAACGCTTCGCAGCGCGCTCGGAGGATAGGCCTCCGGCCTGTCACCGGATCGAGGCGTCCCGCCTTTGATCCCGAGACAAGGCTGGTTGCGAAGCCGCGAAGCGAACCCTCTGTCCGTTGTCAGGCAGCATGCCTGACCTCCGGGCTTCATTATTTCTTCTGCGGCGGCGGAGCG
>NZ_JBJXFV010000127.1:0-60399 GCF_046154365.1 Prosthecobacter sp.
ACAACTCAAGGCCGCAGCGCGAGGCTTCCGCAGCTTTGCAAGCTATCGCGCCCGCATCCTCTTCTTCTGCGGCAAACTCGACCTCAAACCGACCCTTTAATCACACGGGAAACCCCGAAGAACCATCTTTTTGCGCTTTGATATTTTCCATGCGCAAACCCTGGGAACGAGCGCGGATTCATCCGGTTGAACGCATCCGGTTGAACGTGACAAGCCCATAAACGTATCAGCTCAGCCAATCGCCCGCTTCAGCGCATTCCTCGTGATCCGCTGCACGCGTTCATCCGGCCCGTGGGGGCGTGAGTAGTGGCTCCAAGGGATCATGTGGCCGGGGGGATCGCTCAGACCTTGGCTCCAGAAGATGGTGGTGGCGTTGAAGACGATGTTCTGCTTCGGGCCTTCGAACACGGTGGCGGCGTATTTCCCGAGGCGGCTGCCGCCGGACCAGACATTGCCTGCGGCGATGACTTCGAGGCCTTCGCGGGCGGTATCGGGATCACCGTGGAATTCCCAGCCAACGAGGCCGGGGATGCTGTCGCCTTGTTTCATGCCGGTGCCTTCAAAGAGCCAGTGATCGGGCTTCGCGCAGGTCCAGTCGCCGCCGCCGTTGAAGGGGACGATGGTGCGGGCGCCGATGATGTCGCGCTCGTCGGGCCCAGGATTTTCAAAGGGGCCGAGAACCTTGGAATAGGCCGCTTTTTCTTCTTCGCGGAACTCGCCATAGCAGGTTTCGCGTGTGAGGCGGCGGTTGGCATCGCCTTTGGCGTTTGGCGTGAAGGGGGTGACCATGTAAACGTCGTTGGCGGAGAGCCAGAGGACACTGAGACCATCGGCGATGGCCTGTTTCACGTTTTGATACTGGCGCAGATCCCAATACTCGTCGTGGCCGATGCTGATCATCGTTTTGACACGGGCGAGATTGGCTGAATCGAGGTTATCGACGTTGGAGCAGTAGGTCACGTCATAGCCTTCCTTCTCCAGCCAGTAGCACAGCGGAAACTCCCACAGCAGGAACTCGCCGCTGCCCATGCTGAGCGGGTTGTCGAAGATCTGCACATACTTGCCGTAAGGCCGGTCGAAGCTCACGCTGACACCCGGCGCATGCGCGGCGCGGGGATCGGTGTAGAGCGATTCCTTCACCGGCCACTGGTTGTAGGCCTGCCAGGTGTTGTCGCTGCACTGGAACAGGATGTCAGCAGGGCGATCGTCTTTGACGATGAAGATGATGTAGCTCTGCCAGTAAGGCTTCGGAGTCCCGCCTTCAGGCGGAACCGTGGTCAATCGCCCCAAATACACGCCACTGGGCCAGCCGGCGGGGATGGTGAGCGTCGTCGAGACTTCCCACTGGCATTCGCGCAATCGATTGTCGCCCATCTCAGGCACGGGCTGATCTTTCCCGGTGAATGGGCCGAGTGTGGTCATCAAACGCGAGCCTGCGCCGTCGTAATAGCCCATGCGGAAGAGGTCGATGATGAATTTCGATGCAGGCCGTGTGCTGACGAAGATGTCGAGCTTTTCGCCGGCCTTGACGGACTGGCGCGAGCAGTAGCCCTCGATCATCGAGGTGCGGCAAGACTTCGCATTGTCCGGCATCATGCGCGTGAGCTGGAAGCTGGCACCGGGCCTGGCGTTCTCGACTTTGATGAGATCGGGCTGCCGCTGGGCTGAAGATGCGGACAAAAGTGTCCGCGCTCCCGTCAAAGCGGCGGCAGCACTGGTGGTCTTGATGAAATCGCGGCGGTCCATGAGAGCAATACGAGTGTGAAACAGCGCGTATAGCAAGCCATGCCGCTTCATCTCACCTCACGCCGTCAGTTCCTCACGCAGCTCGGAGCTGCGGCGGCTTGGTCGAGCGCGGAAGCCTCTGCGACGGAGGTGGATGAGAGTTTGATCGCGATCCTGAATGACACGCACGTCGGCGCGCAGCATCCGCCCAGTGCTTCGATCCCGACAAATTTGCGCAACACAGTGGCGTGGCTGCTGGCGCTGCCGCAACGGCCAACGGCGGTCATCATCAACGGCGATCTGGCCTTGAGAGACGGCCAGCGTGGTGACTATGAGCATTTTGCCAAATTGATCGCTCCGCTGCGTGAGGCGGGCGTGACGCTGCATCTCACGATGGGCAATCATGATGCGCGCGAGGTGTTCTATGAAGTGCTGGCAAGCGATAAGGCGCAGCAGACAGCCGCAGAGTCCCGCCATGTGGGCATCGTGAAGTTGAAGGTCGTGAATCTCTACCTGCTCGACTCCTTGAAGCAGACCATGAGCGCGCCCGGCGATTTGGGCGCGGCACAACGCGACTGGCTGGCCAAGGCCCTCGATGCAAACGCCGACAAGCCCGCGCTCATCATCGCGCATCATAATCCACGTCTCGGCGGCGATCCGAAGCACTTCCCCGGTGGTCTGGAGGACTCCGAAGCGCTGTGGCAGATGCTGGCGGAACGTCCGCAGGTGAAAGCCTACATCCACGGCCACATCCATCATCGCGACTTCTTCGCGCACGAGGGCATCCACATCCTGAACACACCTGCCGTCGGCTACGTTGCCGATAAAAAGACCTCCACCACCGGCTGGACGATGGCGAAACTCGGTGAGAGTGGCGGCAGTTTTACCACGCACACGCATCAGGCGGATCATGCGTGGAATGGCGTGACGGTGAGCTTGAAGTGGCGGGCGTGAAAGTAGTCCGATTGCGCCGCAACTGGAGTTTCAGGGAATCAGTTGCAGCGCAACTGACCTACTTTGCTGTGCTCGCAAGATCACCGGCCCACACTCGTAGTGTTTGCACAGCGTGAGCACTTCAATACCACAGATGCGCATTTCACGGCGCAACATTCTCCATGCAGGAGGCATGGGCATGCTGGGTTTCGGGTTGAATCAGCTCGGAGCGCTTGCATCGCCATCACGACCGAACGGCATCGGCCTCGGCAAGGCGAAGTCGGTGATCCTCATCTTCAATGGCGGTGCGCCGAGCCACATCGACCTGTGGGATCCCAAACCGGACGCACCGCAGGACATCCGCGGGCAGTTTGGCACGATCAAAACGAATGTCACCGGCATCCACATCTCCGAACTACTGCCGCAGATGGCGAAGCGCATGGACAAGCTCGCGCTGATCCGCTCGGTGCATCACGGCCACAGCAGCCACAATGGCGGTATGTGCTGGGCCACGACGGGACGCCCGTATCGCGTGGACAGCACGCTCATTACGCCGAGTCCGACGGATCTGCCCGGTGTGGGCACACTCTGCGGCTGGCTGGCGCAGCGGGATGGTTTTAGCAAAGGCGTGCCGCCGTATGTCATCACGCCGTTTCCGCATTGCGACAGCAAGGTCTATCTCACACCCGGCCAGTTCGGCGGCTGTCTGGGCAAGCGTTTCGATCCCTTCGTCCTCGATGACGATCCGAACGCCGCCGCCTTCCGCGTACGCAACATGGCGCTCGACACCAGCCTCACGCCCGACCGCTTCCAGCAACGGCTTGCCTTGCTGAATCAACTCGGTGCGGCTTCCAAGCCCGTCGCATCGCCACAAGTCGCCGAACTCGACATCTTTAACCAACAAGCCACCACGTTGCTGCAATCCGGCAAGGCCGCCGAGGCCTTCGATCTGTCCCAAGAGCCTGACAAAGTACGCGAACGCTACGGCCGGCATAGTTGGGGGCAGTCGCATCTCCTGGCACGGCGCTTGATCGAAGCCGGCACGCGTTTTGTCACCACCGTCAATGGACCGAGCATCACTTGGGATACGCACAAGGACAACTTCAACAGCCTCAAGAATCGTCTCGTACCGCCGATGGAGCAGGCGTATGCGGCGCTGCTCGACGATCTCGAAGAACGCGGACTGCTGGAAAGCACGCTCGTCGTTTGGATGGGCGAATTTGGCCGCTCCCCGAAGATCAACACCGACACTGGTCGCGATCACTGGCCCGGCTGCTACAGCGTTCTGTTGGCTGGTGGTGGTGTGCGCGGCGGGCAAGTCATCGGCAGTTCCGATGCCACCGGCGCTTATCCCAAAGATCGCCCCATCACGCCCGCCGACATCCACGCCAGCATCTACTCGGCGCTCGGCTATGATCACCGCGAGATCAGCTATCAATCGGCGGATGGAAGGCCGGTCGCGTTGACGGAAGGCTCGACCATCAGCGAGTTGTTTTGATTTTCAGCATCACGGTCTAATCTAAACGGTGCCGAAGAAGAAAAAGCCCGCCGCCAAAGCCAAACCCGCCAAAAAATGGTGCCTCTATGTGCTGCGCTGCAAAGACGGCACGCTCTACTGTGGCATTACGAATGATCTGGAGCGACGCATCGCCCAGCACAATGCGGGTAAAGGTGCGCGCTACACGCGTGGTCGTGGTCCGGTGAAACTGCTGCGGTCCTGGCCGCAGCAGAGCCAGTCCGCCGCGCTTAAAGCTGAATTCGCTTTTAAGCGACTCACCCGGCGGGCCAAAGACGTCCTGCTCGCCTCAAAAGTGGTCAGTTTGCGCATGAATCGTCACATTTGATGATGGTTTCTGAGACAACCTGCATTCCGTGTGGTAGAGGGGACGATGGTCATCACAAAAACAGTCACGAAAAAAGCGCCTTTCTCCCGCCGGGTAGTTGACCACGTCACCGATGAGTTGGTGAACGTCCTTGCCGGCGGCGAGACCTACGAGTTCAAAGCCCTCTTCACGAAGGTGTTTGAAAGACTGAAGCTCAAAAACGCCGTCAGCGGTGGCGAGGAAATGCTCCGCCTGCGCTCGTATGAAAAAATTCTCAAGCTGACCAACTGCGGACTCGTGCAGAAGATCGGCAAGACGTATCGCGCGCTCGAAGGCATCGAAACAGCCTCCAGCGTTCACCGTCTGGCACGTCTGGATTCCGCGATCCTCGCGGCTCAATCATCCAAGGTGTAAAAAGTCTCGGTGGTTGTCGGCGGTGGCTGCCTGTAACGGCATCACCGCCTTAAAGCAGATGGCGAGGACCGTTTACACTCTTGATCGTCGCGAGAGTGGTTGCCTCACAAGGATTCGAACCTTGAATAACAGATTCAGAATCTGCTGTGTTACCATTACACCATGAGGCAGTGGGTGGCGGGCGCGAAGAATAGAGGTGCCCGCCATGGTTGCAAGCGTGAGGGTGGATTTTTTCAGTCGTTGCTGATTCGATGACCGCCATGCAGCCGGATGTGGTGCCACGTCACACAGGGCATTCATGCCAGCCATGCGTTTTTGCCTGAAGGCGACATTCCCATTGCGTATTTCCACTCCTCTCCGCTATCCTTGCGACCCAATCCAAACATCATGAAGCCCTCGATCTTCCCCAACCGCCGTACGTTCCTCCGTAACACCGCTGCCACCGCTGGCGGCATTTTTCTTCCCAACTTGCTCATCGGCCAAGAAGGTGGCGTCAAAAAGCTGAACGTCGCCGGCATCGGCGGTGCGGGCGGCAAGGGCGCCTCGGACATCGGCATCGCCGCCAAGGGTGCTAATGTCGTCGCCATCTGCGACGTGGATCGCGAACGCCTCAAGCAGGCGCAGGTGAAGTATCCCGATGCGAAAATGTTCGAGAGCTTCCGCGAGATGTTCGAGACCATGGGTGACAAGATCGATATGTGTACGGTTTCCACGCCCGACCACGCGCATTACCCTGCGGCGATGGAGGCGATCAAACGCGGCAAGCACGTCTGCGTGCAGAAGCCGCTGGTAAACCGCATCTGGGAAGCCAATCAACTTCACGAAGCCGCCAAGAAAAAAGGTGTGAAGACCAACATGGGCAACCAGGGCCACACCGGCAAAGGCATCCGCTTCCTCAAGCAGTGGGTCAGCGAAGGCATCGTCGGCAACGTCAAAGAAATCCACGTCTGGACCAACCGCCCTATCTGGCCCCAAGGCAACGAAGCCGTGGCCAAATACACGCCTGGCTCAGTGCCAAAGCTCAAAGCGAAATCCAAAGGCCCGGACGGCAAAGAAACCTCGGTTGATACCAACGAGGACTTGTTGAACTGGGAAGCCTGGCTCGCCGCCTGCCCTCAAGTTCCGTTCACCAACGGCCTGCATCCCTTCGCCTGGCGTGGTCATCGCGAATACGGTGCAGGTGCCATGGGTGACATGGGCTGCCATCTGCTCGACGGTCCCTTCTGGGCCTGCGGTCTTGGCGAACCCTACAAGATGGAAGCCGAGTGCGACGAACTCACCGACGCAAGCTGGCCGAAGTCCTCCCACGTCGTCTGTTACTTCAAAACCGAGAAGTACGGCGAGATCAAACTCCACTGGTATGAAGGCAGCCGCAAACCCGAGCGTCCGGCCGAACTCGAAGCCGATCGTGACTGGGACAAGATCAAAGGCGGCTTCCTCCTGCGCGGCGATGCCGGTGTGATCCTCAACACCGACGATTACTGCAGCAGCCCACGCCTCATCCCTGGTGCGAAGATGACCGAGTTCCTCGGCGGCAAGTCTCCCGTTTTGAAGCTCGAACCCTCCATCGCCGAAGGCGAACCGCAGCTCGAACTCGTCCGCGCCATCGAACAAAACAAAATTTGCGGCAGCAACTTCGACTACTCCGTGCCGCTGACGAAATTCTGTCTCCTCGGCAATCTCGCCATCGCCACGCCCGGCAAAGTCATCAACTGGGACAGCGCCAAGCAGGAATCCGACAACGCTGACGCCAACAAGCTCATCAAGCGTGCCGCTTATCGCGAAAGCTGGGACTACAGCGCCGACAAGCTCTAAATCAAAGCGGCTGCGATTCATCCGCTTCACCACATCGCCCGGCAGTTTCCGCTGTCGGGCGATTTTTTTGCGCTGCCTGCTCAAACGTCAGCGTTACTTCGTGCTCATGTCATTGAACATGCCTTTGATCACATCCACGGCCTCGCCCATGCCCTTCATCAGTTCATGCAGGCCGGGTCCGAGAATCCATGCGGCATAGGTGACCGCCATCCACCACGCGAAGGCGTTGACGATGATCAGCAGCGTCACCAGCACCTCCACCCAGCGGCCCCAGACCATGAGGTAACCATTTTCATCCTTCTTCTGACGAAAGATGTGATCCGAATACAGCGACACCGCCGCCCACCACAACAGCGGCGGCACAAACAGGAAGCCTAAAATCATGCGCCGCAGCACCGCACCGCCACGCTGGCTGTAGGGCACTCGGTTGTAGTCGCGATAGCGTGCCACGCGCCGACGTGAAGGGCGCGCAGTAAGGCCGTCGGCGGAAATCTGCCCTTCCGCATGCAGTTCCAGCAGCGTGGACACCGGCCGCCACTGCTCCTCGTGCTCGCGCTTCACCAGATCGCTTTCCTTGATCGAGCCATACGCGAGAAAATTGCGCAAATCATCCTTGGAGCAGGGCCCCAATGTTTTCTGACCTCTGGCGATGTAATAGAGAGCATGCACGATGCGTGAGAGTCGAACGGCTTAATAATAAGCCAGTCATGGGCCATGATGCAATATCCGCACCAAGAAGAATTGTAAGTTTTTCCTCACTCACGGCCCGCCCCGCATCCCCATTCCCTCCTGGCGGTAATGCGATTGAGGGGAAAAATAGGCTGAATCCAGCCTTGCTGTGCCAGCATTCGCTCACCACTGCTTCGTTCCTTCCGGCCATCATGACTCCCTCCGAACTCCTCACCGCACTCAACTGGCGCTACGCCACCAAAGTCTTCGACTCCACGCAGAAAATCCCTGCTGACACCTGGGCCGCGCTCGAAGAGTCCCTCGTGCTCACGCCGTCCAGCTACGGTCTGCAGCCGTGGAAGTTCCTCATCATTCAGGACAAGGAGTTGCGAGAGCAGCTCGTCCCGCATTCCTGGCGTCAGCGCCAGGTCGCCGACTGCTCGCATCTCGTCGTCATGACCACCAAACGCACCATGACCGAGGCCGACATCGACGCCAATCTCATGCGCATTGCTGAAGTGCGCGGCGGCACGCCGGATGCACTCGTCGGCTTCCGCAAGATGCTCATTGGCGATGTCATCACCGGTGAGCGCAGCCAATACATCACCACTTGGGCCAAGATGCAGGCCTACATTGCTCTCGGCCAGTTCATGGCCTCCTGCGCACTGTTCGGCATCGACACCTGCCCCATGGAAGGCTTCGTTGCCGAAAAATACGATGAGATCCTCGGCCTCGAAGCCCAGGGCCTCACCACCGCCGTCCTCTGCCCTGCCGGCTACCGTAGCACCGATGATCGCTATGCTTCACTGCCAAAAGTCCGCTTCAAGAGCAGCGATGTGATTGAGCATCGCTGATCGCTTCAATAGAAGCCTCTGCAAACTTGGCCGCAAAAAACGCCGCAGAGGTTGAAATCTCTGCGGCGTTGCGAATGCGTGGTGCTCATCACGCGGAGCGGTGATGGCTACTTTACCAGCCGTGCGCGTCGCGCACCTTGATCATCGCGGCGAGGATGTTGTTCCAGGTGCCGGGTGTTTCGAGCACGGCGTTCGGGAACATGCAGCCATCCCAGCAGATGTGCTTCATGCCACGAGCGGCGGCGTCTTTGAGCCAGTAGCCGGAGGCTTTGGTGATGTCGAGCTTGCCGTTCGGATCGTCAGCGCGGCAATGCTTGCCGGTCTTGTCGTGCGAACCTGCGCCGTGAACGGTGCCGTCGTTCTGCGCGACGTGGAAGTCGATGGTCCAGGGGCGCAGCGCGTCGGTCATCTTCTCATAGGCGGCCCAGAACTCGGCGTCGCTGTAGCCTTCTTTGAGGAGGGCATGCTCAGGAGCGTTGTAACCAAGGGTGTAGAGGTAGGTGTGGGCGAGGTCGGCCTGGAAGCCGAGCGCGTTGGGCATGCCGACGCCCTCGAGGACATCGAGCATGTCTTTCCAGGAATGCATGCCAGCCCAGCAGATTTCGCCTTCGGCGGCGAGACGCTCACCGCTATCGGCGGCGATTTGGGCGGCCTTCTTGAAGGTGTCCACGATGCGAGCGGTGCCAGCCTTCGAATTCTCACGCCATTTGGCCACGCCGAACTCGGCGGAGTCGATACGGATGACGCCATATTTGCGGACGCCGTGCGCGTTGAAGATTTTGGCAATGCGGCAGGCCATTTTCACGGCGCTGAGGAATTTCTCCTGCTGCGCATCGTCGCCCATGGCGGAATCACCGACGGTGCCGGGCCACACCGGTGCCACGAGGGAGCCGACGCTGAAGCCTTTGCTGGCGATGAGATCGGCGATTTTTTTCAAATCGTCGTCGCTCGCTTCGGGATTGGTGTGCGGATGAAACAGGAAGTAGTCGATGCCATCGAACTTCTGGCCGTTCACGCTGGCAGCGGCGGAGAGGTCGAGCATGCGCTCAAGGCTGATCGGGGGTTCCTGGCCTTCGCCATCGCCTTTGCCGACGAGGCCGGGCCACATTGCATTGTGAAGTTTGGGTGCGGAGTTGCTCATGGTGTTTGCTTGGTTTGGGAAGCGAGGCGGCGAGGTTAGCGGGCGTGTTTTGGAACGCACGAAGAAAGTTTGTGATTTCGCGGGGCAACAGACGGAGGAGGGCCGATGAATTCAGGCAACGCGAATCTTTGGCAGCCCCTCACCCCAGCCCTCTCCCCGAAGATGGTCAGCAAGCATCCGCAACAGAAGGCGGGGAGAGGGAGACGCTGTCGAGGCGCTCAAAACCATTCCCCTCTCCCCGTCCCAGGCAACTTTGACTCAACCATTCACTTCGGGGAGAGGCTGGGTGAGGGGCAGATAGCGAATTACCGCCAGCATGCGCTGCTCATTTCGCCTTCTTCTTCGGCTTTGCCGCAGGCGTCGGTTTGCGCAGGACAACCTCGACAGCGTTCTGCTGCACGGCACCGGGCCTGCTGCGACCATCGGCCACGATTTTTTCGAGCTGGACGGTCATCTTGGCGACAATCTCAGGGTTTTTGTCCTGTACGTTCGTCTTCTCGGCGATGTCGCTCTCCAAGTTGTAGAGCTGCGTGTTGGGCAAGCCTTTCTCGCCGGGGCTGCCGGGCCGTGGGTCGCTCCAGCCGCCGGAACCGGCGCAGAGTTCGAGTTTCCACGCGCCTTCACGCAACGCGAAGCTGCCATTGATCGAATGATGGATCACGCTCTGACGGGTGGCCTCGCTGGACTCACCGAGCAGCGCTGGAAGAAAGCTGAAACTGTCTTCAGCGGCATTGTCAGGAAGCTTGGTGCCGGTGATCTCAGCAGCGGTGGCGGTGAAATCGGTGAGGCAGACGAGTTGGGCGGATTTTTGATCGGCTTTGACCTTCGCCGGCCAGCGCGCAATGAATGGCACGCGATGACCGCCATCAAAGATGTCGGCCTTGTGGCCACGGTAGATCGCGCTCGGGTTGTGACCGAAGGTGGCGAGCTTGGGATAGTCGGCGCTCGGCGAGCAGCCGTTGTCGCTGGTGACGATGATGAGCGTGTCCTTGGCGATGCCATTTTCTTCCGTGGCACGCATGATCTGGCCGATGGTGTCGTCGGTTTGCATGACGAAATCGGCGTAGAGGCTGATGCCGCTCTTCCCCACCCATTTCTCGCTCGGCAGGATCGGCGTGTGCGGTGAATTGAGCGGCAGGTAGAGGAAGAACGGCTCGCCTTTCTTCGCGGCAGCGGCCTTCCCTTGAATGAGCTTCGTCGCACGCTGCGTGAGTGTGGGCAGCACGTCCTCGCCACGAAAACCGGGAGAACCGGGGCCTTCGCGGGTGAAGGATTTGCGGTCTCCTGCCGCATTCATCTCCAGTTTCATCGTCTCAGTGGGATTCGCCTGCACATGATCGTTCTCGATGAAGCAATACGGCACCATGTCCAGCGAGGCGCTGATGCCGAAGTAGGTGTCAAAGCCGACACTGGTGGGTCCGTTGGTGATCGGTTTCGCATAATCGACGTTCTTCACCTGCTCCGGTGTTTCGATGTTCAGTGCGCTGACTTCGCCGGTGCGTTGCCAGTCCATGCCCAGGTGCCATTTGCCGATGCAATGCGTCGAGTAACCCTGCGCCTTGAGCATGTTCGCCACGGTCAGGCGGCCCTGCTCGATCAAACGCGGACTCAGGCCACCAAGCACACCGCTTTGCAGCTTCGTGCGCCAGGCGTAGCGGCCGGTCATCACGCCGTAACGCGTCGGCGTGCAGACGCTGGAACCCGAATGCGCGTCGGTGAAGGTCATGCCTTCCTTGGCGAGGCGATCCATGTGCGGCGTGGCGATCTTGCCCTCGGGATTGAGGCATTTCACATCACCGGTGCCGAGGTCATCGCACAGGATGAAGATGATGTTCGGTTTGTCGGCTGCGGTGGCGGCGACGGTGACGAATGAGAGGCAAAGCAGGGCCAGGAGTCGGTTCATGGTCCGACTTCAACGCGTTGAGTCTTCCGAGCTATCGAGATATTCCAGCGCCTTCGAGAAACTGGCCTGAGTGAGGAAATGATTCAGCCGTGGCGGCAGTTGCGCACGCAGCCGCTGATGCTCGGCCATGATCTCCTCCGAGATGTTTTTGAGCGCCTCCAGATGCGCCGCCGCATCGCGATCCCGGAACGCATGATCGGCGATGAGATCGATACGACGTTGCAGGAGGGTGCGGAGATGGTTCATGGGAGCGCGAGTATTCTACTCGCCTGGCTTTCCTGTCGAGTGGCAAGGCGGGAGCGCGAGTATTCTACTCGCCTGACATTCCCCTGCCCGCAGTGCTTCGCTCAGCGATGCAGGCGGGTGCCGCGTCGCACGTCTGGAGACACTATGAAGACGCCGGGCTGCTGCAAAAAGTCGCGGCAGCGTCCTGGAGTGCGCCGGTCCTCCGGCGCTTTCGAGCGTCCATCGGCCTGCGAAAAGCTCCAGAGGGCTGGAGCACTCCAGAACGCTGCCGCGCAGGAGATCGACCCAGATTTTGGCGGAATCTATGCGACTCCAACTGCACCAGTGGCGAGTTAAAAACTCGCGCTCCTACAGCTTCGGCGGCGCAGGCTTGATGGGGGGCTGCTGGCCGCTGACGACGCCTTTGGCCTTCGTGGGGCGTTTGTAGATAGTGTCGCCGCAGGCGATGAATAGCTCGCTAAGGTCTTTGCCGCCGAAACAGATGTCGAGTGCAGGCTTCGGTGTCTGGATGATGAAATTCACGCGCCCGGCTTGGTCGCAGACCTGGATGCCGACCGAGGTGGCGACGTAGAGCCAGCCGTTGGTGTCCACGCACATTGCATGGGTCTCCACAGGGAAAGTCAGCCCGTAAGGATTTTCGGTGAGGTAAAAGTGCTGCGCATGGTGGAACAACGGCGGCTCGGAACGAAGCTGAACGCAATCGATCCGATTGTTGTAACCTGTGACATAGAGCAAGCTTTGATCGGGCGAGAGGCAGATCAACCCACCCGATGAACCCAGCACTTCGGACTGAAGCTTCTCACCATGAAGGTAGTGGTAACTCCCATCGAGATCGACCCTGCCGATCAGAGCATCATTACCTCCAGCGAAATAGAATCGGCCTAAACTGTCGCAGCACATGCTCCCATGGCGAGAGTAGGGCGAATCGTATTTGTTGCCCTTGTCTCCAAAGGTCATTTCTCGTTCCACACTTCCGCTTTGGGTGACATCCACGATCCTCGCAAACTTGCTCGGATGCGCTGTATTGAAAAAGAGACGCAAACAGCCATTTGGACCTGCTTTAAAGCCGGCGATCCCACCTTTGGTGTGGACTTTGATCTCCTGTTTTCCTCCTGAAATGTCCAGCCGAACAAATAGAACCACATCCTCCTCTGGCGAGGTCTTGTGGATATACACCGAGCCATCTGCAACGGACGCCATCTCATCGGTGAGCGGAGTGGAGCCAAGATCGGAGTTCGTGGGTTCGTGCAAGACTCTTTTCCACTCTCCATCTCCCACTACTTCATACCCCTTCCACTTCGACTCGCTCTTCGGGTTCGCTTTGATCTCGATGTTCGTCTGCCAGTCGCGCCAGAGCCAGCGGAGGACTTCGGGGAAGATTTGAGAGGCGTGCTTTTGATTGTGGCCGCCTTCGCCCCAGGCGTGGTTCACGTCGTAGCCGGCCCAGGTGAGGCTGCGCTCCATCATCTGGTTGGCCATCCACCAGTCGCCGCAGTAGAGGTTGTTGTCGCCGGTGCCGCTTTGGAGGAAGACGCGGAGGGGCTTGGGCTCGAATTTGCGGACGAGGACGGGCAGTTGATCGGCCCCGTGAATCCCGACGTAGGTGCCCACGCCAGTGAAGATGCGGCGGAAGCGGTCGGGGCGATGCCACGCGGCCATGAAGGCGCAGATGCCGCCGCTGCTGTTGCCGGAGATGGCGGCGTGATTGGGATCGGTGCTGAGTTTGAGGCCGTGCTTCGTCTCGATGGCGGGCAGGAACTCGTCGATGAGGAACTGCGAGTAGGTGGGCGTGATGCTGTCGTACTCGTAGCTGCGGTTGAAACGCGGCAGGGCGTTGTCATTGGCGGCGGGGACGACGCCGGGCTTGATGAAGATGCCGACGAGCGGTGGGATGTCTTTCTTCGCGATGAGATTGTCGAAGACGACGGGAGCCTGATAGATGACGCCGTCCTGGAAGGCCATGAAGGCGGCGGGCTGCGTTTTGTCGAAACCGGCGGGCAGGTAGATCTGGTATTCGCGCTCGGTGCCGGGGAAGACGCCGCCTTCCTTCGCGGTGTAGGTGTCCTTGAGCATTGTGCCTTTCGGCACGTTGGGCTGCGGTTGGGAGTCGGCCGTGAGCGGGAACTCAGGTTCGGCGGCAAAGGACGCTGATTGATCGAGGACGAGCACGAGAACGAGGAGGAGGACGAAAGCGGAGCGCATGTGGGCATGCTGGCAGAAGCGGAATCGGGCCGCTAGTGTGATTTTGAGCCGCATTCCGGCCCAAAGGGCCGAAGGAATCAGCCCAGGGCGGCGAGGAACGAGCAAGCCCTGGGGTTGCGACGTTTGGCATTCGATTGGTTCAAGGAGGCGCTCCAACGGAGCGCGGGAATGCGTCGTTGTGATGCAAGATGGCCGCGTGAGTTGAAGCGAGTTTTCCTGCGCTCCGTCAGGGCGCGGCCTTGGGTGAGGTGTCGTTTTATGCGCACCCAGGGCGGCGCTCGCCGAGCCTCGCTTGCCCTGGGCTGGATTCCTGAGCGCCGTTGGCGCTCCTGTGAAGAGTGGCTTTACGCACCGATTTCCCGCCTGGAGTCATTTTGCCATACATCGGCTGAAAAACTCCACCGCGATCGACGATTTCATGCTTGCCTGAGTTTCGGCGGTTGCATAACCTCGCAATTCTTGATTTACCCAACCCACATGAAATTGAACCACACTCTCTCACTCGCGCTCGGCCTGCTGGCCTTGCCTGCACTCTCCCGTGCGGAAGATCCGAAACCCGTCCAGCCCGGCGGCAAGCTGCCGAAGCCGGTCGCCATCCAACTCGTGAAGGTCGCCGATGACCTCGTCGAACCGGTGCATGTGGCCTGTCCGAAAGACGGCACGGGCCGCGTGTTCATCTGCGAGCGGCCCGGCGTGGTGAAGATCGTCAAGGATGGCAAGGTGCTGCGGAAGCCCTTCCTCGACATCAAGGACAAGACCGTCAGCTCCTTCCTCGAACAGGGCCTCTACGACCTCGAATTCCATCCGAAGTTCAAGGAGAACGGCCTGTTCTACATCCACTACTCCGACATGTGGTTCAACGGCGACGGCTTCATCGTCGAATACAAGGTGAAGGCCAGCAATCCTGATCAAGCGGACCCTGACAGCGCCCGCGTGGTGATGCAGCTCGAGCGTCCGTATTGCAATCACAACGGCGGCGAGATCTGCTTTGGCCCCGATGGTTATCTTTACATCGGCAGCGGTGACGGCGGCTGGGAAGGCGACGTGCTCAATGCCGGCCAGGATCTCAGCACCACGCTCGGCAAAGTGCTGCGCATCGACGTGAACACCCGCACCACCGAAAAAGGCTACGGCATCCCGAAGGACAACCCCTTCATCACACCGTTGCAGCAGATGACGTTGTTTGGCATTAGCGAAGAAGCGTTCTCGAAGATTCAGCCGAAGGCGAAGCCTGAAATCTGGAGCTACGGCATCCGCAATCCATGGACGATGAGCTTCGACAGCAAGACCGGCGAGTTCTACGTCTATGACATCGGCCAGAATCACTGGGAAGAGATCAACGTCGAGCCTGCGGGCTGCAAAGGCGGCATCAACTACGGCTGGAAGGCCATGTGCGGCAGCCATCCGTTCCCGCAGATCTTGAAGAAGAATCCCGACGGCACCGAAACGAGCGTCAATCCCGACAACTGGACGCAGATCGGCAAACTGCCCGTCGCGGAATACAGCCACGTCGATCAGGGCACCTGCGTCATCGGCGTCGGTGTCTATCGCGGCAAAGACTACCCGAGCATGGATGGCGTGTGCTTCGTGGCCGACTGGGGTTCCGGCAAAATCTGGGGCCTGCAACGCGATGGCGCGGGTGCCTGGCAGATGCAGGAACTGCTCGATCTCGACACCCCGTTACGCCCCACCGGCGGCGGCGAAGGCGAAGACGGCGCGCTTTACATCTGCCACGGCACGGCTGGCTATGGTGGCAAGACTGATCCGTATCAAGAGGCACGCGGTGCGGTGTGGAAGATCGTCGCGGCTGACAAAGTGCCTGTGGGTGCAGAAGTTGCGCCCTTGCAGAAGAAGTAAGCACGCAATTCCATTTCACTGATCACAACACGCGGAGCCAGGAAACTGGCTCCGCGTTTTTTTTGCATCTCATTTCAGTCAGCCCACCAGGCCGGGACCAAGCCCGCCGTATTTTTGGCAAAAAATAGTCTTGTTCTCCAATCACGAACCTGCTGCAATGCGCCTTGTCACACCCACCGGCTTCCTGGCCGTCTCTCAAGAGCAAGCTCCCAGGCGGACCTTTGATGCGACACAACGATTATCCCGATTCCAGCGGGGCGGCAGGACCGCAAGGCACCCAAAGCCGCCCCGCTTCTTTTTTCTGAAGACGTTCACTTCCATCGGCGTGCATGCCTGCGACTCGGCCAATGCGTGGCGCAACATGTCCCGCAGTGCCAACACGCGGAACAGCTTCGCCTGCTTCATCGTCGGCGCGCATCAGGTCGCCAAGGACCGCATCGAGCGCGGCGGCGATTTCCTGCACTGGCAGCCCGTGACCTCACAGACCAGCGGCATCAAGGCCACCGATGCCGCCAGCCTGCTGCGTGACGCCGAAGCCGCGATCCGCAGCAACCTCCAAGTCCGCGCCGCGAACCACATGCAGCGCTACGGCGACCTCAAGCATGATCCGCTCGCCGCCTTCGCCCTGATGCGCAAGTATGCCATCAGTGAAGATGGTGCCCTGCACGCGGAGAAGTTCTACCACACCGCGGCGGATGACTTCAACAGCACCCGCGCCGCCTTCCGCTGGCGGCATCTCGTCGCCCTCACCCGCGTCACCGCCAGCGAATACGGCCGCCCCGCCGACGGCATCGCGCAGGCACGTGAGCTGCTGAAAGTGTAGGCTTGGCATGAATGGCACGTGGATAAGCGCCAGCTTCGTCTTGGCGAAGGCTGGCGCTGACCGCAAGCACGCAGGCCGGATGTGTTTGGCGCCTGCCACGACGCAACTCCCAACGTGATCGCCGCCAAACTATCCGGCTCCGAGCGCATGCGAAAGCCCCCGGAAGAAAGTGTAGCAAAGTGGCGGCCATTTTTCGTAGCTCGGTATTCCGATGCCAAATCGGTGCCGTCGCGGAATCGGAATTCCGCGCGACAGCCCCAAACATCCTTACCTCAGAGGAAACTCAGTGGGCCAGTTCTTCTCTGCGACCGTCCATCCTCTGCGGGTACCTGGTTTTAACCGCAGAGGATGGACGGTCGCAGAGGGATCATTGGTGTTCCCATCGTTAGATAAGAATGCGGTCAATGATGGGGCCGGGGTCAGGATGTCTGAGCCCCGCGTCGCCACAAACGCAGCATGAGCAATCCACGCTACATGCGATACTTCGCGCGATCCTCTTTACGAATGAATGCATCGGCCTCCGGCATGCCGGGGACTTTCATGTTGGGACCGTCCCAGTCGATGTTCTTTTGCAAACGCAGCGCCACATTGCCCGCTAGGCCGATCTCGGTGAGGTGACCGCCGAAGTCGAAGTCGGAAAACACCTTCGGGCCGCCGAGGCAGGCGTCCACCCATTCATCCATGTGGCCTTTGACGCGTGGGATCGAGTGCGAGACTTGTTTGGCGGTCGGATGATTGTCTGCGCCGAGGAATCTTGGATCCTCGTTGAGCTTGATGTAGCAGTCGGAGTTCCATAGCCCGCTCTGGAGCTGGCCATTCGCTCCGACCAGCAGGCATCCTGTGCGTGGCAGGCTGCCAAAAGATTTGATCAAGGCTGCGGTGACGCCTTCGGGTGGTAGGTCGCCGCCCGTGTAGAAGTTCAACTTCACCGGACCCCGCTCACCGCGTGCAGGGAAGTGATAGCGCACGGTGCAGGCCTTCGCGTAGCTTTCCTTGCCAAGATCCGTGCCGCTGACTTCGATCCGCGTCGGATAGTCGAGGTTGAGCGCCCGCACCGGCATGTTGAAAGCATGACAGCAGAAATCACCGAGCGATCCGTTGCCGAAATCATACCAGCCACGCCACAACGCTGGATGATAATTGCCCGCTTTGAATGGCCGCACCGGTGCGGTGCCGAGCCAGAAGTCCCAATCGAGGCCCGCAGGCACCGTATCACTGCCCGCCGGCCGCTCCACACCGCTCGGCCAGCTATGCGCCGGGTGCCAGACGTGAATCTCAGTGATGGCTCCAAAAAAGTTCGCCGCGATGAGTTCCATGCTGCGGCGCAGGTTTGGCGACGCACTGCCCTGGTTCCCCGTCTGGGTGATGACTTTCGACGCCTTGGAAAGCTCACGCAGTTGACGCGCTTCAGCGATGGTATGCGTCAGCGGCTTCTCGCAATAGACATGCTTGCCCGCCTGCATCGCCGCGCGGCAGATCGGCGCATGCCAGTGGTCAGGCGTGGCGATCACGACGGCATCCAGCGCCTTCTCCTTTTCCAAAAGCATGCGGTAATCCGCATAGACCGCCGCTTTGGCCACGCCAGCACCGTGTCGCTTCTGTGAATTCGCGATTTGCCCCGCATCCACATCACACAGCGCCGCCACATTGTGCCCCAGTTGCATGAGCTTGCTCACATGTCCCTGAATCTGTCCGCCCATGCCGATAAAGGCCACATTCAGCTTCGCCGCAGCCTGCCCGCGCAGCAGGCCGCTTGGCAGAATGAGGAATGAACTGGCGCCAGCGCCTGTGGCCTTTAAAAAACTGCGGCGGTCAATGAGTTGGGAAGCGGTTGGTTTCATGACAGCAGCTTTGCCGCTAAATCCAACGATGCAAGCCATGCAATCCGTCCCGCATCAAGTCTTACGCCTCGGATCAAAGAAGTGGATCATTATAGCCCGCTTTTGAAGACTGATCTGGCAGTCGCAGAGCGACGTGCGTGGCGTTGCCCGGCCTATTCAAGGCCGGGAACGATCCCCAGCGAACCATTCACCATGAGGCCGCGTCGCAGAGCGACGCTCGAACCCGCGACCCGCTCCTACCCGCCACTTGCCAGCGACCGGTTCGCGTGTCGCTCTGCGACACAGCAAATAGCTTGGCGCAAAAGGCACCAGGATTCCCGGCCTTGAAAGGCCGGGCAATGCCACGCTCGTCGCTCTGCGACTACCAAGCCGGATGTTGCACACGGTTTGAGTTAAGAGCGTCATTGCATGCACAAGCCCTGCACCACAAGCGAACGCCTATGAGTCGATTTGGCGACCCGGCACGCCTTTCAATGTTAAAAAGCTACCGAGGTCATGTAGACGAATGGGGGCAGGTTCTATGCCTTTTTCCGGCACCACAGCCCACTTGGCGTTGTTGAGTTGAATGAACAGGACGCCATCCACGAGAAACCACTGATTCATCGCCTTCCAACCAAAGCGTGACTCAACGCCACGATCCATCTCTACCAAGCCATCCTCAGTGACTTCGATGCTGACCCGCGTCGGAATCCTCGTCTTGACAACGCTTTGTAAAAGTGTCTTCGCAAGAATCCGATGCTGAGAATACAACGATAGACCCAGTGTCAGGATCAAGCACGCCACAAAGGCCAAGCCACCCATGAGCGATCCATAAATGCCAAGAGCCAATCCCGCGTAGCAGTGAATATTCCTCAGCCAAAATGCTGCCATTTCACGTTCCGCCTGATTACCATAGACCAATCTATCAAACTTTTGATCCGTCTCAGCATCCAGGACGATTTCTCGACGAAGCGGAATTTCGAGCAGCACCTCTGCCTTTGGCTCATGATCGGTCGTGTCGTTCATCAAGAACCATGATTCATTCATTCACGATGTCAGTCGACGAGTATTTTCCCATCCTTGACGACCCGCCAGCTACCCGATCTTGTTCAATCCGACCAACACCAGCGTCGGTTTCCCATCCTCGCGTGCTTGGGCCAGATCCACGCGGAATTCGAGCTGCCAGTCGTTGAGTTCCTCGGGGTCGATCAGCACCTGGCAGATGCGCCACGACTGACCATCCTCGCTCGGCTCCACATAAGTGTGACGACCATTGCGGGCTTCATTGTCGAGGCGAATGCGCTCATGCTCGGTGTAGTAGTCTTCCAGCTCGGGTTGGTTGATCTTGCCGCTGACGAGTTGCTGCATGAAGCGAAAAATCTCCGTGCGAATGAGCGCGGTGAACTCGCGCTTGTTCCGCGTGATGTCGGGGGCTTCGACGGGCTTTTCTTCGACTTCATCCGGTTTGTAGTTCGGATCACGCAGCTTCTCCCATTCATCGAGCAAGCTCGAATCAGTCCCGCGCAACACTCCAGCAATCCACGACTCCATCTCCTGCACCGCCTCGTTCTTGAAGCTGTCCGGCACCGTTTGCGCCAGCACTTTGTGAACGCTGGAGAGATGCCGCAGCAGCACACCTTCCGCACGATGCAGCTCGTAGTCGTTGATGTAGTCGGCGAAGCTGCGGAAATTCTCGAACATCTCGCGGGCGATGCTCTTGGGCCGGATGTTTTCCTGGCCCACCCACGGATGTGCCTCGCTGAAGGCGTTGAAGGTGTTGTAGATGAAGTCGCGGCAGGGCTTCGGGTATTCCAGCTCCTCCAGCTTCGCGATGCGCTCCTCAAACGGCACGCCTTCGCTCTTCATCACCATCATCGCATCGGTCTTTAACGCATCGAGCTGCCGGCGCAGGATGATGTCCGGGTTTTCGAGAATGGACTCGCACAAGGTCATCACATCCGCCGCGTAAGTCGGTGACGCGGGGTCAATCAGCGCCAGCGTGTCGATGAGATAGAGCGAGAGCGTGTAGTTGAGCGAAAAATCGTCCTGCAAGGCCACATTGAGCCGCAGCTTCGTCCCATCGGCTCCGCGCTGGGCCGTGGGGATGATTTCAACGATCTTCCGCTGCACCAGCGCCCGGAAAAGCTGCCACGCACGCTTCTCGTGCTGCGTTTTCGCATTCGCCGTCTCGTGCGAATCCGCGATCAGCCGCCGCATCGACGCACAGCCATCGCCACTGCGGCTGAGCACCTGCAACAGCATCCCATGCGAGGCTTGGAAGCGCGACACCAGCGGTTCCGGCGACGCGGCTTGCAGCTTCTTGAAGGTGTCCTCATTCCAGCCCACGAAACCCTCCGGCGGCTTCTTTTTCACCATCTTGCGCATCTTCTTCACGTCCCCGGCCGCCTTCGCCTCCATCTTCGCGTTTTCGACGACATGCTCCGGTGCCTGACACACGACATAACCCACGTCATCAAAGCCACGACGGCCTGCACGGCCGGTGATCTGGTGAAAATCTCGCGCCGTGAGCGTGGCGACCTTTTCGCCACTGTATTTGCTCAATCGCGTGAGCAGCACGGTGCGGATCGGCACGTTCACGCCCACGCCCAGCGTGTCCGTGCCACAGATCACCTTCAACAGGCCGCGCTGCGCCAGCTTCTCCACCAGCACGCGATACTTCGGCAGCAAACCGGCATGATGGATGCCCACGCCATGGCTGAGATACTTTTTCACCTCCTTGCCATACGGGCTGGTGAACTTCGCGCCCGCCATCAGCTCCTTAATCGACGCTTTTTCCGCCGCCGAGCAAAAATTCAGGCTCATCAAATCCTGCGCCGCCTGCGCAGCATCATTCTGCGTGAAGTGAACGAGATACACCGGCGCTTTGTTTGCCTCCACCAGCTCCTGCAGCGTCACATCCACCGACGTTTGCACATAGCTAAACTCCAACGGCACCGGCCGCACCGCTGACGAAATCACCGTCGTCTCCGCTTTCGTCAGCCGCGTGAGTCCGTCTTTAAAAAACTCCGTCCCGCCCATCGTCGCCGACATCAGGAGGAAACGCGCATTACTCATCGTCAGCAGCGGCACCTGCCAGGCCACGCCGCGCTCCTTGTCCGAGTAGTAGTGAAACTCGTCCATAATCACCTCGCGGAACGGTGCCTGCGCGCCGTCACGCAGCGCGTAGTTCGCCAGAATCTCCGCCGTGCAGCACAGGATCGGTGCCTTGCGGTTCACGGTCGCGTCACCCGTGGCCATGCCGACGTTGTCCGGGCCGAAGTCGCGGCACAGCGCCAGGAATTTTTCATTCACCAGCGCCTTGATCGGGCAGGTGTACACGGATCGCCGCCCCTTCGCCAACGCGCGGAAATGCATCGCCGTGGCAACCAACGACTTCCCCGATCCCGTCGGCGTGTTGAGGATCACGTTGCGATCATCCAACAGCTCTAAGATCGCCTCCTCCTGCGCCGGATACAGCTCCAGCTTCTTTTCCGCCACATAATCGAGAAACGCCGCCAGCAGCTCGTCATTCGAGCAGTCAGTGGATTTCGGCAGTCGGCGCAGCAGCGGGTGGTCGGACATGGAGAGGCCACCCATCGCACAGCAATCACGGAGCGCGAGCATGGCGGAGCCTGCTCGCCACTTTTCTGGCGGACGATGGACGCGAGGCACACACGCTCAAGCTTATACCTCGCGTCATCAAGATTTGGGAGTCCCGGGCCTTTGGAGTGATGGAGTGATTGAATGGCATCTCGGCAGCGCAGATGAGAGTTGGTAGCAGAAGCAGGCTGATGATGAGTTTCATGTCAGGGCGAGGGCAGTTGATGAATCGTCGCATGGATGCTGCGCGTGAAAGCCGTCCCGCCCATGCCTTTGAGCGTGCAGTTCAACTCCAGGCCGCGAGTTGGCGCGAGGTCGGGGATCGTGAGGGTGAGCGTGCGGGCATCGTCGGCGAGCTGGGCGGCGGTGATGGTCAAAGGGCGTTCGTGGAGATGCTTGGAGCCGTAGTTGGCGCTGCGCAGCAGGTCCCAGACCTTCAGTGTGTGATGGCTGAGGTCTTCGGCAGTGGCTTTGTCGAGCGCATCACTGAAGGTGATCGTGATCGAGCGCGGAGCGGTGCGCCAGGCGATGGGCAGATGCATCGGCGCGGTGGTGCGGCGGATGCGATACACGCCGCCGTCTTGAATCTTGTTGCTGGCCCACACGGCCATGCCGCAGGCGTAGAGGTCGCCGGTTTGCGGATGAAAGCGGCCGCGCATGATGCCGGTGGGGAAATCCTGGAGCGGCAGAGCGACTGCGGCACCCTGCGCAGCATCGCCTTCGTCCTGCAAAATGAGGAAGGCGCGGCCCATGCCGTAGCTGAGGTCGATGAGCTGATTTTGCAACGGTGCCCACTGCGGCGGGGTCACTCGCACCAGTTCGCCGGGTGAGCGATCCATCTCGTTCGTGAGCCAGACGAGTGGTTGCGCCATCGCGGAGTCGGCTTTGTCAGCCGGTGCGCCGTGGGACCAGAGGTTGCCATTGAAGCTGCCGGGCCGCACGAGGTTGATGCGGTTCTTCGGCGTCCAGTGGCCTTCTTGATCGGTGACATAAAAGGTGCCGTCGTCATTCACACACACGCCATTGGCCGCACGGAAGCCATTGGCGACGATGTCGGTCTGCGAGCCGTCTTTGCTCACTCGGAGCAAGGTGCCGTGCTGTGGCACGAGAGGCGGCTTCGCATGGCGGGCGGACTTGGCGTAGTAGAAATCGCCTGCGGCATCGGTTTGCAGGCCCATCGCGAACTCGTGGAAGTGCTCAGTGACTTGGTGATCGCTGTTGAAGCATTCGTAGAAGTCGGTTTCGCCGTCGCCATTGAGGTCGCGCAGTTTCACGAGCTGATCGCGACAAGTGATGTGGATGACGTCGTTGATGATTTTCAGTCCGAGCGGCTGATTCAGCCCGGCGGCGATGCGTCGCCATTCTTGCTGTGGGCCAGTGAGGCCTTCCACGACCCACACATCGCCCATCCAAGTGCAGACGGCCATGCGCTTGCCATCGGCGAAGAAGTCGAGGCCACCGGGTCGCCATTGCGTGTGCCAGGGATTCGTGGCGGCGTCAGGAAACGCGAGCGTGTCGGCCTCGATGCCTTCACCCGTAATCGTGGTGCCTTTTGCAGCAGGCAAGCTAACCGCCCACTGCGGTGCGTTGCCTTTCGTGAGTGCCGCGAGGTCAGCGGCAGGCGTGATGGCTTTCATGCCCGCAGGAGCTTTGAGATCAGACGCGATGCGCACCGTCACGCGCAGCATTTCGCCGCGTGCAGGCACTCGCAGCACTTGAAAGGCCTCCGAGACGGCCAGCTCGCCACCAACGCTGCTCACACGCTGTTTTGTGTCGGCGATGCGCATCTCCAAAGCGGTGTCACAGGCACCGACTTCGAGCGTGCGGGTGAAAACGAGCTTCCCGTCCACCACTTCGACTCCGGGAGACTCCAGCACCTTCGCTTTACCCACCTGATAGTGCAGCACGACACGCTGACCGTGATGCGAGAGACCTTCAAATCGCATCCAATCACGCGGCAGCGGGCCGTAGGGTAACTTGTCGTCACCGAGCAGGCGGGCCTCGTCATAGCGACCCGTGGCGGGATTTGCCCAGCCAGGCGTGTTCGCGTTCACGAAGGCCTTCTCGCCCACGATGCTCGTGTGCGTGCCATGCGAGCCATCGAAGGCGATGCCACGCCAATCGACGAACTTGTCGCCAGCCCAGGCAGCGGCCACACGCAGTGTGTCGTGATCGTAGAGCATCCACACGCGACCTTTGCTAACGCCTCCCGCGCCTTCATCCAGCCGCACGGTGATGCCTTTGTACGCAATGTTGCCCGGCGCGGCTTCGAGTGTCCACAACAGCGCCGGGCCGAAGTCCATGCGCAGATACTTCGGCCCTTGCTGAAACTCCTTCATCGCCGCCGTCTCGACGAACTCACCCTGCGGCTTCGGCAGCTTGGTGAGATACGCGTCTGTCACCAGCGTGTAAGCGGCGGCATTGGTCGGCTTCACGAACTTCTCACGGACAAAGTGTGACACATCATACTTCTGCGCCGGAGTCAGCATCGGCCACGGTGGCATGAGGCCGAGACCGGTGGTCAGCGTGCGGTAGAGGCCATGCAGATCACCGCCGTTCTTAAACGGCTCCTTCCAAAACGCTCGCGACAGCGGCAGTGATCCCGCTTTCTCGGGCGTGCCATGGCAGGCGATGCACAGCGTGTTGTAAAGCGTCTCGCCTCGCTTCAGCGCCGCGTCATCCAGCGCCCGGATGAGCTTCACATGATCCACCGCCAGCTCGGCAGGTGATGGTGGCAGGAGTGTTTGGGCGCTAGCAATGTGCGCAACGAACAGGGCGGCGGTGAGAGTGATGAATCGGATCATGGCAAAAGAAGTGGAAGCACTCTGTCACACAAGTGCCTCCACCGGCAGCCATTTCCGCTGTTCCCAGCTTTGCAGGCCGAGTTCGGCGAGTTGCACGCCTTTCGCGCCTTCACGCAGCGTCCATGGGAACGGCGTGTCGATGGCGACGTGCTTGAGGAACTCCTCCCACTGGATCTTGAAGGCGTTGTCATAGGTCGTGGCATCGGGCACTTCCTGCCAGCCGCCGAAGAAGTCGATGGGCTGGTCGATGTCGGGGTTCCAGGTGGGACGCGGCGTGGTGCCGATGCTTTGCACCCAGCATTTGCGCAGGCCGACGATGGCGCTGCCGTGCGTGCCATCGACTTGCATCGTCAGCAGATCATCGCGACGCACGCGCACAGTCCAGGAGCTGTTGAACTGGCAGATGACATCGCCCTCGCACTCGAAGGTGGCGTAGCAGGCGTCATCGCTGGTGCAGGCATAAGTTTTGCCGCGTTCGTCGAGACGTTTCGGCAGATGCGTGGCACCGAGGCAGCTCACAGCCTTCACTTTGCCAAACAGATTGTCGATCACATATCGCCAGTGGCAGAGCATATCGACGATGATGCCGCCGCCGTCTTCCTTGCGGTAGTTCCACGACGGACGCTGCGCAGGCTGGTCGCCATCTTCACCGGTGAAGACCCAGTAGCCGAACTCGCCGCGCACACTGAGGATGCGGCCGAAGAATCCTTGATCACGAAGCGTGCGGAACTTGCGAATGCCGGGCAGCCAGAGTTTGTCCTGCACGCAGCCGTTCTTCACGCCCGCGTCCTCGCAGAGCTTGGCAAGACGCAGCGCCTCACTGGTCTCGACAGCGGTCGGCTTCTCGCAGTAGATGGCTTTGCCGGCCTTCACCGCCTTCTCGATGAAGCCAGCGCGCTGCAAGGTGCCTGAGGCGTCGAAGAAGATGGTATCGTCTTTGTTGGCAAGCGCTGCATCGACATCCGTGGTGAAGCGGGTAACGCCGGTGCGTGCGGCCAGCGCTTGGAGTTTGTCATGATTGCGGCCCGTGAGGATGGGGTCAGGCATCAAGGTGAGATCATCGTTCACGCGGAGACCGCCTTGATCGCGGATCGCTTTGATCGAGCGGATGAGGTGCTGGTTGGTGCCCATGCGTCCGGTGACGCCGTTCATGATGATGCCGATTCGTTTGGTTTCCATGGTGTGTTAAGAGGTCAAAGATTGGTCAAGTTGGGGTCAAGAGTAGAGCTGGGAGTAGCTGGCCGCGATCTTATCGAGGAACTCGCCCTGATCGCCGCTCCACCAGCGGTTGGAGAAGATTTCGACTTCGCGGTGGCCGGTGAAGCCGGTGGCGTCCACCCAGTCGCTGATTTCGCGGATGTTGATGCAGCCTTCGCCCATGAGGCCGCGATCATTGAGGAGATCGGTGGTCGGTGTCTTCCAATCGCAGATGTGGAAGGCGTGCAGGCGGCCCGTTTGACCGGCGAGATCGATTTGCGCCTTCAACTCCGGGTCCCACCAGACGTGATACACATCCACGGCGATTCCCACCGACTTCGGTGACCCGAGCGCGTCACAAATCTCATGCGCCTGCCTCATCGTGTTCACCGCGCTGCGATCGTCGGCATACATCGGATGCAGCGGTTCGATGGCGAGTTTCACGCCCGCCTTTTCAGACGCAGGCAGCACGGCGGCGATGCCATCGGTGATTTGTTTGCGCGATTCAGTCAACGGCTGGCCTGGTACCGCCCCGCAGACCAAGACGATGAGCGGAGCGCCAATCGCATGCGCCTGCTCGATGGCTTTCAGATTGTCGTCGATGGCGGTTTGGCGTGCAGAAACCGATGTGGCCGGAAAAAAGCCGCCACGGCACAAGCTGACGACTTCGAGACCCGCATCACTCGTCTGGCGCTTAACCGTGCTCAAATCACGGCCTTCGAGCGCTTGCCGCCAGATCGTGATGCCGGCCACGCCGCGCTTGGGGAACTGCACCAGGCATTCCTCGATGCTCAGGGGCTTGGTGGTGATGGTGTGGACGCAAAATCGGCTCATGCGAACGATCATGGCAGCGCCCGGACATAAGAAAAAGATGATTTTGCGATGCTGACGATTGGAAAAGACGATGGCTCGTCATTTGGGCAGCTTGCGCACGGCGGCGTTCGTGGAAGCCACGACCACATCCGACATCGGCGGTGGCGCGGGCATGGCTGGCATCACGTCATAGAACGTGGAGCCTGACCTCGTCGAGTTTTCGTTGCAGTGCAGATGGTTTGAAACCGCCTGCCAGACTGTCTCGCGGCTTTGCGTGTTGAGTAGATAAAACCGTGAACCGACCCGACGCGTAGCATGCGCGGTGGTGACGTAAGTCGTCCGTTTGCACTCACGGATCACTTTACCATCTTTGTCACGTTCCTCGTCAGTCTCGGTTTCTTCGTGCTGGGTCACATTGTTTTCCAGCCGGTCGTACAGCACTTCAATGAGCAGGATGTAGTCGATGTTTTGTGACTTGGCCTTGGCGGCCTGCGCACCACTCACGACGTGGCGCGGCAGATCAACTGCCACAGGCGGCCTGCTTCTCAGCTCCCCGACGGCACGCTCGAAAACACTGGAGTTGATGATGGTCGTCTGCGGACGCTTCTGGCGCAGCCGTTGCTCACAGGCCCTGATGATGACGGCCGAGTCGTAAGGCGCAGGATCGCTTTCCCAATGCGCCGACACCACCTCTCCCACGGCGACAGTCTTCCCCTTCAGTCCTTCCTGCTTCAACGCAGGATGCACAAACTCGACGCGCAAAGGGACGCAAGCCGATAACAGAAGCGCAGGCACAACCAAGGTGATGAGGAGGGAATTCATGGCGGGAGATGCCTTCGGACGCGCCCGTGTGGTGGTTTATTCGAGCTTGGAAAGCCAGCGTGAGAGGTCAAGCTGACGCCCATCAATCATGGAACTCTACCAACTCGGTTACTTCATCCAAATCGCCCGGCAGCGCAGTTTTACGCGGGCAGCGGAGCGTTTGCACATGGCGCAGCCGGCGTTGAGTCAGCAGATGAAAAATCTCGAAGCGGAACTCGGCACCGCCTTGTTCATTCGTGGCCGCAAAGAAATCCAGCTCACCGCCGCTGGGAAGGCCTTCCTGCCGCGTGCGGAGGCGCTCCTCACCCAAGCCGAGGCGGCGAAAGCCATCGTTTCCGATGTGGCGCAACTTCGCGGCGGCAAATTGGTCATCGCAGCGATTCCAAGTGTGAGCGCATGTTTGCTGCCGGAGGTCATTCGCAGTTTCAGCAGGCTGCATGGCAAGGTGGAACTGCAATTGATCGAGGACAGCTCCGAGCGCGTGGCTGCCAGCGTCGAATCCGGCGTGGCCGATGTTGGTTTTCTGCAACTCCCGGCCAGCAAGGCGGCGTTTGAAGCACTGACGATCATCACCGAGCCGTTTATGCTGCTCGTCGCAAAATCTCATGCGCTGGCGAAGCACAAAGAGGTGGCGTTGAAGCAGCTCGCCACCGAATCCTTCATCTTCTACAAAGGCCGTGCGCGTGACACGGCGCTGGAAGCGTGCCGCAAAGCGGGATTCGAGCCGCGCATCGCCTGCGAGAGCGGTGAACTCGAAACGGTGCGGGCGTTGGTGGCTGCGGGGCTGGGGTTGGCCGTGGTGCCGCAACTGGCAGGCGGCAATCTGCCCAAGACCATTCAAGCGATCACGATTCGTGAACCGAAGATGCAGCGCCAGATCGCCGCCGTGTGGCAGAAGGGCAGCGTGCTCTCGCCCGCCGCCGAAGCACTGCTCAAACTGATTCCTTGAGGAACCACTGATTTATAATGCACCGCAGAGTTCGGAACGCCGCAGAGGATTGATCCAGAAGGTTTTCTCTGCGGCGTTCCTGTCTCTGCGGTGTTAAATCTGAGTTTCCTTATCCCCTCACCCGCTCCAATTGCGCCCCGAGCGCGGCCAGTTTGTCATCCAGGTGCTCGTAGCCACGGTCAATGTGGTAGAGACGATTGATCTCGGTTTTGCCTTCGGCAACGAGACCGGCGAGCACGAGTGCCGCAGAGGCGCGTAGATCGGAGGCCATGACGGGAGCGCCCTTCATCTTCTCACCGCCACGAATGCGTGCGGTGGCTCCTTGAATCTCGATCTTGGTGCCCATGCGGTTCATTTCGGCCACATGCATGAAGCGCTGCGGGAAGATGGTTTCGGTGATCGTACTGGTGTCGTTGATGACACAGGCGAGGGCGCAGAACTGGGCCTGCATGTCGGTGGGGAAGCCGGGATAGCAGAGCGTGGTGAGGTCGAAGCCTTTCGCGTTCGGATTCGGGCGCACGGTGATGCTGTCCTTCGTGATCTCGAGCGGGAAGCCGCATTTGATCATGGCATCGGTGACGGATTTCATGTGCTCAGGCATGACGCGCTTGAGCGTGACGCCGTCACCAAGCATCGCACCGGCGACAAGGAAGGTGCCAGCTTCGATGCGATCGGGGATGACGGTGTGTTCGGCACCATGCAGCTCTTTCACACCTTCGATGACGATGCGGTTGGTGCCAGCGCCTTGGATCTTCGCACCCATTTTGATGAGAAAATTGGCAAGGTCTTCGACTTCCGGCTCGGCGGCAGCGCCTTCGATGATCGTGGTGCCTTTGGCGAGCACGGCGGCCATCATGACGTTGTCGGTGCCGAGCACGGTGGAGCCACTTTTGCCCAGGAGGTTCATCGGGCCGCCTTTGAAGCCCTTCTTGGCGTTCACGCTGATGTCACCGCCATCCACGGTGACCTGAGCGCCGAGTGCTTCGAGGCCTTTGAGATGCAAATCAACGGGCCGATCGCCGATGACGCAGCCGCCGGGCAAGGAGACCGTGCATTTCTTCAAACGCCCCGTGAGCGGCCCGAGCACGCAAATGGACGCACGCATTTTGCGCACGAGATCGTAAGGCGCGACGGATTTGATCTTCTCCGCCTTCACCACGACCACGCCTGATGCGCGCTCGACCTCGGCACCGAGTTCGCCGAGAATCTGGAGCATGTAATTCGTGTCGCTGAGGTCAGGCACGCGGCGGATGGTGCAGGTCTCCTTCGTCAGCAGCGTGGCCGCGAGGATGGGGAGCGACGAGTTTTTCGATCCGCTGATGTTGATGCGACCTTTGAGCGGTGCGCCGCCGTGTACGATGAGTTTTTCCATGTTGCAGGCTTTGTGCTGCGGAATGGCGCACTCGCAAGCGCTTCTTCGATTTCCTCACGGAGAATGGCCGTTTGAAAAAAATGTTTGCCAACATGGATTACATGCGTAATCCGTGGATCACATTTGTAATCCGCCACCATGCCACGCCACACTCCAGCACCACCCGCTCCCAAAATCTCCGACGCCGAATGGACGGTGATGAAGGTGCTCTGGGAGCGCGGCAGCAGCACCCTGGCGGAGGTGGTGAAGGATCTGGAAGGTCGCCTGCACTGGAAGCCACGCACCGTGCAGTCTTTGATCCGCCGCCTCACGGACAAGGGGGCGCTCGCCGTGGAGGCCATCGGTCGCGAGTTCCGTTACTCGCCCGCCGTGGCCCAGGATCAGTGCCAGCATGAGGAGAGCGTCAGTTTCCTTGACCGCGTCTTCAACGGCCGCCTCACGCCCTTCGTCGCCGGGATGATGGAGCGGGAAGAAGTGTCGAAAGATGACCTCGCCGCCCTTCGTCAGATGCTCGCCGAAGCCGAGAAGAAGCTCAAAAAGTAGTCACCGCTCCCGTCCTCGTCCTCCTACTCGAACTCGTCCTTGATCCATCCGCCCTCGTCAGCAGTCAGACGTGAGAAGTTAGAAGCCGCCCCCATCCGCAGTTCCACTTTCAATCATTCACCGCACCATGAGCACCGACGCCCTTCTCCACTGGCTCCTGCGCACCTCCCTTGAGGCCAGCATCTTGATTCTCGCTGTGCTCGGCCTGCGCCTGATGCTCGGCGCTCGCCTCAGTCCCGCGTGGCGTATCGGCCTTTGGATGCTCGTCGGCATGAAGCTCATGTTGCCCGCCTTCATCCCCGCCGGCTTCGGCCTCGGCGGCTGGTTCCCGCGGAGCGCGAGTATGGCGAATGCCTACTCGCCTGATCTCCCCAGCGCATCGCCGTCCACCAAGCCTGCCATCACTCCCACCGCCTCGGAAGAAGTGGCGAGTGGTCTGCCAACACACTCGCGCTCCGACATTTCGGCCCCCGCAGACGTTCGTCATTCAACATTCAGCCTTGCACAAGCCCTCCTCGCCCTCTGGCTCACGGGTGCCGTCGCAGTCCTCGCCATGGCCTTCTTCCGCCAGCATCGCTTCGATTCCTTCCTTCGCCGTCGTCCTCGCTCCAACGACCCGCTTCTCACTTCTCACCTCTCACTTCTCACCTCTCTTCTCCGCATCCCCTCGCCAGAGATCATCCTCATGCCCGCAGGCACCACGCCGGCCATGGTCGGCGTCCGCAGGCCAAAGCTGCTGCTGCCGGAAGATTGGGAGTGCTGTTTCGACAATCGCAGCCTGCGCCACGTTCTCCTGCATGAGCTGCTGCATGTGAAGCAGCGTGATCTGCTCTGGAACTGGGCCGCCATCGCCGTGCAGGCGCTGCATTGGTTCAATCCGCTCGTATGGTTCGTCGTGTCGCGCTTCCAGGCCGACCGTGAGCTGCGTTGCGATGCCGGGGCGCTCGCGCTGCTCTCGCCCGCCGAGCGTCTGGACTACGGGCACACGCTCCTCCGCATTCAGGAGACCTTTTTCGCACCACCGGCCATTGCAGGGTTGGCTCCATGTGTGCGCAACCACCCCACCCTGCGCCAACGCATCCTCATGATCACGCACCCAACCACCCGCCAGCCCGTGCTGCAAATGCTGCTCGTCCTCACGCTCAGCGTCCTCGTTTGTTATTCCTTCACCACCGCCCGTGCGCAGGAAAAAGAAGTCCCCGCCAAAGTCCGTGGCGGCGAAACCATCAAAAAGCCCGGCGCATCCGACCCGTCCGAAAAGTCCGACAAAAAGCCCGCCATGAAGGACGGCGAACGTGAAGGCGGAAAACCCTCCGCCGAACGCGACGGCGGAACCAAGAAACCCGGCATGCGAGACGGTGAAGGCGGAGTCAAAAAGCCCGGCACCGGTGATGGCGAAGGCGGTACCAAAAAAACCGGAAGCGGAGATGGCGAAGGCACCAAAAAAACTGGCATGAAAGACGGCGAGAAACCCAGGACCGGCGAACGCGATGGCGAGAAGCCTCGCACCGGCGAGCGTGATGGCGAGAAGCCACGCACCGGCGAGCGTGACGGCGAAAAGCCCCGAACGAGTTCACGCGACGGCGAAGGCAGCACCAAGACGCGCAAAGGCGAAGGCGACACCGCCTCCGTGAAAAGCAGCGAGGTCATCACCATGCACGTCACCGCCAACGGTGACACCGTCCTGATCAACGGCGAAAAGCAGCCCATCAGCGGCCTCCGCGGCCACCTCAGCACCTTCCTCCCCGACCACCCCGGTGCCAAAGTCATCGTCTCCGGCGATCCCGACACCCCGCTCAAGTCCCTCCACGAAATCGTCGATGCCGTCCGCGACAACGGGAACAAGAACGTCGGGATCAAGGCGGAGTGAGCTTGGTTTAATAAAGTCCCAAGTCTTATGAGTGTGCTGCCAAACACGCTAAATCGGTTGGTTGGCCTACGAGTAACTGACGTTAGCGATGATAAAGCCACGATGGTCGAATTAACGCTGATAAAGTCAGGCTTTTGGGGCAGCGTTTTGCGACGACAACACTTTGTTTGGCTGCACTCCTGCCGCTGGCAGATATATCAACATGGTCAACTAGTGCTGAGTGACGAAATCGGGCTGCCACTTGAATCAACGCCTTGGGATGATGTCAGCTCGAAGCTGCATGATATATGCTCTAAAGCTAAAAAGCTTTTGATTGGCAGAAGCCTGAGCAGGCTTTCTTTCCAGAATGCTACTGACTCAACGTGGGAGTTCGATCTCGGCGTTGAATTGAAAACAATACCAAACTCAACAGCACGCGGTTTCAATGGAGAACCCGGACCGCAGATTTGCATTACGTTTCCAGGCCGCAAACACGTCGACTTCCAGCAAGATGGAAGCTTCAGCAGATATTGATCCACACTCATCATGCAATCTTCCTCATTCGGCTTTCGTCATTCTATCGTCATTCTGATCTCGGCCTTCGTCATTCCGTCGCTGGCGACGGCCGCGACACCAGCCGAAGTCTCCGCAGCGGCGATCAAGGCCGTCAGTTTCTACCACTCCAAAGCAGCGGCCCACGGCGGATATGTTTACCGCTACAGCGCCGACTTCACCCTGCGCGAAGCGGAAGGCATTCCCGGCCCGGACACGATCTGGATTCAGCCGCCGGGCACGCCTGCGGTCGGGATGGCGATGCTGGATGCTTATGAGGCCACGAAGGATGAAAAGTGCCTTGCAGCCGCCGTGGAGGCCGCGCGGTGTGTTTCGCGCACGCAGCTCGCATCGGGCGGTTGGGACTACTCGGGGCATTTCGATGCCAAAGGACGCGAATCGAAGCTCTATCGTCGTGATGCGGACGGAAAGCTCATTCCACGAACGCAAACCGCCACGCGCGAGGCGGGCTGGCACAACTGGCGGCGTCAGGAGAAGAACAACTACTCCACCTACGACGACGATGTCTCCCAGGCCGCTACGCGACTGCTTGTGCGCGTGGATCACGCGCTCGGTGGCAAGGACGCCGAGATCAAAGAAGCCGCCGACTTCGCGCTGCACACCATCATCATGACGCAGTATCCGGCGGGTGGTTGGAGCGCGAATTTCGACGACGCGCCCACCTCGCCACCGTCTGCGGACAAGTATCCGATCAAGCCTGGCAACTACCCCGCCGACTGGCCGCGCAAGTGGCCGAAGGATTTTACTGGATGCTATGTCCTCAATGACAACACGCACGCCACGCTCATGAGCACGCTGCTGCTCGCCTGGCAGCTTCGTGGCGATCAAAAATACCTTGATGCAGCGAAGCGCGGCGGCGATTTCCTCGTCACCGCGCAGATGCCCGATCCGCAGCCCGCCTGGGGTCAGCAATACAACGCCGAGATGCAGCCCGTGTGGAGCCGCCAGTTCGAGCCCACCGCCATCAGCGGTCGCGAAAGCCAGGCCGCCATGTGGGCGCTGTTGAAACTCGCCGCCGCCACGGGCGACAAAAAATACCTCCCGCCCGTCGCCAAAGCCATCACCTACTTCCGCACCGTGCTCCTGCCTGGGAACCAGCTCGCCCGCTTCTACGAACTCAACACCAACAAGCCCCTCTATTTCGAGCGCGGCCCCGGCGGCAAAGGTTTCGAGCTGACCTACTCCGACAAAAAAGCCTCCTCCAACTACGGCTGGGTCTGGGACAGCGAACTCGACGCCCTGCAAGCCACCGGCAGCCAGATCGCCCGTGGTGAAAAGGCCGCCTTCCCCCGCACCGAAAAAGAGCGCTGGTCCTCCCCGCCCACCGACAAAGACATCCAGACCATCCTCGCCGAACAAAACCCCAACGGCTCCTGGCCCGTCACCGACGACGAACGCGGCGTCATGCGCGATGCGAACGGCAAAAAGCAAAAGCCAGCCGGTGGCGTGATCTACAGCCTCGACTTCACGCAGAATGTGAAAGCGCTGAGCGCGTGGCTGAAAGCGAAAGGAGGCGCGAAATGAATCGTGGCAGCCGCATGATCGTAGGTCGGATGTGTTCGGCGCATTGGACATCGCTGACACTCAAAGTGACCTTCGCCGAACTATCCGACTGGTTCGTGGGCGTTGGAGCCAGCCACATCCATCGAAGCCGGATAGTTTGGCGAAGAATGTCGGAGATGTTGCCACGCCCTCTCCGCCAAACACATCCGGCCTACGGCCTACCAGCCGAGCCGGAGGCTCGAAAGAAATTAGCCGGTGGTGAAACGAGCGAAGCGAGTGAGAACTACCGGACCACGCCAACACGCCCAGGTTTCACATTCACCGCGCCCTGGAAGGGCGCGAGAAGGGAACGATTCGACCATGACGGTTGCGCTGGGTTGGCGTTGGCTTCTCGCGCCCTTCCAGGGCGCAACTTTGATTCGGTGATCGTTTCTCGTTCTCGATCCGGTGGTTCTCGCTCGCCAAGCCTCACTTCACCACCGGCTAATCTCTCGGGAGCCTCCGGCTCGCCATTGCGAAACCTCTGCGGTTATCCAATCTCTGCGGTGCTCCTTCTTCTGACCTGCCTTTCATCCCAAGCCGCCGAGAAGTACGAAAACCCCACGCCCTGGTCCTATCAGCGCCTCCAGCGTCCGGCGATCCCCGCCACCAAAGACACCGCGTGGCCGAAGGACGACATTGATCGCTTCATCCTGGCTCGTCTCGAAAAGGAAAACCTCCGCCCCATCGGCGATGCGCCACGCGCCATCCTCATCCGCCGTGCGTCCTTCGATCTACGCGGCCTGCCGCCTTCTCAAACGGAGATCGATACCTTCCTGCGCGATCCTTCACCCGATGACCTCGCCTTTGCGAAAGTCGTGGACGCGTTTCTGCAATCGGAACGCTTCGGCGAGCGCTGGGCGCGGCATTGGCTCGATGTCGTTCGTTATGCCGACAGCGTGGGCCGCGTGTGGAATGCACCGTTTTTGTATGCCGCGCGCTATCGCGACTGGGTCATCGATTCATTGAACGCCGACAAGCCCTACAACCGCTTCGTCGCCGAACAGATCGCCGGAGATTTGATGCCTGCGAAGAACGTGCTTCAGCGCCGCGATCAGATCGTCGGCACCGGCATGTTGGCGCTCGGCAGCATGAACGTCCAGGAGGGCAGCTACGAGCAGTACATCCTCGATCAGGTCGATGACCAGATTGACGTCGTCTCCCGCGCCTTCCTCGGCATCACCATCGCCTGCGCACGCTGTCACGATCACAAAACCGAGCCTGTCAGCCAAAAGGACTACTATGCGCTCGCGGGCATCTTTTACAGCAGCCGCACGCTCAGCGGCACGCCGAACCGCAACGAAGGTGTCGCGGGCGGTTACGTCAGCCCCGAGGCGCTCGTGGATCTGCCCACCGCGCTCGATGAACCCGTCGGCCCGCCCACCAAACTGCCCGCCGGTCTGCATTCGATGGATGACCTCCGCGAACTCGGCAATCCGAAGGAAACCATCCGCTACGACCACGACCCGCACTTCTGCATGGGCGTCATCGAAGGCGAGATCAAAGACTGCGAACTCGCCGTCGGCGGCGATCCCTTTGAACGCGAAGCCGCGCCAGATCGCGGCAAAATGAACATGCCCGCGTTGCCACCGCTGCCGAACATCCCGCCGAAAGCATCGGGTCGCATGGAACTCGCGCAATGGATGACGCAGCCCACGCATCCGCTCACCTCACGCGTCATGGTGAACCGCCTCTGGCAGCATCTTTTCGGCGAGGGCCTCGTGCGCACGCCCGATGACTTCGGCATCACCGGCGCTGATCCCACGCATCCCGAGCTGCTCGACCACCTCGCCATCCGCTTCGTCGAAGGCGGCTGGAGCGTGAAGAAAATGATCCGAGTGATGATGCTCAGCCGCACCTATCGCCTCGCCACCACCGGCAACCCCGAGCATCCCGACGCCGGCAACAAACTCCGCTGGCGTCAAAACCCCAAGCGTCTCGAACTCGAACCCCTGCGCGACACGCTCCTGCAACTCGCCGGAAAACTTACCTTCGACCGTCCCGAAGGCATCCAAGTCGCTGGCACCGGCGGCAAAGGCCGTCACGGCGTCACACGCGGTCTGCTCAGCGTCGAAGACCCGTATCGCACCATCTTCCTCCCCGTCGTCCGCGACAACATCCCCGAACTTTTCAGCACCTTCGACTTCCCCGGCCCCACCCAAATCAAAGGCCAGCGCGATGTCACCACCGTCGCCCCCCAGGCCCTCTTTTTCATGAACAACCCGCTCGTCGAGGAACTCGCGGCTGAGATCGCCGATAAAGCCGGAAAGGACGTGAAAGCCGTCTATCGTCTCGTCTTGGGCCGCGAGCCATCCATCGAAGAAAGCGGCGACGCAGCAGAACTCGACCTCCAAACGCTCGTGCAGGCACTTCTGGGAACAGCCGAGTTCCGATATGTGTTTTGATATGAAACCGAGATCGACAGCAATTGGCCTTTTCGAATGCGCGGCAGCGTCGTGGAGTGCGTGCGGCAGAGATGCCGGAGCCATCCGGCATCGGCGACGCCGCTTTCGAACGTTCACAGGTGTTCGGAAGCCAGTACGACCATCGAAAGCGGTGCCGACGATGCGAGGCTTCGCCCTCGCATCTCTGTCACCGCACTCCACGACGCTGCCGCGTTCAAGTTCACGCCAATAGCATCATGACCACACGCCGCCACATCCTCCAATCCACCAGCGCTGGTTTCGGCTGGCTGGCCTTCAATGCGCTGCATCAGCAGTGGGCAAATGCTGCTGCGCCGCCGAAGACGATCAATCCGCTCGCCCCGAAGCCACCGCACTTCGCACCGAAGGCGAAGCGGGTGATCTTCATGTTCATGCAGGGCGGGCCGAGCCATCTGGACACGTTTGATTACAAGCCGGAGCTCGCGAAAGCCGAGGAGCAGAAGATTCAGAAGTACATGGGCTCCGCGTTTGAGTTCAAGCCGCGTGGGAAGAGCGGACTCATGATCTCCGATGCCTTCCCCGAGCTATCCAAGCACGCGGACGATCTGTGCCTGCTCAACGGCATGCAGACACGCACCAACGCGCATCAGATGGCCACGGTGGCGCTGCACATCGGCAGCGAGACGTTTGTGCGGCCTTCGATGGGCGCGTGGATCGTCTATGGACTCGGCACCGAAGCGGAAGACCTGCCCGGCTTTGTCACGATCAACCCCGTGGCCGACACCGGCGGCGCGATGAACTATGGCTCGGCCTTCCTGCCCGCCAGTTTCCAAGGCACACGCCTCAGCAGCGGTGGTGGCGGCGTTCCTGATCTCTCGAATGGCCGCCTCAGCGACGCGCAGCAGCGCAAGCAGATCGAATTCATCCAAAAAGCCAACCGTCGCCTCCTGACTGGCGATCCGGGCAATCCCGAACTCGAAGGTGTCATTCAGAGCTACGAACTCGCCTACAAGATGCAGACCAGCGTGCCCGACGTGCTCGATCTCGATAAGGAACCGCAGCATATCCGCGACATGTACGGTCTTGATGACGGCGAAACCGAGCGCTTCGGCACACAGTGCCTCATGGCCCGCCGCATGGCCGAGAAAGGCGTGCGATTCATCCAGCTCACCAGCACCGGCTGGGACCACCATCAGCAGCTCCGCGAAGGCATCACTCGTCAGGCCACCTCCATCGACAAACCCATCGCGGGCCTCATCGCCGACCTCAAGCAGCGCGACATGCTCAAAGACACCCTCATCCTCTGGGGTGGCGAATTCGGACGCGGCAGCGGCTACGACAACGAGCCCTACAACGGCCGCGGCCACAACGGCGGCGGCTACACCATGTGGATGGCCGGCGGCGGCGTGAAAGGCGGTTTCAAATACGGCAGCACGAACGACATGGGCGACACCGCTGAGACGGGCATCATCACGACGCATGATCTGCACGCCACGGTGCTGCATCTACTTGGCATCAATCACGAGCGGCTGACGTATCGGTATGCAGGAAGGAATTTCCGTCTCACCGACGTGCATGGCGTGGTGGCGAAGGACATCCTCGCGTGATTGGAGGATAGCCGTTTCGGCTGTCCACGGATCGAGGCTTCCAGCCGTTATCTGATTGAAGGCTGGAAGCCTCGATCCGTGGACAGGCCGGAGGCCTATCCTCCAATCGCCCGCTTCAGCAGATTCGCCGTGATGCGCTGCACGCGCTGGTCCGTGCCATGCGGACGTGAGTAATGGCTCCACACCGGCATGTGGCCTGGTGGTTTGCTCAAACCCTGCGCCCACCAGATGGTGGAGGCGTTGAAGATGAAGTTGTTCTTGGGGCCGTCGAAGATGACCGCCTGCCACTGCTGCGGATTGCGGCCGCCTTGGAAGGCAGTGCCACCCGCCACGATCTCCAGGCTGGGGATGTCTTTGGGAGGATCGCCGTGGTATTCCCAGCCGATCATACCGGGGATGGAGTCGCCTTGCTTCATACCGGTGCCTTCAAAGATCCAATGCTCGGGCTTCGTGCAGATCCAGTCGCCGCCGCCGTTCACAGGGTCGATGTTGCGCACGCCCATGAGATAACCTTCATCCGGGCCGCGATGCGGATAGGGGCCGTAGTCCTTCTCGCGATCCACGGCATACTTGTAGTCACCGCCATAGGGACCGCCGCGAAAGATACGTCGATTCGGCTCGCCGACGGCGTTGGGTGCAAAGGGCGTGACCCAGCAGACGGAGTTGCCGGAGAGGAAGAGCAGGTTCACGCCTGCATCGCGCATCTTTGCCACGCTGTCGTGCTGGCGGATGTCCCAATACTCGTCGTGGCCGATGCTGATGAAAACTTTGCACTTCAAACCGTGATCCGGCGTGATCATATCGGCGTTTGAGCAGTAGGTCACGTCGTAGCCTTCCTTCTCCAGCCAGTAGGCGGCGGGAAATTCGAAGCACAGCCACTCGCCGCTGCCCACCGACTGCGGATTCTCGTAGATCTGCGCATACTTCGCATACGGTCGGTCGAAACTGACATCCGCTGTAGCACCCTGGTTGCCCTTCGGGTCGGTATAGAGCGAGTAATTGTCCGGCCAGCGATTGTAGGCCTGCCAGGTGTTGTCGCTGCATTGAAACAGGATGTCCGCCTTGCGGTCGTCGGTGACGATGAAGACGATGTAACTTTGCCAGTACGGCTCGTCCTTCGACGCGGGCAGGGTCGTCAGCCGGCCGAGATATACTCCGCTCACCCAATCCGCCGGAATCGTGAGCGAGGTCGTCTTCTCCCAGCGGCATTCACGCAAGCGCTTGTCACCAATTTCGGGCACGGGCTGTTCTTTGCCGTCGAATGGCCCGAGTTCCGTCATCAGACGTGCGCCACGTCCGCCATAGTAGCCCGTGCGGAAGATCTCGATCTTGAAGCGAGCCGCAGGCTGCGTGCTGACGAAAATGTCGAGCGATTCCCCTGCTCTCACCGACTGCCGCGAGCAGTAACCTTCGATCAAAGGTGAACGAAAGCCCTCGTTCTTGTCGAGGCGCATGCGCGTGAGCTGCCAGTCGTTCGATCCGGGCTTCGCGTTTTCTTCGGTGATCAGGGACATGGCCTGATTACGCGGCGTTTTGGCCAAAACGATCAGTAGGTCGCTCTGCCGCCGGACAAATCGAACACGGCACCGGTCGTGAACGAGCAATCCTCGGAACTCAGCCACGCAACGAGCGCCGCCGCTTCCTCCTTCTTGCCAAAACGGTTCATCGGGATCTTCGAGAGCATGTAGTCGATGTGCTGCTGCGTGAGCTGCTTCAGGATGTCGGTCTCGATCACCGCAGGCGTCACGGCATTGACGATGATGTTGCTGGTAGCGAGTTCTTTGCCCAGCGACTTGGTCAAAGCGACCACACCGGCCTTCGAGGCGCTGTAGTGCGCGGCGTTCGGATTGCCTTCCTTCCCCGCGATGGAGGCGATGTTCACGATGCGTCCGTAGCCGTTCTTGAGCATGTGCGGGACCACCGCATGGCAGCAATGGAACGGACCGTTCAGATTGATCGCCATCACACGCTGCCATTCGACAGGGTCGGTTTCCCAAGTCTTCGCGTTCGTTCCGGCGATGCCCGCGTTGTTCACGAGGATGTCGATCTTGCCAAAAGCGCCAATCGTGGAAGCTGCTCCGGCTTCGACCGATGCCAGGCTCGTCACATCCACGGTGGCGGTATGAACTTTGCCGAGAGCGGTGAGTTCGCCTTTGGCAGCAGCCAGTGCAGCAGCATCCATGTCCCACAGGCAGACGTGGGCACCGGATTGAAGCAGCCGTTCAGCGATGGCAAAGCCGATGCCACGCGCACCGCCGGTGATGATGGCCACTCTGTCATTGAGGTCGATTTGATTCATGCGGGCAGAGCAATCGCGCCTAGTCCACCCAGACTTTCAGCAGTTCCACCTCAAAGATCAGCGTCTCGTTTGGGCCGATGTCGATTCCCGCGCCACGTTTGCCATACGCAAGCTCCGGCGGGATGAAGAAGCGGAATTTCGCCCCTTCCTTCATCAATTGCAGGCCCTCGGTCCAGCCTTTGATCACACGTTTCAGCGGGAACTCCGCCGGTTCGCGCCCGGCGAGGTAGGAGCTGTCAAATTCGACGCCGTTGAGCAGCGTGCCGCGATAGTTCACCACCACGGTGTCCTTCGCCTTCGGGCTTGGGCCGGTGCCATCGCGCAAGACCTCGTATTGCAGACCGCTGGCGGTCGTGGTGATGCCCGGTTTGCCGGAGTTTTCAGTGAGGAAGGCTTTGCCGAGTTCGAGTGCTGATGCTGCCATGAATGATGCGGATGAATGGAGCCTTTCATGGAACCCATCAGCCGCCATGGCAATCACAATCCTGGTGGCATGCTTTCCACGCAATCCATGCCATGCTGGATGCGTTACTTCTACACCCCAAAATTTCCTGCCGTTCATGCGCCGCCGCTTCATCCTCGCCTTCATCGCGATTCCATCCCTGCTTGCCGCCGCTGAGCGCGGCCAGGACGCCTACGCCAAACGCATCCTGCCACTGCTGCAAAAGTACTGCTACGACTGCCACGGCGACGGCACGGACAAGGGCGACTTCGCCTTGGACGAATACCCCGAGTATTCGAAGCTGATCGCGGACAAGGCGCTGTGGGATCACGCACGCCAGCAGCTCGTCACGCATGTGATGCCGCCGGAGAAGAAGGACAAGCCATCACTCCCGGAGCGCGACGAGATCGTCGCCTGGATCGACAGCACCGTGTTCTGGTTCGACCCGCAGAAAATTGATCCCGGCCACATCACCTACCGCCGCCTCAACCGCACCGAATACAACAACACCATCCGCGACGCGCTGCTGGTGGACATGAAACCGGCCAATGATTTTCCACCCGACGACACCGGCTACGGCTACGACAACATCGGCGATGTGCTCACCATCTCGCCCCTGCTGATGGAAAAGTACCTTCGTGCGGCCAGTCTCGTTGCCGACAAGGCCCTGGACACCTCCGCTGTCGAACGTGTCGATCTGGAGCTGGGCGCGAAAAAATTCTGGAATCAGAAAGGCGAAACGAAGGAATGGGAGGGCGTGCGCTGGTTTCACAGCAACGCTGATGCCGCGACCAAGTTCACCGCGCCCGCCACCGGCACCTACGAGCTGAAGTTTCGCCTCTCCGCCACGCAGGCAGGCCCGGATGCGGCCAAAGTGGCCCTGCGGGTCGATGACAAGGAACTCGGCACGTTTGATGTCACCGCACGTTATCACGGCGACAACGGCCCGTGGCAGACGATTCGCCAGGAAGTCCCGCTCAAAGGCGGTGATCACAAAATCGTGGTGCGGTTTCTCAATGATTTCAGTGATTCGCAGAACCCTGATCCCGACAAGCGCGACCGCAACCTCGCCCTCGACAAGATCGACATCGAAGGCCCCTTCGGCCTGCTGCCGCCGCGTGGCACCCGCCTGGTGCAATGGCTGCTCGATGGCAAACCTGCCGGTGCGCCGGCCATGAAACTCAGCGGCGAGGATTTCGATCGCGGTGAAGGCGAGGCCAGCCGCGACACCGGCGCCATCCTCCTCCCCAGCAGTGGTTATGTGAAGCACCCCGTCGAGATCGAGACGCCCGGCAAGTATCGCTTCATTATCAAAGCCGGTGCCCAGCAGGCTGGCAGCGAGCCGGCGAAGTTCGATGTGCGTCTCGCCGGCAAAAACGTCGGCTCGTTTGCCGTCACCGCCAAAGACCAGGCCCCGCAGTGGTTCAAGGCCGAAGCCGATCTGCCCGCCGGCAAACATGAAATCCAGGTGTGGTTCCTGAATGACTTCTACGACGAAAAAAACCAACAAGATCGCAACTTCTGGCTGCATCAGCTCACGATTGAAGGCCCGGTCGATCAGCCTGGCGGCAGCGCTGCCACGAACATCCCCGCGTTGGTCGAAAAACTCGGCATGCGCCTGTTCCGCCGTCCCATGAGCACCGGGGAGCAGGCCAAATGGCAGGGCTTTGCCACGCTGGCGCTCAAGGAAGGCCTGCCGCCGCTGGATGCCCTCGGTTATGTGCTGCGCGGTATGCTGGTCTCGCCCGCCTTCATCTATCGCGGCTCACCGCAGCCGGTGGGTGAAGTTAACCACGGCGTCGCCCTCATTGACGAATACAGCCTCGCCTCACGCCTCGCGTTTTTCCTCTGGTCCGCACCACCTGACGAACGTCTCATGCAGCTCGCGGCCAAAGGTGAGCTGCGCAAAAACTTCGCCGCCGAGGTGAAGCGCATGATCAGCGACTGGCGTGGCTGGAGCCTCACCGAAGACTTCGCCGGGCAGTGGCTGCAACTGCGCGACATGGACCTCGTCTCTCCCAGCGAACGTGCCTTCCCCGAGTGGAAAGGCGGCATGGGCTACGCCATGAAAAAGGAGTCGCAGATGTTCTTTGACCACATCCTGCGCGACAACCGCAGCATCATCGAATTCCTCAACGCCGACTACACCTTCCTCAATGAAAAGCTGGCCCGCCACTACGGCATCACTGGCGTGAAGGGCGACAAATATCAGAAAGTCTCGCTGCAAGGCACGCCACGCGGCGGCCTCCTCACCCAGGGCGGCATTCTCACGCTCACCTCCAACCCCACGCGCACCTCGCCGGTGAAGCGCGGCAAGTACCTGCTCGAAAACATCCTCGGCACCCCACCGCCGCCCGCTCCCGGCGGTGTGCCGCCGCTGGATGAGCAAAAGGCCCGCAAATCCAATCTCACGCTGCGCCAGCAGTTCGCCGAGCACCGCAGCAACGCCTCCTGCGCTGGCTGCCATGCCTACCTTGACCCCATGGGCTTCGCCTTTGAAAACTACGACGCCATCGGTCGCTGGCGCGATCAGGAGAAGAAGCAGCCCATCGACGCCGCCGGCACCCTTGTGCGCGGCCAGACCTTCGCCAACCTCGCCGAACTGCGCGCCATCCTCGTGCGCGACATGAGCGGCCAGTTCGTCAAAAACCTCGCTGAAAACCTCCTCATCTATGCGCTCGGACGCGGCCTCGAATACTCTGACAAACCCGCCGTGCAGGAAATCCTGCGCCAGGCCAATGCCGCCGGCAACCGCTTCCAGGACCTCATCCTCGCCGTCTGCGACAGCGTGCCGTTTCAAAAAATGCGCGTGACTCGGCAGGCGGCGGAGTAATCTCATGCTCTGGTTCTATGACCAGACCCAATGAATCGTCTTGGCCAAGTGTCGGCACCGCGTTTACTCCATCCATCCATGCATTCCATCCTCATCATCGGCTGCGGCAGCATCGGCGAGCGGCATCTGCGCTGCTTCCAAACCACTGGCCGCTGCGCAGTCAGTGTCTGTGATGCCAATGCGAAGCTGCTGGCCGAAGTCAGCCAGCGCTACAACGCACCTGGCTTCACCAGTCTCAAGGAGGCGCTTGCTGGCAGGCACTTCGACGCGTTCGTCATTTGCACTCCCGCGCACACGCATCTCGCCATTGCGAGGGAGGGCGCCGCCCACGGTGCCGCACTGCTGATCGAAAAACCGCTCGCCGTCACCCTGGATGAGATTGCGGCAACTCGCAGTGCCATCGCCAGCAGCGCCCGCTTCACTGCGGTTGCGTACGTCTTCCACAGTTTCCCGTGGGTCGCCGCCGCCCGCGATTTTTTACAGCGAGGCACGTTCGGCAGGCCGCTGCATGCCAGCGTCAACGCCGGGCAGCATTTCCCCACGTTTCGGCCCGCCTATCGCGAAATCTATTACACCCGCCACGCAACCGGCGGCGGCGCGATTCAGGACGCGCTCACGCATCTGGTGAACGCCATGGAATGGCTCATCGGCCCGATGACACGGGTGTTTTGCGACGCCGCGCATCAACGGCTCGATGGCGTGACGGTCGAGGACACCGTGAACATCACCGCACGTCATGGCAGCGTCCTCGCCAGCTATGCGATGACGCAGTTCCAGGCCCCCAACGAGGCCACGATGCAGATCCACTGCGAACACGGCAGCATCCGCATCGAATCCCCCGCCCAGCGCTGGGGCAGCATGAAACTGGGAGACCAAGATTGGACCTGGCATCCCACCGCCCCGCTGGAACGCGACGAGTTGTTCACCGCCCAGGCCAACGCCTTCCTGGATGGCATGGAGGGCCAAGCCACCGCGCTTTGCACCTTTGACGAGGCCGTGCAAACGCTGCGCTTCAACTGTGCCGCCCTCGAATCCGCCGCCACCGGCCTGCCCATCGACATTTCATGAGTTGATGGTCGGAAGTTGATGGTTGATAGCCTGAAAAAAACCAGATCCTCCGCATGTCAGGCCAGCAACCATCAACTCACCACTCTCAACTGCGCAGCCATGAACTGCGCCTCGCGATGCTCGGCATGATCGAGGGCAACGGCCATCCGTATTCGTGGAGCGGCATCGTCAATGGCTACAACCCGGAGGAGATGGCGAAGTGCCCGTATGCAGGCATCATCGCCTACATGAGCAAACAGCCGCTCGAAGCCATCCGCATCCCGGGCGCACGCGTGACGCACATCTGGACGGACGATCCCGCAGATGCGCCGAAAGTGGCAGCGGCGAGTTTGATCAAGCACGTCGTCAGCCAGCCCGAAGATGTGATCGGCCACGTCGATGCGGTCGTGATCGCGACAGACGATGGCAATGATCACGTCCGGCGTGCGCGACCTTTCATTGATGCAGGTCTGCCCATCTTCATCGACAAGCCGATGGCAACGAACATCGCCGACCTGCGGCAGTTCGTGCAGTGGCATCGCGAGGGCAAGGTCATGCTCTCCACCAGCGGCATGCGCTATGCGCCAGAGCTGCGCTTGAATGATGACCAGCGCACACAACTCGGCGAGCTGCGCTGGATCACCAGTTTCACCTGCAAAACCTGGGAACGTTACGGCATTCACGCCCTCGAAGCCGTCGAACCACTCCTGGGGCCGGGATTTCTCACCGTGCAGGCGCACAGCGACGCTGGTGGCGACGTGATGCACCTCACGCATCGCAGCGGCGTCAAAATCACGATCGGAGCGCTGCACGATGCCTATGGCAGCTTCGGCGCAGTGCATCTCTATGGCACAAAGAGCGATCTTGCTCTGAAACTCACCGACACCTACCACGCCTTCCGCGGCCAGCTCGTCGCCTTCATTGACATGCTGCGCACCGGCGAGCGTCCCCTGCCCTTTGACGAAACCGTCGAACTCATGGCCGTCATCATCGCAGGCATTCGCAGTCGGGCGGAAAATGGCCGTGCCGTCGCCATCGCCGAAATTTTCACCGATCTCGGCTGACACATTCTTGCCATCCATCCCATTCCTCATATGCCAGCAGCACTATGTCTCCAAACTCTCCGGCCAGACCATCCGTTTTCGCGTGAAGACGAAGGACGCCGACATGTATGCGATTCGCTTTGCTGATTAACTCTTTATGAAGGCCATCCACCTCGCGCTGCTCCTCGCCCTGACTTCGCTTTACGGCGAGGAACTCACCCCGCCGAGCATCCAGCGCTTCGTCGCCATCGACAACGTCTGCGCGTGGCCAAACCTCACGCTGCTGCCCGATGGCAGCATCAACACCACCATCTTCGGCAAACCGAGCCACGGGCAGATGGAGGGCGCCGCCGAGTGCTGGAACAGCCCCAATGGCGAGTTATGGGCCAAACGCGGCATCCCCGCGCCGAACGCGCCGCACACCAACCGCATGAACGTCGCCGCCGGTCTCGCCAAGAACGGTGACCTGCTGGTGCTCTGCTCCGGCTGGACCGATGTGCAGCAACCGCAGCGACCCAAACAAGCTGTCTTCCGCGATGACATTCTCTCATCATGGGTCTGCCGCAGCAGCGATGGCGGCAAAACGTGGTCACAATCAACGTCCTTCCCCGCACCTGACGAAGGCTGGACCAACTACATCCCGTTTGGCGACATCAAGCAGGGCGCGGACGGCGCGCTGCACGTTTCCTGCTACGGCGGCGAATTTACCGACCCGACGAAGAGCACCAAGACCCAAGGCTACCGCTCCTGGCACTTCCGCAGCGCTGACGATGGCAAAACCTGGCAGCGCACCGCCATCATCGGCCCCAAGAGCAACGAAACCACGCTGCTGCACCTCGGCGGCAAGCGCTGGCTGGCCGCCGCACGCGAAACCGCGATGGATCTCTTCATGTCTGAAGACGACGGCGCGACCTGGAGTGAACCGCAGCGCGTCACCGCGAAAAACGAGATCAACGGCCATCTACTGCGCCTCCATGACCACCGCCTGCTGCTCGCTTATGGCAGCCGCATCAAAGGCAAGACCGGCGTGCTGGCCAAACTCAGCAGTGATGAAGGCAAGACGTGGAGCGAGCCAGTGCGCCTCGCCAGCACCCTCGAATCCGACTGCGGCTACCCCAGCAGCGTGCAGCGCACCGACGGCAAGATCGTCACCGCCTGGTATTCCAAATCATCCTTGAATCACGAGCGCTACCACATGGGCGTCGCCATTTGGGAAGTCCCTGCGCCATAATCTCAGTCACATCCTCCATCGTTGCGATCAACCTCCACCAACCCATGAAACTCCGCCCCTCCCGCATCCTCCGCGAACTCCGCGCCGGTCAAAACAGCACCGTCATCAAGCTCAACCTTGGCGATCCCCGCATCGTTGAGCTGGCTGGCCTTGCTGGTGCCAGCGCCGTGTGGCTTTGCAACGAGCACGTGCCCAATGACTGGCTCAATCTTGAGCATCAGATCCGCGCCGCCAAGCTCTACGACATGGACACCATCGTCCGCGTCAACAAAGGCGGTTACAGCGAATACGTGAAGCCTTTCGAGTGCGACGCCACCGGCATCATGGTCCCACACATCACCAGCGCCGATGAAGCACGCAACGTCGTCGATATGGTCCGCTGTCGCCCGCTCGGCAGCAAGGCGCTCGATGCCGGCAACATGGACGGTCTCTTCTGCCAGGTGCCGCTGGCCGACTACGCGCACCACTGCAACACGGAGAAGTTCGTCATCCTTCAGATAGAAAGCCCCGAGGCGCTCGAAGTCGTCGAAGAAATCGCCGCCGTGCCCGGTTTCGACATGCTGCTGTTCGGCGCAGGCGATTTCAGTCACCGCATCGGCAAGCTCGGCCAGGCCACATGCCCCGAAGTCGTCGCCGCCCGCAAACGCGTCCACGCCGCTGCCATCAAGCACGGCAAGCACGTCGCCGTCGCCTCGCTATTCGGCCAAAAAGACCAACTCATCGCAGAAGGCACCCGCATCTTCACCCTTGGCGCCGATGTCATCGAACTCGGCAATGCCTTCCACAAGATGGTGAAGGACTTCGGCGGTGGTGCCGCAGCAACGAGCAGTGACTCGGTTTACAAATCCAAATAAGCGCCATGTCTGACTCTCTGTTCTCTCTCCAAGGTAAAATCATCCTCCTCACCGGCGGTGCGGGCCTCTACGGTCGCGGTTTGGCCGCGATGCTGGCCCAAACCGGTGCCACACTCATCCTCGCGGCCCGCGACGTGATGAAGTTACAGGTCGTGGCCGATGCAGAAACCGCCAAAGGCCACCGTGTCTTCGCTGAATCACTCGATCAGGGCGATGAAGCTTCCGTTGTGGCTCTGCACGAGCGCATCACGGCGAAATTCGGCCCGCTGCACGGCCTGGTGAACAACGCGGTCCTGCGCCCGATGAAAGGCGCGAACGGTGCGGTGGAGCAGTTCGCCGAATCCATGCGTGTGAACGCCACCGGCGTCATGCTCATGCACCGTCACTTCGGCAGAACCATGGCCGAGGCTGGACGCGGCAGCATCGTAAACATCGGCAGCATCCAGGGCATGATCGGCCCCAGTTACGAACTCTACACCGGCACCAACATGGGTGACATGCCGCCCGATTACTTCTTCCACAAAGGCGGCATGGAGAACCTCACGCGCTTCTACGCCGCGCTTTACGGGCCGAACAACGTCCGCGTGAACAACCTCGCCCCGGGCGGCTTCTTCAACCACCAGCCCGAGCCATTTCTGCAACGCTACTGCGAACACACCATGCTCGGCCGCATGGCCGACGACTCCGATCTCGGCGGAGCCGTCATCTTCCTCCTCAGCGACGCCTCCCGCTACATCACCGGCGTCAATCTGCCCGTCGATGGCGGCTACACGGCGAAGTGAACGTAGGCGCAGACATCCTTACCTCAGAGGAAACTCAGTGAGCCAGTTCTTCTCTGCGACCGTCCAGCCTCTGCGGTTACCTGGTTTTACCCGCTGTGGCTGGACGGTCGCAGAGGGATCATTGGTTTTCCCATCGTTAGATAAGAATGCGGTCAAAGATGGGGCCGGGGTCAGGATGTCTGAGGCTGGGTGTGTTCGGCGCATTGCGATCACTTCACCTCCATGCGGCTCCTCGCCGAACCGCCCGGCTCTTTGGGCGTGTTGTGGCCTTAGCGATGCCACAAACAGACGGGCGGGCTGTCGCCACACCCATCCCACGTCACTTCAACAGCTCCGCCACCGGAATGCGGTAGAACTTGTCCGTGCGCGACTGCTTCTTGTCCTCGCCGCCGAGGCAATAGATGAAGCCTTCATGCTTCACCAGCGCCACCATCGCCGCATACGGCAGTGGCTTGGCTTTTCGATAACTGTCCGCCTTCACATCATAGATCACCGCATCCGCCGTGAAGTCATCCGTGTAGCCGCCAGCCAGGTAAATGTGCCGCTCATCAAGCGTGACGGCGGTCAAACCCCGATTCGCGACCGCCAGTGGCTCCAGCTTGCGCCAGGAGTTCTTCGCGGGTGAAAAAGCATGCGCCTCAGTTGCATTCACCGGAGCCTTGGAGGCCTCATCATAGTTCATGCCGCCGAAGACGAACAACCCCTCGCCGACCACCGCCGAAGCGGCCACGGCGAAGGGTTTACCAGGGTAATCGGCGAGGCGTTCAGCTTTGCCGGATGACGAGATGACATGCGTCGTCCCCGTGATACCGGCGATGTTCGCGGCGTCATCAGTGCCGCCAACCACATAGAATTTTTTGCCCACCCTGCCCCCGGCGGACAAAACGAAGTTGGCAGGAAGATCGTTGTCCTTCGTCATCCCCTGGTTCACTCCATCCAGTGAGACCAGACAGCGGACGGGACTCGCGCCATCGCTGCCACCTGCGATGAGCATGCCCCGATCATCCTGAAAACAGACACCGTAGGCGCGCTTCACCTCCCAGTCTGCTCGCGTGCTCCATTGACGCCTCTCCTCATCGAACAGATGCACCGTTTTCAGCCAGTTCTTCTTCCCGCCCTCCCAGTTCGTGCCACCCGCAACCACGATCCTGCCACCCGCCACACCGCAGATGAATCCCCCGTTCGGTTCTGGCAGCGCGGGCAGCGCTTCCCACTGTGCCTGCATTGGCAATACCGCCGCCATCACGCATGCGATGAGCATCAGCGCGAGAGCGTCCTGGAGTGCTCCAGCCCTCTGGAGCTTTCCGAAGGCCGTGAAACGCTCGAAAGCGCCGGAGGACCGGCGCACTCCAGGACGCTGACGCGAGAAAAGTTCACGAAACAGCCGTTTTGTCATCAGGATCAGTCGCTCGTTCATAATGGTCGGTGTGAGGTGATTTCCAGTCGTCCCGCAAACGCACGTCATGCTGGCCGCTGAGTGCTCCAGGGACGCTCGCAGGCGTGGGATCATCTTTCTTCCGCATCTCCCACCAGCATTGGCCGCAGTGGTTGTGCTCGTGATCCACGACGAATCCGGCCTTCTCCATCAGCGGGCCGATCCAGCCCATGCAGTGGTCACAGTAGTCGCCGTATTGCTCCAGCCCGTTGTTGATAAGAAACCCCTTCGACGGGCACTCGTGCATGTCGATGCGGAACACCTCCGCCGTCACGGTGCGCTCGTAATCTGCGCCCTCATCGGCCAGCGTTGGTCCCCAGTATTCCTCCATGCCTTCGATGCCTTGCTCGCCAATTAACTTCGAGGCATGAAGCTGTGAGTCGAGATGGATCGCCTCGTCCCAGTAGGCCTTCACCAGTTCATGGCCGCCCTGCTTTCGCAGCCACTCGAAAGTCCACTCGTAATGCCCGCAGAAATCGTAACAGCCGATCATGATGCCGTGGCGATGTCCTCCAGGCTTTGTGCGGACATGCCCGCTGTTCGTTTCATGAAGCGCTGTGTGCAGCTTCCGTTCCCACCGCAGACGCGCACGGTCATGCCGGCGGGTTCGGCAATGGCTTCGCTCACAAAAAAGCAGTGCTGGCAGAAACACGACACGATCTCACGCTGGTTCTCACGCAGATGATGGATCGCCGGACATTGCTTCACTTCGAGCCGAACTTCTTCAACCGACTCATGCACCGCCACTTCCGCACCAGGCTCTGCTTGAAAAAAGGCACGCCAATACGTCGCCACGCCGGTGAATCCATGATCCCGCCACTGCGCGGAGACCGGTTTGTAATAGCCGGTGCCGATGTCCTGCCAGTATGCCTGCAGCTTTTCATAGCCGAAGCGTTTCAGGATGAAGCGAAACGTTGCATTGACCGCAAAATAGAAATCCGCGTGCCCAACCGGCTTCGTGTCGGTGTAAGGCAGCGCTTGGGGCATGGGTTGAGGGTCGATCATGGGCCGGAATTTCAGAACTTGGGGCGATTGTGAAAGATGCCGCGACCGCACGCAATACTAAACGCCGGCAAACAACGATTGCTTCGGGAACACCGCCGCCAGTAACATCTCCCTCATGACGCATCACTTCTCCTGGCTCGACTACACCATCTTCGGCGTCTATCTGGCAGCGTCGGTCGGCGTCGGCCTTTATTCCGCACGCGGCTCCAAATCGCTTGGTGATTACTTCCTTGCCGGTCGTGGCATGAGCAGCGTTCTGGTCGCCATGTCGATCCTGGCGGCTTTGTTCTCCGGCATCAGCTACCTCGCCGGACCGGCAGATGTGTACAAGAACGGCTTCGGCTTTGCCTATGTGGTGCTGGCCTTCTTCATCGCCACGCCCTTCACCGCGATCTGGATGCTGCCGAAGTTTTACCAGTCACGATTCTACACCGCGTATCAATTCCTCGAAGAACGCTTCGCGCTCCCCGTTAGGCTGCTTGCCTCCGGTCTCTTCATCTTCCGTGTGGCCCTGTGGCTGGCAGCGGCGACCTACGCACCCGCACTGGCCTTGGAAACGGTCACAGGGTTGCCGCTGTGGATCACGATCGTCGCTTCCGGCACGCTCACCACGCTCTACACGGCACTCGGCGGCATGCGGGCCGTCATCTGGACGGACGTGATGCAACTCATCGTGCTCTTCGGCGGCCAACTCATGATTGTGCTCGTGGCGCTCGGCAAAATTCCCGGTGGGCTCGGTGGCGTCTGGGACACGGCACTGACAGATGGCCGCATGGACATCAGTTTTTCTTTCAGCATCGCCGAGCGCGTAAACATCTACTCCCTGCTGCTTGCCGGTGCCTTCCTCCACCTCGTGCAGATGGCCACCGATCAAGTCTCCGTGCAGCGCTACCTCAGCGCTGGCAGTTTGAAGGAGGCTCAGCGTTCGCTGTGGATCAAACTCTGGTTCGTGCTGCCCGTGCTCGTTCTCTTCTACGGCACCGGCCTCGTGCTCTACGCTTTCTACAAGATTCATGGTGATCCACTCGCCGCTGGCTTGATCGCCAAAGAAGATCAAATCCTGCCTTACTTCGTCGTCACACAGCTTCCCGCCGGACTCCCCGGCCTGCTCATCGCGGCCATTTATGCCGCGAGCATGTCCACCATCTCCGCAGGCCTCAACTCACTGGCTTCGGCCACCGTCGTCGATTTCAAACAGCGCCTCTCAAAAACTCCGGTCGGCACTCAGGCTCAGCAAGTCGGCAACGCGCGCTGGATCACCGTTGGTTATGGCGTGCTTGTGATGGGGCTGGCCTTTGCTGTCTCGGCCATGCCGGGCAATCTCGTCGAGTCAGTGAACACCGTCATCGGCCTGATCGGCGGGCCGCTGCTCGGTTTGTTCTTCCTCGGCATGTTCACGCAACGCGCCACCACGCGCGGGGCGCTCCTCGGTTGCCTCGCGGGCTTCATCGCCTTGCTCAGTGTTTACTTGTATCAAAGTGGCTTCCTCACCGCCGTGAAGCCCGCGCCCGTCGTTTCCTTCATCTGGTTCAGCCTCTTTGGTTGCCTGATCACCATGGCCGTCGGCCTGCTCACATCCGGCCGATCTGCCCCGTCGTCAGTCCCCCATCAATGACGATGATCTCGCCCGTGATGTAACTCGCCGCGTCAGAACAAAGAAACACTGCTGCACCAGCCACATCTTCCGGCGCACCGACACGGCGCAGCAGAATCTTCTTCTCGTAGTGCTCCAGCACCGAGCGGTCCCGCGACTCCATCCACGTCGCCGTCAGCGGTGTCTTGATCAAACCGGGTGCGATGCCGTTCACGCGGATGCCGTGATCCGCCAACGACACCGCGAGCGACTTCGTCAGCATCACCAGCGCTCCTTTGCTCGCGTCATAGGCACATGAATCCATTTCTGCCTGAAATCCATTCGTCGAAGACGTGATCACAATGCTACCGCCACGTTTTTCGGCCACGAGATGCTTCGCAAAGGCCTGCGCCGTGAAAAACGTGGACGCCAGATTAAGCTGCATCGTCTGGTCCCAACGCTCGCGGGTCATTTCGAGCAAAGGCAGATCAAAAAAACTGCCCGCATTGCAAATCAGCGTGTCGAGAGCAGGCTCACACTCGAAAGCCTTCTCCACAAGTGATGCGGGAGCAGATGGATCGCACAGGTCGCATGGGACGTATGAGGCCCATTCAGGAAGCGCCGGCGGCCTATCGGTGAGCCCATGGCACACGACGCGTGCGCCAGCCTCATGCAGCCCATGCGCCATCGCCATGCCGATTCCTTGCGATGATCCCGTCACCAATGCGGCACGTCCTTCAAGAGAGAATGTTTTCATCATAAGAGGCCGCCACCTTGCTAGCGACCAGGTCGTGATGCCAGGGCAGGTTTGTCTAACAAGGGTCGCGCGGCTGCGGTCTTGGCACCGGCATCCGGCACCAGCACACAGCGGAAGCCATGATTGTGGCCGCGATAGCCCGGCGTGGCATGGGCGCGGTAGGAGGAAAGCAGGGAGCCGCGCTCATACGGGGTCCATGAGGCACCACGCAGCACACGATCGTTCCCGGCCGCATCGTAGCCGTCTTCGCACCATTCCCACACGTTGCCGCCCATGTCATACAGGCCGGCCTTGTTCGGCTTGAAGCTCATCACTGGTGCCGTGGTGACGAAGCCGTCCTCATAGCCGTCCAGATAGCCTGCGCCAGTGCGCGGGGCTTTGATCTTGCGGCTTTCGTCGCTGTAGTTCCCGGCCCGGTCCTTCGTCTTCGGCGGAAAATCTCCGCCCCAGGGGAACTCGGTGTTCTCTTTCTGGCTGAGCATCGCTGGCGTGGCTCCAGGCGGCCGTTTTTCCTGCTCCAAGCCCACGGCAAAGCTCCACTCCTCATCCGTGGGCAGTCGGTAGGTCCTGCCCTCCTTCTTGCTCAACCATGCACAAAATTTCTGCGCATCCTCCCAACCGACTTTGGTCACGGGATGCTCTGCCTGACTCTCCTCTGGTGCGAAGCCGTCGGCGCTTTGATCCTTCCACGCACCGTCCACGCTCTTCACCGCCGCCGCATAAGCCGCGTAGTCTTGGTAGCGCACTTCATGGATGCAGAAGAGCACGCCCATGCCCTTTACCAGCGTGAACTTCATGCCCAGACTGTTCGTGACGCCGTCCTTGAGTGCCAGCACCATCGCGGGAGGCAGCGAGGGTCCAGACTTGCGCTGGCTTTGGGGCGGTGGGGCCGAAGGGGGGGCCAGCTTTGCGCTGACGGCCTTGCTATCCAGCGCCTCGCCTGCCAGCTCTTCGCGGTAGCCTCGCACGACCTTCGCGTCGGCCACACGGTCGCCCTTGGTGAAATCAGACTCCATTTGTGCCAGACGCTTGTCGAGTGACTCCGTGAGCTGCCGCAGATTCGCCTCGCGTGTGGCGGCCAGCTTTGCCTGGGCGGTGCGGTAGATGCCACGCAGGGTCTGGAGGCTTGCGGGCGTCTTGCCATCATCCTCCTGCGGCACCTCTTCCTTGGCAGCGAGGCGTTGTTGCTCCGCCTCCAGCGACAGAATGCCATCCAAATGCCCAGCAGCCTTCTCCTCCGTGATTTTTTTCGCGATGCCGCCGAGGTAGCTCGTGTTCAGCATCGCCAAATCAGCCGCATAGGGCGCAGACACCCGCTCGACCTTCAGTTTGATGAACTGCGCATCCAGCGCCGCAAGCTCAGCAGGCAGCGCTGTCTTGCTGGTGGTACCGTCTCTTGGCGGAGACACCGGCGCAGCGATGCTGCTGGCGGTGGCGGGCTTGATCTCTACAGGCGGCGTGCGCGGAATCATTAACAGCGGCTTCACATTGGCAGCTTCGACCAAGGGGTGCTGAATCACCGGCTGATTCTGTGTCGGCACCACCGTGGCCACCTTCAGCGGTGCTGCTGGCGTGACCTCCGTGCTGCGCCTCACCGACGCCACCACACGCGGTGCGGCGGCTTGCTCTGCAACATCACCAGCCTCACTTCGCTCCTCAGTCTGCCGACCACTGAGCAGGAAGAATGCCCCCATCCCCACCACCGCAGCGAGGCCCAGGCCCGGGAGCAACGCTCCGTGCGCCGCCGGACGCCGGTCAGCGCCATGGTTGGCCGCCCTTTGTGCCGCACGCATCGGCACCAGCGCAGCGGCTTGCTTCGGCGGGTGAGCATCCGAGTCGGCACGCAAATCCGGTGCTGGCACCTGCGGCTGCAACAGCGCATCGAGATGCCGCCGCATTTCCATGGCGCTGCAGTGGCGCTCGTTGCGATCCACCTGCATCGCCTTGTAAATGATCTCGTCAAAGCGTGTGTCAATGCCCGGCACCACCACCGACGCGGGCTTGAAAACTCCCCGTGGAATCTGCCCGGTGAGCATCTGATAGAGCATGACCCCCAAGGCATAGAGATCGGCCCGGGCATCCACCATCATGCCAGGAGTCATCGCCTCCGGCGCCACAAAGTCCTGCGTGCCCATGGCCAGATGGCTCTGCGTAAAGCCCGCTTCTTCAGTCACGGCCTTCACCAGCCCAAAGTCCGCCACCTTCACCCGGCCTTGCGTGTCCACCATGATGTTCGCCGGTTTGATGTCGCGGTGGATCAGCCCATTTTCATGCGCGTATGCCAGCGCCTCACACACATGCGCAGCGATGGCATAGGCGTGTTTTGGCGGCAGCCTGCCGGAGCTGCGGATCATCTGCGCCACGTCCGTGCCCTGTACATACTGCATCACAAAATACAGCATGCCGCTGGCGGTCTGCCCCGCGTCATACACCGGAATGATGCCGGGATGCTCCAGCCGCGCCATCGCACGCGCTTCGGCGACGAACCGCGCGGCAAAGCTCATGCCGCCATCGTCCACCGTCGGCGGCAGCACCTTGATGGCCACCTCACGGTCCAGGCTTTTTTGCCGCGCCTTGTACACCGCCCCCATGCCGCCACGGCCCAGCAGGCTGATGATTTCATAACCTGGCAACTCCGGCTCAAGCGCTTCCGGCGTGGGTGCCTGCCACGAGTATCCATGGGTGTTCGTTGGGATGGAGGGCGTCATAGGATCGGATGGAAATTTCCACACCAAGCCCGAATTTTGCAACCTGAGACCCTCTTTATTACCCCCCGCAGTTGCTGGGATTGCCAGCCAAGTAGGCGCGAATGTTCGCATCGGCGATGCGCTCCATCACCGCCTCACCACTGGCCTTCAATGCATCGACCTCAGCCTTGTAAGTGCTGATCAAGCGCACGATTTCGTGATTGATCTCCGCCGCATAACTGTAAAACGGCGAATCGCTGCCCCACATGAACTTCTGCGGATACGCCGCCGCCAGATCAGCGATCACGCGGGCTGGATTCGTATAATCGGAGTCAAACCGCCGCGCCTTTGGGGCGATGTAAGGCATGTCATTCACCGCACCGACACAGTGGATACAATGCGCGGAGCAATCAAACCAGGTGTTCGGCAGTGCCTGCACGCGGTCGAGGCATTCCTTGTCGTAGCGGCACGAGTGCGCGAGACAGAAGCGAACATTGGGATTTTCTTCCGCAATGTCGAGGATGTCACTCGCCTGCGCCCACAAATCGCTTTCTGCCACGCTCGAATGAATCAAGAACGGCACATCCCACTCAGCGGCGAGTTCCACGAAGACCTTGCCGCGATCCCGCAGGTGCTTGATGTCCGCCTGGAGGATCGTCGTCTGCATCTTGATGCCGTGGAAGCGGTATTCGCCACGCAGCTTGCGCAACTCCTGCGCCTGCGCCGCCGTGTTGCGCATCGGATCAGCCATCACAAACGGCAGCATGCGTTTCCCCTCCTCCGGGAACAGTTCATAGATTTCCTTCATCAGCCGCCGGTTCTCAAAGGCATACGGCACGTCATGCAGTCGGCCCGTTTCATCCTTGATCTCGTTCTGCATGAACGCCGTGACATCCAGCGCCAGATGGCTGACGAAGGGAAATACAATCCAGCGGTCCACGCCGAGCGCACGACCTTCATCGTGCATCGCCACGAGGTGCTGGGCATAAGGAAAATCTCCGTGCAGGTAAAACAGCAGGTCGGAGCCGACGTGGTTATGGCAATCAATGATCATGGTGGAAATCAAACGAGTCGTGCGAAGCCTTGTTGCGGTCCCTTTGCCGCCTCCAATGGCGTCTGGGCGACGATGGCAAGCGATTCATCAAGCGCGGCGAGCATCCCGGCCACCAGCGCATCGGTGTGCGGCCAGGTGACATAGAGCTGGCTCGACATCAAATAGCCGCGTTGGAGCATGTGACGGATCATGAGCGGTTTCGCCGCCGGATTGGCAAAAGCAATCGACGGCGCGCATGGCATGCCACCGATCTTGATCCCTAGTGTCGGGTGTCGTGTGGCAACGTCACGCAAACCCGCCTGCAATCGCCCACCAAGCTCCCAAACATGCTGCTGCACGCCTTCACGCCGCATTTTGCCGATGCAGGCCAGCGTGGCTGCGGTGCCCACGCCGTCCGTCCAGTAGCTACTGGAGATGAAACTGTTGTTCGCGGCTGCCATGACCTCATTTTTGCCGATGATGGCCCCGGCGGGATAGCCATTGCTCATCGCTTTCGCATACACCGCGATGTCCGGCTCGATGCCGAGCACAGATGCGGCTCCAGGGAAGCCAAAACGCCAGCCGCTCGTCACTTCATCGAGCACAAACACCGCACCAGCACCATGGCAGGCGTCGATCACGTGTTGCATGAAACCATCACGTGGGAACTCGCTACGCATCGGCTCCATCACCACGGCGGCCAGTTTGCCATCGAGCTTCTGCATCGCGGCCTTGAAGGAGTCAGGGTCGTTGTAGCGAAACGGCACCGCTGTGCCCGCCAGCTCACGTGGGACGCCGAGTGGTTGAAGACCTGGCAACAGATGACCGTCGAGCGCGGCATCATCGCTGAGATTCGCCGCGAGATACCAATCACTCCAGCCATGATAACCGCAGAAGGCGATGCCGCTTTTGCCCGCCGCCGCTCTGGCGATGCGCACCGCGAGACCGAGCGCCTCGCCACCACCACGTGCGTAACGCACCTTGCCTGCCCACGGATGCAGATCGAGCAGCAGATCGGCGAGCGCCACCTCATCCGGCGATGCCAGTGTGGCATAGCTGCCGAGATTCACGCGCCGTTTAACCGCTGCGTTCACTTCATCATCGGCATGACCGAGCAAAATAGCTCCCACGCCGCCCGTGAAGTCGATGTAGCGCTTCCCATCAAGGTCCCAGATGTTCGCACCTTTCGCGCGAGAGAAATACGACGGCCATGTTTGCGGGTCGAAGAGATGCGCCCGTTTTGAGAGCAGGCCCGTGCCGCAGGAAATTTTCGTTTTCGCCTCTTCCCAGAGCTTTGGTCCCGCTTTGACATCGGAAGCAGGTTTGAGCAGCCGAAGGGCATTCTCGCGGAAAATATCCTCCAGATCGCCCTGAGTCATTCCCGTGTCCTCGCAGGCTTCGCGCAGACAAAGCAGTGATTCGATGCCCACCGTCGTGTATTGGCCGAAAATCGTCAGTTTATCGCCGGTGATCTCGGGATGAATCCAGGTGAAGCCATCGCCCTGCGTGATGCAGGAGCCGCGTAGCTCGCTGACCATGTAATCGCTGCCCCAAAGCACGCGTTTGGGCCCCAGAATCTCAATCGCGGCTCGAAACGCCCCGGCTTGTGTCACGGCGGAAGTATCCACGACCACGTTGTCGAGATCGACGAGGTGATGGAGGCCTTCGCGAGCATGGCTATAATTAAACGACCTCGCTACGTGCGCGAGGACGAGCTTGCAGCGTGGATAGCGACGGCACAGACGACGAAGCGCTTCCAAATTGCGCGGATCGGTGATGCCATCAGCCAGCATGATGTGCAGCATCATGATGCCGTTGTGATCGTGACAGGCTTTCCACATCCATTCCGGCGCGAAGGATTCGATCTCCGCCTCCTTCGTGTCCGGCACATCCGCGTAAAGGCGATACGGCTTGATGCCTATGAACACGCCCGTGCTCATCAGCCGTCGCACTTCCGCCGGATCATCCGTCGGTGCCGTGAGCACGAGTGCTCGCGAGTTTGTAGACACGTCGATCTGCGATTGCACCCACGCGTTCTCGCCTACGCGATCATTGTCGGCACTCGGGTAGCCAAAAAACAAGCCTTCGACCTCGCGACCAGGCATCCAGAGCTTCATCGCCGCCTGAAAATCGGCCATGCCGTAGCCGCGATCCTTATCGAGAAACACGGGCCGCTTTCCCTCCGCGAAATGGCGACTGTGAAACAGATGCGTGTGCGCATCGAAGACCTTCGACGGCACAAAGTCGTCGATGGCGCGATGGAGCAGCTTGAGATCGGTGTCGTTGAGTTCGGTGACGAGCTTGAGGGACATGCGTGATGCTGCTTTCGATGCTTTTGCCTACCAGCGGAACGTGCTGGTCATGCCTGTGAACCAAGGCTTCACTTCTTCACTACTCCAGCAGCCCCCAACACATCGAGCGGCAGCGCACGAGCCGTGCGGCGATGGCCTTCGACAGTGGTGGCGCGGAAGAGGGAGTTGAGGATGGCCTCCTCCGTGGCTTCAGCAGCAGCTTGGAAGAGCGGCGTCATCGCCTCATTCGAGAGCTCGGCGACTTGATGGATCTTCGCTTCGCGTTTGCGGCGGCATTCATCAGCGGTGCTGAAGGCGATGACGTAATCGCCGGAGCCGTTGCTCATCACCGAGCCCGTGCGGGCAAGTCCCACCAGGGCGCGGCGTGCGAGTCGATTCAGAAGTCGCGAATCCAGCGGAGCATCCGTGGCGAGGATGATCATGATGCTGCCATCACCTGAGTCCTTCGATGCCTTATCCAAGGCTTTCCAAACCGGCACGCCTGCGAGGGTGAGCTGCCCGCCATAGTTACTCTGCACCAGCACGCCGACGGTGTAGCCGCCCGCGACGCGTGAACTCGTTCCGATGCCGCCTTTGAAGTCAAAACAAACCGTTCCCGTTCCTGCACCGACGGTTCCTTCCTCGACGGGGCCGCTTTTCGCATTGTTCAGCGCATCAAAGACATGCTTCGGCTCAATGGGCCGCGCACGGATGTCACTGAGTTGGCCGTCATTCGTTTCACCGACCACCGGATTGATCGAGCGCACCTTTTCCATGCCGGGTTGCTCGATCGTCCAGGTGGTGAGG
>NZ_JBJXFV010000129.1:0-48295 GCF_046154365.1 Prosthecobacter sp.
ATGTGGAGGTTGGGAGTCAGCCATGCAGCGAGCGCCGTTCCATTGCCAGAGCGGCAGGCGAAATAAAGCCGCTTTTTGACAAAAACTTCTGGCATGCCGGGTGCCTTGCTTTCATATGACGGTTTGAACTGTTCAGTTTCTAACGCATGACGTCATCCACCATCGGTATCATCGGCCTTGGCTATGTGGGGCTGCCTTTGAGCCTCCAATTCGCCCGGACAGGCAGCGTGGTGCTGGGATTTGACATAGATGCCGCCAAGACCGATGCGCTGACGGCTGGGGAGAGCTACATCCTGCACATTTCCGCCGAGGCTGTGAAAGCACAGCGCGATGCGGGGCGCTTGTCCGCCACCACCGACTTTTCCCGCGTGCGCGAGTGCGAGGCGGTCATCATCTGTGTGCCGACGCCGCTGGCGAAACAGCGTGAGCCGGATCTGACGTATGTTCTGAATACCGGACGTGCCATTGCGCCGCATTTGCAGCGTGGGCAGCTCGTGGTTCTGGAGTCCACGACTTATCCCGGCACCACGGACACGGAATTGCGCGAGGTGCTTGAAGCCGGTTCCGGCCTTAAAGCGGGCGCAGATTTCCACCTCGCCTTCTCCCCGGAGCGTGAAGACCCCGGCAATCCGCAGAGTGATGTGGCGGTGATCCCGAAGATCGTCGGCGGTCTCACGGCGGAGTGTCAGCAGCACGCGCTGGCCGTCTATGGCCGTGCGATCAAGACGCTGGTGCCGGTGGAGTCCTGCCGGGTGGCCGAGGCGGTGAAATTGACCGAAAACATCTTCCGCGCGGTGAACATCGCCATGGTGAATGAACTCAAGGTCGTCTATGCGGCGATGGGCATCGACATCTGGGATGTGATCGACGCCGCGAAGACGAAACCATTTGGTTTCATGCCGTTTTATCCCGGACCTGGCCTCGGCGGGCACTGCATCCCGATCGATCCGTTTTATCTGACCTGGAAGGCACGCGAATACGGTCAGGAGACGCGGTTCATCGAGCTGGCAGGCGAAGTGAACACCGCCATGCCGGCCTATGTGATCCAGCGTGTGGGAGAAGCGCTCGCCACCACCCAGCAGACCATCAGTGGCAGCCGCATTTTGATGATCGGCATCGCCTACAAGGCCAACGTCGATGACGACCGCGAAAGCCCGGCCTATGTGCTATGGGAGATGCTGGAGCAAGCCGGGGCGCAGGTGGATTACCACGATCCGCATGTGCCGGTGATCCGCCCTTCGCGCGAGCATGCGCACTTCGCGGGGCGTAAGAGTGTGACACTCGGGGCAGACATGTTGCCGGGCTATGACTTGGTGCTGGTGGCCACGAATCACCAGGCGGTGGACGCGAATCTCCTCGCGGCACATGCGCGGCTCGTGGTGGATTCACGCAACGCCCTCAGCAGGCAGATGAAAGGACAACCCAATTACTTTAAAGCATGAAAGCTCTCGTTACCGGCGGCGCAGGATTCATTGGTTCCCACATCACGGAGGAATTGTGCCGTCGCGGAGCATCCGTGGTCGTGTTGGACAATCTGAGCCTGGGCAAGGCTGACAACCTCGCTTGGAAAAAGTCGGGAGATGAGGTTGAACTCGTCGAGGGTGACATCCGCGACACCGCGCTGCTGGCAAAGATCATGCCCGGCATCGAATGGGTGTTCCACCAGGGAGCGCTGCCATCCGTGCCACGCTCCGTCAGCGCCCCGCAGGAGACCAACGCTCACAATTTGGAGGGCACGCTCAATGTGCTCGTCGCCGCGCGAGATGCGGGCGTGAAACGACTGATGTTCGCGTCTTCCTCGTCGATCTACGGCAACGCCGACGCTCCCGCGAAGCATGAAAGCCTGCCACCGCAGCCGCTCTCACCGTATGGGCTGCAAAAATATGGCGGCGAGCGGTACGCTCAGCTTTTCCATCAGTTGTACGGCTTTGAGACCATCTCGCTGCGCTACTTCAACGTGTTCGGTCCGCGGCAGGCGTTTGATTCGCCGTACTCCGGCGTGATCGCGAAATTTTGCACCTGCATGTTGGCCGGCGAGGCGCCGGTGATTTTTGGCGACGGCAGCCAAGCACGTGATTTCACCTTCGTGGACAATGCCGTGGCCGCCAACCTCTGCGCTGCCGAAGCGCCGGCGGAAAAAGCGGCCGGCAAGTTCTTCAACGTGGCCTGCGGCGACTCCATCGACCTGCTGCGCCTGGTGAAAGACCTCAACCAGCTTACCGGCCAGCAACTCCAGCCGCGCTTTGAACCACGTCGCACGGGCGACATCCTACACTCCTTGGCGGACATCAGCGCGGCACGCGAGTGCCTGGGCTATGAGATCCAGGTGTCATGGGAGGAAGGTCTGCGCAGAACGTTGGAGTATTATCGTCAGCAGGGCTAACAGGGCGTTTTCATTCTCTGGGGTTGATAATTTTAAGCGGCATAGCTGTGCCTGGCGCGTGGCTGAGGCGTTTGATTTGGTGGCTGGTGCGCATGGCTTTGGGCTGCACCTTGCCGCTGCGGTGCAGGCAGAGGGCAAGTTGCCTCAGACTGGCGAGGATGTGCGCGCGTCCGTGATGCTTCATGCACTGGTGATCCTCCCGCCAAAGCGTGTCGCGCTGGCGATGGCTGCCGTTTTCAATGGTCCAGTGCCCACGCGCTAGCGCGCCGAAGCGCTGCGCTCCGGTCGCATCGGCTTCCAGGCTGCTGATCCAGTCGCGCCGTTGCGGCTCTCGCCCGTCCTCCTCCAGCGATTCGGTGAGCGTGCGCACGATGCTTTGAGCACAAAGTACCCCAACCAAGTTTTAAAGCCTTCCAGCGCGAAGCGTGAAACTCCCTGCAAAAAAGCCCGTCCGAGCGTTTAATGCTCCATGTTCAAGGTTCCCTTTCTGCGCTATCGCTTCCCTGCCCATGACCGCCACTGCTCCTAGCTTCAAAATCGGCAACGAAAAACTCATCAAGGTGCTGCCCAACGCCGCGAACCGCCTCCTCGGCCTGCTCAAGAAGCAGGGCCGGGCCGAAAACGGTGCCCTACGTGTCGCCGTCGTCGGCGGCGGCTGCTCCGGCCTGCAGTACAAGATGGATCTCGTCGATGGCCCCGCCAACCGCGACATCATGGTCACTTCCAGCGACGTGCGCGTCGTCATCGACCCGAAAAGCGCCCTGTTCGTCTCCGGCTCCGAGCTGGATTACAGCGACGATATGCAGAGCGGCGGCTTCAAGGTGAAAAACCCCAACGCCGTCGTCACCTGCTCGTGCGGCGAAAGCTTTGCCGCCTGATCGCCGATGCCGAACGCCTTCGCCCTCCTCGGCCTGCCGCGTGCTGCCGCCCTCGACCTCGAAGCTTTGCAGCAGGCCTACCGTGACGCCAGCCGCAGCGCCCATCCCGACCAGCCCGGCGGTGCCACCGCCCGTGCCGCCGAGATCAACGCCGCCTACGAGACGCTGCAAACGCCCGAGAAACGTCTCAAGCACCTGCTCGACCTCCATCAAGTCCCCTGGCGCGCCGTGCCCATCGACGACGCCATGATGGCGCTCTTCAGCCAGCTCGGCCCGACGCTGCAAAACGTCGCCGCCTTTCTCAAACGCCGGCAGGCCGCTACCTCCGCGCTCGCCAAAGCCTTGCTCGCTCCCGAAGAGATGCGTTTGCGTGAGCAGCTCGAGGCCCTCGGCATCACGCTCGATGCCGAACGCAGCGCCCTGCTCGAAGATCTGCCCACCTTCGATTCTCGCCTCACATCCAGCGACGCCACCGCTCTCGCCGATTTGCAAACCTTGCAGGCCCGCCTCGCCTACCACGGCAAATGGCAGGCCCAGGTACGCGAGGCGTTGCTGAACTTGATGTGATCCGGAGGTTGGCTTACGCCGTGACCTTCACAGGAGAAAACGGAGACAACAAAGCCCCAGCGAGCATTCAGCATCCAACTCAAGTACGCACCCGCAGCGGCGGCCAGATGGGTGAAAGTGCGCAATCAGCCTCAGCCGTAACCATGCAGTAGGAAGCTAAAACGACGCTGGCTTGGGCAACGCAAACCCGACATCGAGTTCCTTGATCACGCATTCGCAGCCAGCTTTCTTATTATAGTCACGCCAGAGCGCGATGGGCGTGTGCGCTGCGCCCTGGTTGGTCGCCAGCGCTTGGAACAGGTAGCCGGGCACTTCCAGCAGCACTTTGCCTCCGGGGCGCTGCTTCTCTTTGACCTCGTGGCGCATGACCACCAGCCGCCGCGCCTTGGCCCAGCCAGCCTCTTGATGCCAAAACTCCGCCACGCTGGTGCCGCGCACTTCGGTCTGGCTCCAGCACGAGGCCAAGTTTTAAAGCCTCCCAGCGCGAAGCGTGAAAACGCCCTGGAGTTGATGGAGCTAACGCATCATTGCGATTGCCCATTTTTCAAACCCACGCTACAACCACCGCATGCCGTCCATTCATTGACGGTGAACCCAACAACACCATCTGACTATGAAAGCCCAAGACGCCAAGAAGGAGCAAAAGAAAGCGCCGCAGAAGACCATGAAGGAAAAGAAGCTCGCGAAGCAGGAGAAGAAGGCCAAACGCGGTTAGCCGCACCAGCTTTGATGGCCGGTTTGTTCGGCCATTGGATTCATCAGCACAGCCTGCCCGGCTGTGCTGTTTTCGTTGGGGGATCAGGCGCTTTTCGGTCTGGCATGGCAGGCCCAGAGCAGGGCGGCACCAAAGCCGAGGCATGTCACCACATCCATCACGGCGCACCATCTGGGCATGCCGGTATGGATGTTGATGTATGCGTAGATGGGTGCCGCTGCGAGCATAAGCCACGCGGAAAAAACAATCATGGGCCGGTAACGTACGACATCGCCCGCCATCATCCACATCAGCAGCCCCGTGATGATGTACACGAATGAACCGCCGGAGCCAAGATAGCGCAGCAGCACGGAGTCGGGCAGCTTGCCCAAGCCGAGGAACCAGTTCAGTTTTCCCAGCACATACTCCGGTGCGAACACCGCACCGAGAGTCAGCAGGGACATGAGGCAGGCGGCTCTGAGAATCAGAGATTGGAGGCGTGGATGACCAAGGGATGGGTTCATGGAGTTATGGGTTGGTGGTTGTGAGTGATGCTGGGAACGGGCAGGCCGCTGGGCACCCGTTTCGGCACGGATTTGTCGTAGTCGTCGCTGTTCAGGGTTTCGAGGAAGGCTTTCAGCGGCGCGTGATCCTCGGGCAGCATGTTCATCTTCCGCAGCAGTGGATCGAGCGGCGGGAGAGAGGTGTCGCCACCGTCGAAGGTTTCGGCGGCTTGATCCATGAGGCGGTCGTAGAAGAGCAGGACTTCATCGAGCGTGAGCGTGCCGCCGTGGTGCATGTAGGGCGCGGTGTGCTGCAAATTACGCAGCGTGGGCGTGCGGAACTCGTGGCGCTGTGTGGCGGAGTCGGTGAGGCCGATGGCGTGGAGCTTGAAATCGGCGAGCATGGGGCCGTTGTGGCAGAGGGCGCAACCTGCGCGCTGAAATACCGCCATGCCGTGCTGTTGTTCGGAGTTCATCGCGGTTTTGTCGCCGCGCATGAAGCGGTCGAAGGGGGAATTGGGCGTGATGAGCGTGCGCTCATACGCGGCGATGGCCTGAGAGACGCGTTCGGGAGTGATTTCGGCTTCGAAGAGCTTCACATATTCCGGGATGGCTTTCAGACGTGAAACCATCGCGGGAACGGCCTCGGCTTCGCTGCACCCATCACCGCGCATTTCTTCACGCTGGCGAATCGGGGCCAAAGACTGTGCTTCGAGGCTTTGTACACGATTGTCCCAGAACATCGGCGATTTGGCAGGATCGAACGGCTTGTCGGACTCAATGCCGTTGAAGGCGACGTTGAGGATGGATGGCGTGTTGCGTGTCAGCGGGAGGAACTCGGCACCTTTGACGAGTTTGCGCTCAGGTCCGAGGCCACTGGCATGCACGCCGAGTGGTGTGGGACGTGCATCTGCCCAGCCGTGCTGCGGATGATGGCAGGTTGCACACGCGACATCGCGGGTGGCGGAGAGAATCGGATCAAAGAACAGCAGGCGGCCGAGTTCGTTCTTGGCAGGCGTGTCGGTGGGCAGTGCGGCGGAGCGAGGCAGCGCTTCGATCTTCGTGTTCGGCAACGGTTCAGCCGCCGCAGCCGCCAGGATCACGACGAGAGTGGTGAACATGCGTTTTCAACGAACGTTGGCGGCGGGTTCATCCAAGGGGCGGTCGGCGTGGCGCAGAAATGCCTGAAGATCCTGTTCGGCTTGTTGCGTGCGCGGATGAGTGGCTGCGCGATAGGTTTTGAGGCGAAACTCCAGGAACTGGCGCTGCCACGGCGGGTTGGGTTCAAACATGGCGAGCACTTCGAGTTGATGCTCGGACGAGAGCAGCGGGATGATTTCGACCAGCGTGTTCATGCGGGTCGGATCGGCGAGACCACCGGGAAACGGGAGACGCAGCACTTCCATGAATGGTGCAGCGAGGTCGTGATTGGTTGCCACCAGTGGCGGAACGAGCGACAGGGCCGTTTGAACGGCGGGCAGGCGCACCCAGACTTGTTGACGCAATGCTTTGAAGCCGTCGAGCAAGTGAGCTGTGGCATCGTCGTATGATTCGTGGCGGAAGGCGGACAGCGCGGCCGCGAATTGAGCATCGGCGGGCCAGTCAGCGCGGACGGCGGCGAGAAGCGGCGGCATGGCTTCCGCTGTGCCGGCTTGGGCGGTGGATTCCAGCAGCATCAACTGCTCAAACGGACTGGATGGATTGCCGGTCCATGAAGCGAGGACGCTTTCATGATTTCCTCTGGCAAACGCCACGAGCGCTTCGGCACGACGTTGGTCATCGCCTTCGAGTGCGGATGGGATCGAGAATGTGGCGCCATCGGCGGCCAGCATGCGCAGTCGCTCGTAGATGAGTCGAGTTCGATCAATCTGAGCAGCGAGGTGCGCCGGAACATCGGCCTCCGCTGCGATGGCCATGGAGAGCACCTGGGTGGTTTCGAATTGATTGTCTTTGGAGAGGGCGCGGGCAAAACCGTACTCCAGCAGGTTGCGATCATCGGTGTTGATGTGCGCTGGGGTTGTTTGCAGCAGGCTGCGGGCAAAGACAGGCGAGGCGAGATGATGTGCGAGCACGCCTTCGACGGAACGCGTGAGCCAGACGCGTTGGAGCGCTTCGGCATACGGCGGTTGAGTGATGCGGGTGCGGAGTTGCTCCAACGTGTATGCGGGTGGCGACTGATGACCGATGAACAGCAGGTCGTTGGGGCCGGAGATCCAGGTTTCCACATGGGGAAACACGGCGGTGAGCGTGGCATAGACCTGGCGGATGGCGTGCGCATCGACTTCATAGCCCTGCACCCATTGCGCGAAGAGTCCGCCATCTTTGAGCCGCGCTTTGGCCGCTGCATAGAACTCCTGCGTGAACAAGGTGGACACACCGGCACGATAGGGATTGGAAGGCTCGGAGATAATCAGATCGTAGCTGTTACCGGCGGCGAGCAAGGCTTCGCGTGCATCTCCGGCGATGAGATGCACGTTCGACTTGGTCAGCACATTCCGGTTCACTGGGGCGAAGTGATCACGGGCGAGGATGGACATGCCAGTCTCCAGTTCCACCACATCCACGCGCTCCATGCCCGGCACGTCTGCGGCCCAGCCGGCGGTGGTTCCTGTGCCCAGACCGACGATGAAGGCGTTCTGCGGTTTGGGGTGCAACATCGCGGGCACGAGGCCCTGCATCACCTGAGTGTCAGCATCGCCAAAGGCCGAGCCGTCGGATTTGCCGTTCACGTAGAGGCAGTAACCGTCATCGCTGGCGACAGCGGCCACGCTGGCTTCACGTCCTTCAAATTCATGCGCGATTTTCCAGCGGCTGGCATTCAACCAACCGCGCAGGCCATTGATGGAAGTCGGCAGCGCTTCGACACGGCCATAGCCGATGGGTTTGTGCCGCCAGGCGGCGGTAGGGCCTGTTGGGGCGAGGATGAGATAAGCGGAACCGAGCCATAGCAGGATGATCCCGGGCCAGACGCGGCGTGCGGTTGATCGCGCACCCAGCACTGCTGCGCTCAGACTGAGCAGCAGCGTCAACAGCATCACCCAACGCCACGCACCGGGTGCGGTGAGCCAGGGCAGCAGAAGAAAGCCCCCGGCCAATGACCCGGTGATGGCACCGACGGTGTTCGCGGCATACGCGTAACCGACATGACGCCCCGCATTGCGATTCCCACTGCCCAGCAAGCCGACGAGCAATGGAAACTGCACGCCTGCGAGAATGGACGGCCCCAGCACGAGCAGGCTGGAGATCAACGTCCAGCCAACGACTTGACCAGGCAAACCGAGGGCACGCAGTTGATTCACATCAACGGCGAAGACGGCGATGCGATCTCCCAGCGCCCATGGCACTGCCAGGAACAGCGCCTGCCATGCCGCGACGCGGGCCAGTGCCGCGAGCGTCACGGCACCTGCGCGTGAAGCCCAGAGCATGCGATATAGCAATCCACCGAGTCCGATGCCTGTGAGCGCGAGCGCGAGGATCAAACCGAAGCCATACACGGAACTGCCGAGCAACGGCGCCAGGAGACGAAACCAGACTAGTTCACTGAGGAAAAACGTGAAGCCGGTGATGCCGGCGGCGAGATAGATGAAGCGCGTTCTCAGGCTGCTCGATGCCGTTGACGGCGATGGTGCAGGTTTCAAAGGCTCCACCGGCGATGCATCACGCGCCACCCACCACGCGGCCGCACCGATGAGAAGATTCACCACGGCGGCGGTCATGACGGTGATGCGAATGCCCCAGTGCTCCAGCAGCCAGAACGTGCTCAGTAACACGCCCACGAGTGCTCCAAGTGTGTTCACGCCATACAGCACGCCGAGATTGCCGCGTTGCTGGTCTTGATCTGTCTCCACCCATTTGAAAGCTGCTGGCAGACTGCCGCCCATGAGTAGGCATGGCGGTGCCAGCACGATGGTGGCGAGCAAGAGTTGCAGCAGCGTGGCGGTGACCTGACCCAGCGCGGCGATGCCGCCCGTGCTCAGATACAGCGAACGCACCAGCCAGAGCAGCAGCGGTGTCAGCAGTGCCGCAACACCGACCCCCAGTTCGATAAACGCATAGAGTCGCAGGGGATTGTTGGACGTTTCCGCTCTGCGGCCAAACAAAGCACTGCCAGCGCCCATCGCGCCCATGAAGATCGCCAGCACCGCAGCGGTGGCAGGCGTGGCACCGCCGAAGACGAGGCGAAACTCCCGCAGCCAAGCCATCTGATACACGAGAGCGCAGGCTCCTGACAAAGCCAGAAGCGTGGCGAGGAATGGGAGGCGTGCAGATGAAGGGAACGTCATGGTTGTCGCATCAAGACGCATGAAGGATGCAGTGTCCAGCCGCTAAACCCGCAGATCGGAGTTGCCGCTGAGAGGTAGAGGAGCAGAGGCGGCAGAGTTTTGAATCAACCACAGAGGTCACAGAGAGACACGGAGAATGACCAAAATCATTGCCATGAAACCTCTGTGCTTCTCTGTGATCTCTGTGGTGAAACCGCCATGTTCTCACTCTGCCATCTTTGCCTCGTTGCCCCTCTGCGGCTAATCTGAGTAGTACAGGGGCGCACCCTCATCCAACCGGCGTCGCCCAATGTTCGCGATACTCGCGTTTGAGCAGCTTGGAGGTGTCGGCGTTGCCGATGAATTGCTCTTTCGCCGGATCAAACACGAGCGCCTGCCGAGTTCGTGCGGCGATGTTGCCGAGGTGGCAGAGGGCGGTGGAGAGATGGTTGATGGTGATGTCGGCGTTGAGTTTCGCGCCGGTGCGGATGGCATCGAAGAAGTTCGCGTGATGCGCGGCGAGGTCGGGGCCGGAGGTGGGTTTGATGTCCTCGATGAGCTTGTTGTTGCGGCCGTAAATCTGCCAGCTTCCTTTCTGCTTGCCGCCGATGACCATTCCCTCCGTGCCATACCAGGCGCAGCCGTTTTCGTGGCCTTCTTGCACATAAGGCGACCAATCACGCTGCTCGTAGATGAGCTGCTTGGTTTTGCCCGCAATGTCGTATTCAAAGCCGCAGTACAGCGTGTCGGGCCACTCTTGATCGTCGTCGAAGAAGAGCTTGCTGCCCTGGCCGATGATGCGGTCGGGATGCTGCTCCACACCGAGGCCCCAGCGGGCGATGTCGATGTCATGCACGCCGTCGTTGCCGAAATCGCCCGCGCCGAAATGATGAAACCAGCGCCAGTGCGCCGGATGATAGGTGCGCTTGAACGGCACCTTCGGCACCGGGCCGAGCCAGAGTTCGTAATGCAGTTCGGCGGGTGGTTCGGTGGCCGGTTGGTGGCCGTGATTCTTGCGGAGCTGGCTGTTCCAGGCCTTCGCCACCAAAACATCGCCGATGATGCCGCTGCGCAGCTTCTCGATGATCTGGCTGATGCTGGCCGTGCTGCGGCTTTGCGTGCCGACTTGCATGCAGACCTTGTTTTTCGCCGCCGCTTCGATCATGAGCCGGCCTTCACGCAGATTGTGCGAGCAGGGCTTCTCCACATACACATGCTTGCCTGAATTGGCCGCGAGGATCGCGCCCGGCGCGTGCCAGTGATCCGGTGTCGCCATCAGCACGGCCTGCACGGCCTTGTCATCAAACACTTGGCGCATGTCGCTGGCGATCTTCGGTGTCTGGCCGGTCAGTTCCTGAATCGTCTTCGCAGCCGCCGCCGCCCGCTTCGCGTCCGCATCACACACCCAGGAGAAGATCACATCCTTGCGCTGGCACATCGACTTGACGTGATTGCTGCCCATGCCGCCGGGGCCGATGAAAGCGAGGTTGATCTTATCTGCGGTGGCGGCCTTGAGGATGGCGGGAGCAGCAAACGTGGCCAAAGCAGAGCTGCGGACGAACTGACGACGAGTGGACGTGTTCATGGTGGTGGATTGGTTGTGCCGAAACTCAAACGCATCGAAAATGCTCCACCATGCGAATGATTGAAACTCTTCGGTTGGCAGCCGGGCTGCCGGAAAACTTGCGCCGCATCCGCGCTTCGGCAGTTTAGCGGGGTGGACGACCTTGATCTCTCATCGCAGCCGAATGACGCCTACTTCAAGCAGGTGTTCTCCGATCCGCAGCGTGCGGCGTTGTTTTTCCAAAGTCATCTCGACGCCGGATTGGTGGCGCTGATCGACTGGTCTTCACTGAAGCTGGAGCCGGGATCATTCATAAAGCAGACGCTGCAACAGACACACTCTGACCTGCTCTTCACCGCGCGGCTCGGTGAACGTGAAGTGAAGCTATATCTCTTGTTCGAGCACCAGACCACCGTCGATGCTGAGATGCCGTTGCGTGTGCTCGGCTATATGCTGGAGATCATGCAGGCGAATCACAAACGCCACGGTCTGCCGCTGCCGCCCGTGCTGGCCTTCGTGTTGCATCAGGGGCCGGAGCGCTGGAAGGTTTCGCCTTGTTTTGAAGACCTGTTTGAGCTGTCCGATGCGCAAGCTGCCGCGCTGCTGCCCTACCTGCCGAAGTTTCGCCATGCGCTGCTCGATCTCACGCAGCTCGATCCTGATCGTGACGAAGATCACGCGCAGTTGCGTGTGGTGCTGCAATTGATGAAGCTCGCGCGGCAGAAACGTCTCGCGGAGTTCCTGGTCTGGATCGCCGCTGAAATGCAGCGGCAAGGTTGGAGCGTGCCGGAGCCGCTCCTGCTGCTGAGCTATCTCTACGCGATGCACACAGACACGACGATTGACGAAGAGCAGATCGCCCATAGCTTGGAACAACATCCGCACCTCAAGGAGAACATCATGTCACTCGCCGAAAGACTTATCGCCCGTGGAGAAGCCCGTGGAGAAGCCCGTGGAGAATTGCGCGGCAAGGTTCGTCTGCTCGAACAGCTTCTTGGCAAACCCGCAATGCTGGATGATACCTTGCGCGCCCTGAGCCTCGAAGACCTTCAGCAGCGATTCACGGCGCTGGAGCAGGAATACAAAGCCCGTTTCAAGCAGGGCTGAGGCGGCAAGGCTTGCAAGGCTCCAGCGACCAGACCGCTCACTTTTTCCCCGCCTGCGCATCGAGTTCGGCCCACACATGTTCTCCGGCTTCAAATCGCGATGGATGATATTTTGTGCATGCGCGAAGGCCAGCGCGTCGCAGACCTTGCGGAAAATGGTGAGCAGACGGTCGAGGGTGAACTCCCGCAGGTTCTCGGGATGCTCGCGGCGCAGTTCGTCGATGATGTGCTGAAGCGTGCGGCCCTTGACCAACTTCATGGTGTAATAAAGCTGGACCTCGGAATCGAGGCCGAGATCGTGAATGGGAACGATGTTGGGGTGTTCCAGCCGGCCAAGCACCGCCGCTTCTTGTGCTGCTTTTGCTCCTCGCTGCATGCGGCTTCCGACAGCATGACCTTCACCGCGATCTTGCGGCCCAGTTTGCAGTCATCGGCTTCCAGGATCGCGCCCATGCCGCCCTGCGCGATGCGACGGCCAAACACAAACGGCACCGGCGCGGCTGGATTCGCGCCGGAAGGGTATGTCACCGTCTGCGTCGGCGATGTCGCTGACTTGGCGACGATGAGCGTCGCAAAATCGTCCGCGCTTTCAGCGGGCGGTGCTGTGGGAAGATCGTCCGACGTGGACATGCGGGAGCATGCTGAGACATGCGGCGCTGGATTGCAACCGCTCTGGGGGGAGTGCGGGGTTAAGGGTTAGGAGTTATGGGTTATGGGTTACGAAGAACTCGATCCATAACCCTTAACGCATCACCTCTAACTCTTAACCTTTTTCTCCTCACGCCGCCTTCACTGCTGCCACGATCTTCTGCGCGGCGTCGGTCAAATCGGCAGCGCTGGTGATCTTGAGGCCGCTGGCGGCGAGAGTCGCTTTGCCGGCTTCGACGTTGTTGCCTTCGAGGCGGACGACGAGCGGGATGTTCAGGGACACTTCTTTCGCGGCGGCGATGATGCCGTTGGCAATGATGTCGCAGTCCATGATGCCGCCGAAGATGTTGACGAGGATGCCTTCGACCTTGGGATCGCCGAGGATGATCTTGAAGGCTGCGGTGACTTGTTCTTTCGTCGCGCCGCCGCCGACGTCGAGGAAGTTGGCGGGTTCGCCGCCGTGGAACTTGATGATGTCCATCGTGGACATGGCGAGGCCGGCGCCGTTGACGAGGCAGGCGATGTTGCCGTCGAGACCGATGTAGTTGAGGCCGAACTCGCTCGCGGCGACTTCGCGCGGGTCTTCTTCGGTGGTGTCACGCATCGCGGTGACATCTTTTTGACGGTAGAGCGCGTTGTCGTCGAAGTTGAACTTCGCATCGAGCGCCACGACCTGATTGTCGGTGGTGATGGCGAGCGGATTGATCTCCACGAGGGAGCAGTCGGCCTTGAGGTAAAGATTCCACAGCGCGGTGAAGAGTTTCACGGCCTGGTTCATCAACGGACCGCGCAAACCGAGCGAGGCGGCGATCTTGCGGCACTGGTAGGGCTGCAGGCCGATGGTGGGACTCACAAACTCCTTGCTGATCTTCTCGGGAGTCTTCTCGGCGACTTCTTCGATGTTCATGCCGCCTTCGGTGGAGGCGATGATGGCGTGGGTGCTGGTGCCGCGATCAAACAGGATGGCAAAGTAGTATTCCTTGGTGATGTCCACGGCCTTGGCGATGAGCACCTTGCTCACCAGCTTGCCTTCGGGGCCGGTCTGGTGCGTGACGAGCGTCTGGCCGAGCATCTTGCCCGCGATGTCCTGTGCTTCCTCGGGCGTGTTGACGAGATGTACGCCGCCTTTGAAACCGTTCTTGAAGGTGCCTTTGCCACGACCACCCGCATGCACCTGGGCTTTGACCACGAGTCCGCCGCCGCCGATCTCACGCGCGGCCACGCCTGCTTCCTCCGCCGTGCTGGCGACGATGCCTTTGGGGCTGGCGACGCCAAATTTTTCAAACAGTTGCTTGGCTTGATACTCGTGGATGTTCATGGCGGGAAAATGGGGAGCGCGATAGTAGAAGTGCCGTCCAAAGCGTCAAGGCGCATTCCCGCTTGCGGCGAGAATGCCGCGCTTGCCGTGCGGAATGGGCTGGGGCATAGCACGCGCATGCGAATTGATGTGGTGACGCTGTTCCCGGAGCTGGTCTCGGTGCCGATGGGCCTGAGCATGATGGGACGTGCGCAGGGAAAAGGCATCCTAGACCTGCGCGTGCATGATCTGCGCGAGCAGGGGGTGGGAAAGCATCGCCAGGTGGACGACACGCCGTATGGCGGCGGGCAGGGGATGGTGATTCGCCCCGAGCCGGTGTTTGAAACGCTGGACCGCCTCGACACGCCGGAGGCGCGGGTCATTTACCTGTCACCGGCCGGAAAACGCTTCGATCAGGCCACGGCACGCCGACTCTCAGCAGAACCGCATTTGATCTTCCTCTCCGGCCACTACGAAGGCATCGACCATCGCATCATTGAGCATTGGGTCGATGAGGAGATCAGTCTCGGTGATTACGTGCTGACCAACGGTGCCATTGCTGCTGTCGTCGTCATGGATGCCATCGTGCGCCTGCTCCCCGGCGTGCTGGGGGATGAGATGAGCGCGGTGGAGGAAAGCTTCGGGGCCAGCGGCCTGCTGGAAGCGCCGCAATACACCAAACCAGCGGAATATCGCGGCCTGACGGTGCCCGAGATGCTGCTGAGCGGCAATCACGCGAAGATCGCCGAGTGGCGGGCCCAGCAGGCGGTGGAACGCACGCGGGCGAACCGCCCGGATCTGCTGTGAAATGAGATGCGTGTGACGATGACATTTCGTTTGACGATCTCCCGCGCTGCGAGCTAAATAGCGCCGCGCGGCCCGACCGGTCTAGCGCAACGGAGAGATGGCTGAGTGGTCGAAAGCACATCTTTGCTAAAGATGCGTAGCCTTAACAGCTACCGAGGGTTCGAATCCCTCTCTCTCCGCCAGTTTTTCCCCATGGTGAAGGATTTTATGGGAATCACGCCGTGTTGGTGACAACAGACTACAGTAATCAGGCTTTCTCTACCAGAGCAGCGCCGTGATCAGGAAGCAGTCTATGAAAGCATTTCCAACCACCCTTGCACTCGCGGTGATACTGCTGGCTGCGCGAACCGGCAGCACAGTTGCTGCAAATTCAGACGGGCTTGATCGCATCGTTGCTCTGGTTCGAGCGGTTGTAAGCAACGCAAACTTTCCTCAGGGCCAGTTCCCTGACTCTGCTGTTGACGGATCTCTTGCTCAAATAAAAGAGTTCCAGGAACTTAGAGATTTGCTGCCAACACTAAAATCTCACCCTCGCACTTGGTGGGCTGGCGTGGCACATACACCAGACGAGCTAACTGTATTCCTTCACGCTCTCGAAGGAATATCGGCTGACGCATATATCGAAGTTGGTCACGCGGCTTTGGCCGATCTTCCTGCCGATATAAATGGACGAAGTGTTTTCGAGATTGGCTTTTTTATGCCGAGCACACGCAAGCAGTGGGTTTTCACCTCGAACTACCGTAGCCCGAAAGTCCGTGCCCTTCTCAATGAATATAAGAAACAGTTCGATGGTGATCGAAACACCTCGAATTGGATCACCGATGTCCTGTCAGGGAAGCTTGCTGTGAGAGACGCAATACTTCGGGAAGAATCTGAATTTCTGCGGCAGCAACCGATTGATCGCCCGAGTGATTTGCCGCCTGATGCCCGCTTTGAATTTATCCGGTGGTCACTGATGGCCGCGTTGTTCGTCGCGGCAATCGCCTTGGCCTGTATGGTGCTCAAGAACCGCAAGTCATCGGCCAGCAAACGTCATGTGAGCGAGCCATGATGGCACCAATGGTCAGAACCGGTCTGCTGTTTCGTAAAGCTCGCCGTCCCCCCAAGGTGCTCTTGCGGCTTGCGTCGCCGTTGGTTACTTCACCGGCTTCGGCTTGAACACGCCGTCGCCGACGATTTGGAGCAAAGCGCTGCGGGTCATGTAGAAGATGTCGGGGTCGCCTTTGATCTGGCCGAAGTAGAAGGCGGTTTCGGCGTTGGGCTGGGTGGGGGAGAAGATGATCTCCACCTCGCGCACGGGGCCGTCGGTGCGGCCGGGTTCGCCAAGGACGACCTGGATGGTGAGGAAGGGGGTTTTTAAGGCTTCGAGGGCGTCGCTGCGGTCGGCGGCCCAGTCCTGCACGGTGAAGCGGGCGAGGTTACCGGCGAGTTGGTCGGCTTTCACGCGGTCGATCTCTGCGGTGACATCACGACCGCCACGTGTGGCTTTCCACTGGGCGGTGACGGGGTTGTAGTCGAGGATGACCGGCGCATTGGAGCCGAGCGACATGGTGATGCGACGGAGAGCGAAGGTGGTGAAGCGTAGGGCACCGAGGCCTTTCCATTTGATGCCGTCGGTGGCCAGGGAGGGCAGCAGGGAGGCGTCGATGCGGTAGATGAAGGGTTCGCTGTCGTATTTGGCGAAGAACTGGGTGTTCTCGGCATTGTGGCCGAACATGAGCTTCACGGGTTTCTCACGCGAGGGGGTCCAGGTGATGGTCTGGAACGGATCATCGAGGCCGTAGGGCATGAGATCAGCGGCGGTGTCGGCGGTGAACTGCATGATCTCGTGCGTGTTGAGCGCGTTGAGGCAGCGGGCGACGCGTTCGCCATTGGCGGCGTCCCATTTGCCATGGCGCTGGAGGTACCAGGAGCCGCCTTCGTTGCGCAGACTGATCTCCGGGTGCGTCTTGCTGGTGAGGGTGATGAAATCGAGCTTCTCTCCGTCGATTTGTGCGAGCAGATGGTCGCGCAGGGCATTGGGGCTGACCCAGAGGCTGGCGAGGTTTTTGGCAGCGACGGTGAAGGCTGATTTGCGATACGCCGTGGTGGCGGTGGTGACGGCTTGTTTTTCGTCGGCGGGTTTCTTCAAGCTGAACTCGTAGGACTTGCCGCGGGTCTTGGATTCGATGGTGACTTTGATCTCATCCGCCGGGGTGGTTTGTGCATCCCCTTTGGCCGTGCTGCCATTGGCCGCCGTGCTGACATCTTTGGCCTCGGTGATTTCGATGTTGAGGAGGGTGGAGAGCAGTTCGGTGATGCGTTCCTTGCTACCGCGGGTTTTGAGCGGCTTGTCGAGCAGCCAGGGCGCGTGCTCGTTCTCGCGGGAGAGGACGATCTGGCCGGAGGCCTGGGTCAAAGTGATGCTGGTGATGACTTCAGCGGGCAGGCGCAGCAGCTTGGGATCACGCCAGGAGGCGGCGGGAATTTGCAGGACGACGGGGGCTTCGCTTTTGGCGAGATACCAGGCGGTGCCCGGCATTTTGGCGTCGGGGATGCCGATGTAAACGCTGTTCTCGATGACGGCGGGCGCGCCGAACCAGCATTCATGCACCACGTTTGTGCCGGCAAGGAGACGTACCTTGTAGCGCGGTTTGTCGAGGCCGGTCTTCTGCCACTCGTTGTCATCAAACTCCTCGTGGTGGATGCGCTCGATCCATTCGACGCCGTCGAGGGTAAGAATGAGCGCGGCGACTTTTTGCGGATCGGCCAGATCGTTGAACGGTGCCTCCATGCGCCAGGAATTGCCTTCGCGCACCAGGGTGAGCGGGGTGTTTTCGGCGGTGAGCACCTCGACGCGGGTGACCTTGTCTTTTTCAAAACGGGCGGGGCCGCGTTTGATCTCACGCAGCTCTTGGGCGGAGGGAAAATAGCGCTCGATGCCGAGGATGATCGCACCCAGGGCGGTGACGAGCAGGAACAAGAGTAGGGTGGTGCGTGCGCTCATGCGTTAATATCAATTCATCCGGCCCGTCGGCTGGCCCAGACCATGAAGCCGAGCCCCAGCACGATGCCCGGCAGAGTGATGGAGGTGACCCAGAAAATTAGCTCATGCTGCCTGCTGGAGAGCTGGATGCGGTAGGAGCGTTTGGGCTTGGCGGTGATGCCGATGTTGCTCTCACGGTTCATCAGCCAGTTCAGCCCGGCGGCGACGAAGTCGCGGTTCACGGCGAGCATGGTCTGCTTGTCGAGCAGGGTGGAGTTGGACACCACCACCATGCGCGAGCTGTCGGCACGCTGGCTTTCATCATGTACGGCGCCACGTTCAATGCTGGCGGCGAGATAGATCGGCGGCAGCGTGTCTTCTTCATCGACGACTGGCAGTTCTTCCAGGAACTGCCGTTCCCCCCAGAAGCGCGGTGAGGCACGGATGAGCGGCTGCACGTTGATCGACTGCTCTTTGAGCGCGGTGTCCTGGTCACGCAGTTCGAGGGATTCCGACTGGCCGGACAGCGTCATGGCGGACGAGGCCAGATGGCGGATGAAAGGCACATCTTCCATGAACTCGGCGAGCACGGTAAACTCTTTCCGTGCGCCGGTGCTGGTGCTTTCAGCCGTGAGGACACGGTCGCCGCGCGGACGCACGCCGTTGGCGTTGAGGAAGGCGCTGAGACGCGCGGTTTCGCCGCCGGGGTCGAGCATGATGAAGACGCCCGCCCGCTTGCTCTTCCAGTAATCGTCCAGCATTTTGATCTCACGCTCGGACAAGTCGTAGCGTGCGCCCAGAATGAGCAGGCCGTCGGCATCCGTCGGGATGTTGCTGATTTCGGAGAGGTTGGCCTGGACGACTTCAAAGTTCTGCTGCTTGCCGAGGTCGAGGGCGGCGTTGTACGCATCGCTCAAGGCGGCGTCGGAGCGGCTGCCCTTGCCGACCACGTAGTAGAAACGCTTCACGCGGCCTTCGACGACGGAGATGATGGCGGAACTGATGGCATCTTCGCCGCGGAACTCGATGATTTGCTTGTTCGTGCTGGTGCCGGACTCGCGGATGACCAACTCCTCCTCGGTGATGAAACGCTTGTTCACGCCGCAACGCACGAGGACGCCGCTTTGGGCGAGGGAGAGGCCGGTGTCGGCCTTGAGCTGTTCAGCGCGCTCGATGTCGCGCACCGGGTCGATGGAGCGCACCTTGACGCGCTTTCTGCCATGCAGGTGGTATTCCTCCAGCAGGGACTGCACCTCGCCGTACACTTTCGAATCACGACCAAAGACGATGTAGATCTGCACATCACGCGACAGGCTGTTCAGGGTGTTCAGCGTGGCCTGGCTCAGGGTGTAGTCCTGGCTGGGGCTGAAGTCCCAGCGCCAGTAGTGATAGTAGTTGAGGCGGTTGATGCCGGCGAACAGCGCCAGCGCCAGAAAAATCTGTACGGCAACGTTCAGGCCGATGCCGGAGCGCTTTGGCATGGCGAGCGGCGGCGTGTGCGCGGCGGGCGGTGGTTTCTGGGCGGAATCCGGCATGGTGGTGGATCAATCGGCGGTCATGGCCGCCAGCGGCGGAACTCGACGACGTGATGCGTGAAGGTGAGGAACAGCAGCGACATGCTGAGGTAATAGATCAGCGGCCGGCTGTCGATCAGCCCGGCGGTGAAGATGCGGATGTGCTCCGTGGCGGCGAAGTAGTTCACGATGTCCACGATGGTGTCGGAAATCTTCCGGCCCACCACCATGATGAAGATGCCCAGCAGGAAATGCATCAGGCTCAAGGTGAAGGAAATGATCGCGGCGACGATCTGATTCGCCGTCAACGACGAGGCAAAGCAGCCGACGGCGAGGTTGAACATACCCATCACCACGAGGATGAGGTACGCGCCCTGCATCGCCCCGGCAGGCAGTTCCACCTCCCCGGCGGTGATCCAGTGCGCAAACTTGAAATTGAACAGGCTCGGCAGCCACAGCACGCAGTACACGATGACGGCGGCGAGATACTTCGAGCCGACCACCTGCCACGCCCGCACCGGCGCGGTGAACAGCGTTTCCAGCGTGCCCATCTTCTTTTCCTCGGCAAACAGGCGCATCGTCAGCAGCGGGAAGATGAAGAAGTAGGACAGCCAGAACCACATCGCGTGGAAGCTCCAGCTCACGATGGAGCCCTCGCTCGGGGCGCTTTCCAGCACGGACAGCGCAGCGCGGAAGGCGAAGCCGTTCAGCACCATCACCAGCGCCAGCACCACGTAGGCGACGGGGGAGACAAAGAAGGCGTGCAGCTCTTTCTTGAGCAGAATCCAGAAGATCCTCATAGGACGTGGGTGGGGATGTCGGCGGGGATGCCGGCGTTCAGAGACAGCTCGACGAAGACATCCTCCAGGGTGGGAAGCTGGCGGTGCATCTCGCGGATGCGCCATTTTTTCAGCATGGCGAGCTCCAGCACTGCATCGCGGACGTCATGGTCCGGCTCCACGCGCAGCGTGAACTTGCGCCAGGGATGCACCAGGAGCTTTTCCTCCGTGGTTTTGCGCACGCCGGCAATGGCGGTGAGCCTTTCCGCCAGATTGCCCGGACCGTCGAGTTCCAGATGCAGCAGCGTCGTGGAGCGCAGTTGGCGCGTCAGGTTCTGCGGCGTGTCATTGGCACGGATGCGGCCCTGGTGGATCATGATCACGCGGTCGCAGGTCTGCTCCACCTCATGCAGGATGTGGGTGGACAGCAGCACCGTGTGCTTCGTCTTCAAACTGCGCAGCAGATCACGCACATGGCGGATCTGCACCGGATCGAGGCCGTTGGTCGGCTCGTCGAGGATCAGCAGCTTCGGTTTATGCACCAGCGCGTCGGCCAGCGCCACACGCTGGCGGTAGCCCTTGGACAGATTACCGATCAAACGCTTCCGCATTTCGGTCACACCGGTCAGCTCCATCACCTCGCCCACACGGTGGCGCATCGCATCACCGGAGAGCCCCTTCAGCTCCGCCCGGAAGCGCAGGTACTCCTTCACCCGCATGTCCGCGTACAGCGGGGCCATCTCCGGCATGTAACCCACCGACTGCCGCACCTGGATCGACTGCTGAAACACATCAAAGCCCGCCACCTGCACCCGGCCCGAGGTGGCCGGCATGTAGCCGCTGAGAATCCGCATCGTCGTCGATTTTCCCGCCCCGTTCGGCCCCAGAAAGCCCACGATCTCCCCTGGCTCCACCTGGAAGGAGATGTTATTCACCGCAGTGCGACCGGCATACTGCTTGGTGAGTTCCTGAACATCAATCATGACGGGGGCGAAGAGGGGCGGCGGGTTGAGAGGGCGGAAATTAAAGCCTATGGCCGTCGGAAAGACAATTCGCAATCCTCCATTCGCAAAATTGAGGGCAGGGACGCCCCCATGGACGTTTTGCGTGGTTGCAGACGGCTCGCCGTGCCGCCGCCCTCACTCCGCCTTCAGCAGCGGCCACAGCGGCGTCTGCTGCTGCAGGAAGGTCACGGCCTGCTCGTCGTCGGAGGTGACCACTGCGCAGTAGAACTCCAGGTGCCGGGGCGTGAGCTTTTGCGCCATCAGGCAGAAGTCGTTGTAGAACACGTTGTCCTCATGGCGCAGCCACAGGATCACCCGCAGGTCATTGCCCGGCACCGCGCCTGTCTGCGCGTCCGCCTGATGAAACACATACACGCCGATGGGCACGCGCCGCCGCGCACAGAAGACGCGGATCGCCTGCCGCAGCTTCAGCGGCACCTTGGCCTCCGGCACCGCGACGAGCGTCACCTGCGTCTTCTCCCCGCTGCCGGACTGCGGGTGCTCGCCGGTGAATTCTCCTGCCACCAGCGAGGCCACCGCCTGCGGCTGCAGCCGGATCGTGCCGCCGCCCGCCGCCATCACCCGCACCGTCGTCTGCTGGTCATTGAGGAATCTCATCAGCACATCCGCCGGCATCGCGCAGATCATCGGCTTCGGGCCCCCGGCCTTGCGGACGTTGCGCATCTCAAAGTCGGCAGCGGCCTGGCTGGTAAACACCGCCGCGAAGGGCCCGTCCGCATCGCCATAGGTACACCAGACGAAGCCCTGATCCGTCGTCCGCGTGTGCTCCCCCACCAGCTCCGGGTGGTAGGGCACGTAGATGAACAGCTCCGACTTCATCAGCAGCCGGAACATCCGCCCCTGGAGCGCCGGATCTTCCGCCGCCTGCTTGATCAAACGTTCCAGCTCATTCTGCGGCTCCGGCTCGGGCCGCCAGTCTTCGGTGGGGGAGTGGGACATGAGCGTGGAGTGAGTTCACGGTGCTCCGGTCACCTGCACGCGCATGAAGCGGGCGGGCGGCGTGCCAAAGAGGGTGTTGTCTCGCACCTTGAGCGTGGTGGCGTCATTGAGGAGCACCGTGGTGGAGCTGGCGCTGAAGGAATCCGGCAGCGCGGGCAGCAGCGTGCCGGCGCTCTGCACCTCGTAGGTCACGCCGGGCTGCTTGGGGATCGTCATCGTCAGATAGTCGCCCTCAAGCACCGCAGGCGGCAGGGCCGCACCGTTGGAGAGCGTGGGGTTCAGGCCAAAGGCCAGTTCTAACAGGTTCACGAGGCCGTCGTGGTCGTCGTCATCGAGCGGACCGTGCAGCGCAGTCGCGCCGGGCCAGTGGAGTTCCTCCCAGGAGTCGAGCAGGCCGTCGTCGTCCGAGTCCCGGTTGAAGCTGGCGACCTGCTCCACCAGCCCGGAACTGCCTGCAGTGCGCCCACGGGCGCGGAGCTGGCCGCTGGTGGGCAAGCTCAAGCCGGTGAGCCGCCAGTTCGGCGTGCTGCCCACGCGCGTCGCGGTGCCGCCCAGCGGGGTGTGGCTGCTGCCGCTATCCGTGCTCAGCTCAAAGGTGACGTGTGAGAACTCCGGTGCGCTGCCGCCACGGGTCCAGAGCACCTGCGTGCGATCCACTGATCTCAGCGTCTGCGTCGCGGGGGCATTGTGCAGCCGGGCAAACAGATTGCGCGTGGTCCCGCCCACGCTGGTGAAGGAGCCCCCGAGCAGAATCCGCCCGTCCGCCTGCACCGCCGCGCTAGACACGCCGTTGTTCATATTGGGATCGAAGCCCGTGTCGAGCGTACCATCGGACGCTACTCGCGCGATGCGGCTGCGCCCGGTCCCGCCCACGGTGGTGAAGGAACCCCCGAGCAGGATCTGGCCGTCCGCCTGCACTGATACGCTATAAACGTAGTTATTCGGGGCGGGATTGAAGCTCGTATCGAGCGTGCCATCGGACGCCACCCGCGCGATGAAGTTGCGTCCGATCCCGCCCACGGTGGTGAACCAGCCCCCGACTAGAATTTGGCCGTCCGCTTGCAATGATACGCAATAAACGGAGTCATTCGCAGTGGGATTGAAGTCTGCATCGAGCGTGCCATCTGACGCTACTCGAGCGATGCTGATGCGCCCGGTCCCGCCCACAATGGAGAAGAAGCCCCCGAGCAGAATCTGGCCGTCGGCCTGCACCGCCAAGCTAAGGACGGCGTTGTTCGCATTGGGATTGAAACTCGTATCGAGTGTGCCGTCAGCCTTCACCCGCGCGATGTAGTTGCGCGTGGTTCCACCCACGGTGGTGAAGGAGCCACCGAGCAGAATCTGGCCGTCGGCCTGCACCGCCACGCTAGAGACGCTGTTGTTCGCATTGGGATTGAAGCTTGTATCGAGTGTGCCATCAGCCTCCACTCGTGCGATGTGGTTGCGCGTGGTCCCGCCTATGCTGGTGAAGGAGCCACCGAGCAGAATCTTCCCGTCCGCTTGCACTGCCACGGTCGAGACATTCCCGAAGGCGCCAGTGCCGAAGAAACGGGCATCGGGATCGAAACCCGCGTCGAGCGTGCCGTTGGCATTCAACCGAGCGATGTTGTTGCGCGGCTGACCCAACACGGAGGAGAATTTTCCAGCGATGATCGTCTTTCCATCCGGTTGCACGGCGGTCGCTACCACGGAGCTACCGATGACATTCGCATCGAGAGGATCCAGATCCCCCGGCCTCGGAGCAACCACGGTGGCCACCTCCACGGCGGTGCCGCTGTGTAAACCACTGGAGGTGACGACGGCATTCAACGCGCCAAGCGTTAGGCCCGAAAGGCCGGTGACCGTCAGTGAAGTCGCAGTGGCTGCCGTGACGTTACCTGTGCCTGCAGGCGTGAAAACTACCGTGTTGTTCCCTGGTGTGGGACTGAAGTTGGCTCCGCTGATGACCAGCCTCGTCGCGGTGCTCGCCAAATGTATCGTGTTGGGAGTCACCGTCGGCGGAATCACATAGGTATACAGCGTGTTCGCATTCGTGCCGGCGGGGGCGGCTACTTCCACGTTGACCGTTCCCGCCGCGTGGGCTGGTGTGGTAGCGGTGATCTCGGTGTCACTTTCCACCGTGAAACTGCTCGCGGCAGTGCCGCCAAAAGTCACGACAGTGGTTCCGGTGAAGCCGGTGCCGGAGATCGTCACGCTGGAGCCGCCCAGCGTGCTGCCACGGGTGGGATTAATGCCGGTGACAGTGACGGCGGGAGTGACCAGCCCGCTGAAGCTGGCTACCTGCTCCACCAGCCCGGAACTGCCATTGTCAAAGCCCCCTGCGGTGCGGCCACGGGAGCGGAGCTGGCCGCTGTTGGGCAGTGACAGGCCGTAGAGCTGCCAATTGGCCGAGTTGCCCACGCGGGTGGCGATGCCAGTTAGCGGTGTGTAAGTGGCACCTCCATTGGTGCTCAGCTCAAACGTGACCCGCGAGACATCCGGCGTGCTGCCGCCACGGGTCCAGAGGGCCTGCGTGGTATCCACCGCGCTTAGCGTCTGCGTCGCGGGATCATTGAGCAGTTGAGCAAACAGGTTACGCCCGGTCCCACCCATGGTGGTGAAAAGGCCCCCCAGCTGAATCCGCCCGTCCGTCTGCACCGCCACGCTAAAGATTACGCCGTCCGCATTGGGATTGAAGACGGCATCGAGTGTGCCATCGGCCGCCACCCGAGCGATCCGGTTGCGCACGGTTCCGTCCACGCTGGTGAACCAGCCTCCGAGTAGAATTTGGCCGTCCGCCTGTACCACCACGCTATTGACGCCGTCATTAACATTGGGATTGAAGCCCGCATCCAGCGTGCCAGTGGCCGCCACCCGGGCGATGCGGTTGCGCACGGTCCCACCCATGGTGGTGAAGTTGCCCCCGAGCAGGATCTGGCCGTCCGCCTGCACCGCCACGCTACTGATGGTGTCGTTCGCATTGGGGTTGAAGCTCGTATCGAGTGTGCCGTCAGGCTCCACTCGCGCGATCCGGTTGCGCACGGTTCCGTTCACGCTGGTGAACCAGCCCCCGAGCAGAATTCGCCCGTCGGCCTGCACCGCGACGCTACTGACGATGTGGTTTGCATCGGGATTGAAGCCCGCATCCAGCGTGCCATCGGCAGCCACCCGCGCGATGAAGGTTCGCCCGGTCCCGCCCACCCCGGTAAAGGAGCCACCGAGCAGAATCTTCCCGTCCGTTTGCACCGCCACGCTATTGATGCCGTTACTCGCATTGGGATTGAAGCCCATATCGAGTGCGCCGTCGGCTGCCACTCGCGCGATGAAGTTGCGCGTGGTCCCGCCCACGGTGGTGAAGGACCCCCCGAGCAAAATCTTGCCGTCCGCCTGAACCACCACGCTACTGACGGTGTTGTTTGCATTGGGATTGAAGCCCGCGTCCAGCGTGCCGTCAGCATTGAGCCGGGCGATGTTGTTGCGCGGCTGGCCCAGCACGGAAATGAAGCGGCCTGCGATGATCGTCTTCCCATCCGGCTGCATGGCGGAGGCCGACACATAGCTGCCGGTGACATTGGCATTAAGTGAGTCCACAGCCCCTGGGGCGGAGTGGGCCGGGCTGGAGTTGAAGGCGAGCAACCCTGCCAACGAAGCAAGGCGGAGAGTGCGAAGGAGGCAGAATGCCGTATGCAGAATGACCTGCCCATTATTCTGCGCGAGGCGCTGCAGGCGGGCGAATGACGGCGCAGAGATTGGAGGGAGGTGGTTCATGAAGGCAGGATCACCGAGAGCTTGGGGCGATAATGTTGGGTGTTGCTGCAAAATGCAAGACGGTTGGCCGCATTGGGGCCTCCGGCGAGCAGTACACCGGTGGGTCGGAGGTGCTGGAGTGGTCACTGCGAGCGGTGCAGGGGCAGGACGGCACGGTACTGGACTAGAGTTGCAGGGGCTGGGCAGGTGAAGGCGCAGTCAACGCCGGTCGTGAACCCGTGCTTCGCCGGCGCAAGGATGTTGTCATGAGAGCGTATTTTTGTTCATGTCCGATCTCTCCTTACTGTCTCGTCGTGAACTGCTGACCCGCATGGGCGGCGGTTTGGGGGCGCTGGGGCTGGCGGCGTCGGTGCAGGGGGCGGCGAAATCGCACTTCGTGCCGAAGGCGAAGCGGGTGATCCAGTTGTTCATGAATGGTGGGCCGTTTGGGCCGGACTTCTTTGATCCGAAGCCGGGACTGACGAAGTATGCCGGGCAGAAGCCCGAGGGAGCGGATCTGCGCACGGAGCGACCAACCGGCGGGCTACTGGCGTCGCCGTATGCGTTTGCGAAGCACGGGCAGAGCGGACTGGAGATCAGCGAGCTGCTGCCGAATCTGGCGCGGCATGCGGATGACCTGTGCGTGCTGCGTTCCTGCCACACGGACAATCCGAATCATGGTCCGGCCTTGCTGCTGATGAACAACGGCACGATGACGGAGCGCGTGCCGAGCATGGGATCGTGGCTGAGCTACGGACTGGGCAATGAGAACGCGAATCTGCCGTCGTTTGTGGTGCTGTGTCCGGGGAAGCCGGTGCGGTTTTCGATTTTGTGGAGCAGTGCGTTCCTGCCGGCGCAGCATCAGGGTGTTTACATCAATCACTCGAACCTGGAGCCGAAGCAGATGATTCCGTGGCTGCACAATGACCGGCTGGCGAGTGTGGATCAGCGCAAGCAGCTTGATCTGATGCAGGCGCTGAATGCGGAGCATCTGGCGGCACGCGGCGGTGCGGATGTGGCGCTGAATGGACGCATCCAGGCGATGGAGACGGCGTTCCGCATGCAGTCGGCGGCGACGGATGCCTTTGATGTGAATCTGGAACCGGCGAAGGTGCGCGAGATGTATGGCACGAGCCATTTCTCCAACGGCTGCCTGATGGCGCGGCGCTTGGTGGAACGCGGCGTGCGCTTTGTGCAGCTCTACTATGGCAACGGCCAGCCGTGGGACACGCACTCGAAGCATGACGAGCAGACGCGCAAGCTGGCGGCGGACATTGACCGACCCATCGCGGCGCTGCTGAGCGATTTGAAGCAGCGCGGCATGCTGGAGGACACGCTGATTGTGTGGGGAGGCGAGTTTGGCCGCACGCCGGTGAGTGAGAACGGCAATGGCCGCGATCACAACCCGCACGGCTTCTGCATGTTCCTAGCGGGCGGCGGTGCGCAGGGCGGCACGGCTTATGGACAGAGCGATGAGTTCGGCTTCAAGTCGGCGGTGGACAAGATGCACATCCACGACATCCACGCGACGATCCTGCATCTGCTGGGGATGGATCACGAAAAGCTGACCTATCGCTATGCCGGACGTGATTACCGGCTGACCGACGTGCATGGGCGGGTGCCGCGAGCGATCGTGGGCTAGGCCCGTGTCTTGCTCCAGAACGATTTCTTGTTCGGGATGGCGCGGCGGATTTCCACGGGGGGATTCTTTTTTGCCGTGGCAGCCGGTGTGGCAGGTTGCGGCGGGTCTGCTGCTTTGTCCGGTTTTGTCGGCGGCGGGGTGGTCTCGGGGGCGGGGGCCGGACCGTAGAGTTCACGGGTTTTCTGATGCATCATTTCAGCCTCGGCGGCACGCTGCATTTCGCTGCGGATGTTGACGGGCACATCGCCCTCGGTCAGCGGTGGCAGCAAAGGATTGGGGCCGCCCGCCCAGGAGCCGAGTGTGGGCATCATCTCGGCGATCTGACTCTGATTGTTCACCTTGTGCAGGCCGATGACGCGCAGCGAGCTGCCAATCAAGTAAAAGATGGTGCTCTCGTCGAGACCTTCGACCATGCTGCCGCCACGTTGCAAAATGGGGCTGCCGCGCAGGATGATCTCGTCCCCGGTGATGAACGCCTCCTGGCAGAGCGCCTTGGCGGGTTCGTTGAAATTCATCTCGATAAAGACTTTGCCACGGGCGCGGGCTTTGAGCGGCCTGCCGTCCGGCGCGTATTTGAAGACCTGGATGGAGTCGGCGGCGATCTTGAGGTGCGGCGGGAACTCAAGCTGCTGGGTGGAGAGCGTCTTGGCCTCCGTGAAGCTCATGCTGAGCAGGAAGCTCAGATCTACCGGTGATTTGACCAGCACGGCATCCTTTTTGGTCGTGCTGGTCGCATTGGCCGTCGCAGGGGATGTGCTCTTCAAGCCAGTGCAGCCTGAGCAAAATACCGTCGCCGCCAGCAAAGCGGTGGCATAGCGAAGAGGGAGCCGGGTGGAGAGGTTCATCAGCACGGCTTAGATACACGAAAGCCGGTTTTGCTCATCTTGAATTTTCGGAAAGTGAATCAGGGGGCCGGTCCTGGCCGGGGTGGCGGCGTTCATAGGTCACAATAGCCATGCCGTAGGCATTCTCGGCGTCTGGGGGAAACGTCTGGCGGGAAACGACATGCCATTGATCCGGCGCAATGGCGGGGAAGGGCACTCCGCTGCCGAGAACGTCCGCCACCTCGGTCATGATGAGCCGGTCTGCCATGGGCATGGCGGCATCAAACGGCCCGCTGCCGCCCACCACCACCAGCTCGTGCGCGCCAGCCTGGCCGACGATGCGTAGGGCTTCCGCGACGCTGCCGACCCGCTGGCCAACGGGAGGTTTGAAATCGCGATCACGCGTCAGGACCAACGGGTGATGATCCCGAAACCAGCCGATCATCTCCTCATAGGTGCGGCGGCCGATGAGAAGCCACTGGCCGCGCGTGACACGACGGAAATGCGCCTTGTCCCGCGGCAGAGCCCACGGCACGCCGGTGCCGGTGGAAATAAAGCCATCCGCCGACACGACGGCGACGAGTGTCAGGAGAGGCCGCGCACTCACTCAATAGATCGCGGATTCGCCCTCGCGCAGCAGGCGCACGCGATGTTCCATCTGGCGTTCGAGGGCGGCCTTGACGAGACGTTCGGCAGGCTCGTGAATCGGTTCGCCGCCGAGCGGGAAAGTGTCGTGATGCATCGGGATCATTGAATTTGCGCCGAGCATCTCGAAGGCATCGAGCGCTTCCTCGGGGTTCATGTGAACCGGGCGACCGCTGGGGGCGTCGTAGGCACCGATGGGCATGAGCGCGAGATCAATGCTGGCGCGTTTGCCGATCTCCTGGAATCCGTCGAACATGGCGCTGTCACCACAGTGGTAGAGGCAGCGGTCGGGCGATTTGATCAAGAAGCCGCCGAACTGTCGGTGCGTGTCGTGAATCATGCGCGCACCCCAATGGCGTGCGGGAGTCAGCGTGATGCGCAAATCCTGGAACGTGGCGCTCTGCCAGGTCTTCAATTCCACGATGCGCCCAAAGCCGCAGTTCTTGACCAAGCTGCCGACGCCCACGGGCACGATGATCGGTTGTGCGGCGGCCAGTTTGCGCAGGCTGGGCAGATGCAGGTGGTCGTAATGCGCATGGGTCACCAGTACGAGGTCGATGGGCGGTAGATCATGCGCCCAGACGCTGGGATGGCGCAGTCGCTTCACCGGGCCGTGCCACAGCGCCCAATTCGGGTCGATGGCGATGTTGATGCCACCAACCTGGACAAAGAACCCGGCATGGCCAAGCCACGTCACCGCGATCTCATCCCGCGTCGCGACCGGCAGCAGGCCGAAGTCCTGGCCAGGTTTGCGGGGCGCGAGCAGGCTGGGAATGAGCACCTCGTTGAGGAACTGCATGTTACGCTTGCGCCAGCCTTGGGTGGGCAGCAGGCCGATGCGGTTGGCATCCGAAATCTCACGCCGCAGGGTGAAGCGCCGCCTTCTCGGGCCGGAAAGTCCAGCCCCGCCGGAAGATGATGCGGGATCGAAAAGCATGACGGAGCGGGAGTGCTTGAGTCTGGGGGAAATTAGAGACTAAGAGCCTCATAGACAAGGTTTAAGTTGATTTCACCATCCGCGGCACCGGCCAACACGAGTGCTGGGCCAGCTTCGGAACAGACTTCGGTAAAGTTGCGACTGTCCTGGCGATGTCATCGCTTTTCATGTCGCCGATGAAACTGGAGTCAGCCCAAGCGGCCAGGAAGGCGGCTTGGTGGCGATGGGGCGTGCGCGAAGCTGCCACCGCGCTGCTGCTGGACTTACTTGTCGAAGAACGATGACTCCTCGCGGTCACCGACCTTGAGGTAGCGATAGTACACTTCGAGTTGCAGCGTGCAGAGGCACTGACGGTAGATTTCGTCGGCGGCGTCACCAGCGGGCCAGTTGGGGCGGCCATGCTTGAAGGCACCATCGGGCTGCTGCGCGCCGAGGATCTGCGGCAGGAACTGCTGGTTGTAGAACTTCCAGTCCTCCCCGCCGGCCTGGAAGAAGGTCTGGGTGTAGTAGTACCAGCAGTAGAGGTTGCAGTTCTTGTTCCAGTCCAGCGGCTCGGCGGTGAGGAATTCAGTCAGGAACTTGATGCCCTTCTTGATCGGGGTGGTTTTGCCTTTGGCCATCGTCTGCAAGCCGAGGATGCCAACGCCGGAGAGACTCCATTGATTGTAGTGCGCGTCACGGTTCGCGCCGCCGAAGCCGCCGTCCTTGGTCTGCGTGCTTTCAAGATAATCGGTCATCTTGCCGATGGCGGAGTGCAGGCCGTCAATTTTGAGGCCGGTGTTTTTGGCCGCCTTGAGCGCCTGGAACTGCCAGCCGACGACCGAGAGGTCAGCACCGCCAGCTTTGTTGTACACGATCTGGTCCGGGCCGCCGTAGGCCCACGCACCCACTTTAGTCTGGTTTTCGATGATGACCTTGACGCCTTTTTCAAAGGACTCGCGCATGCCTGGAAGTGATTTGCTGCCGAGACGAGCTAGCGTGTACATTTCGCCGAGCGCATACGTCGCGATGCCATGTTCATAGGTGCCGGCACCGCCGCCACCGCCATTGGCTTTGCCCTTCCAACCGTCAGAGAAAATGCCGTGTGGGTTCTTCTTTCCAGCTTCGATCAGGTACATGATGCCCTTCATCACATTGTCGCCATAGAACGGCGATTCCGGCGTCTCACAGCGGCCCAGATAGCACAGCAGCGCCAGACCTGTCATCGCGCACTTGTTGCCACGGCCCCAGGAGCCGTCGGGATTTTGTTTGCCTTTAAGCCATTCTAGTGAGGCGCTCACCGCCGCCTCGCACTCGGGACTGCCGCCGTTCTGCCGCAGTTTTTCCAAGCGCTCCTGCGTCGAGCAGCGTGCCCGCATCGACGGTGGCAGCGTCACAAAGCCTGCCGCACCACCCAGTCCCATCCCTTTGCCAAAGCCACCGCCCGCACCCCCGGTGCCAAAGCCACCGCTAGCGCCCAAGGCTCCGCCGCCCATCATCGCGCTCACGTCCGGCATGTCCAGCGCGTCCGGCGGTGCCTCAGGCAATGTGATCGCCGAGTTCATGCTGGTGCTTACCAGCTTCTTCATCGGCATCGTCTTGTTGATCGAATTACGCTTCTTCTGCTGCACCTTGTGCTGCAGATCCGCGCTGGCCTTCGCCCCTTGCGCCGTGCCGCCGCCGGGCAGGAAGTCCACCTGCTTGTCCATCACCCCGGTGCTGAACACGATGAACAGCGCCAGTACGCCGAGTCCGGCATGCACCAGGATGCTCACCAGCAGCGAACTCGCCCCCACCTTGCGCCACATCTGCACGAACGCGTTGGGCGGCGGCCCCACTTCGATGTGCGTGAGCGCGGGCGGATGGTACACCTCGCCCTCGTGATGTTCGACCAGCACGGCTTCACCTTCGTCATCGGTCGGGACTGCGGTAGGAATGGCCATCGGCGTGCTCGGCGCGGCACCGGCAGGTGCGGGCTTGGATGGTGCCACGGCGGCAGGAGCAGGCATCGCCACGGGAATCGAGGCGCTGGCCGGCTTGGGGGCGGCGGGCACGGTGCCGGTGGCAGGCGCGGGCGCGGGTGGCGGCATCATGGCCGGCATGGGCATGGTGGGCATGTAACCGGGCGGGTAGCCCGGCATCTGCGGCGGGTAGCCCTGCGGCATCGGATAACCCTGCGGGTAGCCCGGCATCTGTGGCGGGTAGCCCTGCGGCATCGGATAACCCTGCGGGTAGCCCGGCATCTGCGGCGGGTAGCCCTGTGGCGGATAGCCCGGAGGTGGTGCGTAGCCCGGTGGCAGCGGCTGCGTGGCACCGGGATGCGATGGCTGCGGAGGATTGGAGGGGTGGCCTGGCTGCTGCGGATTCATGGCGGGGCTTTTTAGAGAAACAGAGTCAAAAGAAGTGCTCCACTCAAGCGACGGCCCGCCGTCTCATTTCTTGGGGAGGCTGCGGGTCAAAAAATGAAATTAGCAGGCGTCAGAAGCCCACGTCACTGCCGACGGTGAAGGTCACATTGGCGACTTTGGCAACAGCGAGGGCGTTGAGCACATCGATCACGCGCTCATACGTTGCCTGCTCCTCGGCCTGAATGGTAACGATAACCTTGGCGTTGCGATTGTCTGCCTCCTGCTTGAGGCGCATGAGCGTAGAGGTGAAGTTGGGCAATTTTTTATCCGTAGGGCCGTCGAATTCCTCCTCATTGAGCGTCACAGCACCGGTTTCCTCGACGCCGACGATGATTTCATCGGGCATTTCCTGCGGGGCATCGGCGGAAGGCGGGGCGAGGCCAGGGAGCTGACTCTTGAGTTCACGCTCCACCTTCACGGAGCCGACCATGACCATGAAGAAGAGCATGATGACGAACACCACGTCGATCATGGGGGCGATCTGGAAGCCGACCTGCAACTGCTCAGTCTCGATTTCGCGGGGTTTTTTTCTGCCTGGGGCTGACATGAGGGGAACGGTTAGTTTTTGTTCAAAGCGGAGAAGGAAATGTCATCAATGCCCGCCTGGGCGATGACACTCATGACGCGCTGAATTTCAATGGCGGGGAGGCTTCTATCACCACGAATGACCACACGGTACTTGGCGTTGCTCTCCTTGCGCTTGCCCAGCAGTTCCACCAACGGCTGCACATCATCATATCTGGTGTCCTCAAACATGATGAGCGACTTGCCCTTGGTCCAGCGAACATTGAGCGCGGCCTCGTTCATCATGTTTTTTTCCTTCTTTTTAGCATCGGCAGCGACCGGGAGGGTGATCTCCTTGTCGATGCGCAACACCTGCGCCGAAGTGATGCTCATAAAGAAAATGAGCAGCACCAACAGCACGTCAATCATCGGAGCTATTTGAAACTCCGGTTCACCATCACCGCCACCGCCGCCGCCGCCCATAGTGTTAGAAGGTCAAGGGTTGATATAAAAAGGAAGGAATGCAGGAACAGGCCTTATGCCGCAGTAACAGCCGCGCCGTCACCAGCCACCCAGTTCGGAATGGCGGCATAAAATTCTTCTTCGCCGACGTGCGCGTCCTTGAGATGCTGGTAGGGCATCTTGCGGAACAGTGCGGTGCAAACCTCCTGCAGATCGCTCATGGAAACTTGGAGACGATTGCGCAGGAAGTAGAAGAACATGAAGGCCGGCACGGCGATGAACAGACCGGAGGCGGTGGCGATGAGCACTTCGCCGATGGCACCTGACAATTTCGCCGGATCGCCCGCACCACTGGTCTTCAGGGTGGCGAAGGCGCTCATCATACCGGTCACCGTGCCGGTCAGCCCGATCATCGGCGTGCAAACACCGATAACCGAGAGATAGTTGATGCGCGTCTGGATGGAGGCGTTGGCCTTGTTCAATTCGGAGAACAACGCGCCTTCGGTCGCATCGTGACCGTCTCCCAGGAAGCTAAGGGCGACGCGGGTCGTGTTGGAGAAGGCGGAAGGATTGCCTTTGCAGAACTGGTAGGCACCGACGTAATCACCAGCGCGGAACAGATCCTGCACCTGTGCCACCTGGGCTGGAGGTGCCATCTTCTTGAGGCCGGTGCGCATCCAAAGATCGACCGTGAGCCAGACGAGAGCGATGGAACAGGCGGTGATGGGATACATCACCCAGCCGCCTTCGATGAAACGGTCGATGAGAGTATGCTGGGCCTCAACGGCACCTTCCGCCGGAGCGGCTTCCTGCGCGTAAAGATTGAGGGAGGTGAAAACGCCGAACGCCAGCAGGACGCAAAGGAACGCGCGGGCGGGGCCGTGGGGGATGTATCGGGTCATGGTGGTGGCAGTGTTGGTTTGCATGGAGAGATCAGGCTTTGGGTTTGGATTCGGTAGGTGGGGCTGGTTCGCCTTCCTTCGGCTTGGCATCGCCAGCTTTGCCTTCCTCGGCAGCAGCGGCTTCTTCTTCGGCGACATTTTTCATTCCGGCAATCGCCGCTTTTTCCTTTGTGGCGGCATCAGCGACCGGCGATCCGGGATAGGAGTCGGTGATGCGGGTCAGGAAGGCGTTCGCATCCTCGTAACGCTTCATTTTGATGAGAGTCTTTGCCGCGTTTAACTCCGCCTCCGGGACACGCTGCATCTGCGTACCGTAAAACACCGGAATGCGCAGGTAGGCCAGCAACGCTTTCTCCCAGTCCTTCTTCCGGGTATGCACATCGGCGATGATGGCCCACAACGAGGCACCAATCGCGGAATCATCCGTTTCCGTCAAGATGCCCTGCGCCTCGGTGATGATGGCGACATAATCGGAGGTCGTCTGACGCTCGATGTCGAGCTGGATGATGCGCAGGCGCAGTTTCTGGGCGTCGGTGAGCTTCAGAGCACGCAGCGCGGGGAGGGATTTCACCACGTCATCGAATTTGCCGCCCTGATTCAAGGCTTCAATATAGGCGAAGTAGATATCGACAAACCAGTTGCCCTCAATGCCCTCAAAGTGCTCAAAAAAGTCCCGGCCCTTCTTCAGCACGGCGATGGCTTCCTCGGTTTTGCCTTTGGACAGCAGATCCGCCGACTCAGTCAGTTCAGCGGGATAGGGCCACTCCAGCGAGTCGATGTTCTTTTTATCCAGGATGCTGGTGGCTTTGTTTTCGCCGATGATGAGGGTGCGGACGATTTTGCCATCCTGAATCGAGAATTCCGAGGAAAAAACGCGATTACCATCCTTGAGCACAATGGCCTGCCCAAAGGCTGAGCCTGCGATGGCGGCGAAGAAGGAGAGAAGCAGAGCGAACGTGCGCATGGGAGTCGTGAAGTGGGTTCGCATGAAATTACAGGGTCGCACGAAGTGCTTTGGCATCTTTCATCTCAGGCTGAGGTTCGAGATCCTTGCGGGCGATCATCTCATCCAGGGTCTTTTTGGCCTCGTCACGCTTGCCGAGCACAATGAAGGATTTGGCACACAGCAGGTAGGACTTGGCCATTTCATCCTTCCATTTCTGATGGGCGATGAACACGCGCTGGAAGTAGGCGATGGCGGCTTCGTGCTTACCGTTGGCCGCCTCGATCTCGCCGAGCATGCGCAACGCATTCGCAGTCGGCTGACCACGCCATTCCTTGGTGTTGGCGATCTGCTCGAAGATTTTCTTCGCGTCCTCATACTTCTTGAGCTTGAACAGCGTCTTGCCTTCGCCCTGCGTGGCTTCGAGAACACGGGAGCTGCCGACATAGGTTTGTGCTTCACGGAACAACTCCAGTGCCTTGTCAAACTCACCTTTCTCAAATGCGATCTCGCCCTTACCGACTATGGCACCATCGGCGTACTCGCTGTCCTTGAACAAATCTTTGAGGCGCGTGTAGCAGGCATCAGCCTTGTCCAGATCGCCCTTCTTGCGAGCGCTGTCGCCCACGGTGGCGAGCAGCATCGGGCTGAGATCATCAGGTTTGGCCACCTCAATGATGATGTTGAAAAATTTCTCTGCCTTATCGGGAAGTTTCATCGACTTGGCCAGCCAAGTCTTGGCAAAGAGAATGCGCATCTGCGCCGTGCCGTTCATCGCCTCCTGAGGCGGGGTGAGCAGTGTTTCGAGCTGTTTCTCGACATCTTCAAAGGTGACATCAGGAGCGGGTGCCACGACCGGGGCCGGAGCGGGTGCCGCCGTACCATCCTCCGATTTCGCCGCATCCGATGCTGGCGCGGGCGCTACGGCAGCAACACGGCGGCGCTTCGGGGCGCTGATGGTCACGAGTTGCTGAATCAAACCTTCCACCTGCTGATTCGCCGGAAGAGCGATGCGGGTCTTGATGTGTTCGGCGAGCAGTTTCTTCGCGTCATCAACCTTGCTTTCCTTGATCAGCGAACGGCTGATCCAGAGGATGGCTTTAAGGGAGAGATCGTCATCATCCTTGTTGGTGTTGTAATACTTCTGCCACATGTCGCCGAGTTTTTTCCACTCGTTGGCCCCCACATAAAGGTCGGTGACTTGGTCCATGGCGTATTTGAGCACGTCGTCGCTCTTGGCCTTGTCCACGGCGAAGCCGAAATTGATCATCGCATTTTCATAATCGGTCTTCTGATTGAAGATGTCTCCCAGCAGGCAGTACACCTGGCCGATGTTCTGGTCATTCGGCGCATCCTTGATGATGCTCTCCAGTTCCGTCTTCGCGTCTTCCTTGTCGCCGCCCTGGAAGTTGATAAAGGCCATGCGGTAGCGCGCATCGACGACGTACTGCCCTTTAGGATTCTCCTTGATGTAGTTTTTGAGCGCCTTCGTCACACTCTTGTAATCGTTCTGGTAGAAATAGCTCAGCGCGATGCGGTAGAGAGCGTCGTCTTTGTAAATCGTCTGCGGAAACTCCTGAATCATCAGCTCATAATTGGTGCGGGCCTCGTCAAAGTTTTGCATTTCAAACAACACGCTGCCAATCAGGAAGCTCAGGCGCTCTTTGTCGGCCTTGGGAAAGCTCTTGGCCTTTTTCCAAGCATTCACCGCCTCCTTCAACTGCTTGTTATTATAGGCCAGCATGCCAAACATCATGGACACTTCACCGACCTGCTCACTCTCAGGGAAGTTGTCGATGAACTGTTCGCACAGCTCCCGGGACTCCTTGATGCGCTTCAATGCGGCGTTCACCATGATCAGACCATACATGCAGCGGTCCCGCTGTGGGAACTCCTTAAAATCAGTAACGATGACCTCGAAGGCCAGGGTCGCCTGCCAGAGGCGCGAGGCATCAGTGGCCGTGCCATCCTCCTTCGGCGCACCCATTTCATAGTAGCAGCGGCCCAGACGGTAGTAGAGCGAGGCATCGTAATCCGTGCGCTTCTCGATCTCCGCCATGATATCCTGATTGGCCTTGAGCTTGGTCTCGATCTCTTCTTTGCGCACCCCCTTGGCGGTTTTGAGCTGGGTCTCCAACTTCGCCACCTGCTCCTTCTGGATGCGCGAGATTTCTGTTTTCTTGCGCACAAGCTGGTAGGCGCCCAGTGCTTCCTTAAACGCCTTCTTCTCCATCATCTCATCGCCCAGCTTGAGGTAAATGTTGTTCATCTGGGCGATGCTGTCGCCGCCGGAGGCGAAGTTGCGCACCTTTTCCATCAGCGCACCGGCCTCGTCGAGCTTGCCCGTGCTAACATACAGATTCGCCGCCATCATCGCCGCCTGGATGGACTCCGCCGTGCGGATACCATCCGCAAGCACTGACGACAGAATGGTCAGTGCATCATCTTTTTTATCCTGCTTGATCAGCGCATCCGAAATGATCAAGCCTGCCTCGGCCTTTTTTTCCGGAGAACTTTTCACCACTTCCTTCAGCACCTCAATGCCCTTGTCCTCCTGCTTGCTGGCAATGTAGGAGCGGCCCAGCGCCATGCGCACATCAATGATCGCCGCGCCCGTTGGAAACTCCTTCACAAACGCCTCCAGCGTTTCGATCGCCTTCGGATAGTCGTTCAAATTGTAATAACAGGCACCTTCGATGAACATGATGCCCTCGAAGGGCTTGTTATTCAGCTTTATCTTGGCTTCCTTTATCTTGGAGAGCGCCTCCTGATACTTTGCCTCCGTAAACAGAGCTCCCGCAGCATTGACGAGCCCCTCGGTTACTTCTTGAATGTTCAAACCTGCCGGAGCAGCGGGCGCCCCAGGGGCTGCTGGCGCTCCCGGTGCGGCAGGTGGTGCTCCCGGTGCGGCGGGTGGCGCTCCGGGCGCAGGCGGCGGTGCCTGGGAAAATACAGGCGTGCTGACGGCAAAAGCCAGTGCGGCGCAGAAAATCGGTCTCATGTGTTGCAGGGTGCGTTCCAGTTCCGGGCAGAATACAAAAAAAGAACGGCGGCGCGCAAGCATGGAATTGCGCGTTTCATCGCGAATCGTTGCGCAGGAGGGCTGGGCTGCTGGGAAGACTGACATTTTTTCGGGAAAGAGAGCCGAGATTAGCAGGATGGTCATTTTTGTCACGGGAGAAAAATCAAAAGGATAAAACAGGTCCATTTTTTCGCCGCCATTCGACATTCCCCTGCCCGCAGATGCTACAGCGTTGCAGGCGGGGCATTCGTCATTCAAGATTCCTTCCCGCTCATGCCCTCTCCTGTTCTCGCCGTCACCGATCTCACCTTCCGTCGTGGTCGCCCTATATTAAAAGGCATCTCCTGGCGGGTCGATCCCGGCCAGCACTGGTGCATTCTCGGTCCCAACGGCTGCGGCAAAACCTCGCTCATCAACCTCATTACCGGCTACGACAGCGCCACCAGCGGCACGCTGCGCATCGGCGAGAGCGTCTTCGGCGACGACGACTGGCGTGAGGTGCGCCGCCGCGTCGGCCTCGTCACGAATACGCTCACCACCTATTTAGAAAGCAGCGAACCCGTGCTCGATGTCATTGCCAGTGGTCGTGAAGCCAAGCTCAACCTCATCGAGATACCGCCACCCGCCGTGCGTCGTGATGCCACACGCCTGCTGAAGCAAGTCGGCTGCGAATACCTGCGCGATGCATTCTGGGGGCCGCTCTCCCAAGGCGAAAAACAAAAAGTGCTCATCTGCCGCGCCCTCATGGCAAAATTCAAGGTGCTCATCCTCGACGAACCCTGCGCCGGCCTCGATCCCGTCGCCCGGGAGCATTACTTGCAATGGATGCAGGCCCTCGCCGCCCAACCGAAGTCCCCTTCCCTCGTCATGGTCACCCATCACGTCGAAGAAATCCTCCCCAGCATCACCCACTGCCTGCTGCTCAAAGACGGCCAGGTTCACGCTTCAGGTCCAAAGCACGACGTGCTCACCAGCATGAACCTCACTCACATTTATGGCGCTCCCTTGAAGCTAACACGCCATGGAGAGCGTTATGCGCTGCGGCTGGCCTGAACCAACCCGTCTTCGACCATGAAACAGCTTCTCCTCTCTCTTCTGCTGCCGCTCTTAGCCTTCGGCACCGAAGTGACCCTCGAACGCGTCCCCGAAGACGGTGTGCAGCCACAAATCGTCACCACCAGTGACGGCACGCTGCATCTCGTCTATCTCAAAGGCGATCCGCGTGGCAGCGACGTCCGCTACACCACGAAAAAAATCGACGCGTCTTCGTGGAGCGCACCGCGCACCATCAACAGCAAGCCAGACACGGCCGTTGCCGCCGGCACCATTCGCGGTGCGCAGATCGCCGTCGGCAAAGATGACTCGCTCCACATCGTATGGAACGGCCCCGGTGGTAAAAATCAGCCCTCACCGCTGCTTTACACCCGTTCCGTGAATCGTGGCGCAACCTTCGAGCCGCAGCGCGATCTGCGTGCCAACACCGAAGCCCTCGACGGCGGCGCTTCCGTTGCCGCCAGTGCAAAAGGCGAGGTCTTCGTCGTCTGGCACGGTGCGCCTGCCAATGCCACGCCCGGCGAGATCAACCGCCGTGTCTTCATCCTCAAATCCACCGACAACGGCCAAACCTTCGCCGCGCCCAAGATCGCCAACGCCGACGATCCCGGCGTCTGCGCCTGTTGCTCGCTCAAAACCTTCGTGGCCCCCTCAGGCGAACTGCTCACGCTCTACCGCGCCGCACGCAGCATGAGCCAGCGCGACATCGTGCTCATGACCTCGCGTGATGGCGGCACGACCTTCCAGCATCGCGATGTCGGTCCCTGGGCCGTCAACATGTGCCCCATGAGCAGCGCCAGTGTCATCAGCGCAGGCTCCAAAACCCGCGCCGCATGGGAAGCCGAAGGCAAAGTCTTCACCTCATTGCTCGACGCCACTTCTGACGCCATCTCCGTCTCCAACGACAAAGCCCGCCATCCCGCGCTAGCCATCAATTCAGGCGGCGAAACCCTCGTCTCCTGGAGCATCGGCACCGGCTGGCAGAAAGGCGGACAGCTCGGCTGGCTTGTTCTCGACTCCGCAGGCAAACCCACCTCGACTCGCGGCATACAGCCCGGCATTCCCGTCTGGGGCTTCAGTGCGGCGTATGCTGAAGGAGAAAAATTTGTCATCCTCTATTGATGCAAGTCTTGACTGCTTGACCTCATGACCGTTGACCTCATGCCCCGCCTCGCACTCCTCGTTCTTCTCCTCACCAGCACCCTTCACGCGCAGTTTCCTGCGGCGGCGGGCGGCCTGACCTCGCTGCTGACGCATCCACCCGGCATCATGCAGGTGACGAGCCTGACGCGTGGCCCGGCAAGCTTCAAGCTGTCGGTGCAGTTCGATGACGGCTCGACGAGCAGCTTTACAAGCAGCGGGGCAAGCGAGTCGGACCTGGGCATCGTCTCCCGTCTTGAAGAGGGCCGCCGCTATGCGATGCCGCAATACCTGATCGATCTGCTGGGTTACGAGCAGACCGCCGCCATCGTGCGTCTGCTGCCGAATCCGCAGGTGACTTCTTTCCTCACCCCGCCGCCGAGATTTCCCTCGGCCCTGCTGTCCCTGGGCAAGGACCATCCCTTCCGGGCGGTGGTGCTGGACCGGTGGATGGATGACGGGGACTACTCCCTGGTGCTGCAGGCGGCGGATTCGCGACTGCTGCATGTAGCGGGCAGTTTTGACAATGAAGCAGTGAAGAAGACGGTGCAGACCCTGCAACGTGGCGAGACCTTTGAGTTTCCCATCGCTTTGGAGCCGAAGAGCGCGGCGCAACCTGCCTCCGGGGCTGCACGGGTGCTGGGACGCTACATCGGCGAATGGAGCGGCCGCCTGGAGGATGATCCCGGCGCGAAGATCGTGATGAAGTGCCATTGGAAGGTGGATGGAACCGGCATCTGGCGGGAGATTTCCTTTTCCCACGACGACGATCCCGCCACGCTCGACATCTCGCTCATCACTTACGACGAGGCCGAGAAGCAGTTCGTGGTGGTGGATCCCGCAAAGGGGAACGCGGTGCTGTTTCACACCGTCTGGAAGGCGGATGAGCGTTCCTTTGTGAGCACCCTGCCCGCAGAACCCGGCCAAAGCCGAGTGAACACGGCCACCTTCAGCAGCGATGACCGCATTGACTGGCAAACCGTCACGCAAGACGCGGCGGGCAAGACCATCGCCACCCGTCGCGGCAGTTACCAACGCGTGGCCGCCGTGGCCTCGACACTGAAACTGCCAAGCTCCACGCCCTCCTCCCCGTCGGTTTCTTTCCAGCCATCCGTCACCAACACGACGTCCATCAGCTCCAGCGGCCAGAAAACCATCATGACCCAGACGACCTCCTCCAGCACGAGTTCGCCCATGGGCATGACTCCTGAGGAGCGCAGTTTTGCGCAGTTGCGCGAGCTGCCGCCCTTTCGCGGCAAGGTCGCCAGCTTCAACATCGGCCCCGACTCCATCGCCACGACGATCACCGTGGGGGACGGACGCCGATACCTGGTGCATCACAAGCGCGATGAAAACTGGGACCTCAACCTGGCGATCGCCAAGCGGCTGAAGTACGACGAGACCTTCGAGTTTCCCGACGTGGTTTCCGACGGCTATTCCACCACGACGAAGGAGCCTGATGAGAACATGCGCCGCCTGGCCAGCTTCATCGGCGAATGGCGGCTGACGATTGAATCCCCGCCGGACAAGGGTCCCGGCCAGAATGTCGTTCGTTACTTCTGGAAGAATGATGGCAAGGGCATCTGGCGGGAAAACAGGAACGCCGCCCATCCTGCTTCCCTGATTTTCACGTCTCTCATCACGCATGATCCCGCCACCGGCAGCTACCTCGAAACAACGTCCCACCCGCAGTCCGAACAGTTCCAATCCACCACCATCTGGGATGCCGCCAGCCAAACACTGACGCTGAAGACACAGAGCCAGCATCCGGCGCTAGGTACCCAGCTCACAAGCTCACGCCACCTCATCTCCAAGGACCGCATCGAATGGCACAGCACCCGGCACAAGGCCGACGGCACGCTGATCGACGAATTCCGCGGCCACTACGAGCGCATCAAGCCCTGATTCGATGTTCAACGTTCAAGGTTCAAAGTTCAAAGTTCGCTCCGGCATCCTCGCCGGCGGCAATTTCATCATTGATCACGTCAAGCTCATCGACGCCTATCCTGAGCAGGACATGCTCGCCTTCATCAGCAGCGAGACTTCCTCCAACGGCGGCGGCCCCTACAACGTCCTCAAAGACCTGGCCGCCATGCGCGTCGATTACCCGCTCGAAGCCGCCGGACTCGTCGGCCAAGACCCGAATGGCGACTGGATTCTGCGCGACTGCCACTCCGCCGGCATCGGCATCGCACAGCTGCATCAAACCGATGCCGCTCCCACGAGCTACACCGATGCCATGACCGTCACCGGCAGCGGACGTCGCACGTTTTTCCACCAACTCGGTACGAATGCCCTGCTTGGCGAACAGCACTTCGATTTCAGCCGCACGCAGGCCAAAATCTTCCACCTCGGCTACCTCATGCTCCTCACTGAGATGGACCGCCTGCTCCCCGATGGCCGCACCATCGCCAGCCGCGTGCTCGAAACCGCGCAACAGGCCGGATTGCTCACCAGTGTCGATCTCGTCAGCTCGAACCATCCGCAATTTCGTGAAATCACCGAAGCCTCCCTGCCCTTCACCGATTTTCTCATCGTAAACGAAATCGAAGCCGGTAATGCCACCGGCATCGACCTCAAATCATCACCACCCGACCTCGCAAAAATCCAAACTGCCGCCCAGCAACTCCTCAGCCAAGGCGTGCGTCGCGAGGTCATCATCCATTTCGAAGCCGGAGCCATCGTCGCCGAAAGAAGCGGAACAGTTCATCACCAACCCTCACTCCAACTCCCCGCAGGCTTCATCGCCGGAGCCACTGGCGCAGGCGATGCCTTCGCCGCCGGCTACCTCCACGGCACGCACGAGAACTGGCCCATTGCCGAACGCCTCAAACTCGCCGTCTGCACCGCCGCCGTTTGCCTCACGCATCCCACGCCGTCGCTGGGCCTGCGCCCCGTTGCCAACTGCTTGAAGCTCGCGGATGAACTTGGATTCCGCGTTTAAGTGAGTTGAAATCACCAACAGGATTGACTCCCAATTCGCCGCCTGATATTTCCATCGAATATCCATGAGCACTCCCAGCAAATCCCTCCGTCAGCCCGGCCTCATCGTCTATCTCTGCGGCCTCGGCACCTCCGCCCTCGCCCTCTGGCTCGTGCATTACCTCAATGAAACCCAGGAGTTCAACATCATGGGCTGGTACGTCAACGCCATCATCCCCGGCGGAGCGCTCATTGTGGGAATCGCCAGCGGTGTCGGTTATGCCGTCGCTTCGCGATTGCTCCAGGTGAAACTGAGCAAGGCCTTCGTCTTTGGCATGATCACCACGGCGATCATCGACTACTTCGCCGCGCAATACCTCACCTACACGCATCTGCTTGAGCGCCTGCACATCCCGCCGGAGCGCTACGGCTTCACCGACTACATTCGTGAAATCTGCGAGGGCATGTCCTTCAAAGACCGCAACTCCGGCGAGCCCGGCAGCCCGCTCGGCATGTGGGGCTATCTCTTCAAGCTGCTGGAGATGGGCGGCTACGCGCTCGGTGCCATGGTGCCTTCCCTCACGGTCTTCGGCATGCCCTACTGCAAAAAATGCCAGCAATACCTCAAAGCCCACCGTACCGCGCACATCCACTCGCCGGATCAGTGGTCCATCGTGAAGAAACTCGCCAAAAAAGACCGCCTCGCCGCGTTGCAGGCCGCCATCCAGACGCTCACCGCTCGCGCCAACGAAATCACCGCTCCCATCGCCACCGCTCCACTCGCCGACACCGAAGCCGCCGTCGCCGCGCTTGATTCCGCCATTCAAAAAGACGCCGCCGCTCGCATCACCTTCACGTTGAAGAAATGTCCGCAGTGCGACGCGCATCATCTGAAACTGACGCTGACCAACTTCACGGTCGATAAAAAAGCCGCATTCACCGACATCGCCAAGCTCGACAAGACCGAACTCGCCGCTGCTGCGGCATGACGCGCTTTCCGCTCGCGCAGTTCATGCACGCATGCTAAACCGCGCGCATGCCCTCCCCACTTTTCAATCTCTCCGGCAAAGCAGCACTCGTCACTGGCGGCAGCAAAGGCCTCGGCAAAGCGATGGCACGCGGTTTCGCCGAAGCCGGTGCCGATGTCTTCATCTCCAGCCGCAACGCTGACGAACTCAAAGCCGCCGCTGCTGAAATCGGTGATGGATTGAATGTGCGCGTCGAATGGATGGTCGCCGACATGGCAGATCGTGCCGCCGTCAAAGCGTTGGCCGCAGAAGCCGAGCAGCGTCTCGGCAAGATCGACATCCTCGTCAACAACGCCGGCATCAACAACCCGCAGGCCATCGACGAAATCACCGACGAGGTCTGGGACCGCAACGTCGAAGTCGATCTCACCGCCGTCATGAGCCTGACCCGCGCCATCGTCCCCGGCATGAAGGCGCGCAAGTGGGGCCGCGTCATCCACATCTCCAGCGTGCTCGGCGTCGGTGGTCGCTTGAAGCGCAACGTCTATTGCGCCTGCAAAGCCGCGCTCATCGGCCTCGCCCGTGCCAGCGCCCTCGATCTCGGCCCCTACGGCATCACCGTGAACTGCCTCTGCCCCGGCCCCTTCCTCACCGACATGCCCGGCAAGCTCCTCAACGACGAGGAAAAGCAATACTTCGCCGACCGCACCGCCGTGAAACGCTGGGCCGCCCCCCGCGAACTCGCCGGCCCCGCCCTCATGCTCGCCAGCGAAGCCGGCAGCTACATCACCGGCCAAGGCATCGTCGTCGATGGCGGTGCAGCGGTGAACGTGCTGTAAAAGCACCGTCGTTGCGCCGCAATGGCTGCCACCACTGGAGCGCGAACCGAGCGCAGCGAGATCGACAACGGCACGTTGCCCTCAGCCGTGTCCATGCAATGGAACCACAGAGACACAGGGGACACAGAGGGAAGAGTCTTGTTGATCGACTTCACCATGAGGTGACTTCCAGGCGTTTGATAATTCCTCTGTGTACCCGGTGCCTCTGTGGTTCACCTTCTGCATGGTTACGGCTCAGGGCGCAGACAGCCTGCTGCTGCGTCAATTTTAAACTCGCCTCACTTTCTTGCCGCACTCGGCGGCATGAAAACCCTCCGTCCCGTTGGATGCGGCACCGGGGCGCTGGCACGGACTCCCCGTACGGAGTCCCGGCTTTAGCCGGAAAGGCGTTCATCAGCCCAGACACCACGAATCCACATCAACTCCCTCTGGAGGAGGCGAAGCGCATGCAGGCAGTGCCAACTGTTCCGCCTAAAGGCAGGACTCCGCGACAAGGCAGGACTCCGTACTTGAGCGGCTGCTGCATCCGTGTATGAAGCCCGCTCCCCCGGAGATTTCTGGAAACCTTCTTGAAAAATCCCAATTAATTAGCAAAACTTAAATAATCTAATCTCATGGAAGAACTTAACATCGCACGCATCATCGGACGCGAAATCATCGACTCACGCGGCAACCCCACCGTTGAAGTGGATGTTTACATCGAAGGCGGTGCCATGGGCCGTGCGGCAGTCCCCAGCGGTGCCAGCACCGGCGAACACGAAGCCCTGGAGCTGCGCGACGGCGACAAGAAGCGTTTCCTTGGCAAAGGCGTGCTCAAGGCCGTCGATGCCGTGAACAACGAACTCGCTGATGCCCTCATCGGTGCCGATGCCGCTGATCAGGTCGGCATCGACAAAGCCATGCTCGAAGTCGATGGCACCAAGACCAAGTCCAAGTGCGGTGCGAACGCCATTCTCGGCGTCTCACTGGCCGTCGCCAAGGCCGCTGCCGCGACACTCGGCATGCCGTTCTACAAATACATCGGCGGCCCGAACGCCAAGGTGCTGCCCGTGCCGATGATGAACATCATCAACGGCGGCGCGCATTCCGATGCCCCGATCGATTTCCAAGAGTTCATGATCATGCCGAAAGGCGCCCCGTCCTTCTCCGAGGCGCTGCGTTACGGCGCGGAGATCTTCCACTCGCTAAAGAAAATCCTGCACGATCTCGGCCTCAGCACCGCCGTCGGTGACGAAGGCGGCTTTGCCCCGACGCTCAAGAGCGCTGACCACGCCCTCGAAGTCATCGCCCAGGCCGTGGACAAGGCTGGTTACAAGCTCGGTGAGGACATCTTCATCGCCCTCGACGTCGCCTCCTCCGAGTTCTTCGACAAGACCAAGAACAAGTACGTCTTCAAGAAGTCCGACAAGTCCGAGCGCACCGCCGCCGAACTCGTGGCCTACTACGCCGAGCTGAAGAAGAAGTTCCCCATCATCTCCATCGAAGACGGCTGTGCCGAAGGCGACTGGGCAGGATGGGACATCATCACCAAGGAAATGGGTGCCACCACCCAGCTCGTCGGCGACGATCTCTTCGTCACCAACGTCGAATTCCTCCAGAAGGGCATCGACCTCGGCGTGGCAAACTCCATCCTCGTCAAAGTGAACCAGATCGGCTCCCTCACCGAGACCCTCGACGCCGTCGATCTCGCCCACCGTCATGGTTACACCGCCGTCATGAGTCATCGCTCCGGTGAAACCGAAGATTACACCATCGCCGACCTCGCCGTCGCCACGAACTGCGGCCAGATCAAGACCGGCTCCATGAGCCGCAGCGACCGCATCGCCAAATACAACCAGCTCCTGCGCATCGAGCAGGAACTCGGTGAAAACGCCATCTTTGGTGGCCGCATGAAAGTCTAAACACCGATGAACTACCGAGAAGTGCGCGCAGCCGAACCCCAGACCCCCTGGGAGTATTGGATGCGCGCCCTTCTCAAGCTCGCCAAGTTCATCCTCCTGCTGCTCATCGTCCCCGTAGTCTATGTCCTGTGTGACAACCCGCTGGATGAGCAGCTCGCCATGCGCACCAAGCTCGACCAGCTCAAAGCGCAGCGCGATGTCGTCAAAACCGACCGCGACAAGCTCCTGCGCCGCATGGAGTGGATCAAAAACGACAACGCCTACCTCGAAATGGCCGCCCGCGACCGCCTGCACATGCAGAAAGAAGGCGAGTACGTCCTGCGGTTTGAGTAGGCAGGCGCACGGCTTACGCACCCGGCGCTGGCACGGGAGCAGGCACCGGCTCTTCTGGCTTCTCACCTGCGTTCGCGGTGAATTTGAAGCCGAACAGGCGCAGCACCCGGCGCTGGGCGGGGCCGCCCAGCTTGCGCAGGGCGTGCGTCAGCTCATCCTTCACATCGCCGATCAGTTCATTCGCCGCCTCACGCTGCGTAGCCGCCGCAGTCTGCGCCTGGCGCACGGCGGCATCCGCAGGCACCACCTCGCCAGATTCCTTGCGGTAGCTGTCCAGCGCCGTTTGCACTTCCGCTGCCGAGGGGTTCGCCATCGCCGGGAAGCCTGCGGCCACCGCCGCCGCCTCTCCCTTCACGATCCCGTCCGCTGCGGCTTCTGCCACGCTTTCGTTGTATTGCTTGGGTACGTCACCTGACTGGGGCAGCCCGTAATGGACGAGGGCGGAGACATCGTGGTGCAGGCGGGCGGTGCGGCGTTTGAGCACTTCAAAGAAGTCGCGCACATGAGTGATGAGGATTTCCAGGGAGGCGTCTTTTTCGCTCACTTCTTTGGCACGTCCCGCTGTCGCTGCCTCCACGGCTTGCACGGCGGGGCGGTAGGCGGGCAGGAAGGCGTCCACTTTTTGGCGCAGCGCGGCGGGTAGCAGCCGGGCGTCATCGTTGTTGAGGGCAGCAGTCGTGGCTATCGTCTCCAAGGTCGCGAGACGATCAGAATCAGAGCGGGGCTTACGCATGAGCAGAGATGGAAAACCTGGTTATTACACGCAGCGAATGAATAAACTCTTCACCGTACAAATTACCATAATGAGTGATGAGAGTGTAGATGAAACCCAACCTATCCGCCTCTCCTGCCTTTGCCATTACCTCTGCTGCTGATCTCAGTGTGTTGCACCGCTTGCGCTCTGCTTTCTCTCTCTTTGATGACACACGCCAGCAAAGCAAAGTCCTCCACCGGCTCGATGAAGTTCTTGTCTGTTCCTTCTGTGCCATTCTCTGCGATGCTGACAGCTTCACTGACATGGAGGATTTCGCCACAACTCAACTGCCTTGGCTACGCAGCTTCCTCACTCTCAAGCATGGCGCACCCTCGCATGACGTCTTCCGCAATGTCTTCATGAAGATCGATCCACAAGCCATGATCGACATCCTCAGCCAATGGAGTGGCCCACTCAACGGTCTGCACATTGCCATTGATGGCAAAACTCTTCGCGGCAC
>NZ_JBJXFV010000130.1:0-7266 GCF_046154365.1 Prosthecobacter sp.
TGCTCACGCCCTTCGAGCCCAGTTGCATCCTCGTCTATGGCCCCGGCAAATACCGCTTCTACGACTTCATCAAAGTCGGCGGCGGCCTCACCGTTGCCATGCTCCTCGTCGTCCTCGCGATGGTGCCGATATTCTGGCCGCTGAAGTAGCTGAGCGCTGGCGTCGTAGCGCGGAATTCCGATTCCGCGACGGCACCGACTCGGTATCGGAATACCGAGCTACAACAATCCGCCGCCGTTGGCTGCGGGCTTGATTGGGTCGTAAGGCTCCGGCTCCACCTCTGGTGCCGCAGCCAGGATGTTCAGCATCGCTTGGGCCGAACCGCGCTGCGCGCGCGGATTATTTGCCAGGCATCTGCCGTGCATGAGCCTGATATTCTACGGCAGCACCGTAAAGCCCAAGTGTGTCGCCGCAGCACGCTGACGGCCATCCGCCTCAGCCAAAAACAGTTTCAGCAGGCCTGATGTGTCCCAGTGCGCCATGCGTATTCAGGCTCCGCGCAGGTCGTCCATGATTTGCTGGAGTGGCGTCCCGGTCTTGCCAGTGACGCCGCGCTGCCGCCGCGCTGCCAGCTTTTGCAGCCAGGCTTCGTGACGAGTCTGGCGTTGTTTGGCCGCTTGCGGTCTCGTTTCGACGAGAGATTGCAACCACGCGAGCAAGGTCCGCTGCTGGGTGGGCGGCAGCGACGTTACTGCGCTTTCGATTTCGATCAGTGTGCTCATGGTGCGCAGTATCTCTAACTGGCAATCGGGTGTCAACTGCGACATGCTCATCGCCGTGGCGCACCGGCGGCGGCGAGGTGAAGTTCTCCCTCGATGATTTGAAATACAGCGCTGCTCCCAAGTGACCGAAGACTTGGCCCAAAGATGCAGGCTGTCAGAAAACTGCGGGACGCTGGTCTAATGTCTAAATGCCTGACACCTTGCCCATGATTGGGTCGTGAGGCTCCGGCTCCACCTCCGGTGCCGCTGCGAGGATGTTCAGCATCGCTTGGGCCGAACCGCGCTGCGCGCGCGGATTATTTGCCGATTATTTGCCAGGCATCTGCCGTGCCATGCTCATGCTCCCGGCTACGGCATGCTCGGCCTGCTGATCAAGCCGCAGCTCCGCGATGGGGTTGGCCTACTTGGCGAGTTTGAAGGCGAAGAAGTGAAACCTCAAATCTACGCCACTTCAGCCTCCTGCTGTCAGCTATCGACCCCCGACCCTTTCTTGCAGAGGTGGAGAATCAGCCAAGACTTTTGTCAGCATAACCCAGTAGTGCCGCAGTATGATTGGAGCATGCGCTGGAGCACGGTGATGGGTGGAAACATACTCTGCATGGACATTACTTCGATCTTCACTCTGGCTGATCGTGTCGCTCAAGTTCCAAGGGCTGGTGGATACTGGCAATGGGGTTACGGCTATGTGATTTATCCAGCCATTCACTTCAATGAACCACTCATCAAGCGTTCCCTCTTGGACGAATGCGATCATAGCGCTGCGAGGCAGGCCTTCGCCGTGCTTGTTCTCTTTGAAACGCTCAATGCCTCCCGAGATGGGTTTCTTGGCATCTTTGGCTCTGTCCCAGTCGCCGCATACATACTCGCGAGTTCGGTCCTTCTTGGGGTCCCTCGGCGTGGGCAAGCGCTTGGCTTCGATGGCGTAGAATCGCTGGTGCCCAGCGTAGAACGACTGCTCGATCCAGATGCCCGCCCTTGAACTCGAAACCAGGCTCACGTCCTCGGAGCGAGAGCCTTTTCTGGGGTCTTCATGGGCGAACTTCCATGGCACAGCGAGTTCTCGTGCCGTTTGATCCAGAAAGGTGTAAAGGTGGAAGGTAAGTGCTCGCTCACCTTCTTCGGAGACATCATACGCGAGCGTCACTGACACACGCCAAGCAAGAAGCGAAGCCCGAATCATTGCTTCAATGTCATCGCACAAATCGTCATGCGAAGGCACCCGATTGGGCGCCCCGAAGATCGGAACTTCGAAGGCGCGAGAGATCATACAGAAACTTCGGTTAGCCGGGAGGCCTGCTTCGGTTTTGCCGTGAGACTGCCAACCACTTCATCTGCATCCCTTACGGCTACCGACTGCAGCCAGTAGCGGTAATCTTTTGGCTTGATGAGGTAGAGAGTCTCGTCATCAAACATGCGCACCACACGGCGGAAGCGAAGATGGGCACTGGATCGATGTTCCAAAAGGGCATCCAGTCGGGCGATCAGTTGTTCCCTGGTTTCGCCATCTGTGGTTGATTCGCCATGATTCGAACCATCGAGTGAGTAGGCTACGCACCACGCAGTCCCCAGGTCAGTGATCTGAGATTCACAAATCTCTTTCCATGTATGGCGCAAGACCTTGATCAGTGACCTTGAGAATGATTGAAGCTGCTGCTTGGACGCAGGCTTCACCAGATGAGCGGTTTCGGGCTTGCCTGTTCCATACTTGATCAGCGGAATCATGTGCTGGAGCACATCATCACGAAGCGTTGGTTCGATACCCCGGAAGTGGAGCTTGCCATCCTGTGGATAGGGCAATTCCATGATGTCCTGTTTCAGCAAGGCCGATTGTTTATTGACCATGTAGCGCGCGCCAAATGCCACAAAGAAAGGCAAATGCGCTTGCTCTCGACATAGATAATCAGCAAGAGACTTCAGCTCTCCCTCATCGTGTTTTGGGCAAGCGATAGAGACTATCTGTTTTCGAAACAACAATGGCTGACTATTTTCAGAACCCCGAAAAACAAAGGGCAGACTCTCGTGCTGCTTGATTAGCAAGTGCGGAGGGGAAAAGATCGCAAAATCTCGAGGTGCGCCAAAATACTCCAACCCAGAGCGATCTGATCCTTTCTCGCCTGTTGGAATTAGCGGGAACGAGTCAGTATCGACATAGATCATTTCCTTTCTCAATGGACGATACTTGCCTCCATTCTCTCCCCAGAACCCTTCGCTACAGAACCAATTCGCTGGGATCGGTTTTCCATCATAGTCTACGTCGGGCTGCGCATCACGCTCATCTTTTGTCCGGGTGTCGGGCCGATGATCAATGCAGTCCTTTGATTTCAGGAAGCTCTCGATCGTCCGGGTGCCCTTCACCGAGTGATAAGTCTGCAATAGACGCCCGCCTCCCAACAAGTTGGCTTTCCACACCTTCGGATCGGTCATGGCGACATCGACCGGGACCCGATGAATGTCATACGCATCGACCTCAAAGAACAGCCGCTGCTCGACGGCACTAACTTTGCGGAAGGTGACATGGGTAATTACGTCGTCTTCTCTGGGCGGCACCGCTTCTATGAACACTGCTACGACCTTCGTGTCCACCTTTCCTCCACCCGTTTTGGCGGCATCGAAGAGATGCCGAACTGAAATGAAGTCGAGGATCTGCGGGACACGCCAGTTGCGGAAGAGAACCGATCTGAACTCCTCTGGACCAAGGTTGTAGAGAAAGGCGTCCTTTTGAATCAAACAAGCAATGCCACCTTCCTTGAGCAAGCGAGGGGCCTCGCGAAGGAAGTGATAGCAAATCTGATTGCCTGGAACACCGCTTGGCCAAGCCACTATTTCTGGCAGACCTGGGCTTGGCGCAGTAGCAACCCGGTCAGCGATAGCACTCGCTACGGCGTCGAACGGTGGGTTCCCAATCACAAGGCTGAACTGCCCTGCATGAGGAAGGCCGCCCTCTAGTTGCTCGAAGAAATCACGAGAGAACAAGTTGTTGCCATGGAGTCCAGCCTTGAGACTTGGAAGCTTGTGATTTTGAAGGTCATCAAGCACCGAAGGGTTATCATCCTTGGCGTCCCGCATCAGCTCCGCACAGAGGGCAACACTCAGGCTGAAGCAGGTGAGGTCGATAGCATCAGGCTTGATGTCCACGCCATAGATATTTTGCTTCATCAACGCAGAAAGAACCTCGATCCCCGGCTTCTCGTTCTTGTGCAGCACGCGCCATGCCTCGACCAGACGACGCCAGGCACCGACAAGGAAAACACCTGACCCACAAGAAGGGTCGATCAGACGATAGGGAGCATCTTTTCCCGGCTCCCAGTTTCGCAATGCTTCGACCACGCGGTCAGGTTCCATCGCTTCATCAAGCAGAAGTTCGGCGAGAAGCTGTGGCGTGTAGTAGGCGTTGTCTTCGCCACCGAGGAAGTCCTCATAAATGTAGCTCATCGCCTCCACCGGCAGATGATCAAAACGATAGAGCTTCCAGAGGTGCTTTTGCCCACTGCTGATCTGACCTGTGGCGAAATCTGCGATGGGAGCTAAGTCGTCTGCCTCTAGTCTCTCTATTTGTTCACGCTCCGACGGCTCTCCGTTCACTCCGGGCCGTAAACGGAATACATCACCATTAAGGTCATGCTCCAGCTTACCGAGCACATTTGCCAGTGTTCCCGGTCTCCCGACAATGTCCTCGAAGCGAGTCGCGTCTCCATTGGCTCTTCGAAAGTAGTCATCGGTGAGGATGCCCCTCTCTTCCAAAAAGCGCACTATGATCGCGAAGATCATGAGTCGCTTGGCGAGGGCTGGGTTGTTCCACTTCTCGGTTCGCCTCTCGACCTCTAATCGGGCGATCCTCACTTCATTCACGAGTGCCTTGATGGATGTCTCAGCGTCGTTCAGCAGAGGGTTATCTTTGTTCCAGAAGGTGCCGTTATCGAAACGATGCGCGTTGTATCGGTCCCACTTGTCCTGCTCGATTTCGGCTGCTGTGTCTGCTGCCAGGTTTAGCTTTTCAAAAGGCGAAAGCTTCGGCACACCCAGCTCATCCAATTCCGGCTTGGTTAAGAGGTTGCGGATATCTACCCCGTCCCGGCACAGAACGAACATGAGAGGCACTTGGCCGTAGTTCCATAGCTTGAGTTGGAGTTCGCTGTCCTCCGCATTGTTGACCACCGCTGTGGGAGAGGTGCGATCAAAGATGAACACCTCCGCCCGCGGAGCACCCGTGTCTGGATAGAGTCGGAAATAGACATAATCAGCCCCAAACCCAGAAGCCTCCTGCACCAAACGGCGCAGGCGGCCCTGGTAGGGATGCTTTGCGATCTTTTTCTCGTACTCAGTTGCCACCGCCCCCTTCAGCACACGCACCAGCCCGCTCTCATCCGAGTGCATCGCGAGACGGTCTAGGGCTTCAGTGGCGGGGCGGGTCACAGTGAGGGAAGGAATTCGGTAAGGATAACAAAGTGGGGAACGCGGCGGCAACGCTTGTCTTCGTCTAGCGGGTGGAATTTTCAACTGCCGACGCCTACCTCGCTCCAGATTGTGAAAAAGAGAAAAAGACGCCAGGCATTCCTGGCCGCTGGCACTACTAGGGCTGCCAAAGGCAAAAAATGGCATTTTTCCCAGGATTGAGGACTCAATCCGCAGATTGGGGCCGCAATCCGCGAGTGATTCGCATCTACCCGCGAGTGATTCCGGTTAGCTCCGGGATGGTTCGTTTTTATCCCAGGATAAACGCGGGCAACTCGCGGATAAACGCCAACCATCCGGGGATAAAAGCCAGCAACTCCAGGTTGATTCCCGCCAATCCCAGGATCGAGCGCCCGCACCCCAGGATGATCGCCGCCAACCCGGGGTTGATCGCGGCCCGCTCCCGGCTCAAGCGCACGCAACCCGGGGTTAGAGCCAGCCATCCCAGGATAAACGCCACCCAAAACCGGGCAAACCACTCGCCAAGCCAGACTGCCCGGCCCAGCAGCGATCTTTTTCCTCGCAGACAAAAGAATTTCCTTCCAAATCCGCGCGTCATTCCATTAAGATCGCCGGGTTAATCCAAACAACCGGCACCACTGACACTGCCCATGCCTACAGGCATCATACGACTCGATGAAGGCTGGCGGCTCGATGACCACCATCGACTCGACCAGCCCCCAGTCACCCTGCCCATACCAGCGCCAGCCGCCACACGCCAACAACGCACACGACCACCCGCCATGGACTTCATCCCACCCAAACGCGCGCCACGTCTCTTGTGGCTCGACAACCTCAGTCAGCACCTCACCGCCGAAGCGGTGAAAATGGGCTACCCGCCCGCATCAGCCACCGCACTCAAAACCACCGTCGATGCCCACATCAGCAAGATGAGAGCCACCGACGATGCCCAAGCCGCACTCGATGGCGCACGCGCCATCGAAGCGCAGTCTGGCACCATCGCGGCAATCCGCCTCGCCGTGCGCAACATGAAAACCCTGCCCGACTACCCAGCCTCCGGCAGCGAAGGCGTGCTGCAACTCCGTGGCCCCGGCTCCGGCTTTGACGCCAACACCTTCAAGCCTGAAATCAAACTCAGCATCGTCGGTGGCCAGATCCGCTTTGACTTCACCAAAGGTGAGGCCGACGGCGTCGTCATCTACTGCCGCCTGCGTGGCAGCGCCGTCTGGAACAAGCTCGGCATCGACCTCTCCAGCCCGTATTACGACACCAACCCGCTGGCCCAGCCCGGCGTGGCGGAAGTGCGTGAATACATGGCCCGCGCCATCCTCGACGACGTCGAAATCGGCCTGCCAAGCGACATCGCCAGCCTCACTTTCGGCGGCTAAGGCGGAAGACCTTGAGACCGGGAGACCATGAGACAGGGAGATGATCCTGTCGCGCGGCTCTCCCGGTCTTTGTTTCTCAGAGTCTCCAAGTCTCCTCTTCTCCAAGTCTATGTTCGATCCCAACATCCCCGCCGACCACGCGGAACTCACGGGAGTGATGTTCCGGGGGCAATTCACCGGCCTCAAAGAGCTCATCGACGCCGTGCCCGCCGGACCGCCGGGCCAGAACGGCAGCGATGGCACCAGCGTCACCGGCGCGGTCATGGATGGCACGACCACGCTCAATCCCGGCGATGCCGCCCAGGCGAGTGTGAGCTGGGACGGTGCGAATGTGCGCTTCACGTTTGGGATTCCGCGCGGCCAGGACGGCGTGAGCAGTCCGCCGATCACCAGCTTCTTGGTGGATGGCGTGACCACGCTGAACCCAGGCGAGCCGGCGACGGTGCAGACCAGCTTTGATGGTGCCAGTGTACGGCTGCTGTTTGGCCTCCCGCGCGGCGGTGACGGCACGAACGGCAGCAACGGCAATGATGGCGGCCAAGGCCCGCCGTTCACGAACTTCGTCGTCGATGGCGTGACCACGCTCAACCCGACTGATCCCGCCACGGTGGCGGCAAACTTTGATGGCAACGCGGTGCGCCTCCAGTTTGGCGTGCCGCGCGGATTTGACGGCAACACCGGTGGTCAGGGACCGGTCGGCCCCACCGGCCCGCCGTTCGGTAATTTCATGGTCGATGGCGTGA
>NZ_JBJXFV010000150.1:0-4610 GCF_046154365.1 Prosthecobacter sp.
GGGCGTGAGATGCGTGGCCCACCATGCGGTGCCATCAAGGACAGCCGAGTCAAAGAGGCTGTTTTGTGCGAGTGAATCGGGGGCGTTGAAGTGGCGCATGAGTGAAGGTGTGCCTTCTTGTACCAGCCCCCCGAGGCATGATCAAGCACCATGGACTTTTTGCGCTCGCGTCTTCGCTGAGTTTCTCAAGAACCTCGCCAGCAACCACATCGACACGCAGGAGAAACAAATCATCGCCGGCCCTTGGCTCGACTACGATCCCACGAGCAACCGCTTCGCCGGCGAATTCGCCGCCGAGGCTAACAAGCTCTGCCAGGAAGAGTATGCCGCCGGTTTTGAGCTGCCGTCATGAAGTGCATCGTCATCAGCATGCTGCACGCATCGGCTTCGCTGGTGATTGCCGCGCCTGATTACGAAAAGGACATCAAGCCGCTGCTCAAAGAGCGCTGCGTGTCCTGCCATGGCTCGGTGAAGCAAAAAGGCGATCTGCGACTCGATGCGGGCGCTTTGATCGAGAACGGCGTCCACGCGGAGCTGATCTCCCGAGTGACCTCGCACGACGAAGATGAACGAATGCCGCCCGAGGGAGCACGGCTGACCGAAAAGCAGGTGGAAGCGCTGCGACAGTGGTTTGCAGTCGGTGCGCCGTTTCCAAGTGATGAGGTGATCCCGAAGAAGCCGTCGGAGCATTGGTCGTTTCAGCCGGTGACGCTCCCGCAGATGCCGGAGTCGGTTCATGAGCATCCGATTGATGCTTTTGTGTTCGGAAAACATGCGGTGCCCCCTCAGGCCGCGCCGATGGCGCTGCTGCGACGTGTGTATCTCGACCTCACTGGGCTGCCGCCGACGATTGCGGAGCAGGATGAGTCCCATAGGTCGAATAGATCCTATAAGACCTATTCAGCCGTGATCGACCGCCTTCTCGACTCACCGCACTACGGTGAGCGCTGGGCGCGGCACTGGCTGGATGTGGTGCGCTACGCGGACAGCAACGGCTACGAGCGCGATGCCGAGAAGCCCTTCGTCTGGCGCTACCGCGACTATGTCATCGAAGCGCTCAACAAGGACAAACCCTTCGACCACTTCGTCATCGAGCAGCTCGCTGGCGATGAACTGAATCAGAAATCAGGAATCAGAAATCAGGAATCCATCATCGCCACCGGCTTCCTCCGCCTCGGTCATTGGGACGACGAGCCAGCCGATCCCGTGACGGATCGCTACGATCAGCTCGACGACATCGTCAGCACCACCGGGCAGGCCTTCCTCGGCCTCACCATTGGCTGCGCACGCTGTCACGATCACAAATTCGAGCCGCTGGCCACCCGCGATTACTACAGCCTCGTCGCTGTCTTCAATCCACTCGAACGCCCGCGCAAAGGCCGCACCGAGCTGACGGTGCCGGTCAATGGCACGGAGATTTACACTTGGAAAGAGTCGTCCGCGAAAGCCCCCGACACACACGTGCTCATCCGCGGCTCACCATCGCGCCTCGGTGATCTCGTCCAGCCAGCCGTGCCCGCGATCCTCGCCAAAACGCATCCATCCTTTTCCAATCGCCGCCTCGGACTCGCGCAATGGATCGCCAGCACCGACAACCCGCTCACCGCCCGAGTCATCGTGAACCGCGTGTGGCAGCAGCACTTCGGCCAAGGCCTCGTGACCACCGCCAACGACTTCGGCCTCATGGGTGCCGCTCCATCGCATCCCGAGCTTCTCGACTGGCTCGCGCATTGGTTCATGCACGATGCGAATTGGTCGCTGAAGAAGCTGCATCGACTCATCCTCACCAGCCGCGCGTGGCAGTCGATAAAATCGCCTGATGCGCTCATGCGTTACCGCCGTCTCGAAGTCGAAGCCATCCGCGATTCGATGCTCGCGGTCAGCGGTCAGCTCAATCCGAAGCGTTTCGGTCCCGCGATGAAGCCCGGCATTCCGAAGGCCGCGCTCGAAGCCAACACCGACAAAGAAAAGATCTGGCAGGCCTCGGACGAACGCGAAGCCTCGCGCCGCAGCATCTACGCGTTCATCAAGCGCGGCCTAGTCGTCCCCATGCTCGAAACCCTCGACCTCGCTGACACCGTCAGCAGTTGCCCGCAACGCCAGGTCACCACCGTCGCCCCGCAGGCGTTGAGCTTGTTCAATGGCGACTTCGTGAACCAGCAGGCCAAACACTTTGCCGCACGCTTGAAGCGCGAGGCTGGCGACGATGCCGCGAAGCAGATCACGCTCGCTTGGCGGCTGGCCTTGTGTCGCGAACCATCGGCTTCTGAACTGAAGAAAATGAGTGCGTTTCTGTGGGAAGAGTCACTGGAGCAGGCTTGCCGTGTGATTTTGAATCTGAACGAGTTTGTTTATCCCGAGTGAGCAAGCTGGCAGCCGCATGGTTGCCATGCCCGCAGGTTTGGCCTACACTTGACGCATGGACAGCGCCTCCATTCTCCAGGAACAACCCGCCACCTACGGCACACCCGTGCCGGAGGATAACACGCCCGTGTCCGAGGAAGTGCAGCGCATGGCGCATGAGGCGGTGAAGAATTTTCATGAGTGCTTTTGGTGGTGGAACACGGAATCCTCGATTCTCACTCGTGATGATGTGCGTGAGGTGATCCGAACCTTGCGCATGGGCGGCGGTCACCGGGCTTGGTGGGCAGCGCAGAGGATTCACAAATGCCTTTAACCGCCTTTCAGAAAGACGTGATGCAGGTCATCGCGGCAAATCGAAGTGAGGCCAGTCACTTCGCGGGTGGATTGGTGCTGAATGCCGCCGAGGACTCGCCGCGCTACAGCCACGACTTCGACATTTTCCACGAAGCGGCTGAGGAGGTGGCCAAGGCAAGCGAGATGGATGTAAAATCGCTGCGTGCAGCGGGATTTGAGATCGATCAGTGCGTGGGCGATTGGACGCAGCCGGTGTCATTCAGAAAGGCGAAGGTGTCTGCTGGTGGTGAGGAAGTGGAGATCGACTGGGCCGCAGATGCAGCCTTTCGTTTCTTCCCCATCGAGCGTGACCCTGTGCTCGGCTGGCGACTGCACCTGTTTGACATGGCCACGAACAAGGCGCTCGCGTTGTCCGCACGCTCTGTCACTCGCGACTATGTGGACATTGTTGAACTGCACAAAACTTACCCGTTGCCTGCCATCATCTGGGCCGCCTGTGGCAAAGATCCCGGCTTCAGTCCATGATCTCGATGATGATGAATGATGTGGGTGAGTTCGGCGCGTATTCGATTCACTCATGCCCCGCTTCATCCCCAATCGCACGCCATGCGGCCAGACACGCCGGGAGTTTCTCTGGCAGGTCGGGGGTGGGTTCGCGGGGCTGGCGTTGGCGGATTTGATGGCGGCCGACGATTTGAAATTTGAAATTTCAGATTTGAAATCAACGAGGCCGCTGGCCGAGAAGCGACCGCATTTTCCGGTGAAGGCGAAGCATTGCGTGTTTCTGTTCATGAACGGCGGGCCGAGCCAGGTGGACACGTTTGATCCGAAACCGGCGCTGAAGAAATATCACGGCATGCCTTACACGGGCGATGCGAAGGTGGGATCGAACGGGCGGGCGGTGGGGCATTTGATGCAGTCACCGTTTGAGTTCACGCGGCATGGGCAGAGCGGGCTGGAGATCAGCAGCCTGTTTCCACACACGGCGCGTCATGCGGATGATCTGTGCGTGATCCGCTCGATGCACGCGGACACGGCGGCGCATGCGTCGGGTTGTTTGCAGATGAACACGGGCAGCATCTTCATTGGCAAGCCGTGCCTGGGTTCGTGGCTGAGCTACGGGCTGGGCACGACGAATCAAAACCTGCCCGGCTTTGTGGTGATGACCGACCCGCGCGGCGGACCGATCGGCAGCGCGTCGAACTGGACGGCGGGTTACATGCCGGCGGCGTATCAGGGCACGCTCTTCCGCAGTGGTGGCTCGCCGTTGCTCGATCTGGCGACGCCGGAGGGCACGAGCGACCGCACGCAGCGGCGCAGTCTCGATCTGCTCAAATCGTTGAACGAAGAGCATCTCAAGATGCATCCCGATGAGACGGAGTTGATGGCGCGCATCGAGTCATATGAGCTGGCGTATCGCATGCAGACGGAGGCGATGAGCGTGGTCGATGTGGACAACGAGGATGCGGCGACGCACGAGATGTATGGCCTCAACGATGCGCGCACGGCGGATTTCGGCCGCAAGTGCCTCATCACGCGAAAACTCATCGAGAAAGGCGTGCGCTTCATCCAGCTCTACTCCGGTGGCGGTCACATCGAGGACACCTGGGATGGTCACAACGACTGCATCACCAATCACACGCTGCACGCGGGCGAGACGGACAAGCCCATCGCGGCGTTGATCGCCGATCTGAAGCGCACCGGCCTCTGGGACGAGACGCTGCTCGTGTGGGGTGGTGAGTTTGGCCGCACGCCGACGAGCGAAGGCGTGGGCAAGCTGGGTCGCGATCACGACTGGCATGGCTTTTCCATGTGGATGGCCGGAGCTGGCGTGAAAGGCGGCCAGGCCATCGGTGCGACGGATGAACTGGGCTTCACGGCCATTGAAGAACGCTGCCATGTGAGCGACCTGCATGCCACCATTCTGCACCTGATGGGAATCGACCACACAC
>NZ_JBJXFV010000170.1:0-5673 GCF_046154365.1 Prosthecobacter sp.
TGCGCAGGCCGACGCTGAAAAAATCCGCATCATCAAAGAAGGTGAGGCCGCCGGTCTCAAAACCTACATGGAAGCCGAAGCCGCAGGCACGCTGGCTCAGCTCGAAGCTCGTGCGAAAGGCTTCCAAGCCATCGTCAACGCCGCTGGCGGTGCCGACAAGGCCGCGCAGCTCATGGTCACCGAACAACTGCCCGGTCTCGTCGCCGAACAGGTCAAAGCCATCTCCGGCATCAAGATCGACAAGCTCACCGTCTGGGATTCCGGCCGCACCGGCGAAGACGGCAAGACCCGCACCGCCGATTTCCTCTCCGGCCTCGTCGGTTCTGTGCCGCCACTGCACGAGATCGCCACCAACGTCGGCATCGAACTCCCCGGCTTCCTCGGCAAACCCGCCGCTAAAAAACCAGCGCCTCCAAGCAACCCCCAAGCCAGCTAAATCAGGCTCGTCCTCGTCCTCGATCATGTCGCCCCGCCTCGCCCTCAGCCTTCTGTTCCTCACGACGCTTGCTTCCCACGCCGCCGATGCCCCCAAGTGGAAAAAGCTCAACTCACAAACGCCATCCGGCTTCACCCTCAAGACCCTAGAAGTCGCCAAATATCCCGAACACACTGTCGAACTCTTCGTTTACGTCCCCGATGCCGAAGGAACGTGGCCTTGCATCCTCGACATCCACGGCGGCGGCTGGAAAGCACGTCAGATCGACTCCGACAAGCCGATGATGGAACGCCTCGCGCAACGCGGCTTCGTCACCGCCCTCGTTAGCTATCGTCTCTCCACCGAAGCCAAATACCCAGCCGCTTTGCACGACTGCAAAGCCGCGCTGCGCTGTCTGCGTGCGCACGCCAAGGAATTGAAGCTCGATCCCGAACGCATCGGCTGCATGGGCGGCTCCGCCGGCGGTCATCTCTCCGGTTTGACCGCGATGACGAGTGGCCTCACCGAGTTTGAAGGCACAGGCCCGTTCAAAGATCAGTCCAGCGCCGTCAAAGCCTGCATCATCATGGCCGCCACGCAGGATCTCATCGCCGCCAATGCCGGAAAGAAAAATGAAGGCACCGAACTCTTCTTCGGCGCCAGCGCTGACGAAAAACCGGAGATCTACAAAGCCGCGTCACCCATCACACACGTTCGCACCGGTGTACCGCCCACGATCTTCATCGAAGGTGCAAAAGACACGCTCAAAGTCGGCCGGGCCGAGATGATGGAGAAGCTGAAGGCACTCGGCATTGAAACCGCCGTTCACACGCTCAAGGATGCCCCTCATCCGTTCTGGATGAGCGATCCTTGGTGTGCCGAGACCGTCGAAATCGCCGCCGCGTTCTTCAAAAAGCACCTCGGCGAACCGGCGACAAAGTAAGCCTCGCTTACTTCGTCGGCTTCGGCAGTGCCTGCACCAGCAGGCTGTAAAACTCATTCTCCTCAGGCGTTTCGCCGTCGCTCTTGAGGATGTTCTTCACCACGCCGAGCACTTCTTTCTGTGCTGCCTTCGTCGTGAAAACCTGCGCCCTTTCGTTGATGTAATCAAACATGGCGTCATCGCTGTCCGCCGCCTCACGGGCGCGGGCAAACGACTCCTCGAGGAACAAACTCTTCGGATACTCCGAATCCCAGCCTTCCGCGATGAAGGCGGACTCCAGCAGGCGCTCTTCCGTCAGCGAAATATGCGCATCCGCATAGATCGAGAGGGACAGGAGATCGAACAAGGCTTCGCGATTTTTCTGGGTCATGAAACCATCTTGGCGAGAACGTCGCTCACGATCAAGCATCACTTCTCTTGACCTCTGACCTCGGACTCTTGACCATCACGCCCCATGTCCGACGCCGCCACCACTCCCATGATGAAGCAATACCTCGCCATCCGGCGTGAGCTTCCCGAGGACGTGCTGCTGTTCTTCCGCCTCGGCGACTTTTATGAGCTGTTTTTTGAGGACGCCAAAACCGCTGCCCCCATTCTCAACGTCGCCCTCACCAAGCGAAACGCTGTGCCCATGTGCGGCGTACCGCATCATTCGTCGCAGGGCTACATCGCTAAGCTCATCAAGGCTGGCAAACGCGTCGCCATCGCCGAGCAGACCACCGAGCCGACACCGGGGAAAATCGTCGAACGTGCCGTCTCGCAGATCCTCAGCGCCGGCACCATCACCGACCTGAATCTCCTCGACTCGAACCGCCCGAATTACCTCGCCGCCGTGTTCCGCGAAGGCAAAAAATTCGGCCTCGCCTACGTCGATCACACCACCGGCGAATTCGAACTCGCCGAGTTCAAGGACACAACCGAGCTCGCCGACGAACTCGAGCGCCTCCAGGCCAGCGAACTGCTCTTCAGCGACACTCAGCGCGAGGTCATCGACGCCCTCGGCAGCCCCAGCAGCGCCCAGCCCATCGAAAGCTACCTGTTCCTGCTCGATCAGGCCCAGCACAGCCTCACGCAGCATTTCAAAGTGCAGTCGCTCGATGGCTTCGGCTGCACCGGCATGAACGTCGCCATCTGCGCCGCCGGTTGCATCCTGCAATACCTGCAATTCCAGCTCCGCCGCAGTGTCGATCACATCCAGCGCCTCCGTGTCGGCCAAACCAGCGACGTCGTGCTCATCGACGCCGCCAGCCAGAGCCACCTCGAACTCGTCAGCGCCCGCGGCGGCAACGCGCACACGCTTTTGAGCGCCCTCGACCGCACCTGCACGCCCATGGGTGCCCGCAAAATGCGCCACTGGGTCCTCCACCCGCTGCGTGACCTGGAAATGCTCACCCAGCGCCAAGACATGATCGCCGCCTTCTTGGACGAGCCCATGCTCCTCAGCCAAGTGCGCACCCTGCTCAAAGAAGTCCGCGATTTAGAGCGCACCAGCTCCCGCCTCAGCCAAGGCAGCGGCAATGGCCGTGATTTGCAAGCGCTGGCGGTTTCGCTGGAGGTCGTACCATCACTCAAAACGCTCCTCCATGAGTCCAATAGGTCGCATACGTCCTATACGACCTATCTCCTCTCCCGCCTCCACGACCTCACCCCCCTCTGCCAAGAAATCCAACGCGCCATCACCGATGAGCCACCCATGCAGATCAAAGAAGGCGGCGTCTTCCGCGAGGGCTGGCTCCCCGCGCTCGACGAACTGCGCAACGCCACCACGCTTGGCCGCCAGTGGATCGCCGACCTGCAAAACCGCGAAATCGAGCGCACGGGCATCAAAAGCCTCAAGATCAAATACAACGCCGTCTTCGGCTACTTCATCGAGATCACCAAGGCCAACGTCGGCAGCGTGCCCGCCGACTACCACCGCAAGCAGACCACCGTCAACGGCGAGCGCTACATCACCGACGAGTTGAAGCGCATGGAGGACAAAATCCTCGGCAGCGAAGAGCGCAGCAAGGCGCTCGAATACGAGCAGTTCATCGAGCTACGCAGCCGCGTCTTGGAGCACCTCGCTCACATCCAGGAAACCGCCGAAGCCATCGCCATCCTCGATTCGCTTTGCTCGCTCACCGAGACCGCGCGTCTCTTCAACTACACCCGCCCCGTCCTCAACGAAACGCGCAACCTCTTCATCCGCGACGGCCGCCATCCCGTGCTCGATCAGAATCTCACGAGCGGCGAGCGCTTCGTGCCGAACGACGTCACTTTAGAGCCTGAAGAAAGCCGCCTCATCCTCATCACCGGCCCGAACATGGCCGGCAAGAGCACCTACCTCCGCCAGACCGCGCTGCTCACGCTCATGTCGCAGATTGGGAGCTTCCTGCCCGCCGCCAGCGCGGAGATCGGCCTTGTCGATCGCATCTTCACCCGCATCGGTGCCAGCGACGACATCGCACGCGGCCAGAGCACCTTCATGGTCGAGATGAACGAGACCGCGCTCATCCTCAACAACGCCACCGAGCGCTCATTGGTCATCCTCGACGAGATCGGCCGCGGCACGAGCACCTTCGACGGCCTCAGCATCGCCTGGAGCGTCGCCGAGCACCTGCACGACCACATCGGCGCCCGCTGCCTCTTCGCCACGCACTACCACGAGATCACCGCGCTCGCGCAAAGCCGCAGCGCCGTGAAGAACTACAACGTCGCCGTGAAGGAGTGGAACCAGCAGATCATCTTCCTCCGCAAGATCCTCCCCGGCTGCGCCGAAAAAAGCTACGGCATCCAAGTCGCGAGACTCGCCGGCCTCCCCGAAAACGTCATCGCCCGCGCCAAGGAAGTCCTCCAACAACTCGAAGCCGGCCACCAACCCGCCGAAAGCGTCAAGGAAGTCCCCGTAGCGACCAGCGTGCCCGCGAAGACGCGGAAGAAGCCGCGCAGCGATGAGGACGTGGGGCAGATGAGTTTGTTTGGGTGAGTGCCGATTCGGTAGCAATCGAATTTATACCTCATCAATCAACCGCAGCAATAAATCCACCTAGAAGCACAAGGAAGTCCAACTCGAAGCTGACCGCATATTCTTTCTCGATGCCGATTGAATGAGCTTTGGCTGAGTTAGAACTGCCAGCCTTAGCCACCCTCAAACCCAATGCCGAAAAATGGCTTGGCACACCAGGCAGGAAAGCTATGCTCATGAACAATTCCCATGCAAAACCAGTTTTTCAGGTTTCTAATATTGACGATCATGATCGTCGTACACAGCAGGGTTTTCGCGCAATCTGGCGAAATCTCTTCTGGCGTTTGGCGGCTATCAGACCACCCTGCGAAACTCGAATTTTTAGAAAACGGCGTCTGGCGTTTAGACGATGGGACGACTGGCACTTGGAGTCAGAACGGACCATCTATCTCCGTCGAGCTCTTGAATAGTTACGGGGAACTTGTGCGTTCATCGGGAACAATTTCTGGCGAAACGTTGGCTATCGGGAAAGGAATTAGAATTTCTGGCAACTGGCAGCCGGTGAGCGTCCGTTTCAAGTCCTCTAATACGCCTTCTCAAACCAATGCACCTTTGCCGTTCATAGACCTTGGCCTTGGTTCTCCGGCGTCGGGTTCCGCTGATCGCAAGGAGCCCGTTACATTGGACCGCAAGGGATTTGTGAATGAAACCATACTCGACCCGGAATACCGCGCACAGGTCGAGGCCGAATCCCGCGCAGCACAAGCAGCGTGGGTGCGCGAGGAGATGGCCAAAGACGATGCATTCAAAAAGTTGCACGACCAAAAGCTTAAAGAATGGAGGGAAAAACTTCCTTCGGGCGAGTCCAATTTTGACAATCATCCCGACGTTCGAGCCATTGAGGCGTTGACCGGCGTGGGCGGCGTTCTGTTGTCCCCCGATGAACTCAGAAGAAATGATAACGCCTTGGTGGACCAAGGCTGGTTTCCATATGCCAAAGCGGGCGATTACAAATTTTATCGAAGCAATCGGATATGGTATCAGCGCGTGGTGCCCATTCTAGGGCTCGAAGAGAAACTCAAGTTTCGTTTTCCTGATCAAAAGCCGGAACTCGAAATCCCCGAATTTCGCAAGATGCGCGAAAAGTTCTTGAATGATGTTCCGAAAGTAGCACCCGAGGAGAAAAAGTGAAAACGTGGACAAAGTTCGCAATTGGGGTTTCCATTCTCGCTTTCGGTGCGGTGTCGGGTGCGTCGCCGCAATGATGTAGATTAAAGCGAAGAAGCAGACGGCTGGGAGTGCTGCTGCCAGAAGTGGTTCCAGCGTGAGGGCGTCAGGTAAAGCGCACGCAAAGAGATCAGCGCATCGCTC
>NZ_JBJXFV010000173.1:0-18539 GCF_046154365.1 Prosthecobacter sp.
TGTCAATGAGCCTCTGCGATCGTCCAGCCTCTGCGGTTAATTGGGATTGAACCGCAGAGGCTGGACGGTCGCAGAGCAGAACTGGATCCCTGAGTTTCCCCTGGGGTAAGGATGTCTGTCGTGCCGGGGGGGCACCAATGAGGCGACGCAGGCATGGCTCGGCCCGGAGAGAGGGCGGCTTGTGGCCTGAGATTACCGGCGCTGCTTCTGATTGAAGTTGGCGACGGTGCGGGCGGCTTCGCGGTTTTCGGCCTTGTCTTTGAGGTCCTGGCGCTGGTCGCCGTGCGTTTTGCCTTTGCCGACGCCGAGTTCGATCTTGATGTGGTGGCCTTTCCAGTAGGCACGCAAAACCGGGAGGGCGAGGCCCTTCTGCTGGGTATGCACGAGGAGCTTCATGATCTCGCGCTTGTGCAAGAGCAGGCGGCGGGAGCGGCGTGGCTCGTGGGTCTCGTGGCTGGCTTTTTCGTACACCTGGATGTCGCAGCCGTAGAGCCAGACCTGGCCGCGTTCGACGCGGGCGAAGGCGTCGGAGATGTTGAGTTTACCGAGGCGGATGGATTTGACTTCGGTGCCGCGGAGTTCGACGCCGGCCTCGTATTTTTCGAGGATGTGGAAGTCGCGTGCGGCTTTGCGGTTCGTGGCGATCTCGGACATGGCGGGGGAATGACGAAATCAGAATGACGACTGACGAAAAAAGGCTCCATGCGACCGTGGGGGACACATGGAGCCTAAAAAGGAGGGGCCTGTGGCCGGGGGCCTAGCTGTTGTCGATGTTGGCGATGGTGATCTTGCCCTGGATGATTTCGAGGAGGGCGAGGTCGGCTTCACGCAAACCGGGACGTCGCTCGACGAGGACAGGACGGCCCAGGGCGATCTGACGGACTCGTTTGGAGACCATGTTGATCAGGATGGGAGGATCTTTGATGATTTGCGCGGCTTGGTCAACGAGGTCAGCTCTCATAGAGGGAAAGTGGGGCTGGGGATTGGGGGGCGGAGAATAAGGGGAGTGGGGCGTGGTGCAACTGTTATGTTCCTGCTTTTCCCCTTGCGGAAACGGGGGCGGTACTGTCTCATCGGCGCTCGATTTTACCTCATGAAGAAAGCGCTCATCACCGGCATCACAGGACAGGACGGCTCGTATCTCACGGAACTGCTGCTCGCGAAGGGCTATGAGGTGCATGGGATCATCCGCCGGGCGTCGTCGTTCAACACGGGACGGCTGGAGCATCTGTTCAGCCCGGAATCGAACCTGCCGGCGAATCAACTGCACCTGCATTACGGGGATCTGATGGACTCGGTGGCGCTGGTGAAGCTGCTGTATGAGCTGAAGCCGGACGAGGTGTACAATTTGGGCGCGCAGAGCCATGTGCGCGTGTCGTTCGACGTGCCGGAGAGCACCGGAGACATCGTGGGCCTGGGGACGCAGCGCATTCTGGAGGCGATCCGCGAGACGGGGCTGGTGAAGAATGTGCGCTTCTATCAGGCGTCGTCGTCGGAGATGTTTGGCAAGGTGCAGGAGGTGCCGCAGACGGAGACGACGCCCTTCTGGCCTCGCTCACCGTATGCCTGCGCGAAGGTTTACGGCCACTGGTTGACGGTGAACTACCGCGAGAGCTACGGGCTGCATGCGAGCAGCGGGATTCTCTTCAATCACGAGAGTCCGCGACGCGGGGAGACCTTTGTGACGCGCAAGATCACGCGTGCAGCCACGCGCATCAAGATGGGGCTGCAGGACAAGCTGTTCCTGGGCAACATGGATGCGAAACGCGACTGGGGCTACGCGAAGGATTATGTGGAGATGATGTGGATGATGCTCCAGCAGGACGAACCGGACGATTATGTGATCGCGACGAATGAGACGCACAGCGTGAAGGAGTTTGTACAAGAAACCTTTGGCGCCCTCGATCTCGACTGGGAGAAGTATGTGAAATACGACGCTCGCTACGAGCGTCCGGCGGAGGTGGAGCTGCTCATCGGTGATCCGGCGAAGGCGCGGAAGAAGCTGGGCTGGGAGCCGAAGGTGAAGTTCAAGGAGCTGGTGCAGATCATGGTGGCAGCCGATCTCAAGATGGCGAAACACGAGCTGGCGGTGAAGAACGCGACGGTTGAGTGATCGCGGCGGTGAATCCCGTTTGAAGCTGGCATTATGAAGAAGATCGGCATCGGTATCATTGGTGGTGGCCTCATGGGGCGTGAAATGGCGAGCGCCTTCGCCCGCTGGTGTGCGCTGATGGATGTGGCCGTGCAGCCTGAACTGGTGGCCGTGGCCGATCTGGTGGAGGACGTGCGCAACTGGTTCGGCCGCATTCCTTCCTGCACGCAGATCACGGGTGATTATCACGAACTGCTGGCGAATCCCGCCGTGGACGTGGTCTATGTGGCGGTGCCGCACAATCTGCACGAGAAGATTTACTGTGACGTGCTGGCGGCGGGGAAGGATCTGTTCGCGGAGAAGCCGTTCGGCATTGATCTGGCCTCGGCGAAGCGCATTGAGGCGGCCGTGAAGACCTCGGGGCGTTTTGTGCGCTGCAGCTCCGAGTTTCCCTTCCTGCCGGGGGCGCAACGCGTGATGCATGCGGTGAAGGCTGGCAAGCTGGGGCGTATTCTTGAGGTGGTTTCAGGCTTCCATCACAGCAGCGATCTGGACGCCACGAAACCGGCGAACTGGAAGCGCAAGTCGGCGACTTGTGGTGAGATCGGTGTCCTGGGCGATCTGGGGATGCACGCATGTCATATCCCACTGCGTCTCGGCTGGCGGCCGCAGCGTTTGTTTGCGCAGCTTCAGAAGGGCTATCCGCAGCGGCCGGATGGCAAGGGCGGGATGGCTGAGTGTGACACCTGGGACAATGCGCTGCTGCATTGCTGGACGAATATTGACGGCTATGAGGTGCCGCTGCGGTTGGAGATGAAGCGCATGGCTCCGGGTGAGACGAACACTTGGTTCATTGAGGTGCTCGGCACGGAGGGCGGGGTGCGTTTCAGCACGAAGGAGCCGAAGACGCTGTGGCTGTTCGAGAACGGTAAGGAGCAGTTCTGGAAGAAGACGGACCTCGGCTTCGGCATGCCGTTCAAGACGGTCACGGGGGGCATCTTTGAACCGGGGTTTCCAGATGTGATTCAGCAGATGTGGGCGGCCTTTTTGATGGAGCGCGAAGGGTTGCTGGAAGGCCGATGCGGCTGTGCGACAGTCGCGGAGGCGGTGGCAACGCAGGAGATTTTTGCGGCTGCGCTGGCTTCGCACGGCCAGGGCGTTTTGCAGGCGCTGTGAAGAGGTGCCTCACCTCGCACAGCTACTTTGGATTTACGGCTTCACCTGTTGAGATGACCTGCGGGTAGCCGACAAGCTGGATGAGCGGGATGCTGTAGCGGGCGGCAATGGCATCCGCTTCGGATTCCAAGTAATCGTCGCGGAAATAGACTTCCTTCACGCCGTAGGCGCACAGCATCTGCATGCAACTCGTGCAGGGCTTGGTGGTGCAGGCCACGAGTTTGACGTTTCCGCGGGTGAAAAGACTGCACAGGTTCACCTCGGCATGCAGCATGTATTTTCTGCGGGCATCGCGATCTGCCCAGAAATCAGGATCGGCGTTATACCCGGGGGCGAGGCCGTTATAGGCCGTGCCGATGACGCGGTTGTCGAAGTCGATCGCAACGGCCCCGACTTTGCGAAAAGGATCCTCGGAACGCAGACTGGCGACATGGGCCAGGGCCATAGCGTACTCAGGTATTGTAAGTCTTTCGGTGGGACCGGAATGAGTTTCAGCAATCATGCGCGCAAATGATCTTCAAGGGTAGGAGCGTCAAGTGGTCGAAAATAAATCGTGAAAAATCAATTGAACATGTTTTATTGAACAGTATTTCATCCAAACGCTATGGCCACCAACAACGCAAGACAACCCTCGTTCATGAAATTTGTCGGCAAATTGCGAACTATAATCGCAGCAATTCCGGCGACAGACACCCCAAATAGGCCGTGGACCAAGGCCTATTCACGCGAAATCCAGTTGGAGCTAGATTTTGGACTTCGGGAAGGCTTTCGCCAGCGCAAGGAATCCACTTTTGCCCGCCGCACTCAGAAGAGGTGAGTCGGTTAAATCACTGAGAACACCCAAATATTTGAAAATGAAGGTGTGAATGTGGCAAAAAGGAGGAAAATTTGATATGGACAAAAGCATGGATAATTGCTTGTATCATCATTAATTCCCGTCACAATCTCTCTCTCGTTATGCTGATCAAACACTCCCGTCCCATCTCCATCGGTGCCTGCTTGCTGGGGACTGCCATCGCAATTGCCTGCTTGATGCCACAAGAAGCGAAAGCCCAATTTGGCATATCCCCCTCCCAAACGAGCAACTTTTTCAACGATTTCCGCAATCGCACAAGTCAGATGAAAAAGACCGCGCAGGCAGCACGCAGCGGTGATGTTGTCTATGATTACGAAAAGGGTGCCTATGTCAGTCAGGAGGATCAGGAGGGGTTTCAGGGGCTTCAGCAACTGTTGCGCTCAGACCGTGAGATTTCCCAGCCCTCCGTGAGAAGCGGCAGTTCCGCATTTGCCGCCCGTTCCGTGGGTGACTACACCACTTATTCAGGCCAGTATAACCAAGCGCTAAGTTATTTCGCACCTACCTACACGTCGGATCCATTCATGTCCGGTAAACGGAATATGAAGCTGGGTCCGGTGAACGTGGGGCTTGGTCTTTACCAGGGATTTGAATACAATAGCAATATCCGGCGTTCGGCTATTCCCATTTCGGATGTCATCAGCAGCACCCTGCTGAACGTCAGCGCCAACTACCGGCTTACCCAAAATAATGTGTTGAGCATCACTGCGGGGCTTGGTGTGGATCATTCCTTTAGCCATCCTGAATTGGCGGCTTATGGCAACGGAAACTACCTGATGAACATTTTGCCAGGAAGCACACTGGCCTTCGACATCAAGGCGGGCCCTGTTTACATCACGATTTATGACCGCTTCTCGCTGCGTCCGGCGACTAACAATGCATTCGTCGGGGGAGCCTCCAATTCCAGCTTTGGTGTTTTCTCGAATGACTTTGGTATTGCTGCCAACTGGCAGATCAATTCTGCTTGGGCATTGGCTGTAAACCTTACCAACAACGATTCTAAGGCATTGGGCAGTAATAATCAGCAGTTCAATCGTACCATGAATTCGTTGCACGCATCGCTGACATACAGCCCTGCTGCCACGTGGGTTTTAGGCACGGAAGGCGGGATTTCGCTCCTGAGCTATGAGCAGCCTACCCTGAATGACGCCACTATGTTTAACTGGGGTGCGTTCGTTAGCGTTCCGCTCGGTAAATCAACCGTCTTTAAACTCTCTGGCGGTTTGCAGTCTTTTGACTTCAAGACCCCAACAGTCCTTCCGCCAACTGGCCCTGGAGACACAAGCGACCTCAGCGGCTACTATTATAACCTCAGCATCACCAATCAACTCAATGCTCGTTTCAGCCATACGTTGTCAGTAGGCCATGAATCCTCGATCAACCTTGCATCCAACTACGTCACTTCAGATTTCGTCAATTATGGCCTGTCGATGATTGCTTGGAAAGGTGGGCGGTTTTCGATCTCAGGTTACTATGAGTACTCAAAGCCATCGCTCATCGACCCCACCTTCGCAGGAACGGGGCATAATCTTACGCAGTTTGGTGTTGATTTCTATTATACGCATCAAATAACTTCAAAACTCCGGCTTGGTTCTGGTTACCATTTTGGGCGTGCTGATTATTTTGAACTTATTGGAAGTGATAGTGATCAGCATGGCTTCTCCCTTGATTTGAATTATGCCGTATCAGCCAAAGCCGGTGTTAACATTGGTTACCGTCACTTTATCACCGATACCAAGCAGGCCAGTGCCGATTCCACCCAGAACCGCTTCATCATGGGGTTAAATTATAATTTCTAACGAACGGGTGCAAATCAGGTCGAAGTAGTGAGGGTCATCCATTCACTGAAGTCCTGAGGTGGTATGACTCACCCTGCACTGCATTTGTCCTCACTATGAAGAAATTCCTTTTCTTGTTTCTACTGTTTTCGTCGGCTCCTTGGCGCTTGACTGCCCAAGAACCTGGCTTTCGTATCGCTGAGTCTTCGAGCACTTCCAGACAAGCCGCCCAAACTGGGGAGGTGAATAAAGGGGCTGCCGTTCTGACATCCATGGATGTATTGGACGACAAGCAACCCATTTCACCTGGCGATAAGGTCAGCGTACGTATCCTTGAGGATCGGCGTGAAGCGTTGCAGCAGCGAGTCGCAGTTACTGGAGAGATCCAAGCGCCCTATGTGGGTTTGATAACCGCCAGAGGAAAAACATGTCGTCAGCTGGCAAACGACATCAAAAAAGAACTCGAGAAGAATTTCTTCAAAAATGCCACTGTGGTCATCGCGATTGATGAGTTCAATCCGGAGAATATGAAGAAATGGGGCGAGGAAGATCTGGAATTTTATGTCATGTTCGGGTTCGTTGCCAAACAGGGGAAATACGACTTGCCTTCCAATGAGGACATTACAATCAGTCAGGCCGTTCTCAGGGCAGGCGGTTTTGCTCAGTTTGCCAAGAAGGAAAAGGTTAAAATCATCCGCAAGACACCTCAAGGCAACAAGACAATCCTCGTCAATGTGGATGGCATCATGCAGAAAGGGGACATGGAAAGAGACATCTACATTCGCAAGGATGATGTAATCATTGTTGATGAATTGAACTGGAATTTCTGACGCTGAAGTGTCGCTAAGGCCACCCGCTACGCTAGACTGACCAAGAGCCATCTGAATAATCTCAGGCTCTAAGAATTAAAATCGAACATCGGGCCTGTCTTAAAATCCAATGGCGTAACTGCCGCCTTGAGCGAATCTGTAAGCTCGGAAATGTTCCGGGCGGTTCTGAGCAGGCAGTGGCTTACCGGACAGGATAAATTTCGATATCGCCCCCATCATGGAACAAACTCTCAATCTCCCAGGTCAGGTGCAATCAAGCACCCTGAGCCGCATTCACGAGGCTTCTGCCAAGTTCCAACGCTACAAAATTCTGCTGCGTCGTCGCTGGTGGTTCTTGCTGCTGACTGCCAGTATCGGAGTTTGTGTTCAGGCGCTGCGTATTACGGGGCGTCCTCAAGAGTTCCGCTCTCTCGCCAAGCTCGTGGCAGGTGGCCAGATGGTGTTCAATGACAATGTCACGTGGCGGGAGCAGCAGGCGGATTTTTATGGCACGATCATCGAAACCGTCGAAAGCGCTGAAATGAAACGGCGTGCCTTGGAGCGCGTGCGTGCTCTGAACCCAGACATGAAGGATTCTGATGTGGAAATCCGGGTGGCTCAGACCAAAGGGTCGGCCATTTTTAATATTCTTGCCACGGGCTCTGAACCCAAATACACCAAGATTTTCCTGGATGCCCTGTTGGATGAGTTCATTGCCTTTCGTCAGGCCATTCGCGAGCAGGCTCAGGGCAAGGTTCTCCAGCAGTTCCTGCAGGAAGTGGTCAGCAAACAGAAAGTCATGGAGGAAAGTATGGAACGGCTTGCCAAGTTCAGGACAGCCAACAACATCATTACCATTATTAATGGCAACAACCTCGCCGCCCAGTTTTTGACCAATCTGCAGTCTCAGCGCGAGAGCCAGCGTACAACGCTCGAAGAACTCAGGCTGGCACTCGCTAATGTGGATGCCGCCATGGAAGCGCGTGAACGCTCCTTGAATGCAGGGACCGTTCCATCATCAACTCCTGCCAAAACAACTGAAAACACTCAGCCTTCGGGGGTAAAATCCGAAACATCTCCCGGAAGCCATGGCATGACCATGGCCGAACAGGATTATCTGCGCACGAAATCGAAGATTACCGAACTGAAAACCAAGCTCGACTCCCTGCTCATTCAGTTCAAGGAGCAGCATCCGATGGTTCAGGACATCACGGAAGAACTTGGGACGCAAAAGGCGCTGTTGGACTCATATGCCAATCAGATTCAGCAGGAAATGCGCTCCCAGATGGGAGATATTCAGCGTCGTGTGCAGGTGTTGGATGCACAGATTGTCGAAAAACAAAAGGAGGCTCTTGATCTAGGAGGTAAGATTGCGGAGGATGAAAAATTGGGGAAAGCGGCTGACACGGCAAAAATGGCCTATGAGAAGCTGTTTGAAAAAGTGGAGGCCATCCAAAGCGTTTTCAACTCTCAGGCTGATTACGTAGCCGTTCAAGAACGTGCCACACCGGCTTCTGAAAATGTCGAAGATTGGGTCATGCCCATTGTGATCGGTCTCATTGCCGGTGTCGGTGTCGGCATCGTCATTCTCCTGCTATTTGACCGTCTTGATGATCGCATGAATTCGTTCAGCGAGTTTCAAGCGTTGTTCCCGGGCGAAGCGGTGCTCGGACAGGTGCCGGAGCAGCGGAATCGTGGTGACGTGGCCCTGCTGCGTCCGAATGACGACCGTCATCTCTACGCGGAGGCTTTCCGCAATGTGCGTTCCTCCATTCTGTTCAAAAACTGGCAGGGCAAGCCGCCGAAGACCATTCTAATCACCAGCGCGGTGCCTAATGAAGGCAAGACCACCGTCACCTCCAACCTTGCCGTCACCATGGCATTGGCGGGGGCCCGTGTGCTGTTGGCGGACTGCGACCTTCGTCGCGGTGGCGTGAGCGAATTGTTCAAACTGCCATCCTCACCCGGCTTGAGCGAGGCTCTGCGTGGCAAGCTGCATTGGCGTGATGCCGTGCAGGAAACCAGCACACGAAACCTTGATCTGCTCGCCCGTGGCGATGTTTTCGATCAAACCTCCGAGATGCTCCTGTCCAAAACCGCCGAGGAAATGCTGCGCGAGATGAGCGAAGAATACGATTATGTTATCTTTGACAGTGCGCCGGTGCTCGTGGCCGATGACACGGCCAGCTTTGCACCGAAACTCGATTCAGTTCTCTTTGTCGTTCGCATGTCGTCCACCATGGCCCGTCTCTCGGGCAAAGCACTTGACCTGCTCTATGAACGTCAGGTGAACATCGGCGGCGTCATCTTGAACCGTTCCAGCTCCAACCTGAAAGAGTACACCTACTACAACTACGCCAGCTACTACTACGCCCCGGCGAAGACGACTCCACAGCCACCTGCTGCGCCTGCGGCTGCAAAGTCCTGATGGCTTACGCAAATCCTTGCCCATGAAAAAAGCGCGGGAGTTTCAAGCTCCCGCGCCTTTTTTTTGCTCTTCAGATTCAAGCGGTCGATCAAGCCAGCTCTGCGAGCTTTGCCTTCACGGCGTCGAAGTTTGGCAAATCCTTCGGTGTGGCGGTCTGTTCGGCGTATTGGATGTCACCGTTCTTGTCGATGACGAAGGCGGCACGCGCGGAGGTGTCACCGATGCCGGCGAGGCCGGGGAAAAGCACGTCATAGGCCTTGGTGGTTTCCTTGTTGAGGTCGCTGACCAGCGTGATGCCGATCTTTTCCTTCTGCGCCCAGGCTTCCTGCGCGAAGGGGCTGTCCACGCTGATGCCGATGACTTCGGCGTTCAGATCGCTGTAGCTGCTGAGACCGGCGGTGATGTCGCACAGCTCCTGCGTGCAGACGCCAGTGAAGGCCAGCGGGAAGAACAGCAGCACGGTATTTTTACCGGCAGGGAGCGAGACATCGCTGAGGCCGGAGGCGTTTTTGGATTTGAGGGTGAAGCTGGGGGCTTTGGAGCCAACGGAGAGTGCCATAAGGGTGGGTGTGTTGAGGGGTTGAGAGGTTCGTCGAACCGCCGCCATCAAGCCCAGTTCACCCGCTTGGTCAAGCGAGCGGCATGAGTTCCTTGATCGGCTCCCCAAACGGCAGGATCGGCATCGGGCGGCCTTGAAAGTCGTCAAAGGTGTCGTCGTAGTCGATGCCGAGGTGCTGATACACCGTCGCCCAGAGGTCATTCGGACTCATGGGACGCTCGATGGGGAATTCCCCGCGCGGATTGGTGGCACCGATGACCTGGCCGGTCTGCATGCCACCGCCGGAGACGATGAAGGACATCGCGTTCGGCCAGTGATCGCGTCCGGGCTGCGTTACGCCGGTCTGTGTGCCGATCTGCGTGTTGATCTTCGGGGTACGGCCAAATTCACCGGTGATGATGACGAGCACGTCTTTGTCGAGACCGCGCTGGTGGAGGTCCTCGATCAGCGCCGATGCCGCCTGGTCATAAACCGGCATGCGCCAGCGGGCATCTTCATACATGTGGCAGTTCACCGCGTGGCTGTCCCAATTGTAGCAGCAGTTCTTCGGGATGGCGGTGGAGAAGGGATTTTCCCAGACCATCGTGACGAAACGGCTGCCCGCTTCGACGAGACGCCGCGCCATGAGGCCGCGCTGGCCGTAGGTGCTGTAGCCGTAGCGCTCGCGCACTTTGGTGGGTTCTTTGCTGAGGTCGAAGGCGTCACGCACGGCGGGCGTGGTGAGCATGCCAAAGGCACGCTGGCTGAAGCTGTCCATCGCCTCCATCAGGCCGCTCCGGTCCATCTCGCGCCGCAGATTGTCCATGCCCTTGAGCAGGTGCATGCGGTCATCGAGCCGCGACTCCATGTCCGGCGTGAGGCCGATGTTTTCGACTTTGAAATCCTTCGCGCTGGGATCGCCCGCGACCATGAACGGCGACGCCGATGGCCCGAGATAGGCCGCGCCGAGCGAAAACGTGTCGATGCCCTGCCGTCCGCGATCCACCCCCGCCACGCACGTCGGCATCGCCTGTCCGGCACGGTGGAGCTTGCGGCTGATGATCGACTGCACCGACGGCGCATCATTGACGAAGCCGACGGGCGAGGCGGGCAGGCGGCCAGTGAGGAAGCGCTTGTGACCGCCGCCGTGATCCGCGAACTCGTGATGCACCGAGCGGATGATGTTGAATTTGTCCGCGATCTTGGCCTGAAGTGGGAACAGTTCGCTGATGTGCGTGCCGGGGACGTTCGTACGGATGGGATTGAGCACGCCGCGATACTCCACCGGCGCGTTCGGTTTCATGTCATAGCTTTCGAGCTGCGACATGCCGCCCGGCAGCCACACGAAGATGACGGACTTGTCTTTGAGGCGCTTCCCGGCCGTTTTGGCGAGGGTTTCGGCACGCAGCGTGTCCGCGAGCGACCAGCCGCTGAGACCGAGCGTGCCCATCTGCAAAAAACTGCGGCGCGAGAGTGGACCGGAGCAGTGTGATGATGAGGATGCGAATGACATGAGCGTCGGGAATACGACGGCGCAGCGGGCAATCTCTCAGCCTTGCTGAGATCACTTCAAGCTCAGGATGAACGCCTTCACATCCGCGAACTCCTGCGGCTTCAGGATGAGGTTCATCGGCGGCATCGGCGAGATCGGCGTAGCGGTGTAGCCTTCGGCGAGTTTGGCGTTGGGGTTGATGAGGCTCTCCAAAATGTAGGCGGCGTCTTTGCGTGTTGCGATGCCATCGAGCGCCGGACCGACGGCGCTGCCTTGGCCTTTGAGGATGTGGCAGTTTTTGCAGGCGGCCACGGGATGGGTCCAGAAGATGTTCTCGCCGCGTTTGGCGTCGCCGATGAGCTTGGATTCGTCCTCTTCGGCTTCGGGGATGAGTTCGCAGAGCTTCACGTCGTCGAAGTAGGTGTCGCCTTTGCCGACGTGGAGGAGGTTGATGCTGGCTTTCGGGCGATCCTTGCTATTGAAGGTCACTTCGACCTCGGTCCAGTCTTGGTCACGCTTCAGCGTGTTGGTTTCGGCGCGGCCAAGGTGGTCGTTGAGGCTGGCTTTACCACGGAAGGCATGTGTTTTGATCCAGGCGCTGAGTTTGTATTCCGTATTCGGCTTCAGCGGCACGTCGGCGAAGAAACTGGTGTCCGCATCATCGCGGGTGATGCAGCGCATGGCCCGTTTGCCGCTGTGGACCATCTTGGAGTCGGTGACGAAGCCCCACTGCGCTCCAGCATTGCCGGGACGCTTGCCATAGTCGCGGTGCTGCCATGTTTTGGCGATGGGTTCTTCAAAGCCGGGATTTGGCAGCAAATTCGGCCCTTCTTGGTAGTTTAGCGCTTTGTGTCGCTTGCCGAGCATTTTCGCCGCCTCAGTCAGCCATTCGTCGCTTTTCACGATGGGATCAGCCGCGAGTTTTTTGACCAGCGTTTGGATTTCCGGCGTCGTCGCGAAATCCGCGAGCTTCACGAAGGCTGCGAGCCGTGTGTGCAAATCCGGGTCCGAAAACACGCCCGAGCCGAAGAAGAGGTCCTGCGCGGCCTTGTCATTGCCGAGGGCACGGGTGGCGTTACGGCGCAGTTTGGCGTCTTTGGAGATGAGGCTGAGTTGGTGGACGGATGGCGCGAGCTTTCCAGTGCCATGCAAGGCCCAAAACTCATGGGCGTTGCTCGGTGCAGCCGGGCAAGCTAAGGGGTCGTTGGTAGCCACGATGATGCGTTGTGCCGTGAGTCTTCCTGAGAGCGTGCCTGCGGTGAGCGAAGGCATTTCCGGCTTCGGATTTGTGCCTTTGGCGACGATGCGATAAATCCGCCCCCGGCTATGATCCCGCAGGTCATTCTCATGCGCACCGCCGACTCCCGTGGTGGCCACGAAGCCGCCGCGTTCCATGCTCGGCGTGGGATTGTGCTGGATGATGAAATTTTGGAAATCGGCCACCCACACGGCACCGTCGGGGCCGACTTCGGCGTGCACGGGGCTGTTCCATTCGTCGCTGCTGGCGTAGAGGTTCATGTAGTCGAGCGCTTTCCAGCCTGCGCCGTCGGGCTGCACATCGACGAGCGATACGGTCTTCATCGTTGGCTCACAGATCATGGCTTTGCCTTGGAAGCGAGCGGGAAGGGCGTCGCTGTAGATGAAGTTTGACCCCGCAGCGGCGGTGTAGCCGCCGAAGACATCGACCTGACGGAAGTTCGGCGTGATGGTGTGGCAGGTATCGACGACATTGATCTTCTTCGCCGTGAAACCACGGCCTTCGGGATACGCGGTGGCGGGGATGCCGCCGAAGAAGATGGGCGCTCCATTCGCGGTGCCGCCGAATTGATCGCCCGCGTCGTTGGTGCTGTGTGCCCACGCGTTGTTGGTGAACTGATGCAGGAACTCGAGGGCGCTGCCGTCTGCCTTGAAGCGATAGGTGCCCATGGCGAACTGATGCTGCTTGCCGCCGACGTAGCCTTCGATGCCGCTGTAGCCGACGCAGCCGTAGATCCAATTGTCGAAGCCGTAGTGCAGGTTGCTGGCCTGCGCGTGCGTGTCGCGGATGCCCCAGCAGTCGATGATCGTCTCGCGCTTGTCGGCCTTGTCGTCGCCATCGGTGTCTTCGAGGTAGATGAACTTCGGTGGTGCAGCCACGATGATGCCTTTGCGCGCGAAAACGATGCCGGTGGGCAGATTGAGCTTGTCGGCGAAGACGGTGAACTTGTCGGCCTTGCCATCGCCATCGGTGTCCTCGCAGATTTTGATGCTGTCCTGGCCTTCACCGTTTTCCTTGATGCCGTGCGGATAGTCGCGCGTCTCGACGACCCAGCAGCGCCCGCGCTCATCCCACGCGAAGGCGATGGGCTTGGCGATGTCCGGCTCGCTGGCGAAGAGCTTCAATTCGCAATCGGCGGGCACCTGCGTGCGCTCCATGCTGGCCTTCACGCTCATGGGAAGCTGGAGCGTGAGCGGCTCCGGGCGCTTCTCGTAATTGGCGACTTGGGGGTGCGGCTTGCGCTCTTCGGGATCACGCTGCTTCAGGAAGGCCTCGTAGCTGGCTTTGCGCTCGGGGGAGAGTTTGGCAAGGATGCGGGACTTGAGATCGGACTGCTCAGACAGATCGGACGGATTCAGAATGAGATCGTAGTTCTCAGCAGGCAGTTCTGCCTTGGCATAATCAAACCAGATCGCATCGCGCCCCAGATCACGCATGGCATCGTGCAGCGGACCGATGGCGGTTTGTTCCTTGCCTTCAGCGTCGAGGTAAAGCACGCGGACGGGTCCGACGGGCGCGGCGTGGGCCGAAACGGCAGCGAGAAGGGTAATCAAGAGGGCTTTCATGGTCGGGGCTGATTTCGCCAGACAGAACTCACTTTGGCGAGCCTGAAGTGCGGACATCTTTTGGGCGGAATCGGCCATGATGAATGTTCGGAGTCCCGGCTTTAGCCGGAAAACCGTTCGACGAAGGTGAGAACGAACGATTCGTCGCATCCTCGTGCTTGCCACGCCTTGCCGCCTGAAGGCAGGACTCCGCACGGGATGATTTTGCCCCTTATCATTTTGCAAACGCATGATTGAAGTCATCATCGGGGCCGTGACCGCCACATTGAAACATCGCCTGTTCTTGATCCTCGCTCCGCTGCTCAGCGGTGGCATTCTTGTGTTGGGTTTTCCTCGTTGGAGCTCGGATCTCGCGGTGTGGTTGTGGTTGCTGCCGTTGCTAGCGGTGATCTGGCCGACGGATTCAGACCAGGGATTCAACCACAGAGGTCACGGAGAGGCACAGAGATCAGAAAGCAGAACTCTGTGGTCCTCTGTGATCTCTGTGGTGAAATCTTTTCTGCTGCGTTCTGGCTTTCTGCCCGGCTTTCTCGCGGGACTGGCGTTCTTCATTCCAAATCTGTCCTGGGTGCGGCATTCGTCGCGCGTGGCGCTGGGTGCAGCGGTGGATGACTCATGGGTGGGCTGGGGGCCGGAGTTGATGGGATTTGCGGCGGTGATCGGGCTGTCGGGCTACTGCGCGGTTTATTTTGGGCTGTGGGCGTGGTTCACGCAGCGGTTTGCGCGGCCGAATGTAATCACGCTGACAAAAGACTCATGGCAGAGCAGCACGCTGCATTCGCTTTGGTGCGCGTTTCTCGCGGCGGCGGCGTGGGTGGCGTGTGAATGGCTGCGCAGCACGACGGTGTTCACCGGCTTCGGCTGGAACGGCCTCGGCGTGGCGATGCATCGCAATCTGGTGCTGATTCAGGCGGCGGATCTCGTGGGCGTGATGGGTTTGTCGTTTCTGCCGGTCTTCGCGGCCTGCACATGCTGGAACACGCTCACGCGGCTCATCCTGGCCTATTGCGGCAAAGGCACCTGCAAGTCGCGTTTGGACTTCACGGTCGCTTTGATCCTGATGCTGACGACGGCGGGCTATGGGATGCTGAAGCTGGGCGAAAAACGCACGGACGACATCAAGGTGCGCACATTGCTGGTGCAACCAAACGTGGCGCAAGTCGATGCGTGGACCGGGCGGTTGGCGGAGAGTATCTACGAGCGGCTCAATCAGTTCACGCGCATGTATGCGGCGGCGAAGGACGGCAAGAGTGCGACCGATCTCGTGATCTGGCCGGAGAGCGCGCTGCCGGTGAACTTGAACGACAAGTTCCAGCAACTGCCGGAAGGCTGGCACACGAAGTACTTCGATGACCTGCTGCACTCCGGGGATTTCAGCCTGCTCACCGGCACGGAGCTTCACGATGACGATGGCAAAGCCCACGTCTCGGCGGTGTTGTTTCATGGCAATGCCGCGAACCATCAGGACTATCACAAGGTCCACCTCGTGCCCTTCGGCGAATACCTGCCACTGCGTGACATCCCACCGTTTTCTTTCCTCCGCGGCGTGCTGCCGGGCGATTTTATGCCGGGAGAGAAGACCGAGCCGCTGCGGCTGGCAAAGCCGGAGGTGCAGATCATTCCGCTGATCTGTTTTGAAGACACCGTGGGCCGCGTGGCACGCAAATTCGTGCGTGAGGCACCGCAGATGATCGTGAACATCAGCAACGACGGCTGGTTCCTGCAAAGCGCCGAAACGGAAGTGCATCTCGCCAACGCCCTCTTCCGCGCCGTCGAACTGCGCCGCCCGATGGTGCGTGCCACGAACACCGGCGTGAGCTGCTTCATCGACACGCACGGTCGCATTACCTCACAGCTCAGCGATCCCGAGACCGGCACGTCCTTCCTCGAAGGCACGCTGCCGGGAGAGGTTTCGGTGCCGCGCAAGCCGGTGATGACGCTCTATGCGCGGTTTGGTGACTGGTTTGCGCTGGGGATGCTGGGGGTCTGTCTGGTGACGTGCTTGGTGAAGCGGTTCGATGGCAAGACGAGAGACCAGCGCTGATGCGCGTCACTCACCGGTGAACGGCGGGATGTGGGGCCGGGGCCAGTGGGTGTGGCCCTTCATGGCGGCGGTGAAGGGGGCCTGATGAGCGGCAGCAACGCGGGTGATGGGCGTCACGCCAGAGGCTGATGCCGGGCTGGGTGTCACCGGCGTGGTGATGATGCTGCTGGCAGGCGAGGTCTGATCAACGGTGCCGGAATGGAGGGAGTTCATGACGTGCAGATGCGTTTTGAAACACTGACTTTCACCGCAGAGATTGGAACGCCGCAGAGGTTTTCAGAAGAAATCTCTGCGGCGTTCCTGCCTCTGCGGTGTTCCATGATTGAGTGGTTCCTTTGGAAAACACGGCGGTGCTGGCAGAGGCACTCCAGCGTTGGAGAGGGCGCTATGCGGTCAGTGGTTGCACCAGCTTGGAGCGGGAGGGGCGGCGGGTGCGGTAGGTCACGGGGAAGGAGGACTGCTGCAGCACCGCCTTGGCGGCTTCACGTTTGCTTTGGTAGAGGCCGGTGGCGGGCTGTCGGGGGAGGCGGGCCTGGCCATGGTGGCAGACGTCGCCGACCCAGAATTGGTAGTCGATCTGGATGTCAAAGCACTCCTGCGGGCTGAAGCAGGTGACGGGACTGGGGCGCACGCGGCAGCGGGTGAGTTCGGCCTGCGCGGTGACTTTCCGGCCCAGGATCCAGTCGAGCGGCCTGAAGCTGCGGAGACACTGCCTGAGTCCCGCTGTCACGGCGGCGGCGCTGGGGGCGAAGGCGGGGAAGCCATGGTTCAGCGTGGGATGGATGGTGGTCATGGGAGTGGTGTGGGTGAAGGGTGATGAAGAAGCAGCGGGCACGCGCCACGCATTCAGAGCGGGCGGGCGTCCGGCCCACTGCTGCGCCGCCTACGGCGCAGCATCACACCCATCAAGCCAGCGCCGAGCAGCAGCGTACGGGACGGCTCGGGGACTGCTTCGGGCTCAAAGGCGAGATACGCAGGGCCACTCAAGCCACTGGCAAAGACCGAGCCGGTGCCGTCGGGGGTGTACTTCATAATCGTGCCGGCGCCTCGGTTTGCCGCGTAGAGATTGCCCGCGCTGTCAAACTCCAGTCCGTATGGCGAGCTCAAGCCGCTGCTGGCGAAGACCGAGCTGACGCCGCCGGGGGTGAACTTAATAATCCTGTTGCTGTCGGTGCTTGCCACGAAGAGATTGCCCGCGCTGTCAAAGGCCAAGCCTTCTGGGTTGTCCAAGGCGTGGTTGCTGCCGAAGAGAGAGCCGACGCCGCCGGGGGTGAACTTATAAATATCGTTGCTGAAACTTCGCACGTAGAGATTGCCCGCGCTGTCAAAGTCCAGGCCGGTTGGGTTCTGCACGCTGCTGGCAAAGACTGAGCCGACACCGCCGGGGGTGAACTTCATAATCTGGGCGTCGAGGTATTTTGCCACGTAGAGATTGCCCGCGCTGTCAAAGGCCAGGCCTTTGGTGGCGCCCGTGCCGCTCGCAAAGACGGTGCTCTGACCTGTGACAGTCGAGAACTTCAGAATATTTGAGTTGGCCCAGTTTGCCACGAAGAGATTGCCCGTGCTGTCAAAGGCCAGGCCGTATGGCTGGTTCAAGCCGTTCGCGGAGCTGGCAAAGGTGCCCAGGTTGGCACCCGTCGTGGAATCGAATTTAGTAATGGTGTTGTTATTGGCGTTGCTGACGAAAAGCGTGGCGGCCTGGGTGGCAGGGGCCGCCAGGAACAGCCCGGTGAGCAGGCTGCGGCGGAGGGCCCGCGCGATGCGGGAGGTGAGCGGAGGTGTGGGTGTGTGCATGGGAGGCGTGGGTGGGAGTGGATGATCCGGGTGACGTTGCCAAGGCGGCCCCCGTGGCCGGAGCGCGGGTTCATGGCTCTTCTTTGCCGTCCGCCGCGAAAAGTGACGCGGAAGGTGAAAATATTTTCGAACGCGCGGCGGCGGGGGCGTCGCGATGCCGGAGAGGCGGCCTACGGAACACGCGGAAGGCACGGAACGCGGAGGTTGGATGTCGTAGGCTGGGTGTGGCGTCAGCCCGCCCGGCTGAACGGGGCGCATTCGGCGAACGAACGCCCGAAGAGACGACCGGGCTGTCGCCACAGTCATCCTACTTCAATCCGGCAAGGCACTCCTCTGGTTCCGTGTGTCCCGTGGGCCCCGGTTTCTTGCCAGGAATGAGTTAAGGGAACACCCGAACACGGAGTGTCTCCCACAGATTCAGAAAACCCGCAGATTCGGACCCGCAGCATTCCATCGGTGGGTTTTCTGAATCTGCGGGAAAATATCTTCCAAGATGAGCCATGGGAGAGGTTTCGGGGGTGCCGTTCAATCTCTGCCGCTTCTGAATAACTTGGCGAGTTTCGATGCGGTTTGGATCGGCAAAAAAAAATGGGCGGTAAAAAATGCGCGGCCAGACTTCATCTTTTACCGCCAATCTTTTTGCCGATAGGCTTACCGTTTGAAAGTTACTCCACGTTCTGCCATCAAGCCGCCTTGAGTTCAGGTGCTC
>NZ_JBJXFV010000192.1:0-35530 GCF_046154365.1 Prosthecobacter sp.
CAGATGTCTTTAGCCCTTGCTTGGCTCCCGGCGTGTAGGGGCGCGCTGTGCTAGCGGAGTGGTGCTGCACAGGCCGTGGAGTCATGAAGTAAAGAACACCCGTTTTAGCCAAGGGAATGAACAGCCCACTGCACCAATCATCCAAGCGCGATGTGGCATTGACAGCTTGGGGACGTTCGATCACTCTCCGTGCCAATCACCCTCGCCCTCCGCTTGGACGTTGGTGAGTAAAATGTTCGGCCCAGTAACGGAGTCCAACGCCATGACGCTAGAAGTTTGTCCAGATCGACGCTCGCAATGAAGCGGATTCACAGATGGTGCGTGGCGCTTCTACTGCCGATAGCTTTGGCTTGGGCGGCGATTCATGTCTATAGCGTTGCCACCTTTAAGCTCTATGCATCGTCACCATCCCGAACCATTGAGGTTCGAGGACTTCGGTTCCAGGGTGTTGCGCCTCATCCACTCGACGGGTGCCTGAGAGTTTACACTTATGGTCAGACCGAGGACTTTGAGAATGACGTTTGGCAGACCACTATCAAGTGGGGAACTGATTTGACAGCCGAATGGCGTGGCGACGAGCACGGGAGCTTTGCGATCCTCCGGGGCGACAGAGAGTTGATGACTTGGAGAGTTCTGGATTCTGGCGCGGTGTGCATAAACGGAAGTGACTTGATCACTTTTGATCCCCATGAATTGTGGATGCGGACTGGAAGGTCTCGACTGGGTCCAGAAGCCTCAAAGCAATGATAACCGATCACGAAAACAAGAGGCCGAAAACATTAAAGGGTGCATTGTTGCGAGCCTAAGCGAGCCAACAAATGCCCCTGGGGTTGAACAAGCCCGACTTTAACACTTCCGCGCCCTTATGTGTTTGGTGTTGCGTGGGTGATGGTCGTTTGGCTCTGACGCGGTGTTTTGGACCGCGGTGATGGCTCTTGATGGACGTGTAACGTGCGCGCGGTGACTGCGTGGTCGCTGTTGGGGGCGCGCTGATGGCTCTTTTCGCGCTCTTGGAGGTTTCGTGGCCGTGGACTTCCTTCAGCGCGATGGTGCGTGCTTTGGCTTGGTGGCGCTTTCATGGCAGTTGCCCTCCTCGGGTGATCTTTAACGGCCCGCATGGTGGGGCGCGGCTTTGGGTCAGTAACCACCACAGCATGCCGTTTTTCCATGCGGGTTCGATCTCTCTGGTCCTCTTCATGGGCTGCTGGCAGCACGGGCAGAGGTGTTCTCGCTGCACGGGCAATGGCTCGGTGCTTTCAGTTTCCAGCGCTGCTGCGGGATCATCCAGCAGGACACTCGGTGGGATGATTATGGGGGCTGCGAGGCTGCCTTGTTGCACGCGCTGCCGCTTCTTCTTGGCGGCGGGGTGGTGGTAACCGTAGTAGCGCACGGCACGCAGTTTGGCGGGCTGGACGTGGTGCAGGTGTCTTTTGACGAACTCTTCGCCGCTGAGTGGGAGGGTGCGGGTGACTGGGTTGTTGCGGTCGCTGCGGTCGATATACCGAAACGTGACGTGGGTGTCGGTGATGGCGAGGATGCGGGAGTCGCCGATGACGCTGCGCATGATGTAGCGTCCGAGGTATTTGACGGCGTTCTCGCCGCTGCCGAAGGCTTGCACGTTGACGCCCCATTTCTTGCGCCAGACGCTGGGTTCGCAGCTCAGAGCGAGGGCTTTGAGTTGCTCGCCAAACTGATACTTGAGCACTTCTTTGAGTGCATCGGCAGGCATGAGATAGTCGGCATCTTTGACGACGACGTAGTTGCCATCGGCATCGAGACCTGCGCCGGGGACGATGCAGTGGATGTGCGGATGGAAGAGCATCTTCTGATTCCAGGTATGCAGCACCATGGTGAATCCGCTGGTGGCGGCGCCGAGCCACTTCTTCTCGGCCAAGGTCTGGCTCAAGGTGGCGGAGCAGGCTTGGAAGAAGGCGTCATAGGCGGCTTTGGCTTCCTTGCTGAAGAACAACTCTCGCAACTCGGACGGCAGCGTGAAGGTGATCATAAAATACGGTGCGGGGATGAGCTTGCTTTGCTCTCGCCGCACCCACTCGGCAGTGGCGGCGCGGCCGCACTGTGGGCAGCTTTTATGATGACAACTGTTGAAGGCGTATTCACGCTGACCGGGGCAGGTTGGGCATTCATACACATGCCCGCCCATGACGATGGTGCGGCAGTTTTGCAGCGCCCACACGGCACGGTGCTGCACGCTGCTGAGCACCGGTTTGGTGCGCAGATACGCGGGCAAAAATCGACGCAGTGCTTCGATGACCTTCGGCATCTTCTCGGAGGGATAATGCGCGGTTAGCGCGGTAGGACGTAGTGCAGCTGCGTTGGCGGGCGCTACAAAACGGGATCCACGCGCACGGCACATTGACGCAAAAGTTCCTCCGCCCTTTGCTCACCAAATTTCTCCACCATCATCTCCCACAGCGGCGAGTTGCGCAGATTTTGTTGGAAGGCGTGCTGCATGCTCTCCACTGCCTCCTGGGGGGCAAATGACCGGTCTGGAGAAATTGTAGAGTTTGCCACGATGGATCGTCGCCGGTGCTTCCATTGGTGATGGCGCGCTCGGCGCGCAAACGTTTAAGCCGACTCTTCTTTCCCATACAATTGCACGAATCTTAGCCATGCGTTTAGTCGGTTCAAGCTCGACCTCGTTAGCTGCGCAACGGCGGTCACCCACGGCAGAACGGACGGCGGGCGAGATGAGGATTGAACATAGGCCCACAAGCTGCTAAGACAGCGCCCATCACGCTCACGAAAATGCTCACGCATTCATCAACTCAAAGCACACTCGAATCACCTTGCCGCAGAGCGGCTTTGTTCAACAAAACGGATGCAGGCAACGGCTCGTATGGCATCTGTCGTGTCATCGACGCTTCCCGCTCGCCGTCGCCTGATCCGAGACGTTAGCCGAAAAGGGGCAGTAACGCTCCGATCACAAACACGATCAGCAGCGCCAAGGCCACCCACCACCAGACATTCGCCGTCAGCGGCTGTTGGGAGCTTTTGCCGCCGAATTCGCGGGCGATGAAGTCATCGTAATCGAACTCGTCATCGGGCAGGTCGAGTCCATCGGCATGCGTGTCACCGCTCCAGCCGGATTTGGCACAGGCGCCGCAGTCATCGCACGCAGCGGCACCACGCGGCACCCATTCGCCGCAGGCCGGGCACTGGCCGGGAGGTTTGAAGGCCGCGCTCATTCGGCGGCTTGTGCGATCACTTTGGCCTGCGGTCTGCGGCTCAGTGGCTTGGCGCTCGCGGCATGTGACGCGCCTGAAACGGCCAGACGATGGAAGGCTGCCGTGTCGGCCACACCGCTGGCATTGAGCAATGGCACAAAGCCTGCCTGCCGTGACTGCATGCCCGCAGGCCCAGGACGCAGCGGCGCGAGCATGACCAGCACCGCCATGGCGATGACGCCGGTGGCGAGGAGCTGGCTGATCGTGAGGGGGCGCTGGTTTCTCATCGCATGGAGAAAATGGTTAACATAACTAAAATAATCCCATCCACGCCTCGATCCAAGCCTTTTTGCTTGTTTTGGTGATTTTTTCCGGCAGCGGTGGGCCGCGTGATTTTGATCCTTACGGCTGGCTATGGCGACGGACACAACACCGCCGCGCGTTCCGTGGCGGAGGCTCTGGAACGTCTGTGTCCCGGTGAAACCATCGAGGTGAGCGATCTCATCAGCGATGCGATGCCGCTGACCGCCACCGTGACCAAGGCGCTTTACCAGCAGGCCATCACGCATTTCCCGGCTGCCTGGCGCTTGACCTATGAACTGATGGGCAAACGCAGCGTCACCGGCCCGGACTCGAAGTGGCAGGCCGGGCTGCTCAATGTCCTGCGGCAACGCATCGCCGGCCGGCAGCCACGTCTCATCATCAGCACCTATCCGCTGTACGCAGTGCTGCTGGAGTCACTGGCACACACGCAGAAAGTGCCGCCGCTTGCCACGATCATTACGGACTCCATCAGCGTGAACCGCATCTGGGTCATGTCCGGCAGTGATCTGTTCTGCGTCGCCGATGAGGAGACGAAGAAAGTCGTCATCGGCTTCGGCGTGCCGGAGTCAAAGATCCGCGTCACCGGCTTCCCCGTGAGCCTCGCGTTCACCGAGCCGCTGCCGGAAGCACCGCCGCATGTCGGCGCACGTATCTTGTATCTGCCGTCCACCACGGGGCGTCGCGTGGCCGCCACGCTGGAGGCATTGAAGCCGCTGTTTCTCGCCGGGGCAAAGCTCACGCTCCCCGTCGGCAAGCATGCCTCGCGGCTCTACCATGTACTGCGTCGTTTCACCGACGAGGTGCCGCCTGGCACGGTGGACATCATCGGCTGGACGCAGCGCATTCCCGAGTTTCTGCGCACGCACGATGTCGTCATCTGCAAGGCCGGCGGTGCCATCCTGCACGAAGTGCTCGCGGCGAAAATCCCCGCCGTCATTGATTACGTCGTGCCCGGCCAGGAGGAGGGGAATGCGGAAATGCTGACGAAATGTGATGGCGGCATCGTCACTCACACCGCCCAACAAACCGCCGACGCTGTCGCCAGCATCCTCACCAACAACGGTGCCGTCGGCCGTCGCATGCGTGCCAGCATGGCGAAGCTCAGCGTGCCCGATGCCGCCCTGCGCACTGCCAAGGCGTCACTTGCCGTCGCGGATGGAAAGTAACCCGCCAGTCCCCGTCGTCTGCGCCATCATCATGCGTGATGACCGCATCATGATCGCCCAGCGACCGCCGGACAAAAAACTCGGTGGCCTGTGGGAATTTCCCGGTGGCAAAGTCGAGCCGGGTGAAGCAGCTAAAGCCGCACTGCATCGCGAACTCCATGAAGAACTCGGCTGCACCGTGCGCATCACTCGCACGCTGCCATCTTTCGTTCACGCTTACTCGTGGGGCAGCATCGAACTCATCCCGTTTCTTTGTGCACTCACCGCCGACAGCCCCGAGCCGCATCCACATGAGCACACCGCCATTGCCTGGGTCGGACGCGAACAATTGCGTGCTTACGATCTCGCGCCCGCCGATGTACCGCTGCTCACGGCTTTGGTTTAGGCGGCGCCCGCTTCGGTTTGCCCCACGCACCTCGCTGTGCGGCTTTCGCTTCGCGCTCCAGCGCGCGAAGTCGGTTCTCGAAATCAAACTCGCGCTGCCCATCCGGCATCATCGTGCCTTTCGTGTGAATCCGGCACAGTCCGGCCTTCACCAGCTTTTCTGATAGCTCCTCGCCATCGTCAAAGAACACCAGTGCATACGAGCGTGCGCTGTCATACACCCGCTCCCAGCGTGTTTGCACCGTGAAGTCCTGCTCACGCAGCAGCTTTTCCGTGAACGCCTTCGCCTCCATACCCAGGCTCACCGTTTGCGGAATGCTCAAACCGCCAAAATAGCCCGCCTGATCCTTCAGCCGCCCATTCACCAGCGCATACTGCCGCTTCTCCGGGCAATCGACGAAATACAGCCGCAGCACCTGCTCGCCACCATCATGCGCGATCTTGAAGCTGTCGCCATCATTGCCCGAGTCATCGACCAGGCGTGCATGCTTCAGCACCACCAGATGTCCATCCGGCTCGGGCACGGGTGGCGCGGGTTTCTCACGAAAATGCTGCCACGCTTGCAACAGCGCGACCAGCAGCCAGACCGCGATCCATAGATTGCGCGAGAGCTTCGACCGCGTCTTCATGTGCCACGCTGGTTGCCAAACAGATCAATGTGCAGCCGTGGCGAATAGCGCCAGCCGGCTTGCTTGCAGACTTCCACCAGCCACGCCTGCCGCAACCGCAGCACCTCGGGTTTGATGCCCTCCGGCATCAGCAAAATGTTCTCCGGCGGCACCGGCACACCGATCACATCCACCACCGCACGCACCTCCGCCACATCCGCCTCGCTCGCGACGACAAACTTGAGCTGAAACGCATATGCCGAGCACCACGCACGCAACACCTCCGGTTGCAGCCGCAACCGCTCATGCTTCTCCACCCACGCCTTGCCCGCCAAGGCTTCATCCGGCGTCGAATGCGCCAGCTTCGGGCTGATCGACGCCAAATCACACGCCACCCCCTCCGGCGCAATCGTTCCCGCCGTCTCAATCGTGATGTGCTTGCCGTTTTCACGCAGCTTGGACAGCAGCGCCGCCATCTCCTTCGCAATCATCGGCTCACCACCTGTCACGACCACAAAACGTGTCGGATGCTGGTTCACCACATCGAGAATGGCCGCCACGCTCATCTCATCGCCCTCAGGCTTCCAAGACGCATAAGGCGTGTCACACCACCCGCAGCGCAGATTGCACCCCGAAGTCCGCACAAACACCGACGGCGTCCCAATGAGCGATCCTTCGCCCTGCACAGAATAAAAAATCTCGGAGATCAGCATGGGGTGGCAGGTTGGCGTTGGAGCGACGCGAGCACCTCCTGCAGACGCGACTTAAATGCATCATAGCTGGGCATGCTGATTCTTCCGTGATCAATGATGCCCTCATGTACCAGATCGGCTAGGTCAGTGACTGTCTTGCCCGTGTTGCTCAGCAGAGCATGCAACTGCTCCTTCGCAGGCTCTGAAGCGTTGTCATTGCCAGAAAGGCTATCTTCTAGTGCTTCACAATATTGGTAGGCGTCCAGTTTTAAAGCACAGATCAGCCATGCCTCGCTTTTTGGCCGCGGAACCATGGGTACGCCAAACTCAAAGCCCTCCGCTTTGAATCCATCCTCCATGGACCGTATGCGTGTTTCATAGAGCCCGCGTTCTGTCGAGCGCGTGCCGTCAGAATCATGGAAGAGGACCACGCCTCGTAGAGTTTCATCAGCTTCGGATTCTGTCATGGCCAACCGCGCCAGGGCGCGGACTTCTTTGAAAAAGTGAGCTGTCTCGAACCCTCTGCGTTTGCCGGTCACAAATGTTCTGGGGAGTTGTTTGGCCATCCGGGCCCGGCTACTTTCTGGTATATGATCGAGAGCGCCTGCATCCGCGAGGGAATAGCCGAGTTTATCCTCTGCGATTTTATCCACAATCATTGCCATGGGGCCGGCCCTAAAATCTGGGCCGCTGCATCGGCCTTGGCCGTTGTTGCAACTGCCGATGTCACTCGGGCCCTCGCCTGAGAGAATCAGGATCATGCGGCAGTCTTGCTTGGAGGTTTCTCGGACGCCAGACGACGCACTAGATCCTCGATACTGGTGTCCAGGAAGACCTCGCCTGGGCCAAGCGCCCGAAGTTTACTTTCATTCTCCGGCACATCAAAGTAACGGCGGCTCTGTGTGCGGCCGTCAGGTGTTTTGAAGAGTAGGATCACTCCTGCGCGGGCCACGTCGTCATCCAAGTAGTTCAGGATCACCGGGCTGTGTGTCGTCACGATGATCTGGCGGCCCTCGCGGCTAAGAGAGACGAGGAGATCCATCAACTCGTCCACCACCGCCGGATTGATGCCATTCTCGATCTCATCCAGCAGCAGGAGGTCGTGCTTTGTGTAGGCTTGGGACAGCATGGCGACAACCCTCAGGAAGCCATCATTGATGTGCGCCTCCGTCACCTCATGTCCTGCCATGCTCTGCTCCTCCACCAACAGACCTTTCCATCCATAGACTTTGTGTTGAATACGCAGGTTCTGCACTTGCGGATAAATTTTGCGCAGCCGCGTGAGCAGGTCGTGCTGCTGAGCCTCGGTGAGTTGGGAGAGAAAACCCGCCAACCGCTCTCCACCCGGGCCTATGTCCGAACTCTCTCGCGAACTGCGACGAATGAGCTGGGGGGCCAGCAATTCAAGCGAGTGCAATCCCAGCACAGCGTCTTTGACCTTTTGGAGGTATGGATGCGATCCTTCCAGCCGCAGCGTGGACAGCACCGAACCTTCAAACTCAAAGGGGAGTTTCGAATAGTGGTCAGGAGGCATGTCATACATCCCCACCTCCATGCTGCCGTCAACTCGCAGCGACAAAATCTCCTTCCCATCAAGCGTCAGTGTCTCCGTCACGCAGCGTAACGACTTCGCGTCAAAATTTGCCGTCCACCGTGCCTTACGTTGCTCAACCAGCTTCAGGTCCACCACCAGGCGGATGCATCCGCCCTTCGAGCCTCCAAGGTTTGTCAGGAGATCCTCCGCACTCCATTCACGCCAAGCCAGCCACTCCTTGATCTTGCCAGACATCAGTTGCGCCGTGAAATCAAAGGCCTGGAGCAGAGTCGTCTTGCCTGCGCCGTTCATTCCGATCAGGCAGGTGAAACCCGCTAGTTCCTGCCCCTTCGGCGGGAGGTCAAAGTCCGCCAGGGACTTGAAGTTCTCGATGTGGAAGTGGGTGATCATCGTCCGAGTTAAACACTGCCAGAGAATGTCGAACAAAGCCAGTTCTTCATTCCGACCTGCATGCTGTTACGCTTTCCACTCCGCCGCATGCCGTGCAAACGCCTTCGCGGCACGTTTCAGCGCTTCGTCGATGTCCGCCTGCGTGTGGGCGAGGCTGATGAACCACAGGCCGCGCTCGATGGCGCGGACGCCTTCTTCGAGCAGGCAGCGGCGCAGATGCGCCCAGCGTGGGGCGTCGTGGCGCTGAACGTAGTCGCGGTAGTCTAGGATGGGGCCTTCCTCGACGTCCGGCTTGAGCATGGTGCAGTGGAAGACGAGGCCGAAACCTTGGGGCAGGACGGGCACCTCATGCTGCTGGGCGAGCTGGCAGAGGCCGGCCATCAACTGCTCGCCGAGGTGAATCATGCCTGCTGGATGCGTGTCGCCGAGGGCGATGACTTGATCAAGGCACCACTTCGCGGCGGCAAGGCAGAGCGGATTGGCGTTCAAGGTGCCGGCATGCACGACTTGGCCGCTGATGATCTTGGCGAAGAATTTTTCTTTGCCGACAAGCGCGGCGAAGGGCACGCCACCGCCGACGGCTTTGCCGAGAATGGTCAGATCGGGTGTGAAGCCGAGAAATTTCTGCGCGCAACCAGCGCCGAAGCGGAAGCCGGTGATGGTTTCATCGGCGATCATGACGATGCCGTTTTCGTCGCACAATTCGCGGATGGTGTCGATCATGCCGGGCACAGGCGGCATGCAGCCGGTGTTGCAGAGTACAGGCTCGAAGATGATCGCGGCGATCTGGCCGTGATGCTCCTTCACCCGCTGGCGCAGATGATCAGGATCGTTCCAGCGGGCAACGACGAAGGTGTTCAGCACCTCGGGAATGACACCCTGGCTCGGATGCAGCCGCGTGGGGTCGTCTTCGGTGCCCCACTTGTCCGGCGGCGGGGCGTAGCCGACGAGTCCTTCATCGCTCCAGCCATGATAATGGCCTTCAAACTTCAAAATGAGCGGTCTGCCGGTGTGCGCACGCGCCAGACGCAGCGCGGAGAGCACGACCTCGGTGGCGGAGTTGTTGAAGCGCACGCGTTCGGCGCCGGGGATCATCTTTTGCAATCGTTCAGCGACTTCGATCTCCAGTTCACTCTGCGCGGCCCAGTGCGTGCCTTTGTGCGCCTGCTCGGCGATGGCGTCGGCCATGCCTTTTGGTGCATGGCCATAAAGAATCGCCCCCTGGCCGATCTGGAAGTCGATGTACTCGTTGCCATCGACATCAAACAGCCGCGAGCCGCTGCCGTGGTCGAAATACAGCGGCACCGGGGCCTCCATTTTGCGGATGCCGCTGTTCACGCCAGCGGCGATGCTGCGCTGCGCGCGCGCGAAAAGTTCGACGGACTTGGGAAAGGTGTAGGACATGGCAGGTGGATGGAATCAGTGCAGCGGCGAGCTATCATAGACCACCACGCGGTCCCAGAACGTCTTGCACGCATCCACGAAGCGTTTGTGCTTCGGACAGTCTTTCTGGTAGAATTCATGATCCTGCATGTTTTTGAAGTGCAGCGTCAACGAGTAGCTGAACGAGTGGTCGGTCACAGGTCGTGGTTCCGTAGCCGCCGGCTTGCCGGCGAAGCCGTGCTCCAGGTAATCGATTTCAAGCAGATGCATCAGCTCCGTCTCGAAAGTAGAGCGTTGTTCGGCGGTGAGGTCGGCTTTGAGCCAGAAATAGACGTTGTGAATCATGGTGGCGGGATTGGTAGGTCGCAGAAATCGTGCATGCAATGCTAATGATGACGGTTTCGCTGCGTTTACTGCTTGAAGAGGTGTGATGCCCATGAGGCGTCCACACCTTCGCTCAACGGACGATGGCCCCACTGGGAACGACTGAAAGTCCGCGTTGCACGCAACCACTAACAATGCAAACCTAGTACCATCATGCCCCCCTCCACCATCCTCGCCTTCGGTCCTCTCGGCACGCCCGAGATGATCATCATCGGAATCCTCATTCTCGTGCTGTTTGGCGCGAAAAAACTGCCCACCTTTGCCCGCAGCCTGGGCAAGAGCATGGGCGAGTTCAAAAAGGCCCGCACGGAGTTCGAAGCCGAGCTGCACAACGCCCAGGAAGAAGTCGAACGCCCGAAAATCACGACACCGCAGGAAAAACGCCAGCCAGTCTCCAGCGTCGAAGATTCCTAGTTCGAACGGCATGTCACTCTGGCATTCCATCACGCGGCGGGTCTTTGGACCCGCCGTTTTCTTTACCGCAGCGGCGCTGCTGGCCGCCGCCGAGCCGGAACGCCTCACGTTCTGCTCCTACAATCTCAAGAACTGGCTCACGATGGACCGGTTCGACCTGCAGACTTACAAGACGCTGCCATCTGCGCCGAAACCGGAGGATGAACGCGTGCGCGTGGTGAAAATTCTCGCCGCCATCAAGCCGGACATCCTCGGCGTCTGCGAAATCGGCACTGCGGACGATCTCGCCGATCTGCAAAAGCGCCTCAAGGCCGCCGGCATCGACCTGCCGCACACGGAACTCGCGCATGGCGGCGATCCAGTGCGTCGCCTCGCGTTACTGTCGCGTCTGCCCATCAAGGCACGCAATTCACAGACGGATCTCAAATACCAGCTCGGCGATCAGACCCTGCCATTTCAGCGCGGCGTCCTCGATGCGACCATCGCCATCACGCCCACCTTCGATCTGCATCTCGTGGGTGTGCATTTGAAGTCAAAACGCGAAGTCACCGAGGCCGATCAGGCGCAGATGCGTCGCAACGAGGCCCGCCTGCTGCGCAAGCACATCGATTCTATTTTCACCAAGGAACCCGGTGCGCGCATCCTGGCCTACGGCGACTTCAACGAGCACCGCAACGAACCCGCCATCAGCGACATCATCGGCAGCCCGCGCACCAGCGACACCGCCATGCAGGACGTGTGGCTGAAGGACAATGACGGCGAAGTCTGGACGCACTTCTGGGATGCCGCAGACACCTACTCACGCCTCGACTACTGCTTCGCCAGCCGCCTGCTGCGCCCGCACCTTGATTACAGCAAGTGCTTCATCTACTCCGCGCGCGATTTTGACAAAGCGAGCGATCATCGCCCGCTGGTCATCAAGATCAGCCCGGAGCCGATCTTGAAGAAGGATTGAGCCACTTCGAATGCCTCAACCAAACAGTGCGGTGAGCGGCCGGCCTTTGTCGGCGACGGTGAAGGGGCGCTTGCTGGGGCTGTAGAGCACCTGATCGAGCGGGATGCCGAGGGCGTAGGCGATGGTGGCGTTAAAGTCGGGGATGGTGACGACGTTCTCGACGGCTTTGTGGCCGATTTCGTCGGTGGCACCATGGACCTGGCCGCCGCGCACGCCGCCGCCGGCCATGAGGCAGGTGAAGCCGGATGCGTGATGATCACGACCATCGTTTTGATTGATCTCGGGCGTGCGGCCGAATTCCGTGGCGAGAACGACGAGCGTTTCCTGCAACAGGCCACGGGATTCGAGATCCTGCAGCAGGGTGCTGAGGGCGGAGTCGAGTTCATCGCAGAGTTCGGGCACGCGCGTGAAGTTGGCGTTGTGGGTGTCCCAACTGCCGAAGGAAACTTCGGCAAAGCGCACGCCATGCTCGACCAGCCGCCGGGCGAGCAGGCAGCCCTGGCCGAAACGGTCTTTGCCATACTTGGCACGCAGGGCCTCGGGCTCGGCGCTGAGATCAAATGCCTTCAATTCCTCGCTCTTCATCATCTTGAGCGCATCGTCATACATGTCGGCGTAGGCGCGGACGTTTTTGACGTTGTAGGTCTGCGCGAATTTTTGGTCGAGCTGCTTGGCCGTGGCAAGACGGCTGTTGAAGCGATCTTCGGTGAACCATGAGTTGGTTTTGACGTTGTTGATGCCGTCCTCGGGATCATTGATCATGAGGGGAGCGAAGCGGCTCTCGAAGAAGCCGGCGCCGGGATGGCGACTGTCGTTGCCGATCATGACACTGCCGGGCAGCGTGGGATTGCCCCGGTCTTGAAATTTCTGCAACCACGCGCCCATGGTGGGGTGGCGGATGCTGCTGCGCTGGGTGTAGCTGGTGTGCTGATAATACTGCCCCTGCTCGTGCGCCCCCTGCGTGGTCATCATGCTGCGGATGACGGCGAGCTTGTCCATCTGCCGGGCGATGAGCGGGATGCTGTCTGAAACGCGGACGCCATCGACGTTGGTGTTGATGACCTTGGTGAGGCCCATGATCTCGGTCTTCCCAGGCTTCGGATCGAAGGTGTCGAGGTGGCTCATGCCCCCGTTCATGTACAAATAGATGACGTTGCGTGCCGTAGCGGCCTGCTTGAGCGGCGAGGTACCGACGCCGGGTGCGGCGATGACACGGGAGGCGGCACTGACACCGAGAAAGGTCTTCGCTGCGCCGGAGACGAAGGCGCGACGGGAAAGGTCGTTGCGGAAGGGATTCATGAGCAGAAGAGGGTTTTGGGGGAGGTGCGCCCTTTAACGCGGCTGCCTCGCGAACTTATCACGAGATTTCAAATCTCCCGCGCAGTCCCCTACCCCGGCGCACGGCGGCCGAATTTGCGCTCCAACTCGGCGGTAGAAATTTGCACGAGAGTCGGGCGGCCATGCGGGCAGCAGTAGGGCATTTCGCAGGCCAGGAGGTCTTTGAGCAAGGCCTGCAACTCAGGGATGGAGAGCACGTCATTGCTTTTCACCGAGGCACGACAGGCGGTGGTGGCGATGGCGTCTTCGCTGAGGCGCAACGAGGATGATTTCGAACTGAGGCTGCTGAGTTCCTCGATGACCTGGTCGAGCCAGGCGGCGGGATCGTCGGTCTTCAAAAAGGCGGGCAATGCCTCGACCTTGAAGATGTTCGGGCCAAAGGGTTCGATCTCGATGCCAAGGCGGCTGAGCGTGGTCTGGTTTTGCTTCAACAAATCGGCGTCACGCGGCGTGGTTTGCAGATTGATGGGCATCAGCAGTCGCTGGCACGGCACTCCACCGGTTTCGAGGGCGCGGCGGAATTTTTCGAAGTTCACGCGTTCATGCGCCGCATGCTGATCCATCATCACGAGCCCCTCCTTGCTTTCCATGAGCACATAAAGTTTCTGCAAGACACCGATGATGCGGAAGTCGGACGCTGAAGTCTGCGTCTGTGGCTCCGGCTTGGGTTTTTCGACTTGCTTCGGCGGATTGATTTCGGGGGCGTGCTTGGCTTCACCCGGCAGAATTTTTTGAATTGGAGCGGGTGCCGGTACGACGGGTTCAACCTGTCGCAAAGGAGCCGAGGAAGGCACCACCGGCATGACGAACTGCTCCTGGCGTGCAGGTTCCACCGCAGAGACAACAGGAACGGTGCGTGCAGGCGCATGACCGGTGGGCAGCTTGGTGGCGCTTTCGAGCGTGCGGCTCACGCTGCGTGCGATGGCGTCACGCACGCTGTTGCCATCATGAAAGCGCACCTCCTTCTTCGCCGGATGCACGTTCACATCGAAGGCCTGCGGATCCATCTGGATGAACAGGAAGGTGACGGGATATTGCCCCTTCATCAACGCGGTGTGATAGCCTTCGCGCAGGCCGTAGGAGATGCTGGGACTTTCGATGGGACGCCCGTTCAGGTAGGTCGTCTGCATCTGCCGGTTCGAACGGCTCAGGCCAGGGCCGCCGATGAAACCGGACACGGTGACTCCATGCAGCGTGGTTTCCTCGATTTTGAGCAGGCGTGAGGCGAGTTCATCACCCACCAGCCCCCGAATGCGTTCCAACATGTCACGAGTGGCCGGGAGATGCAGCACGAGTTCGCCATTGTGCGTGAGCGTGAATGCCGTCTGCGGATTGGCAATGGCATGCAGCCGCAACTGCTGCTCCACATGCGCAAACTCGGTGTTTTCCGTGCGCAAGAATTTGCGACGTGCCGGGACGTTGAAAAACAGCGAGCGAGCCTCGATCACCGTGCCAGGAGCACCGCCGTGATCACGCACGGCCATGAGTTTGCCGCCGTTCACCTCGATCTCGGTGCCGACGAGTGCCTCCTTCTCCCGCGTCGCGAGACGAAAGCGCGAGACGCTGGCGATGCTGGGCAGCGCCTCGCCACGAAAGCCGAAGGTGCAAATGGCCCCGAGATCCTCCTTGGTACGAATCTTGCTCGTCGCGTGCCGTTCGAGACACAACATCGCATCCTCCCGATCCATCCCGCTGCCATCATCCACGATGCGAATCATGGCGATGCCGCCACGCTGCGCATGCACCTCAATGTGGCGGGCACCAGCATCTAGGCTGTTTTCCACCAGTTCTCGAACCAAAGCCGCCGGACGCTCCACAACTTCCCCCGCCGCCACCTGGCTGGCGAGTGCGTCTGGAAGAATGCGGATTTTGGACATGAATTTCGATAAAGTGCGTAGCAGCAGACGTAGCTCTTTGGCTCCAAGGAAATGTCACATTGGACGCCGCGTGAGGAATTGCAATCCCCGCACGCCTCAAGCACAGTCCCTCCAGACATACGTCGCCTTTTCGTCCATGATTTCCCTCACCTCCAGCGCCATCGAACATCTCAAATCGCTCATTGCCGAGAAGCATGCAGCCGCCAGCACCGGGCTGCGCCTGCGCGTCGAGAAAGGCGGCTGTGCGGGCATGCAGTATGTGATGGCCCTGGATGAATCTGGCACTGAGGACACCATCCAGACCCAAGACGGTGTCTCGATCATCATCGATCGTGAAAGCCTCGGCTATCTGCGTGGGTGCCAGCTTGATTACGTGGACGCGCTTTCGGATGCCGGTTTCAAGCTTACCAACCCCAATGCCGCACGGAGCTGCGGCTGCGGCACCTCTTTTGAGCCCCAAACCGCCTGATTGAAGAAGCAGCCATGCTGCCAACTTATTCACAAAATTTACTTTTCAATTTCAGCCAATCTTGTAGAATTTGAACATTCTTAAATTATAAAAATTAAAATTTTCGCAAAAATGCCATGCAAATCCGATTCTTGAGCGATGGAAACGAATACCGTTCTTACGGTGGCGGGAGTTTTTCCAAGAAGAAAGACTCCGGCGGTATCTTTTGGTGGACGATCCTGATCACGTTGCTGATGGGCTTCGCCACCTTCTGCTGGTTCTTCAGCATCATGGTGTTCGCGCATCCTGAAAAGCCGTTCAACTACCGTGTGCTCGCTCGTTTCGACAAGCTCGATCCGCTTCGCAAGTTCACCAACTACACCGTGCCACAGGGCAAGTTTCTGCCTGCACGCGATCTGCTCGCGGAGTTCTATGCCTTCTCGCATGACCAACTCGCAGTGAAGAACGATCTCCTCAAGCGCTCTTACATTCGCAACTACAAGCAGGAGCAACCGCTCTACGTCAAAGGCAGCTTCCAGGTGATCAATGCTCGTCCGCTCACCTCGGGCGATGTCATCACCGAAGGCTGGGTGGTGCGTGCCCGCTCCTCCGACATTGAGGATGTCGATATTGAAATCGTTCTTCCTGGCAACAAAGACGAAGCCGATCCTTATCAAGTGGGAGACACTCTGGTGCTGGATCAGAAGAGCACCTTCGCTGCCGCCCTGCATGTGCAGAAATTCGATCAGGAACGCGTCTGCGTGACACTCATGCCCCTCGCCTACCAGGGCTTTGCCGCCAAAGATGGTACGCAGTTCCAAATGAAACCTCCGGTAAAGCTCAATATGGACGCTTACTGGCCGCTCACCCGCGATCCCGGTGCTGTCGTTCTTGAAAACACTACTGACAAAGTGGTGCTCAAGCAGAACTGATAATACAAACTCGAGATTTCACGCAAAGCGGAAGGTGCAAGCCTTCCGCTTTTTGTTTGGCCGCGTTCGCCCCCTTAATTCAGAGCGCTCGTTTCTTGCATCCACGCAGGTTCACGCCATTAGCAAGGCATGCCCGCCGACTACACCCCCATGAGCATCGCCGACGTTCAACGTCTGCGTGCCGATCTGGAGCAGCAAGGCCGCAAGCTGGTGTTCACCAACGGCTGTTTTGATCTGCTGCACGCTGGACACGTGCGTTATCTGGAACAAGCACGTGCCTTGGGCGATGCTTTGGTCGTCGCGTTGAATTCCGATCAATCCGTGCGCACCCTCAAAGGCCCGGATCGTCCGCTCAACTGCGAAAACGATCGTGCCGAGGTACTGTCCGCGTTGCGTGCCGTGGATGCAGTTGTGGTGTTCGAAGATGAGCGTGCCACCACGCTCATCGAAGCCATTCGTCCGCATGTGTACGCTAAAGGCGGCGACTACACCGTCGCTTCTTTGAATCGCGAAGAACGCACGGCTTTAGAAAAGGCGGGGACCGAGATTCGCATTCTACCGCTCGTCTCAGGCAAATCGACCACCAGCACGATCAACAAGATGCTTGGCAGCAACGATGCCAATCGTCTCCGCATCGCGGTGCTTGGTTCAGGTGAAGGCTCCAACCTTCGTGCCATCATCGCCGCCATCCACGCAGGCACGCTCAATGCTGAGATCGTCATCACACTCAGCGACCAAAGTGAATCCAGCTTCCTCAAGATCGCTCGCGAAGCCGGTTTGCCTGCACAGTTCGTCAATGACGGCGAAAATCCGCGCAAGCTCAGTGATGCAGCCCAGAAGGAAATCTTCGAACATCTGGAGCGTGCTCGCGTGGATGTCGTCGTGCTCGCAGGTTTCATGCGCATTCTCAAGGAGCCGGTGATCAACGCTTATGCCGGCCGCATCGTGAACGTGCATCCTTCCCTGCTGCCCAGACACAAAGGAGCCAATGCACCACTACTCACCCTGCAAGCTGGTGACAGCGAAACCGGCTGCACCGTGCATCTCGTTACAGCAGAAATCGACGCCGGACGCACTCTTGCGCAGGCCAAGGTGCCCGTGCTGACTGACGATACTGCGGAAACACTGCATGCGCGCATCAAGATCGAGGAACACAAGCTCCTGCCACAGGTGTTGAACGAATGGCGTGAGCGTAGCCTGCCCGTGCGAGGTGCGGGAGCATCATGAGCGCCTTCACCGGCACCCTCAATGCCCAGCAACGCGAAGCCGCCACGCACATCCATGGCCCGTTGCTCATTCTTGCCGGTGCTGGCACGGGCAAGACGCGTGTGCTCACCGCACGCATCAGCTACATGGTGAATGAAGGCATCGATCCGAAAAACATCCTCTCCGTCACCTTCACCAACAAAGCCGCCACCGAAATGCGCGAGCGCGTCAAAGGCATGGTGCGCGACGGCCTTGGCAAAAAAGTCGTCCTCGGCACCTTCCACGCTTTCTGCGCACGCCTGCTGCGCGAGTTCGCCTCACACGTCGGCTATAAGAACAACTTCGTCATCTACAGCCAGGGTGAGCAGGAAAGCTTGCTCAAAAAAGTGAGTCAGGGTCTCCTCCTCAAAGACGAGACCTTCGACCCCTCCACAGCGCTCTCCCGCATCAGCAAGGCCAAGAACGACGGCAGCAGCCTCGGCGATCCTGAAAAGAGCCTCGATGCCGCCGTCATGCAAAAATACATGGACGAGATGCGCGGTCTCAACGTCATGGATTTCGACGACTTGCTCGTCCTCGGCGTGCGTTTGCTCGAAGATCACGCCGATGTGCGCGCCATTGTGCAGAGCAGGCATCACTATGTCATGGTGGACGAGTTCCAGGACACCAATTCGCTGCAGATGCGCCTGCTGCGCGCTCTCGTTCCCGCGCCTTACAATGTCTGCGTCGTCGGTGATGACGATCAGTCCATCTACGGCTGGCGTGGTGCTGAGATCACCAACATCACCGAATTCGAAAACTTCTTTCCCAATCCGCACGTCGTCAAATTGGAGGAAAATTACCGCAGCACCACGCCGATCCTGCACACCGCGAACAGCCTCATCAAAAACAACGCCGGTCGCCGTCCCAAATCACTCTGGAGCCGCAACAACGGTAGCGATCCCGTACGCCTCATCGCCACGCAGGATGAAAAAGAAGAGTCTGACATGATCGCGAAAGAGGTCGAAACGGCCCATTTTTCGAACAAGCAGGCGCTGGAGGAATTCGCCGTGCTCTTCCGCACCAACGACCAGTCACGCGTGCTGGAGCAGGCCTTCCGGCAGCGCAAAATCCCCTACCGCGTCGTCGGCGCACGCAGCTTCTTTGATCGCCGCGAAGTGAAGGACATCCTCTGCTACCTCAGCGTTCTGCACAATCCGCACGACGACATCAGCCTGCTGCGCGTCTTAAACACACCCACACGCGGCATCGGCAGCGCCACCGCCGAACTCGCCCGCGAGCGCAGCATGGAGAAGCACCACAGCGTCTGGGTCGCCCTTTGTGATGAAGACTTCCTGCGGCAGATCCCTGAAAAGGCACGCAACTCCATCCGCACCTTCACTCGCCTCATCAGCAAATTCTCCGGCCCCGCGAACACCAACGGCACTCAGCTCGTGCAGATGACTGAAGCGCTCATTCTCGAAGTGGGCTACATGGAGCATCTCAAAAAAGCCGCGAAAGAGCCTGAAGACTTCGCCGGCTGGGAAAACGGCATCAAAGAGCTGCTCAAAAGCATCGCCGGCTACGAAGAACGCAACCGTGCCGACGGTCTCGGCGGTTTCCTCGATGAAATCAGCCTCAATGATGAGCGTGAGGAGAAGGACGACATCGAAAAGAAAAAAGGCGTGTGCTTGATCACACTGCATGCCTCTAAAGGACTCGAATTCCCCATCGTATATCTCCCCGGCATCGAGCAGGGCATCCTGCCGCACAAGCGCAGCTTCGATGAAGGCCGTGTCGATGAGGAGCGCCGCCTGTTCTACGTCGGCATCACTCGTGCAAAGCAGAAGCTCACCATTAGCTACACGCGCACTCGCGTGAAATGGGGTCAGAAGCAGACCAGCATGCCCAGCCTCTTCCTCAAGGAACTCGACCGCAAATACGTCGAAGAACTCGATTACACGCGCCACATGAACGAAACGGTTACGCAGGAGGAAAACACCAACTTCTTCGCCGGCCTGCGTGCCATGATGACGGAACAGTAACCGTGTCTCTCGGCGATAAACTCTTGCCTTCGCCGCCAGACCGCATTGAATCGCCGCCCATGTCAATTCCTCTCGAAGACCTGTTCAATGATGTCATCGCCAAGTCCATGCGCGGCCTTGGAATTAGCGATGCCGATCTGGCCACCAAGGCCGGCGTCACTGCCGCAGCCGTTGCGGCGGCGAAATCTGGTGCCGTGGACGATGCAGTGCTGCTCAAGATTGCTCCGTATCTGAATCTGCACGGCCCCTCGCTCGTCACGATGGCACACTATGCCTGGAAGCCCACAGACCTCAGCCTGCTAGGCCTGGCGCAGTTCAACACGGTCTATCATGACATGACGGTGAACGCCTACCTCATCTGGGACGCCGAAACAAAGAACGCCGTCGCCTTTGACACCGGAGCCGATGCGGGGCCGATGATCGACTTCATCCAGCAGCACGGCCTCAATCTCAGCCTCATCTTCCTCACGCACACGCATCCCGATCACATCATGGACCTCGCGAAGCTGTCTGCTGACGGTGCCGTGACCACCTTCGTGAATGCCCGTGAAGCCTGCGCCGGTGCCAAAACCTTTGAACTGGGCGCAACGCATTCATGGGAGAGCGGTGGCCTGAAGATCGAACCCCGCAGCACCTGGGGCCACTCGAAGGGCGGCATCACCTATGTCGTCAGCGGTCTCTCCAAACCCGTCGCCATCGTCGGCGATGCTCTATTCGCCTCCAGCATGGGTGGCGGCATGGTTTCGTATGCCGATGCGCTTGCCACAAACCGCAAAGAAATCTTCACGTTGTCCGACAATACTGTGATCTGCCCCGGCCACGGACCGCTGACAACCGTCGGAGAAGAAAAAGCCCACAATCCGTTCTACCCTGAGTATAAATAACGAGTTCCAACTTCAACCCACGCACCACGATGAAAATCGCATTCACCTACTGGCAGGATGGCAACGACTGGCTGGGCCATCTCGATGAATTCCCTGACTATGTGACCCAGGGCCAATCCTTGGACGATTTGAAAGCTCATCTGGCCGATCTGCAACGCGATCTGACCAGCGGTGCAATCCCGGCGGTCAGGCATCACGCAGAACTCGAACTGGCGGCGGCATGAAGCATCGTGATTTGATCAAGGCCGTCGAGGAACTCGGTTGTGTCTTCATCCGTCACGGTGGCAAGCACGACTGGTATCAAAATCCAGCCACCAAAATCGCCCAGCCCGTCCCAAGGCATCGTGAGATCAACGAAAACCTCTCCCGACATATCATCCGCAAACTCTCCAACAAATAATCCACCTCACCATCCTCATGTCCCAAACCGTTGCATTCGTCGGAGTCGGCAAAATGGGGGCCAACATGGCCCGTCGCCTCAAAGAAGTCGGCTACAGCGTCACCGCTGTGCTTGATGTGAACACCCAGGCTGCCGCTGATCTCGCCACCGAACTCGGCTGCAAGGCATGCACGAAGCTCGCTGATGTCACCGCCGCCGCTGATGTCATTTTCACCGTCGTGACCAATGACGCTTCGATGCGCGGCATTTTCTTCGGCAGTGGCGATAGCCTGCTCTTGAACGCCAAGGGCAAGGTCTTCATCAACTGCGCCACGCTTTCCCCCGCGATCCATCGCGAGGTCTATGCCGCCGCTGAAAAAGCCGGTGCGCACAGTCTCGAAGCCTGCATGGCCTCCAGCATCAGCCATGCACGCGAAGGCAAGCTCTACCTCATGCTGGCCGGTGATGAAGCTGTCTATGCTCGGGTGAGTCCGATGATCGAGCAGATGAGCGTCAACCGCCGCTTCATCGGTGGCCCAGGCCGTGCCGCCGAAGTCAAAGCGCTGGTGAACATGGTCATGAACATCAACACCGCCGGTCTCGCCGAAGGTCTCGGCCTCGCCGCGGCCCTCGGTCACAATTTAAACCTGATCCGCGAGGTCTTCAGCCAGACCGGTGCCAACTCCCGCGTGCTGGAAACTGACGGCGGCGACATGGTAGCCCGCGAGCACGACTGCTGGTTCTCCGCCGAACACGCCGCCAAAGACAGCGGCATCGCTGCCGATGTGGCGAAGACCGTGGGCCTGAATCTGCCGCTTAACGACGCCACCAAGGCTCAGTACGACAAGATGGTCGCGCTCGGGCTCGGTGGTCTCGACAAGAGCGGTGTCGCGGAGTTGACGTTCAAGGGACGGCATGCTGGAGGATAGGCCTCTGACCTGTTTGCAGCTTGGGGCGTCCCGCCTTGATCGGCGGCCAAAGGCTGGAAGCCTCGGTCCAGTGTCAGGCTGGAAGCCTGACCTCCGGATCTTCTCACCTCGCGCCGCCCAGCTTCAGCACTTCGAGCTTCTTGCCAATCGTGTGGCGTTGCAGTTCCTGGCCGCCGGTGGTGGCTTTGATGATGAAGGTTTGACCGATCTTGGCGGGAATCATCGCCTCCTCGCCAGATTGCAGTGAGCGCACGAACACCTGATTCTCTGCTCCTGGTGCGAGGCCGAAGATGCGCACTGCACCGGTGTGATTGTTGGTGACGACGACTTCGGCAGGATCTCCGAGGTTCGGTGGAGGTTTGACCGCCATGGCAGAAGCAGGCAGGGGTTTGAGCGGAGGCATGCCGGGATTTTGCGGAGTCGGCGTGGCTTGCCGCATGTCAGGAGCAGGCGCTGGCGTGAGCGGAGCCAAGGCTGGCAAAGGACGCGATGATGTCGGAGTCGCGGCGGGGAATGTTGCAGCCGGACGTTTCACGGTGAAAGCCGGCTCGTTGATCGCGATTGGCATCACCGTGTTCGCGGGCCGTTTCGCCTCCTTGGCAGCGCCGCAGTCGAATTGATCGAGCAGTTCTTCGCGGCGCGGCTCCAGTGGCAGGTCGTCGTAAGTCTTGAGCGCGTTCTCACGGCGCACGAGGTCGTCGATCTCCGGCGTGCTGAACGCGGCGGGGTCAAATGGCGCGGTGCGCTGGCGGTCGAGCGTGTCGAACTCGTTCGCCATCACCTCACGCTGACGCAATTTGGTGTTCAGGCTGGCCTGCGCGGTGCCGACGCTGGCGTTGTACTGGTTTTGCAGGTTCACGATCTGCGCGGCCATCTGCGCATCCTGGTTCTGGATGACGACCATCTGTGCCTGAAGCTGCTGAAGCTCGATCTGATGCTGCTGAATCTCCGCCAAGATGGCCTGTCCGCCCATGCCTGGCTGCATCATGCCCGGACGCATGCCGGGCTGCAGCGTCGGTGTCTGCTGCATCGGCTGCTGTGCGCCCTGCAGATTCACCTGGTCCTGCGCCATGCAGGCAGAGATCTGCTGCATGCGCGCCTGCATCGGCGCGAGCTGCAAGGCATTCTGCTGCCGCTGCTGCATGAAACCGGTAGCCTGGATGCGATAATTCTGATCTGCCGCGTTCACCGTGGCCTGCAGCGTCTGGATGTCTGCATCAAGCGCAGCCACGTCTCTGCTGATCATCGTCTGGCGCTCCGCCATGCGTGCGACTTCGGCGTTTCGATTCTCTGTGACCCCCACCATTAGAGCGTTTCGTGCCGCATCTTCGGCGGATTTGAGTTTGCCGTATTCCACGGCCACATGATCGCGGGCCCTCGCGCACTCGGTCTTCAATTCACCCTTGAGCGCGGAGAGCAGTTCGCCCTCCAGCAGCACGGCGTCACCCGCGCCGATCTGATCTTTCCACGGACCTTTGAACAAGCCGAGAGCGATGCCGCACACGTGCGCAGTGTCCTTCGCGGCTGGCGTGACAGCTCTGGTGGCATAATGATTCTGCACCAGCGAACGAATTTCCCGCAGCGCCTGCGCAGGCTGATGCAAGCAGAGGTTCATCCACAGCCGCGCCTCACACGCACGATCCCATACAGTGCCATCCTGCTTCTTGCCAATCGCCGCCGCCAGATTCTGCTGTGCCGCGTTGTAGTCGCCGGCGCTGATCTGTGCGAGAGCACTGGCATAGTTGACGCTGCAGTCGCCTTTGTCATCGGCCTTCAAGGCCCGTTGATAAGCGCGATCCGCTGCGGCCTTCGCCGACGCAGAGTTGCCCCAGCCGTCGGTCAGCATTGCGCGCACATATCCGTGCAGCAGTTCGTTGCAGGGTTGCAGTTCAAAGATGACCTCGCCATCCTTGTCGCACACGACCTTGAGCGGCCCGGTGAACGGCTCGCACTCTGGCGCGTCGATGGCGACGGTGTAATCCCCTTCCCCGAGCAGCTTCGCCATGTATTCACCCTTCGCGTCGGTCACGAATGGTTGATTGATCGGCGTGAGCAGATTGCCTGTGGGCTGGAGAATCAGTTTGGCATTCGCCACTGGCAGCCGCGCATCGTTGGCACGGTTGTTGCCGGTGCTGATGCGTTTCACCACGAGGATCGCGAGATCGCAGCGGTCGCGCTTCGGCGGCGTTTTCGACAAAAGGAAGTCATGCACGTATTCAAGCGTGCCCTTCGGCACCATGAAGCCGCGCCCTGCATCCTCCGTCTGAAATCCGGCGGCGCTCACGCGATAGGCATAATCGGCGGGCGACAGGTTTTTGATCTCGTAATAGCCACCGGGCGAATTCGCCGTGGCAGTCGCCACCACGGTGCCGCCCTGGCCGGACAGCAGTTCAATCTTCGCTCCCGGCAACGGCCCAAGGTTTTCACCCTTCTCATCCTGGCCATACACCCGGCCATGCACGGCAGGCTGCACCACATTGGACTGCGCAGGGCCACTGCCGAGCTTCCGTTCGCGCGTGAGCAGAAAATCATGCACATACTCACGCGTGTCCTGCGGCATGGCGAAGCCGCGCTGCTCGTCTTCATCACGAAAACCGGCGGCGGCGACCTTGTAGCGATACGCACCGGCCGCGAGCGTGGCGATCTGGTAGTAGCCGTAGATGTTTGTCGTCACGGTCGCCGCAGTACCGCCGGTCTCGCTTTTCAACTCGATCCGCGCTCCGGCAAGCGGGCCGAGATTATCCCCCTTCTCATCCTGGCCGTAAACCCGGCCATGCACGCCGCCATCAGCGGCGGTCGAAAGGGTGACGCACAAGAGGGTGAAAAAAGACAAGAGCGTTTTCATGGCGCGGGGTGTTTCGTCAGGGGCCGGGAACCACGCGCACGCCAATCACGCCGACAGCATCGGTGGCATCGGTGGAGGTGAGGGTGATTCTGAACGTGATGGTGACGTACATGGTGCCCGTGGCGCGCTGGGGGCCGTAGAGCACAGGATTGAAACCGAAGGATGCCGCGTTCCACGCCGCCGGCAGTCCCGGTGGCGCGTAGGCGGCGGTGTTCAGCGGATCGAGCGGATAGTTGGCGAAGTTGCCCGCGTCCATGGCTCCGGCGAATCGCAGCGGCATGTCGATGAGCACGAGCGGCGTGTTTTTGGCCAGCGGCAGCGGTGTGCCCGTTTGCAGCGTGAAAAAGGGCTGTGCGCCTGCGCCTGAGACACCGCCGGCGGCGTTGCGACGGATCGGCCCGTTGCTGAGTTCCACCAGCGCGCGCACCGAGCCCGTCGTCGCGGGAGAGGAGCCGCCGACGAAGCCGACGTGGGCAATGACGCGCATGCCTGGCAACACCGCCGGCGCGGGCACCAGCCCCTCGCAGCGGAAGGTGATCTGCTCCACACCATTTCCCGTGGGCCGCACCGCCGTGCTCCATGCGGGGAGCGTGGTCGCGCCAGGGATGCTCTCATGACTGGCAAACAGCAGGCCAAAATGACTGCCGTGCTCCGCAGTGAGCCTCCACGCATTGCGCACGAGCAGCGGATCGGCCAGCGGCATGTTGGCCCAAGGCAGAAAGGGTGGGAGCAGCGCCGGTCTGACCTGAAAACTCGGCGCGGGAGCATGTACGATGATGGGCGGCGGGACGGGCGGCAGAGGGGGCAGGATCGGCCCACGACGCAGACCGAGCAGCACGTTCGGCGGCGGCGTACCCGCCGGGAACAGCGGCAGGATCGAACCATTCGCCGCCGTGAGCACATTGCCCGCGACTCCGAGCGCGGTGACACGCGGCTGCACATACAAATAGGCGGACTCCGCCGACGCCGGGATCAGCAGCGCGGCCACTGCGGCGCGGTTGATCGGCGGCATCACGACACTCGTGGCTCCAGGAAAACCACCGATATTCGTCGCCATCGGCGTGATCAGCACTGGCGCGGCTTTGTGCGGCAGCACGGCGAACAAATCGACGCGCCACGAAGTGATCTGCGACGTGTTGCCCCCCACACTCCAGTTCACGGTCACTGCATCGCCATCACACACGATCGGTGTCGTCGGCGCGATGCGCACGCCGCTGATCAGCGGTGCGGCGGGCGGCGGCAGCGGGAAGAGCAACTGCGCCAGCGCATTCAGCAGCGGCAGCAAAATGCCACCGCCCGGCGGCGGCAATCCTCCTGGCAAAATGGTGCGATCCGGTGGCAGCAAGGGCGGCGGTGGCAATGGCGGAATCTGCGGCCCAGTGATCAGAGGTGGCAGCTTGGGCGGCTCCGGCGGCAACTGCGCGATCACCGTTCCCGTGGGCTTCATGCCCGACATCCACACCGGCACCTCGCTGGCTGTCGCCGTCGTGCGCACCAGATCACCCGCTTCATCGAAATGCGCCGCAGGGGTGAGCCACAATGCCGGCAGCGTCTTGTGATCGTCCGGCTGCTTCTCACTGTCATACACCGCCTGTCCATCCACTTCGAGCAGCACGCGCTGAAGCTGCGCCCGATCAGGAATCTTATTCGTCGGCGCACCACTGCCGATGACACCGACGCCCGGCGCTGCCAGTGATTCTTTGGTCAGCGGATTGAGCGCAAGCTCAAAACCGGCCAGCTCAAACATTTGCGGCTTCGCCTCATCGGCCAACGGCGCAGCTTCAGACGAAAGCAGAAACTTGCGCGCCCCGGCCTGGAGGTACACCGGATTCCGCGTGCCCTGCTGCGGCCCGCTGCCGCCAGTGAGCGTGATGCGCAGGTTTTCCACCAGCGTGCCCGCGACAGGGGTGGTTTGGAATTTCTCATCCGACTCCTCATGCCAAGGCGTCGCTCCCACGACACGTCCGCTCAAGGCGCGCACCAGCGCGTGCTCGGTCTTTAGCGCCGCCTTCTCATCCTCGCTCAGCGTCGTCTTTTTTGTCTTCGCCTCATACTCCGGCAGGATCTTCATGAGGCTCGCACGGCTGGCGGCCAGCTTCTCCTGCGCATGCACATCCACGAGACCGTTCGCGGCGAACAGCTTGCCGTTCACCTCAATGCGATAGCCCGCCAGCACCCAGTCCGTGCGTCCCTGCGAGGCAAAACCAATGCTCTGCAAATCGCCGCACTTCACGCCGGTCAAAAGCTGCTGCGAAGTGCGCAGCGCATCGCTCCCGGCATCGCCCGCCTTCGCCGAAAACTCAAACGTCGCCATCTGCCCCGGCTGAATCGCCGTCACCATGCCTGCGAGCGATGACCGGTGCGGAAACGCCGCAAACGACGGCTCACGCCTCATCCCGCCGAGCGGATACAGCCGCAGCGGAAAGCCAAGCCCGAGATGCACATCGACCGGTTCGCTCAACGCCGCGCCCTCCGTGCCGACACCGAGCGTGATCTTGATCGAATCCACTACCTCATCCGCAGGCAGGTTCCCCATTTCAAACGGCGTGCGTGGCAGCCCTTCATGCTTCACCGGCACCTCCACTTCCTCACCCGCAGCAGCGATAGCAGGTGATGCGGATGGCGATGTCACCTTGGCAAGCAGCGTGGGATCCACCTTCGTCACATACAACGCCCCGGCACCGATCACGCCACCCAGCAGCAAGCCGATGAAAATGTTTCCCCATCGGGACGGTGGCTTGGCAGAAGATGCAGGATCATCAGAGGAACTGTCGCGCATGACATTTACAGGTTTGAGTCCACCAGCATCCACGCAGACCAGCCCGCGTTGAATCGGATGGATACTACCTCTCCGCCTCGCAGCGGCGCAATCCCAATCTTATGCCAAAATCTTCTGCGCCACCTCACCGCTCACATTCGTCAGCCTGAAATTCCGGCCGCCATACGAATAGGTGAGCTTGGTGTGATCAAGCCCGAGCAGGTGCAGGACCGTCGCGTGCCAGTCGTGGATGTACATCGGGTTTAGTTCGGACACTTTGATCTTGGCGGACAGTCGGCTTTTGTGCAGCATGCATTCATTCATGAAAAACACTCCTTTGCTGGTCGTTCTGGTTCTGCTGCTCGCCTGCCGTGTCCAGGCTGCCAGCGAATGGTGGATGCAGGATGCCGCCCTGCCCGCCGACATCCAGCAGTTGATCAAAAGCAATCAGCGTGAAGGCATCCCCGCGCTCGCTCGCGCCCATTTGGGAAAAATGCAAGCATGGTCCGACCAAGCGGTGGTGAAGCTGTTTTACTGGCTTATAAGCGACCCACAAACGGATGTGGAGAGGCTGCTGAAAGATTTCCGACCGCATTTGATCGAACGTCCCGCTGTTGGACTGGAGGTGGCGCTGATGCTGGTGCATAACGACGTTTACATCGGCCACATGAGGGATGACCGCTTCGTACGCGGCAATAACTTCAGCGGTGAATCACCACCTGCCAGCGCCTATGAGAAAAACCGCTGGCACGCACTGAAGCTGGTGCTCGCCGTTCGCAATACGCTGACCGCAAACGCGGACATGAAACTGCGTGCGCAGATGCTTGAGACACTCGCCCAATTGCTGTGCAGCCGGTTTCTCAACGATGAGCACTGGTCCCTTTACCCGAACACAGGCCTGCTGCGGCTGACAGATTTGAACACGGAGCCGGCAATCATGCAGTCGCAAGGAGGTTCTTCATGGCCGTCCCCCGGCGTTGGGGATGATCCCACCGTCTGGTTCTTAATCACCCCAGCCACTTTTGAAGCGGCGAAGTCTGACGGAGAACGCTGGCGCTGGGCGCTGGCGCAGCTTGACGCGCTGGGTGGCAGGCACCGCACCACGGCCTCGATGCTGACTGCCCGGGTGATGGCAGGTGTGTTCACCGCTCGTGTCCTGCCGGGGTTGAGCGGTGAGTCTCCCATCGTCGGCCAACAACCTGTGCCAGAAAAGCCTGAACTGGCGCTACATACTCTGGATGACAATGAAACGGTCATCATCGTCGGTGGCAGCTTGCGGAGGTTGCGGCTGCCACCAGACTTTTCCTTCATGGCTCATCTCAAAACAGCCGCGCTGGACGAAGGCTTGGATGAAGCAACCCGCGAATCGATAACGACACTGCTGGCGATGGAATGGAGTGCGCGCTGGCAGCATGACCGGACTCTCGCGTTTCTGCGGCAGCTTCCGCGAAATCAAGCCAAGAAAGCGGCGGCGAGTGAAGGCCCCTCCTGGATCGAGTCACCTCAACTGAGTTTCAGTTCATCAGGACCGCAGGTCGCCGGAACACCCGCAAAGCTGCGCGTCATGTCCCGCAACGTTACCCGTGTGAAGTTCACCGCGCAGGCGGTGGACATGCGCAAAATCATCACGGACATCGAACGACACATGCGGCAGAGCGAGAAGCAGCAGGAGGGCAAGAAAGACGAATGGAAATGGCGTGCGATCGAGGGGTTGCACATGCGCCTCACGGGCAAGGACGCCGCGCAATGGCTGATGGGAAAGCCGGTGCGCTGGACGGCGAAGATCACGCCCGCGCCACATCACTGGGATCAAGTTAATGAGATCACCGCGCCCCTCAGCAACGCAGGCGTCTGGCTCATCACCTGCGACGCGGGCACGAAAAAGCCCGACCAGACGCTGCTGTGGCTGGATGAGCTTGTGGTGTTGAAGATTCCGCAGCTACTGCCTGTGCCGCCGCCGCCAGGTCCAGCAGCGCCCTCCAGCAGCCCTGCGCCTGCGCTTGGCAGCGATCCATTCGGTCCTCCGCCAGTTCCTGGCGAAAAGCCTGCGACCGTTCCGAAGGTCGAAATCGTCGTTCCGGCGATGACCCGCGATCCCTTTGGTGGTGCCTGGCAGGAACCCAGACGACTCACCCGCTACCTCATACTGGAGGCCGCCACGGGCAGACCCGTGCCCGGGGCGCGTTTGATCATCAGCGGTGGCCGTCCCTGGCGGTCTGAGCCCGAGGCCAAAGACGTCCCCTTCATCCGGATCGAACACCAAGCGGACGAGCACGGCAGCCTCGTAATCGCCGAGGCAGACCTTCCGGACAGTCATCACTGGCTGTTTCGTGTGGAAGACACACACGGCCGGTTGCATGTGCTGGGCGAGGATTATCGCCGCTACACCGGTTACGACCCTGCAATGAATGACATGCTGCCGGACAGCCCCGGCTCGGCGCGTCAGTTTTCAATCATCGACCAACCAGCCTATCATCCCGGTCAGGAAGTTCGTTGGAAGACATGGCTGCGGCACCGTAATGCCGCCTTGCAAGACGAGACGGTGCGTAAAGCCGGCGGTGTTACGAACGTTGCCCTTCACCAAGGCGAGCCATACGAATCCAACTCCCCCCTGGGGAAGCAAACAGTGGCGCTGGATGCCGGCGGTGCTGCGCACGGCACGCTGCGCCTGCCCGACGGTGGTATTCTGGGCGCACACCATCTCTCCATCGATTCGCAAATCGAAGTATTCCCGGTGGAAGAGTTTCGGAAGCCTGAGTTTCTGGCCGAGGCATCAGTGAAATCACCTTCAGTTGCGGCAGGCGGAAAATTCGAGTTTCAAATCAATGCCCGCTATTACTCCGGTGCGCCGCTCATCGGCGGAAGGGTGCGCTATCACATCAAACGTTTTGCGCTAGGAGGCGCAAGTCCAAAACCAGCCTGCCCTGCCACAGAGTGGGACTGGCTTTATGGCAACGGCCACGCCTGGCCCGAGGCTTACTGGAAAGAAGGGACAGGCTGGGGCGATTCTCAAGGCACGGAGATGACGAGCGGCGCCATTCCTCTACGCGCAGATGGCACGGCGCACATTCCGGTGGACACTCTTGGCACGATGCTGACCAGCGGCAATGCGGCCGTTAAATACACTCTCGACGCCTGGGTCATCGACGATACGCAAAGAGTGACGGCACTGATAGCCTCGCACATAGTCACGGCGCAGCCATGCACGCTGATCCTCGATACCGACCACGGCTTTTATCACGCGGGAGCACGGAGCAGGCTCACCCTGCGCAGCTTCAACACGGACGGCAGCCCGGCACCCGTGACTGCCACCTTACGCCACACCGCACCTGATGGTGCTGTTTCTAGTCTGGCTTTTCCGGCAATGACCGGCGGCCAGTGTGATCTCGCTCTCGATCTCCCGCAGTTCGGTCTGCATCGTCTGCAAGTGGATGCCGTGCTGCCTGATGGACAGACCACCAGCACCCGGCGTGACATTGCCGTGCTCGATGAAGGTAAATCACTCAACGTTCCCGCCGACACCGCAGCACTCGATCTACAATTGCGTAACCGCGAGCATGCTCCAGGAGAAGACGCCGAACTGCTGATCACCAGTCGTCATGCGGACGCCGATGTTTGGCTCTTCATCCGCGTGAAAAATGGTGTGTATCCCGATCCCGTGCATGTGCGGCTGCAAGGGCATCATGCGGTACACCGCATGGCCGTCTCCGCTAAGGATCAGCCCAACTTCTTTGTACAAGCCGCCACCGTTGCCGATGGCCGCGTCTTCAACGTGAGCAGGCAGGTCTTCGTTCCGCCGAAGCAGTTCATCGCCAGCGTCCGGATGGAAACAGACAGGCCTAACTACCATCCCGGTGACAAATGCCGCGTAAAAATCATCACCGCCCGTCACGATGGTTCGCCTCTGCAAGCCAACGTGGCCTTCACCGCTTACGACAAGACTCTGGATGCCCTGGCGCACCAGTCAGGTCGTTATTACCCAGAGCAGCCGGACATCCGCAAATTTTTCTGGGGCTGGAAGAGATTGCACCGGCAGCTCATCACCGACACGGCTGAACAAAACGGGTTGGTGGATTATGACTTCCCCGGGATGGTGTCCTCCAATTGGGATGAATACTACCCATGGTGTCAGGAGGATGACCGCGCTGGCGCATTCGCGGATGTCGGCAGCGACCCAAGCTCCATCCCGCCCGCAGGCACAGCGGTCGCGGCGATGCCCGCCTCGTTTGCCAATCTGCTGAAGCAAACCCGCGTTCGGCAAAACCAGCGCGATAGCATCGCCTGGGAGCCTGATCTCCGTACAGATGAGCGTGGTGAAGCCATCGTTGAGTTCACGCTGCCGGACAATCTCACCACCTGGTCGCTAAAAGCCTGGGCGGTTGGCCCCAAAACCGAAGTCGGTCAGGCAGCGCACGATCTCCGCGTTAGCAAACCGCTGGAACTGCGCATCGCCGCTCCACGTTTCCTGATCGCTGGTGACGAGGCGGCGTTGACTGCGAGCATTGTACATGCGGAGCAAAAAAATCGCCCCCTGCAGGCGGTGATCGAATGGCAGGGCGACGCCGCCACCTTGCTCGATGCACCGGCACAAAACACCACGCTGGACACCAACGGCGGGGCGCAGCTCACCTGGCACGTCAAAGCCGCGCATGAGGGAACCTGCACAATCCGCATCAAGGTCGCGTGTGACAACGCCAGCGATGCCACCGAAATCACCCTGCCCGTGCGGCTGGCGCACACCGCACAGCTTGAAAGCTGGGACATCTCCGTGGCACCTGAGCAGAGCGAACGCGTTCTGGAGTTCATCGTTCCAGCGAATGATCGCCCTGACAGCACTCGTCTCGAAGTTCGTCTCACGCCAAGTGTGCTGGCCGTCATCGTCGATGCACTGCCCTACCTCGCTGAATATCCGCATGGCTGCGCCGAGCAGACGCTGAACCGCTTTTTGCCCACGCTCATCGCGCACCGCACCGTTGCGGCACTCAAGCTCGACATGAAAGCGCTGCACCAAGCCGCGCTGGAAGCCGGGGCCAAACGCACCATCATGAAACTGCCGGAGCATCTGCAACGCTGGCAGCGCGATGAACAACTGCCGCGCTGGAACCAGGCCAGCCTCTTCGATGCCGAAAAAGTCCAGGTCATGGCGAGCGTCGGTCTCCAACGTCTCGCCAGCATGGCCGTGCGTGATCAACACGGCGATGGTTCCGCAGGCGGCTGGGCATGGTTCGGCGGGAGCGTGCGCAGCAATGCGCAGCTCACAGCGCTCATCGTGCATGGCTTCCTCCAGGCCCGCCTCAGCGGTCTTCAAGTGGACAACAACGCTCTCACCGCCGGTTTCACCGCGCTGCAAAAGCACGAGGAAAAGCAACTGCGCTGTGTCACCGATCCCGCCTACTACGGCCTCAAGGAAAAACACCTCGGCAATGATCTCGACGTGCTGGTTCATGCCACACTCGTCGAATCACTGGAGCCGCCCTCCAAATCCAATGACACCGACAAACTTCAATCGTTGCGCGACAACGACAGCTTCCGCAAAGCCCAGCCCGCCGCCTCAATGCGGCGGCACCTCATCGAAGGACGCGATCATCTCGCCTCCATCAGCCTCGCCCGTCTCGCCATGGCCTGCCATCAGCTCGGCGAAAACAGCGACCGCGATCTGCTACTCCGCTTGCTCAAAGACAAGGTCAAGATTGATGCAGCCACACGCCTCGCCTGGATCGACACCAGCAGCAACGGCACATGGCAGCAGGATTTCATCGAAACCCAGGCCGCCTTCCTGCGCCTGCTCCTCCTCGTCGAACCCGCCAGCACTCTCACCGCCGATGTCGCGCGCAACTTGATCACCCGCCGCAGCCAGGGCCGCTTCTGGAACTCCACCCGCGACACCGCCGCCAGCATCGAAGCGCTCGCCGCCTATGCACTCGCCACCGGCGAAATGGAGAAGCATCAAACCGTGCAAGTGCTGCTGGATGGCAAACAACGGCATCAGCTTGAACTCCAACGTGATTCAACACTCGCCGCGGTTCCCAACATGGTTTTCGATGCGTCCGATCTCGCCGTCGGCAAGCACACTTTGACTCTTCGCCTCGCGGGAGGCGGCTCGCTGTCCGCCACTGCCGGTTTGCAGCATTTTGGCCCGCCTGTAGCAGCTCCAGTCAGCGCGTTGAAGCTCACCCGCCGCCTCTGGCGTGTCGATCCGGCATCCGTTCAAGCCGCCCAGACATCGTATCAATCCTACGGATGGAGTCAGCATGAAATCCGGCGCGAACTCGTGACCGAAGACACTCCGCTTAAGCCGGGCGACATGATTGAGCTGGAATGCCGCTTCGAATCCGGGCAGCCGCTCGAATACCTGCTGCTTGAATCCCCTCTGCCTGCTGCACTACATCCGGTTCACTCACTTAGCGGCTGGGAACGTCAGGATGACCTCTATGGCTATCAGGAAGTCCGCGATGACCGTGTTTGCAGCTTCATGGAACACCTGAACCATGGAACTCACATACTTCGCATCCTTACCCGCGTGGAGAATTCCGGCTCCTTCATGCTGCCGCCCGCATCCATCACCGCGATGTACTCACCCTCATTTCATGCGACCAGCGGCAGTCAGGTCATGCATGTAAAGTGATCGGCATCACGCCAGAATCCCCTTTGCCACCTCGCCACTGACGTTCGTCAGACGAAAATTCCGGCCGCCATACGAATAGGTCAGTTTGGTGTGATCAAGACCGAGCAGGTGCAGGATCGTGGCGTGCCAGTCGTGGACGTGCATGGGGTCCAACGCGGCCTTGTGGCCCACTTCATCCGTCGCTCCATACGTCAGTCCGCCCTTCACACCGCCACCGGCCATCCAGATCGAGTAGCCTTTGTGATTGTGATCGCGCCCATCGCCGCTTTGCGCATACGGCGTACGGCCAAACTCACCGGCCCACACGACGAGCGTGTCCTTGAGCATGCCGCGTGTCTTCAAATCGGTGAGCAGCGCTGCGATGGGCTGATCCGTGGCCGCACAGTTCGTCGCCAGCAATTCACGCAGGCGGTTGTGATGATCCCAGTGGCCTGGAGAGGCGATTTCGATGAAGCGCACGCCTGCTTCGGCCATGCGGCGTGCGAGAAGGCACTGCCGCGCGAATTGATCCTTCCCCTGGCCGATGCCGTAGAGCTTCAAGATGTGCTCCGGCTCGCTGCGCAGGTCTAGCACCTCAGGAATCTCGCTCTGCATGCGAAACGCGAGCTCAAAGGACTCGATCGCGCCTTCGATCTCAGGATGCGCGCCATCGCGCTCCATCTTGCGCTCGTTCAATCCGCGAATGAGGTCGATCTGCGCCCGTTGAAGGTCGCGATCCACGCCCGGCACGATGTTTTTCATCGGCGGCCCCGGAGCCACGTCCTTCTTCAACAGCGCCGCATAAAGCTCCGGCAACTGCGCCCCACCGATGCGCGTACCCTGACAGATCGCCGGCAAAAACGCGCTGCCGTAATTTTGCGCACCGCCATTGTCCGCCGGTGGATTCAGCGTGATGAAACCTGGCAGGTTCTCATTCTCCGTGCCGAGTCCATACAGCGTCCATGCGCCAATCGAAGGCCGCACGAACTGAAAACTGCCCGTGTGCATCTGCCCGAAGGCCTGCGCATGATTCGGCAGGTCCGTGTGCATCGAATTGATGATGCACAGCTCATCCGCGTGCTGCGCCAGCTTCGGATACAGCGTCGTCATCCACTGTCCCGACTTCCCGAACTGCTGCAGCGGATGCACCGGCCCAAACAGCTTCGCTCCCGCCGAATCACGGCCCAACGATGCTGTTTTACCGTCGCGTTTGATCAGCTCCGGCTTGTGATCAAACAAATCCACATGCGACGGCCCGCCGCGCATCGTGAGGAAGATCACGCGCTTCGCCCGTGCGGCGAAATGCGGCTCCTTTGATGCCAAACCGCTCTTGGCCTGCGCCAGAGCTGAAAAAGCCAGCCAGCCGATGCCAGACGACATCGTCGTCAGCATCTCGCGTCGTGAAACAGGAACCACTGACTGACACTGACTGGCACTAATAAGAGAGCTGTTTGGGTTCATATCAGTGTGAAGTCAGTGTCAGTCAGTGGTTCAATCCATGAATCGAAACTCCGCGCTCGCCAGCAACGACTGGCAGAACACTGTCAGCAGCTTCAAGTCGTCCGCTGAGCCGCTTTTGAAGAATTTTCCCGCCAGCGCGACTTCCGTCGCGTCCGGCACTCGATTGAAGCAAAGTTGAAACGCGAGCTGGATGCGATCAGGCGATGATTGAATGCGTTTCGCCAGCGCAACGGCCTGCTCCTGCACAAACGGGCCGTTCAGCAAATACAGCGCCTGCAGCGGCACGTTCGTCACATCGCGGTCGCCCGTGACGAGATTGGGGTTCGCCACATCGAACTGCTCCAGCACGTCGGGCAGGTGATCCCGCAGTACCGGCAAATAAATGGAGCGACGCTTCGATCCATC
>NZ_JBJXFV010000187.1:0-58688 GCF_046154365.1 Prosthecobacter sp.
GGCGGGCCGGAAGGCCGTCTCTCCGGCTGGCATGGTGGGCGGCGTGGCTTTGAACAGGATGCGGCCTGGGATCTGCGCTTTCCTAGTGAGGGCGCTCAGATTCCCGATCTTCCTGTTCACACCGGCCAGAACTTCAATGGTCTCAACATCTGGCACTGGGACTGGGGTGGCATTCAAGTTGAGGATGACAAGACTGACGACGGGCAGATCGCCTCCTTTGCCGCCGACTTCCTCGCGCAGAAGCAGAAGCGGCCGTTCTTCCTCGCCCTCGGTTTGTATCGCCCGCATTCGCCTTGGTACGTGCCGCAAAAGTACTTCGATGCGCTGCCGCTCGACTCGATCAAATTGCCGGAAGTGAAGGCGGACGATCTCGATGACGTGCCTGCCATCGCCAAGACACATCTCAAAGAGGGCTATCATCAGAAGATCGTCGAAAAGAACCTCTGGAAGGACGCCGTGCGTGCCTATCTCGCCAATGTGGCGTTTTGCGATGCGATGCTTGGCCGCATCCTCGAAGCGGTCGAAAAAGGTCCGAATGCGAAGAACACGATCATCGTCTTCACCTCCGATCACGGCTGGCATTTCGGCGAAAAACAGATGTGGCACAAAGGCAAGCTGTGGGAGGCCACCACACGCGTGCCGCTCACGATTTACGCCCCTGAATTGACCAAGCCGGACACGGCATCGTCACAGCCCGTGTCGCTTGTCGATTTGTATCCCACGCTCTGCGATCTCGTGAAGCTGTCAAAGCCCGAACACCTTGATGGCAGCAGTTTGAGGCCGCTGCTGCTCGATCCGACGGCGAAACGCGACAAACCCGCCGTCACCTGCATGGGCGGCGGTAAAAACGCCGGATACGCGGCCCGTGACGAGCGCTGGCGCTACATCCGTTACTCGGATGGCAGCGAGGAACTCTACGATCATCAAAGCGATCCCAACGAATGGACGAATCTCGCCACGAAGGCTGAACACGCGGCGGAAAAGTCCCGCTTGGCCGCCTTTTTTCCGCAGGAGTTCAAGAGTGCCGTGCGTTCGGCCTCAGAGGTCGTTGTCGCTGCCAGTCCCGCAGGTTCCGCCGACCTAGTGCTGAAGATCGGCGATGAGATCAGCGCATCTGAAGCGCCGAAACTGCAGGGCAGGGGAATCTTCATCAACGCCGCCTTTGAGTTCGATCCCACCATCGATCAGGACAGCACCTTGCTGACGCATGGCGATGCACAATCTGGCTATGCGCTGCACCTGGTCGCTACCAAGCCGACGCTCACGGTGTTTGCGAATGGCAAGGAGGTGACAATTGCCGGTGCGCCACTGGAGAAAAGCCGCGTCAACATTCGTGCGATGATTGATCTCGGCGGTGTCATCTCGATTGCCGTACCGGGGCACAGCGAGGTGCTCGGCGTGGCTCCGTTTGACCAAGGATTCCCTCAAGAACCCAAATCAGGCATCGCCGCCGGGCAAAGTTTCGGCATTCTAAAGACCGCCAAGTATCCCAACAGCACTCCGTTTGATGGCATCGTTCATCGTTTGAATCTCACCATCCTTCCGCCGCAAAATTTCATCGCCAAACCCAACTGACATGCGCGCACGCATCATCAAAGACTTTCGCTTCGAGGCCGCCCAGACGCTGCCGAATCTTCCCTCCGACCACAAATGCACGAAGATGCATGGTCACTCCTTCAAACTGGAGATCGCCATCGAGGGCGAGGTCGATCCGCACATCGGCTGGGTCTATGATCACGCGGAAATCTCCAAGGCGATGAAGCCGATCATGGATCGCTTCGATCATTCCTATCTCAACGAGATCGAAGGCCTTGAAAATCCCACCATTGAAAACATGGCCGCCTGGCTGTGGAAAAAACTCGCCTCGCAGCTTCCCGGTCTTTGTGAAATCATCATTCACGAGACTCCCAACGCTCGCTGCGTGTTTCGCGGCGAGTTTTGATCTTCAACGGCCATGCCAGTCCTTACCGAACGCAAAACGCAGCCGCAGTATGATGTGATCGTCGTTGGTTCCGGTGCTGGTGGTGGCATGGCGGCGATGATTCTCGCTTTAAACGGGGTGAAGGTGCTTATGATCGAGGCCGGTCGTAATTATGAGCCGGTGAAGGAGACGCCGATGTTCAACACGCCGGAGATGGCGCCGCTGCGTGGTGCTGCCACGCCGGATCGCCCTTTTGGCTTCTACGATTCGAACATCGGTGGCTGGCAGGTGCCTGGAGAGCCTTACACCAACAAGCAAGGCACGGAGGGCGACTTCTGGTGGTGGCGTGCGCGCATGCTCGGCGGACGCACGAATCATTGGGGCCGCATCTCGCTGCGCTTTGGCGAGTTCGACTTCAAACCGAAGTCGCGCGACGGTCTCGGCGTCGATTGGCCGATGAATTACGCCGACATCGCGCCGTGGTATGACCGCGTGGAGCAGTTGATCGGCGTCTATGGCGAGAACGATGGCATCGCCAACGCGCCCAATTCATCGCCAGGCGTGCTGTTACCGCCGCCGAAACCGCGTGTGGGCGAGTTGCTCGCGAAGAAGGCGGGCGGGAAGCTCGGCGTGCCGGTGGTTGCAGCACATCGCGCCGTGCTGAGCCAGCCGCTCGACTGGAAAAACCTGCCGAAGGTGCTGTTTCCGAACAATCCGAAGGCGCAGGAGATCTTGGGCAAGGACATGATGTCCCGCATGGCGTGTTTCTGGGCCACGCATTGTGTGCGCGGCTGTAGCATCCGTGCAAACTTTCAAAGCACGACGGTCCTGCTGCCGCCTGCGCTCGCCACGGGCAATCTCGACATCATCACGGATGCGATGGTGCGCGAAGTCATCGTCGATGACAGCGGCAAGGCCACGGGCGTGCATTACATCGACAAAATCACGCGGCGCGATGCCATTGCGAAAGCCCGCGTGGTCATTCTTGCCGCCAGCACCTGCGAAACCTCACGCATCCTGCTGAACTCGAAGGCACGCGACAAGGCCGGCCTTGCGAATTCCTCCGGGCAAGTTGGCCGGAACCTCATGGACAGCGTCGGCACGCGTCTCGGCGCGCACATTCCTGCCATGGAAGACCTGCCGCCGATGAATGAAGACGGTGCGGGCGGTCTGCACACCTACGTGCCGTGGTGGCTGGTGAATGATCACGCGAAGCTCGGCTTTGCCCGTGGCTATCACATCGAGATGGGTGGTGGCCGCCAGATGCCGGAGACGAAAAGCTTCGGCTATCTCGATGCCACTTCGCCCGGCGTGTATGGCCGCAAACTCAAGGAAGACGCCCGGCGTTACTATGGCGCGCAGTTCAGCTTTGCCGGACGTGGTGAGATGATTCCGAACAAAGACTGCTACAGCGAACTCGACCCTAATGTCGTCGATCAATGGGGCATTCCCGTGCTGCGTTTTCATTGGAAATGGAGCGATCACGAGATCAAGCAGGCCGAACACATGCAGCAGACCTTTGCCGCGATGCTCGAAGGCATGGGTGGCAAAGCCAAGCCACTCAGCGGCGCAGATGCGATCCAGAGACCCGGCGAGATCATCCACGAAGTGGGCACCGCTCGCATGGGCGACAGGGCCGCGGAAAGCGTCACGAATCAATACTGCCAGACTTGGGACGTGAAAAACCTCTTCCTCATGGATGGAGCCGTCATGCCCAGCAATCCCGACAAAAACCCGACTCTGACCATTCTCGCTCTCGCCTGGCGCTCCAGTGAATGGCTGATGGAGGAGATGAAGCGGGGGAACCTGTGAGTTTTGGCCGGTTGCATCCGCTACACCTGAAAACTATCATCCCAGTATGTCCGCAGCCCTCCAACTCGAGTCCCGGCCACCGAAGTGGACGGTGCAAGACTATCTCGCCGCCGAGCAGACCAGTGAGGTGCGCCACGAATTCGTCAGTGGCGATCTCTACGCCATGGCCGGAGCCAGCGAGGAGCACAACTTCATCAGTTTGAATATCGCCGCCGCTTTGCGCAATCATCTGCGCGGCAAGCCCTGCAAGGTTTTCATTCACGACATGAAGGTGCATGTCTTCGCGAACCTGACCTTGTTCTACTACCCCGACGTGATGGTCGTGTGCGATCCCGAAGACAAGGAGCGCCTCTACAAGACGCGGCCGCGCATTATCGTCGAAGTCGTCTCCAGCAGCACCGTCAATACTGACACCCGCGAAAAGTTCATCACCTTCATCCAACTGCCATCGTTGGAAGAATACGTCCTCGTCGAGCAGGACAGCATGACCGTCACAGTCCATCGTCGCAGCAAGGAATGGCTGCCCGATGTGCTCACCGGTGCTGACGCCGTGCTCGAACTCGCGTCCATCGGCTTCAGCCTGCCGCTGCGTGAGGTGTATGAAGGCGTTTTTCCCAAGTAACATTGCATGTCAGCCATCTCTCGTCGTCACGCCTTGAAAGGCATCTTGAGCGGTGCTGCGAGTGCGGCGGCCGTGCCAGCCATTGCCGCGCCGAATCACACCGAGCCTGCGCCGCCGGTGCATGCCTCGCGACTTGTCTTCCACGATCCCGATTTCACCCAGCCGGTGAGGTTTCCGTGGGAAAAGCTGCTCTCGGCCGAAGAACTCGCCACCACCACGGCTTTGGCCGATTTGATCCTGCCCAAGGACGAAACTTCGCCCGCTGCCTCTGAGGTCGGTGTTCCTGATTTCATCAACGAATGGATCAGTGCGGACTACCCGGAGCATCAGGAAGACCGCGAAATCATTCGTGGCGGCCTCGGCTGGCTGAGCACCGAGAGCTTCAAGCGTTTCGCCAAACGCTTCGAGGAGCTGGATAACACGCAGCAGTCCCAGATCGCCGATGACATCTGTGATTCGACCAAAGCCAAGCCCGAGCACCATGTTGGAGCCGTCTTTTTCAAGCGCTTCCGCCAGCTCTGCGTCGGTGGTTACTACAGCCACAGCCAGACCTGGAAAAGCCTCGGCTACATCGGCAATATCAGCGTCGGCGGCCCCTTTCCGGGCGTTCCGGCGGAGGTCATCGAGAAGCTCGGTTTGCAGGACGTGGTTTGAAAGGTTTTGGGGCTGAAAAAAGACTGCGTTTCGAGGTAAAATTTCCTTTGCCCGCCTGCCCATCTCGCTAGTCTGAACGGGTCATCATCGAGCACGTTTCCGGTAGCGGTTTCATGGACGGATTCAGTCGATGGTCAGCCCTTCAAATCCTATGTCCGAACAGTCTCCTGAGCAGAACGCTGCTTTCAATACCGGTGTGGCCGAAAACCAGGCTTACGGTGCCGATCAAATTCAAAAACTCGAAGGTCTCGAAGCCGTCCGTCTTCGGCCCGGCATGTACATCGGCGATCCCGATGAACGCGGCCTGCATCACTGTGTGTTTGAAGTCGTGGACAACTCCATCGACGAACATCTCGCCGGTAACTGCAAAAACGTCTGGATCACGATCCACCCCGACGGCTCCATCACCATTCAGGACGATGGCCGCGGCATTCCCGTGGAGATGCATCCGAAGGCGGGCATTCCCACGGTTGAGCTCGTGCTCACCAGCCTGCATGCAGGCGGCAAGTTCGGCGACGGCGCGTATGAATTCTCCGGCGGCCTCCACGGCGTCGGCGCCAAGTGTACCAATGCGCTGTCCGACTGGTTCAAGTGCGAGGTCTTCCGCAATGGTAAAATCTACGCCATCGGCTTCGAGCGCGGCAAAACGACGGAGCCGCTCACTGTCCTCGGTGATCTCGATGACCCCAAGGCCACCGGCACGAAAATTTCCTTCTTCCCCGATGCCACGATCTTCACGATCACGACGGCGTATGTGTTTGATCGACTGCTGGTCCGTCTGCGTGAACTCGCTTTCCTGAATCCCGGCATCCGCATCACGCTCACCGACGAACGTTGTGAGCCACAGCGCCAGGAAGTGCTCCTCTATGCGGAAGGCGTGAAGCAGTTCGTGCGCGAGATGGGCGCGGACAAGGACAAGATCCATCCTGAGCCGGTGGCGCTTGCTGGTCGTCGTGAAGTGCCCATCGACGACAAGAAGAAGTTCATCCTCGTCGATTGCGTGCTGCAATGGAACAAGGGCCTCAACGAGCAGACGCTCTGCTTTGCCAATGCCATCCCGAATCCCGACGGCGGCACACACTACAGCGGTCTCAAGACCGCGCTCACCAAGTCGGTGAAGCAGTACATCAACGCCAACCCCAAGGCCTTCAAAGACAAGCTGCCCGACATCGAAGGCGATGACTGCCGTGAAGGCATGATCTGCGTTTTGAGCGTCAAACTCACCAATCCGCGCTTCAACTCGCAGACGAAGGTCAAACTCGTGAACGGCGAAGTCGAAGGCGTCGTGAACTCTATCGTCTATGAAGGCCTGTTGCGCTTCTTTGACGAAAATCCCGATACAGCGATCGAGATCATCAAGAACATCATCATCGCTGCGAAATCACGCGAAGCTGCTCGCAAGGCGCGCGAAGCCATCCGCAAAGACGCGATGAGTAGCGGTGGCCTGCCCGGCAAACTGGCCGATTGCTCTGAGCGTGATCCGGCGAAGACCGAGCTGTTCATTGTCGAGGGTGACTCCGCCGGTGGCTCCGCCAAGATGGGCCGCAACCGCCACAACCAGGCGATTCTCCCGCTCCGAGGCAAACTCATCAACACCGAGAAGGCACGTCTTGAGAAGGTGCTTCAGAATAAGGAAGTGCAGACCATGATCACCGCCATCGGCACCGGCATCGGTGGCGACAGCGAGGTGGAAGGCTCCTTCAACATCGAGAAGCTTCGCTACCACAAGATCGTCATCATGACCGATGCCGACGTCGATGGCAGCCACATCCGCACCCTGCTGCTGACCTTCTTCTTCCGCCAGATGCCGGAACTCATGAAGGGCGGCCACATTTATGTCGCCCAGCCGCCGCTCTACCAAGTCACTCGCAAAAAACGCGAGGAATACGTGCAGAGTGATGCCGAAATGGACGCCATCCTGCTCGAACTCGGATCCGGCGAGATCAGCCTGCGCAACATCGCTGATGGCAGCAAGCTCGCCGCAGATCGGCTCAAGGCCATTCTCGATCTCCTCGTGCCTGTGGCCAAATTTGCCGACATCATCCGCCGCCACGGCGCCGACTTTGAGCATTACCTCCAGGCCCGCGATGAAGCCACCGGCAACCTCCCTCACCACCTCGTCGTCATCCGCGAAGGTAACGAAGTGAGCATTCAATACTTCGTCACCAACGAGCAGCTTGCGGCCTTTGCCCGCGACAACCACGATCTGCATCTCTTTGGCAGTCCCACCGCCGAAACCAGCGGCGTCGCCGCCCCCAAAGCCCACCGCCGCGCCCGCCTCATCGAAATCCATGAGGCGCATGGCATGAAGAAGCGCTTCCAGCAGCTCGACGAGCTGGGTTTGCACGTGGATCACTTCAGTAGCCAGGACAAGCCGCTCTTCGAAGTCATCGAAGGCGATGGCGAAAATGCCAAAGTCCATCCCGTCTTCAGCATTCCCGGCATCCTCGACAAAGTCATGGAAATCGGCAAACGCGGCATGGAGATCAAGCGCTTCAAAGGTCTGGGTGAAATGAACGCCAAGCAGCTTTTCGAGACCACTATGGACCCGAACAAGCGCACCCTGCTCCAGGTCAAGCTCGACGAAACCAACGCCCACGAAGCCGAACGCATGTTCACCATCCTCATGGGTGACGTGGTCGAGCCACGAAAGCACTTCATCGAAGAGAATGCCCTCAACGTCCGCAACCTCGACGTGTAAGCAGCGTCATGCCGTTTCCCGCATCCATCATGAATCTCGGAGCGCCGCGCAATGCGACGCCGGAAGTCATGGCGGCTTTGCGTGCCGAGAAGATGCGCTATGTCGAGGCTTTGAACCAAAAGAATCGCACTCGCTTCCTTCGCCTTGCGGACTACATCGAGCAACATCCCGAGTGTCTGGATCAAGCTCGCAGCCATGTGGAACGCTTTCTTGCCAGTCCCGGTCACATCCGTCTCCATTGGGCCTTGAACGAATGGCGTGAGGTGCTCGCTGAGTCATCGGCTGCCCAAATCGCTGCTTTGTTTCGCGAAGACACCGAGGCGCATCGCCATCTGCGTGAAACGTCGCCCTTTGCTGGCCCAGAGATCGCCAAACTTTCCATTGCCTGACTGTGGGAGACTCCATCGACAATCCTTTGGCACTAGACCGCCAACACTTCGCCACCGCCATCAAAAAGGCTGCGGAGGTCTATCAGTGTGATCATTTCATCGTCGTTGGTCGCGGCTCTCTTTCCGTTTCCATGCCAGATGCTCCCGACGTCATGCGCACCACGGGTGACATTGTTCTTTTTTCGACATTTGACCAAACGCGAGTCGATGCATGGGCTGCCGCTGATCCCAGTGTAGGCGCTGGTTCCGAGTTCTTCGATCAGCACGGCTTCTACATCCAACGAGTCGGCGAATGGACCTTGATGGATCAGCCTGAAGGCTGGCAAGACCGCGCCATCAAACTGAACCTCGAAGGGATCGACGTTCTCGTGCTTCACTCACTCGACCTCGCCTACAACAAGCTGGAGGCTGGACGTGATAAGGACATCGAGTTCATCGCCGAAGGTTTGCGCTGCGAGGTCTATCAACTCGACATCATCGAAGACTATATTCGCAAGGGCGCGAAGGAGGATTGTCGGCTCGACATGATGCTGACCAACCTGCAACGAGCCAGGAAACTGGCAGGAGGTGAACCGGCATGAGATCAAAAATATTCATGGCCATATTCATCCTTGTCGGGCTTGCGCTCGTGCATGCCGGTGAGAGCAAACGCATCGACGACGAAGAGATTGCGCTCCTTCTGAAATTCAAAACCGGCCTGACCAACACCACACCACAGCCTGTAAAATTGGCAGATCCCCAGGCCATATTATGCGGTTTGCCGCTCAATCGAGACATTCACGCCAATGCCTGGGCCAGATTCTTGGTGAGCACGAAAGCGCTCAAAGAGTGGCAGGCGCAAGCCAGGGACTATTCTCAAGGCGTCGTTCTCGCGAAGACCAAATACGCGGATGCTAAGGGTGAAACGACTTTGCTTCATACCGTGATGGTCAAGCGAGAGCCTGGCTACAATCCAGAAGGCGGAGACTGGGAATATGTCCTCACGGATACCAACGGGGGTGTTCAAGTCCGAGGCAAACTCACCTCCTGCATGGAGTGCCACAGCCGCTACAAGGACACGAACTGCGTCGCTCCTATAACGGCGCTCACTGAAACAACGAAGTAACACCCATGCCAAAGAGAACCCAACTCACTCAAGCCATCGAGCCTGCTGCGCAGAGCTTCGAGGGTTTGGTGCGTGAGCTGCGTTCATTCATCACCGAGAGCCGCAGGCAGATTGTGCGTGCGGTGGATGTGGCGCAGGTGCGGACTTGTTGGGGCGTGGGGCGATACATCGTGGAGTTTGAGCAGGGTGGAGCTGCGCGGGCCGAGTTTGGCACGAAGTTACTAGCGAAACTGTCAGAAGTGCTGACTCAGGACTTCGGGAAGGGGTTCGATGCTTCCAATTTGCGTTACATGCGACTGTTCTACCAGGCATTCCCAATTTGTGACGCACTGCGTCACGAATTGAGCTGGACCCATTACCGCACCCTGCTCCGGGTCGAAAATGCGGATGCTCGCGAATGGTACGTTAACGAAGCTATCACGCAAAACTGGAGTTCGCGTGCGCTGGATCGTCAGATCTGCCGTCTCTACTACGAGCGGCTACTTTCCAGCAAAGACAAGGCCGCAGTGAAGGCAGAGGCGGATGAGAAGATCGCGGAGTTGCCGCCATCACCGCGTGATTTTGTGCGTGATCCGGTGCTGTTGGAGTTTCTTGGACTACCGGAGACCGGACGCTTGTTGGAGACAAATTTGGAGCAGGGCCTCATTGACCACTTGCAAGCTTTCCTCTTGGAGTTGGGCAAGGGTTTTGCCTTCATCGGCCGTCAGGTGCGCATCAGCACTGAAACGAAGGACTTCTACATTGACCTCGTTTTCTACAACTACCTGCTGAAGTGCTTCGTCATCTTCGATCTGAAACCGCGTGAGCTTACACATGAGGACATTGGCCAGATGGACATGTATGTGCGCATGTATGATGAACTCCAGCGCGGTCCAGGTGACAATCCCACCGTCGGCATCATCCTCTGCGCGGCCAGGGATGCCTCCATCGCACGTTACTCCGTGCTGAATGGCAGTGAGCAAATGTTTGCCTCGCGCTACAGGCTGGTGCTGCCGACCGAAGACGAACTGCGCATCGAACTCATTCGCGAGCAGCGCTTGCTCGAAGAACGGATGCCCGCATCCGCATCGAAGCTGCCCGGCTGATTTTACGCTGAAAATTTTATCCATTCCCCATGCAAGACCCCAACATCCGCCCCATCTCTGTCGCTGAAGAAGTGAAGAACTCCTTCCTCGACTACTCGATGTCCGTCATCATCGCCCGTGCGCTGCCGGATGTTCGCGATGGTTTGAAGCCCTCCCAGCGCCGCATCCTTTACGCGATGCATGAGCTGTCGCTCTATCCGCCGAAGAAGCACATGAAGTGCGCGAAGATCTGCGGTGACACCTCCGGTAACTACCATCCGCATGGTGAAGCGGTCATTTACCCGACGCTGGTTCACATGGGCCAGCCCTGGGCCATTCGTGAGCCGTTGATCGACCCGCAGGGGAACTTCGGTTCCGTCGAAGGCGATCCTCCGGCAGCCATGCGTTACACGGAAGCCCGCATGACGCATCTCGGCGGCACTTTGATGTCGGACATGGAGAAGGAGACGGTCGATTTCGTTCCCAACTACGATGAGCGTCTCACCGAGCCGACCGTGTTTCCGGCGGCGTTTCCGAATCTCATCGTCAATGGCGGCACCGGCATCGCCGTCGGCATGGCGACGAATATGCCACCGCACAACCTCGGCGAAGTCGTCGATGCGGTGTGTGCGCAGATCGACAATCCGCAGATCACTTGCGGCGAGCTGCAAGCCTTCATCAAAGGCCCCGATTTCCCGACGGGCTGCGTCATCCTCGGCACTAACGGCATCCGTGAATACATGGAAACCGGTCACGGCAGCGTGCGCATCCGTGGACAGGCTGAGATTGCCGAGAACGGCAACCGCGAGCAGATCATCATCACCGAGATTCCGTTCAATGTGAACCGCGCCGAGCTGGTGAAGCGCATCGCCGAACTCGCGAACGAGAAGATCATCACGGAAATCAGCGGCGTGCGCGATGAGTCCGACGAAAACACCCGCGTCGTCATCGATCTCAAGCGCGATGCACGCGGTCAGGTGGTGCTGAACAATCTTTACAAGCACACTGCGTTGGAATCGAGCTTCTCGATCCACATGCTCGCCATCGACGGCGGCAAGCCGCGTGTGTTGAGCATGAAGGACGCCATCGCGTGCTACATCGAGCATCGCCGTGAGGTCATCATCCGCCGCACACGTTTCTTGCTCAAGCAGGCCGAGATCAAAGCCGAAAAACTCGAAGCCCAGCTCCTCGCACTCGGTCATCTCGATGATTTCATCAAGATCATCCGCGACAGCAAAAACCGCGACGAAGCGCGCGAGCGCCTCAAGGCCTACAACTTCGCCGTCAGCACCGCCGAGCAGCTCGGCATCATGATCCGCGCTCAGGCCAGCATTGTTGGTGACAAGTACATCTTCACGGACAAGCAGGTCGAAGACATCCTTGAACTCCGCCTCTACCAGCTCGTCGGACTCGAACGCGACAAGATCAAAGCCGATTACGATGATGTGCTCGTCAGCATTCGCGACTTCATGGACATCCTCGCTCGTGAATCCCGCGTGCTACAGATCATCAAGGATGAATTGATGGCCATCCGCCTCAAGCATGCCGGCCCGCGTCTCACGCGCATCGAGGCCGCCGAAGGCGAGATCGAGAATGTTGACCTCATACCGAACGACCCGACCGTGGTGACCATGACGCACATGGGCAGCATCAAGCGCACCTCCACCGCCGAATACCGGGTGCAAAATCGCGGCGGCAAAGGTCTCAAAGGCATGGAGGCCCGCGAAGCGCAGGGCGAGGAGGAGGCCACCGACTTCGTCGAGCATCTGTTCAGCGCGCATCTGCACGACTTCCTGCTCTTCTTCACCAACACGGGCCGCATGTATGTGGAGCGGGTGTATCAGATCCCCGAAGCCGCACGCACCGGCAAAGGCCGCAGCATCAAAAATATGCTCAATCTACGTGCTGAAGAGAAAATCGCGGCAGTGTTGATTCTAGTGGCCCAAGGCCCCGAAGACGAGGCCATGTGGGCGGCGGACAAGTATGTGCTCTTTGCCACCAAGGATGGCACCGTGAAGAAAACCGCCCTCGAAGAGTTCAAGAACTACCGCAAGGACGGCATCATCGCCATCAAGCTCGATGAAGGCAACGACCTCGTCGATTGCGTGCTCACCGACGGCAACAAAGAGATCTGCCTCATCACCCATGAAGGCATGTGCGCCCGCTTCCATGAAACCGGCAGCGATCCCGAATCCCCGAATCTGCGTCCGATTGGCCGTGCCACCGCCGGTGTGCGTGGCATCACGCTCGATGACGGCGACTTCCTCGTCGCCTGCCTCACCAATGAGCTGGGCGCGAAGCTGCTGGTTGTTTCCGAACGCGGTCAGGGCAAGCGCACCGAGTTCGACGAATACCGTCTGCTCACCAATCGTGGCGGGAAGGGGGTCATCACGATGAAAGTGACCGACAAAACTGGCAAAGTTGTCGCCGCCAAGGCCGTCCACGACAAGGATGAGCTCATGCTGATGACCACCAAGGGCCAGAGTGTGCGCATTCGCATCGACTCCATCAGCGAACAAGGCCGAAACGCTCAAGGGGTGCGCCTCATGAACCTCAGCGAAGGTGAAAGTATCCAGGACGTCGCCACCGTGGTCGCCGATGATGTTGTGCCGGTCGTTGAAGCTGGCGAAGTGGCCGCGTCTGTGGTGGAACCTACCTTGGAGACCGAATCGGAAGGCATGCCTGCGACGGAGTAAGCCATTCAGGCAGGGAAAACATGCCGCCGCCAGCACCCGCCGGCAGGACTGGCTGCAACGACACCCCGCATGAAACGCAAGACCAACTTCGACGACTACCTGGAGCAGCAACTCCAAGACCCGGACTTCGCCGAGCGCTTCAAGGCCGCTGGTGAAGCCTGGGATGTATCCCTGCAAATCACGCGCCTGCGCGGGGAAGCCGGCCTCTCATAGAACTGGCCGAGCGACTGGACACCACGCAGCAGCAGATCAGCCGCATGGAATCCCCCGCCGACGAAGGCCATTCTCGCCGCGTCGCCGCTGCACTGCATGCACGCGTGCTCGTTGTGTTGGAACCCACCGTGGCGAGCGGTGGTTCCAGCGTGCTGCGAGAAGAATCTGCCGCTTACAAAGTCACCAAACGAAGCCAGTGCGCCGATGATGCCGAGCGGGTCGTTTCAGCCAAAGATCTGCACTGATGGACACTGATCAAGCTGCCAAAATTTAGGAGCGAGACTCCAGCTCCCGCTTCGCTCAAACGCTTGCCTTCGGATTCATCCCCGCCCTTGATGCCTTTTCAGTCGAACTTTCATGCGTCTTGAAGACCTAAAACCCAACACAACCGTGCGCGGCATTCTGGCTGACTGTCTCGTGACGGTCGTGCAGGTCACTTGGTTCCGAGGCGTTGGAACTCACCTACAAAGACCCGGTGGGCAAGGTGGCGAATGAGCTGCTCTACCGTCACGATGAGCCACGCCTTGAAGTGGTGCAGGCTGGGTGGCCTTGGAGTTTCGATGGTGATGCAGGTATGTTCCGGCTGGTGTCTGAGGCGCATCGAATTCGGCTGGCCCATCTGTTTGATCCGGTGTTAGCGGTTCATTCTGTCGCGCAGAGATCGTTGTTGCCTGAATGCATCAGGTTCGTGTAAAACCACCGCATGAGCGACGCCGCACGCGCCGCGACTCTGCGACACCATGAAACCACCCAAGATGTCCAAGGAAACCTCGATGAAAGGCGCTGAAACCCAAAAGAAGCTGGCACCAGACCAACGTGAAGAACTGCTCAGAGTATTGAGCGCCCGTTTTCATAAACACATGAACCGCCACAAGGGGCTTGAATGGGCCGAGGTGAAACCCAAGCTGGAAGCCAATGCCTCAAAACTGTGGTCACTCCATGAAATGGAACGAACCGGTGGTGAACCGGATGTGGTGGGTCATGACAACAAGACGGGCGAATACCTGTTTGTTGATTGTTCACCGGAAACTCCCCAAGGCCGCACCAGTGTTTGCTACGACCGTGAAGGACTGGAATCAAGGAAGGAACATAAACCGAAAAACACCGCCATGGACATGGCCGCGGCCATGGGCATCGAGCTGTTGACGGAAGAACAATATCAAGAGCTGCAGCAACTGGGAGATTTCGACACGAAGACGTCGAGCTGGATCAAAGCACCTGCTGAGATGAGAAAACTCGGCGGCGCGCTCTATGGTGACCGCCGCTACGGCCGCGTCTTCGTGGGGCACAACGGCGCGCAGTCTTACTATGGCGCAAGGGCGTTCCGTGGCTCGCTCAGGGTCTGAATACGGGGTGGGCAAAGGCCGCGAGAGGAGTGGCGGCACCGAGGCGAGCCGCTGCCTTGCTGGCGAGCGATGACTCTTCCTCCATGACCGGTCAGGTCTTGCATCCCAATGGTGGTGAGATCGTCAATGGCTGACGTTCCTGTTTCGCTTCTTCCACAGCCTGGGGACAGCAACTTGACCGACGCTGCGGATCCCAGGGCGAAATTACCCGCGACTTGGGACTTCCGCGTGGCTCAGGGAACGACGAAGACAATGTTCGTGACGGGGTCACGCGCTTTGGAGCCGGGGTGCATGTCGGTGACGTCCACGATGTTGGCGGGAATTTGTTTCAACCCGGGCGGATAGACGCAACCGGGCTTGCCGGGCACGGGCCGTGCAAACATGGGGGCCGCCGCTTGAGTGTTCGCGGTCGAGGATTCCTGCCGACCACCAGGCAAGCTGGTCATGGTCGAAGCACCCGTGGCTGGCGAGACCGTGGGATCTAACGATGGCGAGGCAGGGACGCTCACCGAGGGGACGGGCGGCGCCACCACGCGCGACGGGGTGAGCGGGAGCGGCTTGACGATCATGCGCGTGTTGTCGTGCGTGCGGATGATCTCGCCCTGGCCCGGAATGGGATTGGAATAGGTCCGGGTGGGTTGCAAGCTGGTGGCAACCTGCGGCATCTGGCTGCGTGGCAGTGCGACGGCTACAGAACGTCTGCGATCGTTGCCCACCTGACGAGTTTTGCCACCGAACAACATGCTGAAAAACCCCTGCTTTTTTGGGGTGGGCGGTGCCGTCTGCGCTGCCTGCGACTGAAAGCCAGGAATGCGGTCAGCAGCGTGCAGCGCTGGCAGGGTCAGCAGCAAGATGCCCACGAATAGTAGTGATTGGAATGGAGGTGTTTTCATGGGTTTTAGGGTGTACAGGCAGTGGATGGGGAGAGTGGCGAGGTAGGCACGCAGCTTTTCCTGCATGGCTCCGGTCTGCTTTTGGAGGCGGCCCAGTAACTCCTCGTCTTGGCCCTCCGAGAAGAGCAGGTTGTCATCGGTACACTGGGCATACTTCTGCTTGAGCCTGCCTTTGATTTCGTTCCAGGAACCTTGGAAGGCGAGTTTAGTCATGGTGTTTGGGGGGTGATTTAGCAGCCCTGAATCGCACCGAGATCCGCTTGGGACGCATGGCGAGACCCGGAGAACGAATGGAGCGAATGGGCAGGCGGGCGGGGTATTCCCGCGCAACATCACCCGATGTGTCTGGAGGGCGAGCCGCACAATCGCTCCGGCTTTGGGTGGGGAGCAGGTGTCATAAACATGCATGATGAACTCGCCTAGCGTCAGCGGGGTTTTGCTGGGATGGATTTTCATCTTCATGGCGTGAGCATGGCGGCGGCAGCCTCGCCGGTGCCATGGGGTGTTCGCCCCGTTTTGCGCCGTGCCGTCGCCTGCGGAGCAGTTGGCATCTGCGTGACCAAGATGATTCTGTTACTGAGCCTTTCCAAAAAGCGTTCGGCGACGCAAATCAGCCGCTTTGATGCTAGCGATTTTCGCTGGCGTGCGTTTGTTTGACCCCCCCCAATGTCTGAAGCCCGGCCGCATGCCCTGTTACGTCTCTGTGTTTTCATCCTCGTTACCGCCGCCGTGGTTGTGGCCGGCGGGTGGCTGCTAAAGCGGAACACTCAGGTGGCTGCCAAACCTGCCGCAGCGGCGAAGGGCGCGGCACCCGTTTTGACTGCCAAAGTGGCGAAGGAGAACTATGCGCTCGATCTTGATGCCATTGGCACGGTGCGGGCCTTTGAATCCATCGACATCAGCTCGAATGTGACCGAATCGGTGACGCAGTTGTCCTTCAACGACGGCGACTTCGTGAAAAAAGGCACGCTGCTGGCCCTGCTGAGCGATGCGGAGGAGCAGGCCATGCTCGCCTCGGCCAAAGCGACGCTGGCGGAAGAAGAACGTGAGATCGAGCGGTTGAAAAACCTCGTCAAAGACGGTGCGGCACCGGAAGCGCGGCTGGCGGAGCGCAAAACACTCGCGGACATCGCGAAGCAGAAGATTTTTGAAGCTGAGGCCAGGCTCACAGATCGCCGCATCACGGCACCGTTTGATGGCTGGCTGGGACTGCGCCGCATCAGCGTGGGGGCACTGGTGACACCAGGCTCAATCATTGCCTCGCTCGATAAGATCGATGTGGTGAAGATCGACTTCTCCGTGCCGGAAACCTATCTCGGCAGTGTGAAGGCGGGAACGCTCATCGAGGCGCGCACGGACACCGATCGTGAGCGCAAATATGCCGGCAAAGTGTCGCACCTCGATTCACGCATTGATCCCGTGACGCGCTCCATCCCCACGCGTGCGGAGGTGGCGAATCCTGATCTCGCCTTAAAGCCGGGCATGCTGGTGATGGTGCGGCTGGTGGTGGAGCCGAAGTTCTCGCTCTCGATTCCCGAACGTGCGCTGGTGCCGGTGGGCGCGAAGGCCTTTGTGTTTTCGATTCAGGACGACAAGGCGAAGCGGGTCGAAGTCAAAACGGGCCGTCGCAAGCCGGGCTTCGTCGAAATCCAGAGCGGCTTGAGCGAAGGTCAGTTGATCATTGCCGATGGCATCGTCGGTTTGCAGGACGGCGCCGCCGTGAAGGTCGCTGGCGACTACGGTGGCCCGGTGAAGGCATTTAATCCCGAACAGCCCGACAAGACGACTCCCTGACATGTGGCTTTCGGATACATCGGTGCGTCGTCCCGTGCTGGCGATGGTGATGAACTTGATTCTCATCGCCTTCGGCATCGTGGCCTACACGCGGCTGCAAGTGCGCGAGTATCCTGACATCGAGCCGCCGATCGTGACGGTGGAAACCTACTATCGCGGCGCTTCCGCCAGCGTGGTGGAGCGCCGCATCACGCAGCGGCTCGAAGACCGCATTTCGCAGGTGGAGGCGATCAAGAACATCTCCTCCATCAGCATCGACGGCAAATCGGAGATCACCGTCGAGTTCAATCTGGGCCGCGATCTCGATGCGGCGGCCAATGACATCCGCGAAGCGATCAGTCCGATCCTGGCGACGATGCCGGAGGAGGTGGAGCCGCCGAACGTCGGCAAAACCGAGCTGAGTTCCGAGGTGCTGATGTATCTGAACCTCGCCAGTGACTCCCGCAGCACGCTGGAGCTGAATGATTATGCCGAACGCTACCTGGTGGACCGTTTTTCACGGCTGGCCGGCATCGCTCGTGTGCGCATCAACGGCGGCACGCGCTATGCGCTGCGCATCTGGCTGGATCGTGAAGCGCTCGCGGCACGCGGACTCACCGCGCTGGATGTGGAGGAGGCGCTGCGGCGCGAGAACGTCGATCCACCGGCGGGAACCGTGCAATCGCTCGATCGCCAGTTCACCGTGCGTATCAATCGTCAGTATCAGACGACGGAGGATTTTGAAAAACTCGTCATCGCACGCGGTGAGAACGGCTATCAGGTGCGGTTGGCCGAAGTGGCGAAGGTGGAACTCGGTGCGGAGGAGGCGCGCACCTCCTTCAAAGGCAATCGCGTGCGCATGGTGTCGCTGGGCATGATCCGCCAGTCACGTTCCAATCCGCTCGATGTGGCGAAGGCGGTGCGTGCCGAGGCAGAGAAAATCCGCGCCACGCTGCCGAAGGACATGCGGCTGGAAAACAGCTACGACATCAGCCAGTTCATCGAGGAATCACTCAATGAAGTCTATCGCACGCTCTGCATCGCTCTCGCATTGGTCATTGCGATCATTTACCTCTTCCTCGGCAACATGCGTGCCGTGCTAGTGCCGACGCTGGCCGTGCCAGTCAGCGTTTTCGCCACCTGCATCGTCTTGTATGCGATGAACTACTCGATGAACACGCTGACGCTGCTCGCGTTCGTGCTCGCCATCGGTCTCGTGGTCGATGATGCCATCGTAGTGCTCGAAAACATCCATCGGCGCATCGAACTGGGTGAAAAACCGCTCGTGGCATCGTTCCTCGGCACGCGGCAGGTCGGCTTCGCGGTCATCGCGACGACGCTGGTGCTGCTGGCGGTGTTTGTGCCCGTCACCTTCATGCCGGGGGACACGGGACGCATGTTTGCGGAGTTCAGCGTCACGCTGGCGATTGCCGTGGGCTTCAGCGGCTTCGTGGCGCTCACTCTGACGCCGATGCTGGCCTCCAAAATCATGCGCGACCGGGAAGGCGACGGCTTGGTGGCCCGATTGCTGAAGCGGGTGTTTGAATTCGTGCAGCGGCTGTATCGCCAGGTGCTCGGCTTCGCGTTGAATTTCCCCGCCACGGCCATTCCGGTCGTCCTTGGCCTCACCGCGATGTGCTGGTGGCTGCTCAAGACGATTCCCGATGAATTCACTCCGCGCGAAGACCGTGGCTCGTTCTTCGTCACTGCCACCAGTCCGCCCGGCACGACCTTCGCGAACACGATGGAGACGCTGGAGGTGATGAACGAGAAGCTGATGTATCTCGTCGAGGGTACCCAAGAAGCCACGCGCGTGAATGCACGTGCGCCGCGCAATTTTGGCACCACGGCCGATTTCAACGAATCCATCGCGGTGGTCACGCTGACGCCGTTCGGCACACGGCGGAACGGCTTCGACATCATGGCCGAGGTGCGGCAGAAGACCGCCGACATTCCAAGCGCCAAGGTCTCCGTGATCATGCGGCAGGGTATGATGCGCGGACTGAACAAGCCGATGGAGATCGTGGTCAGCGGCCCCACCTTTGAAGAACTCGCGCAATGGCGGGACATCATCCTCACCAAGGCGAAGGAAAATCCGAAGCTGATCGGCTTCGACTGCGATTACCGCGACACGAAGCCGCAGCTCCGCGTGAGCATCAATCAATCGCGTGCCGCCGATCTCGGTGTTTCGTCGGCCAACATCGGCCGTACGCTCGAAACCCTGCTCGGTGGCCGACGCGCGACCACGTTCATTCATCAAGGCGAAGAATACGACGTGATGCTCGAAGGTAGCTACGGCGACAAACGCAGCCCGCTTGACCTCAACAACATCTTCGTGCGCAGTGAGCGCTCGAAACAGCTCATCCCGCTGGCGAACCTGGTGACGATGGATGAATTCGCCGACAGCGGCACCTTGAACCGCTACAACCGCATGCGCAGCATCACCTTCGATGCCGAACTTGCCAGCGGCTACAGTTTGGGAGAAGGCATCAATTACATGGAGCAGATCATTCGCGAAACTTTGCCTCCCAACGCGATTGTCGGCTACAAGGGCAACGCGCTGAAGTTGAAGGACAACAGCGGCAGCATCGGCTTGATCTTCGCGCTGGCGATGCTGATCGCCTTCCTCGTGCTCGCGGCGCAGTTTGAGAGTTTTGTGCATCCCTTCACGATCATGCTCACCGTTCCCGTCGCCGTGGCCGGTGCGCTGCTTGGTTTGCAGCTCATGGGCCTGAATCAAAGCATCTACAGCCAGATCGGCCTCATCATGCTCATCGGTCTGGCGGCGAAGAACGGCATCCTCATCGTCGAATTCATCAACCAGCTTCGCGATGAAGGCATGGAGTTCCGCGAGGCCATCCTACAGGCCAGCGAGCAGCGCTTGCGCCCGATCGTGATGACGGCACTCGCAACGGTGATGGGCGCTTTGCCGCTCATGCTCGGTCATGGCGCCGGTTATGAAACGCGCATGGTGGTCGGTGTCGTCGTCGTGTTTGGCGTGTCGCTCGCGACGGTGGTGACATTGTTCCTCGTGCCGATGGTCTATGCTTTGATCGGCCTGCACACCGGTTCACCGCTCGATGTGACGCGCAAACTGGAAACCGCGCTCACCGGCGAAGAGTCCAAAGAGAAGTCCAAGTATCCGGCGCTGCTGCATCTGCTGCTGTTTGCCTTCATGCTGCTGCCTTCCTGCAATCTCGCGCCGAAATTTCTCATCCCGAAGCCGAAACTGCCCACGGAATTCAAAACCACCGGCCCGTGGCGCACCGCGAAACCCCGTGATGAGGCCAGCCGTGGCAACTGGTGGAGCTTGTTCGGCGATGCGCGCTTGAATGCGCTCATGCAGCAGGCGCAGACGGGCAGCCCGACGCTGGAACTGGCGGCGCATCGCGTCACCGAGGCCAAGGCGCTCGCACGTGCAGATCGAGCGAACCTGTTTCCCTTTCTCACGTTAAACGGCTCGGCCACTCGCAGCCGTGGCTCGAGCAACATGAAGTTCCAGTTTGCCGGCGGCCGCACGCGCAACGTGATGGGGGCGACGCTCGACTTTGAATATGAACTCGATTTCTGGGGCAAGCTGCGCAATCAAAGCCGCGCTGGCGCAGCACGCGCCGAGGCACAGCAGGCGGATTATCACAACGCGCTGCTCGGCCTGCAAAGTGAGCTGGCGATGAACTATTTCGCGCTGCGGGTGCAGGATGCGCAGATCGCGTTGTTGCGGCGCACGGTCGCGCTGCGGCGCAAGACCGTCGAACTCGCGCGCACGCGTTTTACGCAGGGCGACATCGGTCAGATCGACGTGGCGCAGGCGGAGACGGATCTGGCGGCAACGGAAGCGGAAGCGATTGGTCTGGAGCGGAAACGGGCGGAACTCGAACACGCCATCGCTCTGCTGCTCGGGAAGACCCCCTCGGAGTTCAGTCAGCCCGCACATGACATGAGCGGCGCACCGCCCTCTGTGCCTGCCAGCGTGCCCAGCGATTTGTTGGAGCGCCGACCTGACATCGCCACCGCCGAACGGCAGATGGCCGCTTTGAATGCGGAGATCGGCGTAGCCAAGGCGGCGTTGTTTCCAAGCCTGAGCATCGGCCTCTCCGGCGGCACGCAGACGAGCTACGCCTGGAAACTGGCAGATGCACAAAGCCGCGTGTGGGGTCTTGGCCCGGCGGCCATCGAGTGGCCGCTGCTGCGCGGCGGCGGCGTGCGTGCGAACATTGAGGCGACCAAGGCACGCTACGATCAAGCAGCGGCGAGTTACAAGAACACAGTCCTGAGTGCGATGCGCGATGCCGAGGATGCCTTGAGCGGACTGGCGATTTTGCAACGGCAGGCCGCCGCGCAGGAAGCCACAGCGGCCTCGGCGCGGCGTGCGCTCGATCTCTCGCAGAAACGCTACGATTCCGGTCTCGTGGCCTATTATGAAGTGCTCGACAGCCAGCGCACGCTGCTGCGTGCCGAGCAGGAGGCCACCCGCATCCAGGGCGAACGATTCCTTGCCAGCGTGCTGCTCATCAAGGCCCTCGGTGGCGGCTGGTGAGCGCTTACTTCTTGTTTTTGGGCGGAACGTAGGTTTTGCCGTCGAATTCGCCGCCGACCATCTGCTGCACGGACTTGAGCTGATCGCTCGTGGCGTTGTTCATGGCATCGCCTTTGGATTGGCTGAAGTTCACGGCGGCACTGGAGTTCGAGGCGGCTGGTTCTGCGGCAGGTGCCGGGGCTGGCGCGTCAGTCAGCAGGTATTGGACCAGCCAGACGAATCCGCCCAAGCCCAGGAGGATCAGGACAAAGGAGGTGCCGTTAGATGAGGAGGAATCGTTCACGCTGGCGGTCTCAACGCGCCCCAGGCCCAAAGATTACGGTTTCCAAGTGGGAAATCGGCGGCAACTATGCTCCTCGGCCTAATGAACTGCTGTGTCTGCCCGTTCCAACCCGAACCAACGCATGTCCGCCCAACACGTCCAGGATGAAGCCTCCGTGCTGGTTAGGCGCGCTTTAGACCAGCATGAAAGCACTCTCATCGCCTACACAGCAGGCATTCTCGGTGGCGACATCGAGCGTGCGCGCGATGTCGTGCAGGATGCCATGCTGCGGCTTTACCTCACCGAGCCGGATCGTGTCCGTGAAAACCTCAAGTCCTGGCTGTTCACGGTCTGCCGCAACCGTGCCTTTGACATCCTGCGCAAGGAGCAGCGGCTTGAGCTTGGCAATGACGAGGTCATGGACACCACGCCCGACCATGAGCCTGATCCCGCCGAGAGCGCCGGATTGCACGAGCTTTACGCGCACATCTGGCGCAGCGTGGACCGGCTGCGGCCCAATCAGCGCGAGGTCGTGCGCCTCAAATTCCTCCACGACTGCTCCTACCAGGAAATCGCCGGCATCACTGGACTCAGTGTTGGTAATGTCGGCTTCATCATGCACCACGCGATCAAGAAACTGCGAGAACTGATGAGTACCGAGATGAGCGAAGAATATTCCCCCACCCATTCATGAATCCCCAGGACAATCCACACTTCACCGCCTACGCGCTCGGAGAGCTAAGCGCCGAGGAGGCGCATGCGCTGCACGAAACGCTGGCCGTTACGCCCGCTGCTGCGCACGAACTGGAGCAGATCGAGGCCGTCACCGATGCGCTGCGCCACGGTGCGCCGATTCCGCAGACCCGTCTTACGCATGAGCAGCGCCATGCCTTGCTGCATCCGGCGAATCTGCCGCGCCGCATTCAGCCCATGCTGCCGCGCAAACCCGCGCATCGCCCGCGTCAGGCCTTCTGGCCGGTGATGGGCACGCTGCTCAAGGCCGCTGCGGCCATTGCGGTCACAGGCGCGGCCTTCCTGGCTGGCTGGTCACTCAGTCCGGTGGTGAAGGATGCTGCGCAGATTGTCGCCACACCACCGAAGGCGAAGCCGCCGGTCGAAATCACGGCCAAGCCGCAGCCGGTGGCTGAGAAAACGGTGGCTGCGCCGCTGGTGGCTGCTGTGCCAGTCAAACCAGAGCCAGTGGTGCAGAAAGAGGCTCCCGCACCTGCTCCGCAAAAAGTTGCGGTGGTGCCAGCACCTGCGCCTGCACCGATCGTGGTTGCCGCTGTCAAAACACCAGATGTTGTGACGACAACACCTAATCTGGGTTTCACCATGACCGCCGGACGTGGTGTTTTTGCCAGCACGACGAAGCAAGCTTCCGATCAGTTCAATCTGCGTCCTGCGTTGATCAAGCCGGTGCCGCAGAAGCCACAGGGACAGGCGTTCGCTTCGCCGCAGTCGGCGAATGTGAAGCCCGAGGCCAAGCCCGTGCGTGTATCGGAGCTGTACATCCATTCCTGGAAAGCTGAAGTAGCCGCCTGCCCGTGGAATCAGGCGAACCGCCTGCTGCGCATTGTCATCCAGGTGCCGGCCGACCAGCCTGCTGTTCTCGCTGCTGATGCCAGCTTTCCGCTGCAGATTACCTTTGATGCCGCGAACGTAAAACAGTTCCGCATGCTGAGCGAACGGCATCTGGCTGCGTCTGAACTGCGCAGCGCCGGCACGCATGTGCTGTGGTATGAGTTCCAGCCGAATGGTGGCGAAATCGGTCGCGATAGCGGCAGACAGATTGCCAGCATCACGCTGCCAAACGCCCGCTTCACCTCGCAGGCCGTAGGTCCGTTTGACAGCAGCAGGCTGCAGGTCATCGACCGTGGTTATTCGCTGAAGAATGCGCGTGAAGATTTCGTGTTTGAAACTTCCGTGGTCGGCTTTGGTCTGCTGCTGCGTGGTTCAGAGCAGGTGGGCGAACTGAATCACGATCTCGTGTTGAATCTGGCAAAACAGGCCAAGGGTGCTGACGCCAGCGGTGAGCGTGCGCGGTTTATCCGTCTGGTGCAGGATGCGCAGCGTGTGGCAGGGCTGTAATGCGGGGCAAAATCCGGATTACACTCTGGCGCGATGTGACGCGTAGAGCTTGTGGCCGAGGGTGAGGTAGCGCTGGCGCAGGCTGTCACGATGTTCCTCGATCACTTGTACCCAAGGACTACGGCGTAACGCAAAGGCAGGTTCGTGCGCAAGGTTGGCGAGATCCTGGTCGCGACCGAGCAGATGACCGAGCCGCTGTGCGCGTTGGATGCGGCGTCTGGCACTGGGAAGGTGCGGCAGCGCGAGGGTTTGGAAATACAGATCCTTCACGCGATGCCGCCAGCGGTGCAGCGTTTCATGGTTGGTGCTTTCGCAGGCCTGCTTCATCAGGCGGCGGCCTTTGCGCTGACAGCGGGCATGTTCTTCGAGGATTTGATCCGCAGAAAGCGACTCAATGCAGGTGCTGTCGATGAGCAGGCCGAGTGCATGCAGTTGATGACGCAGATAGGAGGCTGATGGCGCGGCTTGTGGTTTGCCATCGAGCTGTGGGCGATGCTTGGGCGCGAGATGAAAACGGCGCGTGAGCTTGTCGATGAGCTTGTCCTGCACCACCCGGTCACGATTGCAGGCGCAGGCGTTTTTGACGGCGCGGATGTGCTGACGAAAAGCCTGCATGGTGTGCTCCGCGATGCCTTCACGCGCGAGCCGCAGCAGTGCGAGCAGCTTTTTCATGCGCACGCGCAGTTGATGCGTGGCCGTCTCCTCATGCTGCGCGAGCCGTGTCACATCTTCCTGCGCACGTTCGCAGAGCTGATGCAGCAAACGCTGCAACTGCCGCCCTGACAAGCTGGTGAGTGCGCGGTTGCGTTTCATGCGTTCTCATTCAGCACAGAAGCCGCTTAAACGGCAAGAAAGAGTTTTTCACATTCGTGCGCGAAAATTGGTGAAACAGTGTGAGCAGGCTGTGAATTGTCTGATTCGCTGGAATCAGTCAATCTGCTGGGAATGCCGTCACATTCGCGTTTGGATGCCTTTTTGGCTGAAGCAGGCGGAGTTGGTGAAAACTTTCGTTGATTCGCCTGCCGCCAATGCCAGCGTGCGCTCGTAATCCTTTTCCAAACCCACCTCACATACATCATGGCCAGCGAAGCAGTCCTCACCATCACCGAAGCAAATTTTGAAGCCGAAGTTACGCAATCCACCGTGCCGGTGATTTTGGATTTCTGGGCCGAATGGTGCGGCCCGTGCCGCATGCTGGGACCGATCTTGGATGACTTGGCAAAGGATCAGGCCGGCAAGGTGAAGATCGGCAAGGTGAACGTGGATGAAGCGCAGAAACTGGCGGCGCAGTTCAACGTGCGCTCGATTCCGATGCTGGTTTTCTTCAAGGATGGCGTGGCGAAAGACACCGTGGTCGGAGTGCAGTCCAAAGATGCACTCACCAAGCGCCTTGCGGCGCTGGGTTGAGCTATTTCACGCTCATCATCGCATCAGCAGCCTCCCGGCATCACTGATCACCAAAGGTGATGCCGATGGCGCGTGCGGCTTTGACGATCTCGCTGTCATTCGAGACGAGGCGGAGTTGATGCACGGCTTCCTCGATGGAGACATCGCCCACCTGATACTGCTGGTAGCTGACCATGCGGCCAAAGCTGCCCTGCTCGATGAGATCGACAGCTTTGGCACCAAAGCGGATGCCGAGGATACGGTCGAGCGCGGTGGGAGCACCACCGCGTTGCAAATGCCCGAGCGTGCAGGCGCGGGTTTCCTTGCCGGTGAGTTTTTCGATCTGTTTTGAAACGTGATCGCCGATGCCGCCAAGACGGTCTTCGCCCTTGCCGCCCACGCGTTCCTTGGTGAGCAGCTCGCCGGATTCAATGCGTGCTCCTTCGGCCACGACCACGAGTGTGCTGTGGCGACCTGCGGCATCGCGTTTGCGCACGGCTTTGGCGACGTGTTCGAGGCTGAAGGGGATTTCCGGCAGCAGAATGATGTCAGCGCCGCCGGCCATGCCACCGTACAGCGCAATCCAGCCGGCGTGGCGGCCCATGACTTCGAGCACGATGACGCGTTTGTGGCTTTCTGCCGTGGTGTGCAGGCGGTCCAAGGCATCGACGACGGTGGCCACGGCGGAATCAAAACCGAAGGAGGTGGCGGTGGCCTGGATGTCATTGTCGATGGTCTTCGGCACGCCGATGACAGGAATACCCATCTGATAAAGCTGCAGACCGGTGGTGAGGCTGCCATCACCGCCGACGACAATGAGTGCGCCGATTTCGAGATGGCGGAGCGTGTTCTTGGCTTTCTCCACGATTTCGACCGGCACCTGGGAAACATTGCCTTCGCCCACCTTGGCGACGAAGTGGCCTTTGTTCGTCGTACCCAGAATGGTGCCGCCGAGTTTCATGATCCCAATCGTCTTGTCAGGATCGAGCATCATGTAATCACCGGGAGGCAGCAGCCCCTCAAAGCCGTCACGGAAGCCGACCACTTCCCAGCCGTGGGTGTGAGCCGCGCCGACGACGCCGTGAATGACCGCATTGAGTCCGGGGCAATCCCCGCCGCTGTTTAAAATTCCGATGCGCATGTGTGTTGGGAGTGAAAGTTGAAGGTGTTGATGCAGGGCGCACAAATGCTGCCAAGCAGGTGCTTAGAAATGGTCGAGCATCTGCCTCTTGTCGGTGATGGGCCGACCGGCTGCCAGCCAGCGGTCATACGCGGCCCAGCCTTGGTGCAGCAGCGTGCGGGCCTCGGCGAAGGGGCTGGCTGAACCGAGCACGACAACGACCATGCGATGGTGATAGATGTGGCTGGTGTTGTCCGCCTGCACTTGCACGCTAGCGGGCTTCTCCGCCGAAATGACCACGCAGCCGCCGGAACGTGCCGTGTTGCCGGTTTTCACGCCGTCGATGCGGTCCACGCCGAGCAGTTGGTTGGTGTTTTGCAATGGCACGCTGAGCTGCTGTCCAGCGCGGTAGATGGTGATGCTGCGGCTGCTTTGATTCGTGTAAAAGCGCATCGCGGGACGCGATACGGCGTAGATCGCCAGACGGGCAATGTCCGCCGCCGTCGAATAGGGCAGGGGGCGTGAGTTTTCGAGGCCGTGCGGATTGGTGAAGCGGGTGCCGCGGGTGCCTTCACGTGAGGCGAGCTGGTTCATCTGCCGCACGAATTCTTCCATCGGATGGCCGGTGCGGCCCAGTCGTGCTAGGTGATCTTTGCCGACGAAATCACTCAGCGTGATGGCGGCGATGTTGTCGCTGCTCATCATGGTGGCGTAGATGAGATCACGCAGCGTGGCCTGATCGCCGGGTTGCAGGCCGATGGTGCCGGGATCGGAGATTTGGAAGGCATAAGCGGGCACGGTGGCCAGCACACCAACGCCGACGTGGGAAGCTTCCGCCCAGTCGAGCGTGACCATCGCGGTGGCGATCTTCGCCAGACCGCCGACGGGGCGTTTCGTTTGCGCGTCATTGGCGACATGCACTTTTTTATTGAAGGCATCGACCACGAGCACAGCAGCCTGTGCTCGCAGGGTGGCGGCGCTGGTGGCGAGGGTGAAACAGATGCCAAGGATCGATGCGCGGGAGCGGAGCCACGCCATGCTGGGGGATAACATAGACGCCGATGTTTAGCCGCCTGCGCCAGCATCGCAACCGTGGATTTACCCGCACGTTTTTTCCGCGTTGACGCCTGTGCGGCTGAATTCATGCTGCCAGCCCTATGCACTCACCGCAGCAACGCGCCATCGCACTCATCCAAAACTACTACGCTACTTTCAATGCGGGCGACCGCGCCGCGTTCCTGACGCTGCTCACGGAGGATGTCGCGCATGACATCAATCAAGGCGGCACGGAATCAGGCATAGCGGCGTTTCGCACCTTCCTCACGCGCATGGACCGCTGCTACCGCGAGCAGGTGTGTGATCTCGTTGTGTTCGCCAACACGGATGGCACGCGTGGCGCGGCCGAGTTCTTCATCGAAGGCGAATACCTCTCCGCCGATGCAGGTTTGCCGCCCGCCACCGGCCAGCGCTACCGTCTGCGTGTTGGTGCCTTCTTTGACCTCCATGATGAGCGTGTCAGCCGCGTGACGAACTACTACAATCTGGAAGACTGGCTGCGGCAGGTCGGCGCGTGAAGATGAAGCTGCTGGACGGCGGGGTGGTTGCAGGGAAGAAATGGAGTGTTCCAAAATCCACGGCTCACTTTCGTTGCACCCGATGAAATCCCCACGCTCTGAAGTCACCTTACTGCAACTGCAGGCAGGAGCCTGCCTGCTGTCCGGTTGCTCCGCAGAGCGGCGGGACAACCTCTATGGTGGCATGAGAGCGACGGTAGTTTTTTTCCACCTGGTGCTGCCTCTGCTGTTGGCGCTGGTGTCGTGTCGGCATGTGGATAAACCGCAGGCGGAGGTGGTGCGGAAGGCGGTGGTTCCAGTGAAGCAACGGCTGGTGGTGAGCGTGGCGGAGCAGATGCTGGTGACGTTTGACTGGGACCGGCCGAAGCGGATGTACCGGGTGAGCACGTCGAAATTTGGAACCGGTGACAAACCACGCTCATACAAGACTCCGCTGGGACAACTTAAGGTGGTGGAGATCATCGGGCAGGGGCTGTCGGCGGGGACGAAGTTAAAATCACGGCAGCCGACAGGGGAGATCGTGCCGGTGGATGCACCGGGGCGTGATCCGATCGTCACGCGGATTTTGCGTCTGCAAGGCATGGAGCGGCACAATGCACGGACGCTGGAGCGGCTGATCTACATCCACGGCACGCCGGAGGAGGCGAAGCTGAAGACACCGGCGTCATGGGGCTGTGTGCGCATGGGATCGGCGGACATCATCAGCCTGTGCAAATGGGTGAAGCCGGGGGCGAGGGTGGACATCGTGCCGGGGAAGTTGCCCGCGCCGAATGCATTGCCGCCCTGAAAATGGCGAGTGGTCTTCGACGCGCTCGCGCTCCGGCTCTTACTTCCCCTCAGGAATGATGCGCAGGGCATGGCTGGCCTTGCTGGCATACCAGAAGCCGCGTTTGAATGGGCGCAGATGCACACCATTGGGGATTTCATTGCCGTTGCTGTCTTTCGCGCCGGTGCCGGTGCTGTCGAGGATCAGCGGCAGGCCGTCGGGGCTCTTGCCGATCTTGCCGACCCACAGCACGACATGCGAGACCTCGCCCTTGTTGCTTTTCACGAACAGCAGATCGCTGGTGAGCAGCGTTTTCTCAAAGTCCTCGTAGCTGGCGGGCAGTTCGATGCGCTTCGCTGGAGTTGTACGACCGGTGCCGGGTCCGGTGGCTTCGGTCATCACTTCCTGCTCATGAATGCCACCGCTCGGTTTGATGCCGAGCGCAAGGTTGTAAACGAAGGCGGTGAAGTTGCTGCAATCGAGGCCTTTGCCCACCGGCGTTGTTTGCTTGGCATCCTGCGGCCAGTCGGCGGGCGGTTCCCAGTCCGGGATGTGATGATGCTGGTAGCTGTAACCGACAAATCGCAGTCCTGCGGCGATTACCCGCTGGCGTGACCACTCCGGGCTTTTCGTCGCGAGTCCGGCGGGCGGACTGAACTGCTTTGCCGACGGTCCCCAGTAGGTCCAGCGTTTGTGATTCGCGGCATCATACCAGTCGCGGAACGGCACGCTGGCCTCATCTTTCCAGTCACCACGCGGTCCCTTGAGCAGGTCGCCGATCAGTTCCTCATCCTTGAAGGTGAATTCGACTTTGTAGGGCGATTGGTAGTCGGCGGCGTGGAGCACACTGCTGAGCAGCGTGAGTGCAAGAAACAGGTGGCTGGCCTTCATGGTCGCGAGGAAACGCCGGTCTGGTCACTTCTTTGCATCCAGAAAATCACACACCGCCGCCGCCATCACGGCCACACCGGTTTTGATCGCTTCTTCGTCGCAGTCATACATCGGCGTGTGGCCGCCATAGGTGAAGCCTTTCTCCTCATTCGCCACACCGAGGCGGAAGTAGAAACCGGGGACGACTTGCGCGAAGAAACTGAAATCCTCGCCACCCATGCCGGGAATCAGCTCGATCACGTTCTTGTCGCCAACGATGCGACGAAAGACGGGCAGCGTGGCATCCACGAGCTTTGGGTCGTTGCTGATGCTCGGATACGTTTTGCGGTATTCCATCTCGTAACTTGCTCCATGCGCCTCGGTGATGCCTTTGAGGATGCGGTGCATCATTTCAATCACGCCATCGCGAAACTTCGCGTCATAGGTGCGCACCGTGCCGCCCAGCTCGACTTTCTCCGCGATGATATTCTCACGATCACCGCCAGCGATGGTGCCGATGCTGATCACCAGCGGCTGCCGCGTGTTCGTCTGGCGACTTTTGATCATTTGCAGCGCCATGATCGCCTCTGCGGCCACGGCGATGGCATCCACGCCTTTGTGCGGCGCAGAACCGTGCGCCATCTTGCCGTTGATCACGATGTGAAAGCGGTCGCTGTTCGCGTTGTCGAGGCCCGGCGTGTAACCGATCTGGCCCGCCTTCAAATAATGCACCGCGTCATCCATGGGGCCCGCCGGTTGGACGCTCGCCGTGGTGTGCAGGCCAAACACCGCCGCCGGTTTCGGCTTTTCCATCACACCCTCCGCCACCATCAGCTTGGCACCCCAGTCGCCTTTGAACGTGGCTGGCATGGCCTCCTCGGCGGGTTGAAACAGAAACTTCACGCTGCCCTTCACCTGATCCTTGTGTTTCGACAGCAACTCCGCCACGCCCAGCGCGCACGTCACATGCACATCATGTCCGCAGGCATGCATCACCCCTGGATTTTGTGAGCGATACGGCACGCTGCGTAGCTCCTTGATCGGCAGCGCATCCATGTCCGCCCGCACCGCGACGCACGGCCCGTTCTGGGTGCCTTTGAGCATCGCCAACACCCCATGCTTCGCCACGCCCGTCTTGATGTCCGTGAAGCCCAGCTCCTTCAACCGGTCCACCACCAGCTTCGCCGTCCGCTCCTCCTCATTCGACAATTCAGGATGCATGTGAATGTCCCGCCGGATCTCCACCAGCTTCGGAAATATCTCCTCAATGCTGCGCTGGAAGATGGCGTCGCGTGTGTCTGCGGCGAAAGTCGGAGCGGCGAGGAGGATGAGGGCGAGGTGTTTCATATGGCTGGACAAGGTGCTGACTTTTTCAAAGTTTGATCGCCTTCCGCGGATTCACATCAATCACCTGCTTCAACCCCTCCTCGCTCATCCCAAGCTGCTCATACGCGTTCGTTTTGATGCGCGGGACGGTGACGGTGCTGCCGACGAAATGGGTGGCGTCGGGGGAGCGGGCGACGAGGTCGTCGCCGATGAGGATGTCCCAGCCGGCGAGGGTGTAGCGGCCGGGGCCGAGGCGGGCGGCGGAGATGGCGTCGGTGACGAAGATGGTGCGGTCGAGGCCGATGCTGGCGAGCCAGTTTTTCAGCACGAAGAAGGGCACATGGACGCCATCGGGGATGAAGCAGAGCCAGAGGCGCTCGTGCAGGCTGAGGGCGCGCTGGATGATGTTGTCATGGCGGTGCATCTGGATGGGGCAGCCGTTGCCAAGGTGCGTGAACATGCTCAATCCGGCATCGCAGGCCGCGTTGAGCTGGTCGAGCGAGGGATCGCAGTGACCGGCGGCGACGGTGACGCCTTGGGAGACGAGGAAGGCGATGGTTTTGCTGCCCTCATCGTGTTCCGGGGCGAGGGTGACGAGCCGGGCGAGGCCACCGGCGGCGGCGAGCAGGCGCTTGGCGTCGTCGAGGTTGGCCGGTTTCACGGCGTGGGGCGGGTGGGCACCGACGTAGCCTTTGATGGGATTGATGAACGGCCCCTCAATGTGGATGCCAGTGATGATGCGGCGGGCGAGGGTGTCTTTTTCGCGCAATTCGACGAGTTTGCCGATGCGGCGCTCCAGGGTGGGCACGGTGTCGGTGATGAAGGTGGCGAGGATGGCGTCGCAGCCGTCTTCAGCGAGGCATTCGCAGGCGTGGTGGAGGGCTTCGGCGGTGAGGGCGTCGCCGTTGAAGTCGGTGCCAGCATAGCCATTGACCTGGAGATCGAAGGGATTCATGCGGACATTGGAGCGGTTTTGCGGAATGGAAGCAAGAGCGGGAGGTGATGGGTTTTGGTATGAATGTCACGCGGGGAGGTCAAGGGGTGGTCAAGAGGTCAAGGAATGGTCAAGAGGGGAGGGGGCGTGGGGGAAGCGACCGTCTTGACCACCTTGACGATACTTGACCATTCCTTGACCCGCTCCGGCCTGCCGCCTTGACCTCCGGCCCGTTTTCCGGTTTATTTCCAGTGTTTACAAGCCGTCCTACTCGGCATAAAACATGCTTTGCACCCCGTGTCTCCCGATCTGACGCGTCGTGCCTGACATTTTCACCCACTTTCTGACTCTCGGCTCATGATTGATCTTATCTCCAAAGGCGGACCCCTTGTCTGGCTCCTGATCGGGTGCCTGTGCTTCGCCGGAGCGATTTTCATCGAGCGGCTGGCCTACTTTCATCGTGCGAGCATGAACATCGGCGAGTTTCTGGCCGGGCTGGCGAGTTTGATCCGCCGCAAGAACTTCGCCGAGGCGCTGCAGGAGTGCGTGGCGACGCGAGTGCCAGCAGGGCGGGTGATTCATGCGGCGCTGCTGCGGCATCATGCGCCACGGGAGCAGCTCAAAGAGATCGTGCAGGAGGCGGGGCAGCTCGAAGTGCCGCGACTGGAGCGTTTCCTCGGCATTCTGAACGCCGTCGCGCATGCGGGGCCGCTTATCGGCCTGCTGGGCACCATCATTGGCCTGCTCGACAGCTTCACCAGTCTCTCGTCTGCCAATGGGATTGCGACACCGGCGGACGTGGCGCGTGGTGTGTATCAGAGCCTGATCACCTCGGCCCTTGGCCTCGTGGTGGCGATTCCGGCCTATCTTTCCTTTGCCTTCCTCAGCGCCCGTGCCCGCTCTTTGATGCATGATCTGGAGCGTGCGGGCATCGAGATCGTGAATCTGATCGAAGATGCCAAGAGCGCGGACAACATCGTCGAATTCCGTCAGGCGGAAGCCGCGCCGCCCATGACAAAGTCGCGCACGCGTGGCATGAAGGGCTGATCTTCGCAGCGCAGTTCGGGCCGGCCCAACCATTTCAGCCCGTCGAAATCGCGCCCCACGCAGCAGCAACCATGAAGCTCGAAAGCAACCTGCCCAAGCAAAGCCCCTGGCTGTACACCGCACCGCTGCTGAACACGATTCTGCTGCTGCTGGTGTGCTACCTCTTTAGCAGCGGCTTCGTGGTGCCGTCTGGCGTCAAAGTGGAGCATCCGCAGTCGAACTCGCGGCTCAGTGGTTTTGACCGCGCCCACATCATCACCGTGCCGGCGGGGGCGGACAACACGCTGTATTTTGACGGCATGCGCACCACCACCGCCGAGCTGCGTGACAAGCTGAAGGCCAACCGCGAAGGCGAGCGCCGCGCCATCATTCATGCTGACAAGCAGGCACCGTTTGGCCGTGTGATCGAGATCGGCAACATCGCGCTCGACCTCGGCTACGAGGTCGCGCATTCCACCGTGCCGCCAAAGTCGTAAGCTCTCCATGCCTGCCAAACCGCACACGCACGAATCGCTGATCTTCGCCTGGGGCGTGCGGGATCATTCGACGTGGCATTTGGTGGTGGCGCTGCTGTTGTTGATGGGCGGCATGGTGGGATTCTTTTTTATCTTCCGCATCGTGCATCCCGTGGCGCAGCGGCTGCCGACCACGCCGCAGCATGTGATCTCGCTTGATCCACGTGATCCGGCGGCGCTGGCGCTGATTCATCGGGCGCAAGACCGCAGCTTTGCGCTGTTGAGCGAGGAAGATTCATTGCCTCTGGAAAGTCCGCTGCTGGCATTTCGACCTTCGTTTGAAGGGCATCACATCGAGCTGCGTGAGATGGTGCCCGTCACTGCGGCGATGCCGCAGCCACGTTTGTTCACCGCCGCGTCCGATGTGCTGCCGCCGGTGCCGCGTCGTGCTGCCGGGCCGGTCACTGCGCCATCAGCGGCCACGCTGCGTGCCATCATGAGTTCGGCATTGGCCAAGCGCGGCCCCGCGAGTGTCGAGATGCCCGGCATCAAGCTCACGCAGCCGACGCGGGTGCAGTTTCGTGTCGCCATCGGTTCTGCCGGGCAGATCATCACCGCATTGCCGCTCGGCAGCGCCGAAGATGCCGAGGTCATGCAGCAACTGCATGCCGCCGTCACGGCATTGCGCTTTGAGCCTTCTTCCATTCGCCGCGTCGAGTGGGGCGAAATCTCCTTCCGCTGGGAGGTGGCCGCCACGCCATGATTCCCATCCCGCTCGGAGGTTTGATCATCTTTTTCATGGCCGTCGGTGTCACGGCGGTGTGCGTGTTGTGGTTTCACAGCTTCTGGCAAGAGCGCAAACGGGAGGTGTATCGCCGTCGTATCGCCATCCAATGCCGCATCTGTGGTACGGCCTACGCGTGTGAAGCGAAGCGCAAGATCGCCGTCACGATCTGCCCTGTGTGCCGCACGCCGAACGAGCGGAACAAGCTCCAGCAGATATAAAATGACGAATGACGAATTCAGAATGACGAAGGAAATCCGAAGCCCCAATGCCTCAATTTTTCGTTATTGGGCATTCGTTCGTCATTCGTCATTCTGGTTTCGTCATTTTATGAGCGGCAGCGATTGCAGGCTTGCTTTCTGACCGGCAAATCGGCGACATTGGCACATCTCAATGTCCTCCCGCGCCTCTCATACCTCCGCCGACGCCATGTTACCTGCTGCCACAGCTCAACACGCGGCCGAGCAGATTGAAACTATCATTCAGCGCGTATCGCAGATCATCCTGGGCAAAGAGGATGTCGTGCGCCTCGCAGTGACGTGCCTGCTCGCACGCGGGCATCTGCTGTTTGAGGACCAGCCCGGTGTCGGCAAGACGATGCTCTCCCAATCGCTGGCGCAGGCCTTGGGTCTCGGCTTCCGCCGCGTGCAGTTCACCAGCGATCTGCTGCCTGCCGACATCCTCGGTGCTTCCGTGTATGATCGTGACACTGCCGCGTTTCATTTTCATCGCGGCCCGATCTTCACGCAGGTGCTGCTGGCGGATGAAATCAACCGCGCCACACCCAAGACGCAGTCTGCGCTGCTCGAAGCAATGGAGGAAGGCCGGGTGACCGCCGATGGTGCCACGCATCCGCTGCCGGAGCCGTTCTTCGTCATCGCCACGCAGAACCCATCGTCGCAAGTCGGCACCTTCATGCTGCCGGAGTCGCAGTTGGATCGCTTCTTGATGCGTCTGGCGCTCGGCGTGCCGGATCGCATAGCGGAACGCAAATTGTTGGAAGGGCAGGAGCGGCGCGAACTGCTGCGTGTGATGCAGCCGGCGATGTCGCTCATTGAGTTGCAGCAGTTGCAGACGTGGACGCGTGCCGTGTATGCCTCACCGGCCTTGCTCGATTATTTGCAGGACCTGCTGGCCGCCAGCCGCGTGCATGGCCGTGGCTTGTCACCGCGTGCGGGACTGGCGGTGCTGGCTGCGGCGCGGGCCTGGGCCTTGCTCAGCGGACGTGCGATGGTGCTGCCCGAGGACATTCAAGCCGTCGGACTCGCGGTCATGGGTCATCGTCTCGAACACGCTGCCGATGGCATGACTGGCCCCGAACTGGCGCGGCAGTTGATCGCCGAAACACCCGTGCCTTGATGCGATGAAAGTGCGCGTGCGCTGGAACCGACACACGCTGGCGCTGCTGGCCATCGTCGCGGGCATGTGGTATGCGGCCGAGGCGCAGTCGAATGGAGCTGCGCATCTGATCGCATTGCTCACCGGCGCGATGGGCGCGCTGTCCTGGCTGCATGCGCGGTCGAATCTGCGCGGCTTGAGCCTGCGTCTCGTCGGTGCCAGACCTGCCGTACAGGATGAAACCACGCGCATTCCGGTGGAACTGCGTGCCACGGGTGCGATTGCGCCGTGCGGGCTGGAAGTGCTCGTCATCGGGGCGAAGACATCCGTGTTCGTTGAGCGTGTGCCGTCGGGAAGCGCAGTGTTTGTCGATCTCCCACCGCCAATCCAGCATGCGGGCGGAGCGTTGCGCTTGCTGGTGCGCAGTGTTTATCCTCTGGGCCTGTTCACCGCCGAGAGCGTGTTGGAAACAACATGGGTGCGTCGCGTGCATCCACGTCCGGCGGGTGATCTGCCGCTGCCAGCGCCGGATCATTCCCTGCAAGGCGATGCCGCCGTCGTTACCACCGCCCGCGCACAAACCAGCGGCGGCGATGACTTTGCCGGCCTGCGCGAATGGCGTGCGGGCGATTCACCGCGTCACATCGACTGGCGTGCGATGGCACGCGGCGGCCCGCTGATGGTCAAGTCATGGAGTGCGAGCGCCCATGGCGTCGTGGTGTTCGATTGGCATGTCATGACGCTCGAAGAATCGGCACGCGCAGGTCAGATCGCTCGCTGGATGGAGATGTGTGAGGTCGAAGGCAAGCCGTATGAGCTGCGTCTGCCGCAGCTCACGATCCGCGCCGGTCTCGGTCCTGCGCATCTGCGGCGCTGTCTCGATGCACTGGCCTTGCAATCATCTTCCGAAGTCAAAGCCTCGGCTTCGAGTGAGCTGCGGGCAGGGCAGGGGGCCAGCACCATCAGCTTTGAGCAATCCACGCATCTGCCCTGGCGACCGCTGTTGTTTCTGTGCCTGGCGTTGATGCTCGCGATCCTGCCGCTGCATGGTTACATCGCCACCGCTGGTCTCGTGGTGTGCGCGTTGTGCCTGATCTGGCGTGGTGTGCTGCGTCTTGGCGTGCCGCATGTGCTGGTGCGCATCGGTGTGCTTGCCGTGGGCGGTACGGCAGTTTATTTCGACTACGGTGAGCTGCATGGCATGGAACCGGGCATCGCGCTGCTGCTCGTGCTGGCAGGGGCGAAGATTTTGGAAAGTCGCACGCCGCGTGAGTTTCAAGTGCTCGCGCTCATCGGCTGGTTTCTCGCCTTTTGCGGCCTCCTGCTGGAAAATCATCTCTCGCGTTCGATCTGGGTGGGCGTGGTGGTGCTGCTGATCGCCGCCTGCATGGTGCGCTTCCGTCGCAGCTCGCCGGGCGTGCGTGAACCAGTGCGTGTCACCGCCGCTCTGTTCGCACAGGCGCTGCCGCTCGCGGTGGCGTTGTTTTTCGTGTTTCCACGCGGCTTGCTCGATCTCGGCTCTGCACTGGGCCGCAGCCGTTTCAGTCAGACCGGCATCGACAGCACGCTCGATCCTGGCAGCATCGCACGCCTCGCTCTCATCTCGGACGTGGCCTTTCGGGTGCGGTTCCCCGACGTCGTGCTGCCGCCGAATGAAAACCGCTACTGGCGCTGCCTCACGCTCTGGCAATGTGAAGGCATGCGCTGGACACGTGGTGACCGCCTGGCATACACGCCGCTGTCGCGCCTCCCGAAAAGCCAGGACGTGCGCCAGATCATCGATCTGGAGCCGCATGGCAAGACGTGGGTTCCCGCGCTTGATCTGCCACTGCGTGCCAGCGCACGCGGCATGTCGTTTTCTCCCGAATTTGATGACACACTGATTTCTCCGGTGCCAATCCGCAGTTCAGAGCGCATCGAGGTCATCTCGCGCTTCGAGCCGCCTGTCCGGCGTGATTTGCCCGAAAGCCATCGCGAAGCCGCACTACAACTGCCTGGACAAATCTCGCCCAAACTCAAACAGCTCACGGATTACTGGGAATCCGTGACGCAAAACGACGAGCAGATCGTTCAGATCGCGCTCAACTACCTCAGCACGCAGGGCTTTAGCTACACCCTGGAGCCGGGCGACTATCCGGGGCCGGATGCGCTTGAAGATTTCTTCCTGCGCCGTCGCACCGGCTTCTGTGAGCACTTTAGCGCCAGTTTTGCCACGCTCATGCGCATGGCGGGTGTGCCCTCGCGCATCGTCGTCGGCTATCTCGGCGGCGAATACTCCGATCACAATGGTGGCTACCTCATCGTGAAGCAAAGCGACGTGCATGCATGGACGGAAGTGTGGCTGGAACGCTACGGCTGGTTTCGCGTCGATCCCACTGCTGCGCTTGCCCCGGATCGCGTGAACATCGACCTGCGCGCATTGCTCGCTGGCGGTGCCGAGGAGGCAGAGCGCCAGCGCAACAGCTTGTTGGGACGCTCCTTGCAGCGCATGCGTCTGTGGTGGGACAGCGTCAACTACGCCTGGCAGAACCAGGTCATCGACTACAACCAGGAAACCCAGCGCGGTCTGCTGGAACGTGTCGGATTGCGCCAGAGCAAGCTTGTGCTGCTCATTCCCAGCGGTGTCGCAGTGCTCCTGGGCGTCTTGCCGGTCATTTGGTGGCTGCGGCGCCCCGCGCGTCATGCCGATCCATGGATGCGTGCCTGGCAGCACGTCTGTCAGCGACTTGCCAAGGCCGGATTGCCCGCCCGTGCCGCCAACGAAGGCCCGCTGGCCTATGCGCAACGCGTGGCTGTGTCACGCCCTGATCTGGCGTCGCGGTTCAAGCCGTTGGCTGAAATGTATGCGTTGGGTCGCTATGGCTCCGCACATGAAACACTGGATGAATTCAAAACGACCTTGGCACGGTTTAAACCGAAACGATCAGGCACCAAGCCATCTTGATGGAGTGATGGTGCGTAACGCGTTGCGGGCAGGTGCAAGCTCAAGCCAGTCTGCGTTTGAGGTAGGCTTTTCCAAAGCCTGTTTTGAGCTGCCTCTCCCGCGCAATCGCCGCCGCTTCAGAAAGACACGCTTCATAATAAACCAGTTCCACTGGCAGCCGTACCCGTGTGGTCGCCACTTTGCCTTCCAAATGCACCTTCAGTCTGGTTCTGAGATCATGTGTGAAGCCGACGTACAATTTTCCATCCGCACACCTCAACACATACGTGTAGTAAAACTTCATGATGAAAGTCTGTTGGATGGCCTGCCATCCAAACTGCGCGAAGCGCTGTGGGATGGTGCGCGATGCAGGGTTCGAACCTGCGACCCCTGCCGTGTGAAGGCAATGCTCTACCACTGAGCTAATCGCGCGGAATTTTCCGGGGCGCAGTCTTTAAGCGGACTTGGCGGCTGCGGCAACCGGATTTTTCAAGAGCGGCGCAGGCGAAACTGGCGCAGGTAGTTGAGCGGGGTCATGCCCATGTGGCGGTGGAAGTGCTGGGTGAAGGCGCTTTGATCGCAAAAGCCGAGGTCACGGGCCACCTCGTTGATCTGCGCACCTTCTTTCTGCAAGGCCTCGCACGCGGCCTGGATGCGCAGCTTCATGATGAATGCCTGCGGGCTGGAGCCGAAGGTTTCGACGAACTTGCGATGCAACTGCCGTGGCGAGAGATGCACGATCTGCGCGAGTTCAGTGATGGAGACGCCGGTGCGGAAATGCTCACGAATGTAGGCGAGGGCTCGGTCGATTTGCAGGTAGGGCTGGAGCACCTGCTTTTTACCCTCAAAGCTCTGCACGGTGCCCATGATGCCGATGACGCGGCCTTTGGCATCGACCAGCGGCAGCTTGTTGGTGACGAACCAGTCGGGGATGCCCTGGTCGGTGAAGAACAGCTCGACGATGTTGAGCTTTGCTTTGCCATTGCCGAGCACTTCCTCATCATCGCGGCGAAAATTCTCGGCGAGACGGGCGGGGAAGAGATCAAAATCGTTTTTGCCGACGATGCCGGACTCGTCCGCGATGCCAAAGCGGTCCATGAAGCGCTGGCTGGCGCACATGAAGCGAAATTGGGCGTCCTTGGCGAAGAAAGCGAGGTCGGGCAGGTGATCGAACAGCCGGTAGAACGGACTGTCCGCACTGACACGGCGAATGAAACGCTCGCGCAGTGCGGATGGGTTCTCAGGACGTGACGAAGGGCTGCTCACCTCGCAGCATTAGCACGGTGCATCAAAAACGCAGCCGTATTCCTGCATAGGCACCGGTGCGCATGGCCGGGAAGCCGAGCACTTCCTGATAGCGTTCGCCGAGCAGGTTTTCGATGCGGGCAAAGAGTTCGCAGTTCTTGCTGACCTCATAGCTGGCAGTGAGGCGCAGGCGCAGGTAATCCTCCACGCTACGCTGAGCAGCTCCGAAGCCGTCTTCGCGGTCGATGATATACAATGCACCGAGTCCGAGGCGCAGCTTCGTCACCGGCTTCACCCACACATCGCCGGAAAGCGTGTGACGCGGCCTGCGCACGAGGCGTTTGCCGGCGGTGAGATCGTCGGCGTCGAGATAGGTGTATTGCGCGTTGAAGCCAAAGCTGTCGCAGGGCGTCCAGTGAAAGGCGCTCTCCAGGCCTTGGGTGCGGGCGTTGTTGATCTGCTGCAAGGGGCCGAAGGGCGGCAGGAACACGATGAGGTTGCTGATGCTGTTGCGGAAGTAGGTGAGGGTCACGGACGCCTTGTTGTTCGCGAACGGTTGTTCAATGCCGACTTCGACGCCTTTGCTCTGCTCCGGCTTGATGAAAGTGGGATCGCCGAACAACGCAGCCTCGCGGTTCTGCGGACTCGCCGGACCAAAGGCGGTGCCGTAATTGGCATGCAGCACGGTTTGCGTCCATGGCATGCGCCAGCTTGAGCCGAAACGCCATGTGGTAGCATCGGCGAAGTCGGAATAAGTGTCGCGACGGATGCCGCCAGTGACATTCCAGCCCGGCAGGATTTCCGCCTGCGATTGCAGGAAGATGGCCCAGTTCGTCTCCGCCTGATCCACGTCATAGCCATTGAGGGGAGCATTGTCACTGCTGCGCGAGTAACCGATGTCCTGCAGCCATGCTCCGGCGGTGATGGTCCATTTGTCGGTGGCTTTGAACACGCTCTGATATTCCCAGAAGTGATTGCGAGAGGTGATGCGGTTGTTCTGACCGAAACCGGTGCCGAAGTTCGTCGCCGCCTGGCGGAAGTTGCCGAACTGATACGTCAGCGTCTGCTGCCAGCGGTCGGTGGTGTCCCATACGAGGCGTGGTGAAAGGCTCCAGTATTCGGAAAGCACATGATCGTTGGGATCATTCGCACCAAAACCGGTGCTCGCACCCGGAACGCCGACATCCGCGTTGTAGTAACGCAGATCGAGGTCAAAGCGCAGCGTGTCGGCGAGTTGCACGCCGAATTTGCCTGCGGCGTTGTTTAACTGCATCTGGCTGTTGAGTCGATAGCCCTGCGTGTCCGAGCGGCTGAGATCCAGGCTCCAGTCATAGATGCCCGCCGCGCCGCGTGTGCCAAGGCTTTCGCGCGAGGTGCCAAAGCTGCCGCCTTCCCACATCAATGTGGTCTCAGGCTTCGTCATGCCACGACCACTGCGCGTGATGATGTTGATCACGCCGCCGAGCGTCTTGCCGCCATACAAACTGGCCGCAGGTCCGCGCAGCACTTCGATGCGCTCCACGTTGTCGAGTGACATGGTCTCGATGTTGTAGAGACCGGCGAGGTTTGCTGGCATCGGGCGCCCGTCGATGACGACGAGCGTCTGGTCGCTGTTTGTGCCGCGCAGCAAGAGTGTGTTCTGCACGCCGGATGTACCGCGATCCGCGATGACGAGGCCGGGAACTTGTCGTAGTGCGTCGGGCAGCAGCCGAAACTGCTTCTGCTCGATCTGTTTGCGATCAATGACCGTGACGCTTGATGCCGTGCGCCAGGATTCGGTGGGAGTTTTGGTCGCCGTGATGACGACTTCGGGGATTGCTTGATCCGCAGCGTGGGCGGTGATGGTGGCAAGGAGTGCCGCTGTGATCGTGGCGATGCGCCAGCGACCAGAGTTGGTCTGGATGAACATGTTTGTTTGAGGGGAGGCATGCAGGCACAGCAAGGCTGAACCTGCACTTCATTGGTTCGATGAAGCACTCACGGCCCTCCACACGGAGGCGTGAGTGAATGCGTTCGCAGCGAGATGTTCGGACTCCGGGTTTCTGGCTGCTCTGTAGCCATTTGAAATTTCAGATTTGAAATTTGAAATGGCGGCCTTGCCGCCTGCCTCGCCTCCGCCTTCACCAGGATGGCTCCCGATTGGCTGTGTTCCATGCCTTGCGGCATGAATGGAGGTCTGTGACCCGTTACCGCAGCGCCACTGTGGCCGGTTCTCACGGCCTTTCCTGCATCTGCGAACGTTAAAGAAAACGGCGGGCATCACGAGGATGCCCACCGCCATGCAGGCCCATAACCGCCAGCGCCTGCCGGGCAACTGGAAACTGCCGCTTGCCAAGAACGCTGACACAGCGAATGCAATCCCGCATGAAACGCATTCAAGACGCACGGCTCTACGGCATCGTTGATCTCGGCTATGTGCCGCCGGAAAACGTCTGGCGCATGACGCAGTCGTTGTGCGATGGCGGTGTGGATGTGCTGCAGCTTCGGGCCAAAAAAATCGCGAAGAGCGAAGTGGAGCGGCTGGCGCGGCTCATGCTGCCGATCACTCGCGAACATGGCGTGCCGCTCGTGATCAACGACCATCTGGATGTCGCGGCATTTGTGGGCAGCGAGGGCGTTCATGTCGGCCAGGATGACGATGCCGTCGCCAAGGCGCGTGCGGTCGTTGGTTCAGCCTGTTTCGTCGGCAAATCGACGCACAATCTGGTGCAAGCCGAGAACGCGCAGGTGGAAGGCGCGGATTACATCGGCTTCGGACCGCTGTATGCCACGGGAACGAAGCCAGACTATGTGCCGATTGGTTTGAACGACATCGCCGAGGTGCATCGCCGCGTGGCGCTGCCGATTTTCTGCATTGGCGGCGTGAATTCGGCGCGATTCGATGAAATCATCGCCGCCGGAGCACGGCGGGTCGTTGTCGTGTCAGCGTTCCTATTAGCGGACGATGTGAGCGCCGATGTGCGGGCGTTGAAGCAGCAGTTGCTAGCTACCCAGCATTTCGCACACATGTCCAGTGACGACGCGCGGCTGTAGCGCGGAATTCCGATTCCGCGACGGTGGCGACTCGGTATCGGAATACCGAGCTACAATCAGGCGGCCGACACGCTGTCACACTCTCACCTGGGAGTGTGAGAAATGCGGGCTACTTCTTCACCTGCGGCATGATGTCGGCGGTCACGGCACGTTTGGCACCGAGGTATTCTTTGGCGAGCGCCTGAATCTCGTCCTTTTTGATGCCGGCGAAGTCGCTGACAAAGCTGCGGGACCAGTCGAGGCGTTCGGGATGCTCCTGGGAGCAGCGCAGGACGTTCATCGACCAGTAGCGGTTGTCACGGCGCATCTGTTCGAGCTGCACGAGCATCGGTTTGAGGGCGCGGTCGAATTCATCATCGGTGATCGGTCCAGCGGCGAGTTTGTCACCGATTTCGATGACGAGTTTGGTCAATTTGTCGGCCAGTTCGGGTTTGCACTCGATCATGGTGGTCATGTAGCCGTAACCGGTAAACGTGTCGCTGCCGACGTGGTAGCAGGCGGGGCTGTAGGTGTCGCCGAGTTCCTCGCGCACCTTGATGCGCAGGCGGTCGTCGAGAATGGCACCCAGCAGCGTAAGGCGGCGGGTGCGCTGAATGTTACTCATGTCCGTCGTGGGCCAGTAGATCGTGGCGATGGCTTTCGGAATCTCGGTTTCAAACGGGAACGACTTGCTGGCCTCGGGCTTGGGGAAGGCGACCGCGCGTTCTTTTTCATACGCAGGCTTCTTCGCCGCACGTTTGGGCAGTGCGCCGAGGGTTTTGGCCACGGCGTTGAGCGCGGCTTCCACATCGACATCACCGAGCACGCTGACTTCGAGGTAATCTTCTTTGAGCGCAGGCGTGAGCCATTCCTTGAGTTCGGCGAGCGAACGTTGCTTGAGTTCTTCGATCTTCGGGAAACCCCAGCGCGCATCACCCGAGTGCATGAAGGCGACAACTTCGTTGTTCATCACACCTTCGGCGGTGTGGTGAAGCTGCGTGTAGAGCGGGTCGAGATTCTTCTCAAACTGACGTGCGGCTTCTTCGCGATAGCCAGGAGCAACGAGATGCGCGGTGAGGAGTTGAAGCTGCGCTTCGAGGTCGGCAGGAGTCGTTTTGCCGGACAGCAGGAACGCTTCATCGCCCACGGTGAAGTCACTGCCGACGGTGCGGCTGGCAAAGAGGCGGCGGATGTCATCAACGCCGTGTTTTTCAAGGCCGCCGAGCTGGAAGGTGCTTTGCGCGAAGGGCAGCAGGCCGGGTTTGCCAGCGGGAACGGCCAGTTTGCCACCGCCGAAATTGATGAGCACGCGGATGGTGCCTTTTTCGAACTCGGTGTGCTTGAAGTTGAAGCGTACATTGTTTTCAAACACGGCTTGGACGATTTCGAGATCCTTCGCCTCGGTGCGCTGGGTGACTTTGCCCGCAGGACCGAAGTCAGTGTAGGCGAAGGCGGCAGTTTCCTCTTTCACGGGTGCGGCGACAGGTTTTTCGCGGCTGGCTTTGAATGTGGCGATGATTTGTTTCTCGGCATCGCCTTCGAGCTTCAAATTGCCACCGAGGAAGAGCTGGATGTCGTCGCCTTTCCAATCGGCCACGAGTGCGGCGTGGCTGTCTTCCTGCTTCAAACCGGCAAGGACGGTGGAAATGCGGGCGAGATCGTCAGCGGGATGTGTGAAGACTTTTTTCGAGGCGAGGATGCTGACGAGGCCGCTGGCGAGGTCGCGCGATTTGCGGCTGTCGGCCTGATCGGCACGGAGTTTGGCACCTTTGAGGATGGTGGCCTTGGCTTCCTCGAATTCGGCGGCGGTGAAGCCGTGCTCGATGGCGCGGCGCAGTTCGGTTTCGAGCAAGGTGAGCGTGGCCTGCCAGTTTTTCGGGTCACACTGGGCCTGGATGCCGTTTACGAGCACGAATTCAAGGTATTCGTAGCTGTAGCTTTCCGCACCGATGAATGGAGCGCCTTCGGCCTTCGCGAGTTTGGAGAGGCGCTGGTTGATCATCATGTCGGCGAGGTCGCGGATGGTCTTTTCACGACGTGTGGCGGCGCTGTCGGGTTTGTTCTTGGCGCGGCTGGGAATTTCGACGGAGATGGTGAGCGCCTCCGCCTGCATTTCGGTGTGCAGTTTGGCGATGAGGCCACGACCGCTGGTGATTTTGCCGAGATCAGGGTCTTTGGCATCGTCATGACGCGGCTTGGCATCGGCGAACTGCTTTTCGATCTCCGCTTTGACGGCGGCGACATCTTTGAAGTCACCGACGGCGACCACCATCGCACGCTTCGGTGTGTACCATTTCTCGTAGAAGTCGGCGAAGCGCGGGCGCTTCATCGTCTTGATCATATCTTCTGTGCCGATGGGCATGCGGTGGGGGAGAATCGAGTCGGGCAGGGCGAACTTGTAGCCTTCGAGCATGGTGCGGTACTCGATGGAGTCGCGGCTGAGCTTTTCGCTGAGGATGATGCCGCGCTCTTTGTCGATCTCGGTTTCGCCAAGCAGCATGCCGTCGAGGTCATCGCGGAAGAGTTGCAGGCCCTCGGCGATGAATTTTGGCTCCACCTTGGGCAGTTCGAGCATGTACACGGTTTCCTTGAAGGAGGTGTGGGCGTTGGTGTCGGCACCGAAGCCCATGCCAAGACGCTGGAAGTACTCGACCATCTCGCCGCCTTTGAAGTGACGTGAGCCGTTGAATGCCATGTGCTCAAGGTAATGCGCCATGCCCTGCTGGTCGTCCTGTTCCATCAAGGAGCCGACATCCATGTAAAGACGGATGCTGGCGCGGCCGGGTGGCTCATCGTGCGGCAGGATCACATAGCGCAGGCCGTTTTCGAGTGTGCCGAACTGTGCTTTGGGATCGGCTTTGAGATCGCTGGCGTCCTGCGGCCAGGCGGCCAGCAGAGAACAGGGGATGAACAGAGTGGCTAGGAGGGCGCGGTGCATGGTGGTACGGCGGAGGTTAGGGAAAATGACGAATGACGAGTTCGGAATGACGAATGAATGCCTGAATGAACGAATGACGAAACGACGTGTGAGCGGAAATTCGTCATGAGAGCTTCGGAATTCGTCATTCCCTCCGCAGGAGGGCCTAATCCACCTTGCCTAGGCCCGCTTCGGGATCGGGCTCGAGGAAGCCGAGTTCGACAAACAGTTCGTCCATCGCCATGAGGGTGGCCTCGTACATCTCGAAGGAGAGATTGAAATTGAAGAAGCCGTGGCCTTGGCCCTCGAACTCGATCAAGCGGCAGAGATTCTTCTTCTTGGTCGATTTGCGGGCGAACTCATAGGAGCTGCCGAAGGGCACCACGCGGTCACCCGTGCCGTGCAGGATGAGCATCGGCGGCAGGCCGGGTTTGATGCCGCGAATGAGGTCGGCAGCCTTGCTGGTGGCTTGATCCGGCCAGCGTTCGCGGCCAAAAGCGGTCTTTGAATAGGTGTCGATCACCGGATTGAAGAGCACGATGGCGTTTGGTGCCGGGCTGCAGTCGATTACGTCGTTGGCATCGTCGAAACCGGTGAGAATGGCCGCTGAGGCAATGGCGTGACCACCACCAGAACCACCGACACCGACGATCTTGCCGGGATTGATGCCGAGTTCGACCGCGTTCATGCGAATCCAGCGAATGGCGGAGCGTGCATCAGCCATGGCCTCCACCGGGCCGGTGCCATGCCGCGTGGCGACGCGATAATCAAAGCAGATCGTCGTCATGCCACGTGAGGCAAAGTAAACACAGTGCGGGGCGAACTGTGCCACTTGGCCGTTGTCCCAGCCGCTGCTGAAGAAGAATGCGGCGACCGATTTTGGATACGGCGGTGCTTTGTCCATCTCCGGCTCCCAAATGTAAGCGGAGAGATTCACATCGCCGACGGTCTTGTAGATCTCCTCACGGGCGGTCTTCAGCAGTTCCCGATTACGGTCGATCGGGGGTGTGCGTGGTTGGCCTTCGCTGAGTGACTCCATGTTTTAGGGGTGAGGAAAGTTGACGTTTACCAGAATCGCTAAAACGGGCAAATGGTTTTACGTCTGGTTTAAAACTATCACGGCAGTTTCCGCAGGATGCGAGCCATAAAATGGTGATCGCTGGTTGTTTTAAGCCAAATCGTGGACTTGTTTGGCGGCCTCCTCACTCACGTCATGCGCCAGATCATCCTGCTGTTTCTTGGTTTCAGCCTGTTACACCTTACTTCACCGTTGTCCGGCCAGACCAGTGATGCCGGTTTGCGTACTGAGTTGGAACAAGTCTATTTGAAGTGGCGTGAGTCCATGATCCGCCGGGATGCGCCAACCTGGGCCGCGACCATTACCCGTTATCGTCAGACGATAATTCGCAACTCAGTGGTCAGTGAGCGTCGGGTGTTTCCAGACGCCGTGTTTAAGTCCGAAGTGCAGCCACCTGGGCTTGATGGCCTGCGGTTGCTCGAAGCGCAGGCGGTGGGACTGACCGCGCATCTGGTCTATTTTGGCAAGATCGACATGGGCCAAGACAAGGAACTGGTGCGCGACAACATCCTGAAGCTGAAATTCTATCGTGAAAATGGGGGCTGGAAGTACGACAGCAACCGCATCAGCCGCCTGGACAGCGTCCCAGAAGTGCGCAAGGCCCTGCAGGAAGGCAAGACGCCCAGTTTTCTCGACGAGCCCGAATACACACCGCCTGGCACCATGCCACCGCCACCGCCGCTGTGTCGCATTCCTGATCATAAGGCGGGCTTCAAGCTGCAATCGCTTGGCTACCAGACGTCCGTGAGCATGAACGGCTTCAACCATGATTCGGTGCAGGACGGGCTGGACCAGCAGATCCTCATCGGCGGCCTGGCCAACGGGCATAATGAGATCACGCTGAACATCAAACCGGTGCCCGTGCCGCAGGGGGAGAAGGCTTCGCTGCAATTCCGTGTGTACATTATTTCCAACGATCCCGCCATACCCGGCAAGGAAGTGCTGCGCTGGCAGGCCCCGGAAACGGGTGCGCCCGCCAAAATCACGCTGCCAATCGAGGTCAAACCGTGAGGCGGTTCAAAGTTTAATTTTCATCCGCCATGCCCACGCTCGACCATGAGAACACGCTGCGTGCCTCGGGTTTTCGCATCGTTGCCGGCATTGATGAAGCCGGCCGTGGACCGCTGGCGGGGCCGGTGAGCGTGGCGGCGGTCGTGTTGCCAAAAGATTTCACGCATCCCGTGCTCAACGACTCCAAGCAGCTCACCGAAGCAAAGCGCGAGCGGCTTTATGATGAGATTACCGGCGACTCAAGCATCCGCTGGCACTGCGTGAGCATCACCCCCGATGAAATCGACCGCATCAACATCCTTCAGGCGACGTGGGCAGGCATGCGCCGCGCCGCGCTGGCGCTGGATCCTCTGCCGGACGCGGTCTTGATCGATGGCCGGCCGGTGAAGCAATATCCGCTGCATCAGGTGGCGCTCGTCAAAGGTGACAGCCTCAGCTATTCCATCGCCGCCGCCAGCATCATCGCGAAAGTGACGCGGGATCGTTTCATGGTCGCGCTGGCGCAGCGGCATCCTGAGTACGGTTTCGAGATTCACAAAGGCTATCCCACGCCCGCGCATCTCGCCGCATTGAAAAAACACGGGCCGTGTCCGCAGCATCGGCGCAGCTTTCGGCCGGTGGCGCAGGTGGAACTCGATCTGGCATGAAACGCCGCGTCTTCCGCCTGCAAAGTCGGTGGCGCTGGCTGCGGCGGCGGGTGACGGGCGTTGCGCATGTGCGTACTGCTGCGCTGTGGTTGCGCGCCTCACCACTGCGTCTGTTTCAACGTCGTCTTTCTGGGCGGCAGATGGACCGCGCCGAAATTGGCCGCATGGGTGAACTCATCGCCGCACGCTGGCTCGCTTCACATGGTCGCAAGGTGCTCTATCGCAACTACCGAGGTGTGAATCGTGGCGAGGTGGACATCGTCGCCCGCCATCGTGATGTGCTGACGTTTGTGGAGGTTAAAACCCGCACCAGCACCGCCTTTGGTCGCCCTGCGGATGCTGTTGGCCCCGACAAGCAGCGTCTCATTCAGCGCGGTGCCATGGACTGGCTGCGTCTGCTCGGCAATCCGCGCATCAAGTTCCGTTTCGACATCGCCGAGGTCGTTCTCATCGCTGGCGAACTGCCGCACGTCCACATCATCGAAAACGCCTTCCAGATGCCCGACAGCTCGATGGCCGGGCGGTGATAAATGGTGACGATTCTGTCAGATTGGTGGCTCCGTCTTGCCACACGAAGAAGGGCTGCCTATAGACCTCGCTCATGCAGAAACCCGAAACCACCACCTCCGCCGCCAATCTTCTCGGCACCGTGACCATGCTGGTGAAGGATACGCAGGTCGATGTGACACGCTTGATTTACATGCTCTACCAGGACGTGGAGCAGCAGATCAACCGGGCGGATCTCAAGGCACAGATCACCCTGAGCACCTCCGCCGTCCTGATGGCCATGCTGGTGAACCTGGGGACCGGGGTGCGGACGCCGAACTTTGCCGACATGCAGTGGTTCGAAAGCTGTGTGGTGCTGCTCTACCTGCTGTTCATCATCTGCATGAGCTGTGCTTTCGGGCGGGGCATCGCCGCCGCTTTTCCGCGTGCCGTTAACAAAATTTCGGATTTGAACCGCCATCCCAACCTTTATTTTTCAGCCCAGATCGCCGCCATCCCCGGTGATGAGTATGCGGACCTGTTCTGCAAGCAGTCGAATGACGGCGTCAAGCGCTCCGTGCTGGGGCAGATTCATTCCAAGTCCATGGTTCTGGAGGCCAAGCTGCACAACGTGCGCAAGGGCATGAAGTATCTGCTCATCGCCTTTGGGGTGTGGATTGTCGCGCGTCTCATTCTGCTGGTAGGCTATGGCATCCAGTGATGTGCCTGACGAGGTTGGCAATCGGCTTTGACAGTCATGGGCGAACCGCTAAAACTGGCGCTCCTGTTCCAACCCACACGCCCTGACCATGAGCCACGCCAATCCTGCCAAAAAGATCATCAACAACCCGCTCAAATGCGCCGACGAACTCTTTGAAGGACTCGTCATCGCCTATGATGGCAAGGCCCGCCGTGTCGGCACGCGTTCCATTGTGATGAATGATCTGCGCCCGGATGCGCCCGCGCTGCTCGTCGGTGGTGGTGCCGGTCATGAGCCGATCTACCACGGCCTGGTTGGCAAAGGCATGGCTGATGGCGCTGCGGTGGGCGAAATCTTTGCCGCACCGCCTCCTGACATCGTGCTGGAGGCCACGCAAGCTGTGAACCGTGGCAAAGGCGTGCTCTTTCTCTATGGCAACTATGCCGGCGACGTGATGAACTTCGACATTGGCGCGGAACTCGCTGTTGAGGAAGGCATCACCGTGAAAACCGTCATCATCGCCGACGATGTCTGCTCCGCGCCTGCCAGCGAGAAGCACAAGCGCCGTGGCGTCGCGGGACTCGTGCCGATCACCAAGATTGCTGGTGGTGCTGCCATGAGCGTTGATTCGCTCGATGAACTCGCCCGCATTGCGCAGAAAGCCTGCGACAACACCCGCACCGTCGGCGTGTCCACCAAGCCCGGCAGCATTCCCGCCACCGGCAAGCCGACCTTTGAACTCGCCGACGACATCATCGGCCTCGGCATGGGCATTCATGGCGAAAAGGGCGTGGCATTGATTCCGATGTGTACCGCCGATGAACTCGCGGTGAAAATCCTCGACTTGTTGTTCGCCGACGATCTCGCGCTCAATGCCGGTGATGAAATCGTTTTCTTCGTCAACAGCCTCGGCTCCACGCACATGATGGAGCTGCTCATCTTGCTCCGTGCCGCGAAGCCGATCCTCGAACAGCGCGGCATTAAAATCCATCAGACCATCGTTGATAACATCGTCACCTGCCAGGAGATGGCCGGCGTGAGCTTCAGCATCACCAAGCTCGACGCCGAGTTGAAAAAATACTGGGATCTGCCCTGCGAAAGCGTGGGCTACACCAAGCTCTAACCGTCACCGCTATGAAACTCCCCCAAATCTTCGCCGATCCCGCCAACATCCGTTCCTTTGTCCAAGGTGCCGTGATCTTCCAGGCTGGCGATGATGCCGGGGAGATGTTCGTCGTCCACACCGGCGAGGTGGACATCGTTATTAATGGCGAAGTCGTCGAAACCATCGGCCCCGACGGCTTCTTCGGCGAAATGTCGCTCATCGACGATTCCGTCCGCAGCGCCGATGCCGTCGCCCGCAGCGACTGCCGCCTGCTGCCCGTGAATCGCCATCACTTCCTGTTCCTCGTCAATGAGACACCGCTCTTTGCCCTGCACGTCATGAAAGGCATGGCCGACCGCCTGCGCCGGGCGGCAAAGCATGAGGAGGTGTGAGCCGTGCCAGGATCAGGGGATCTGCGGAAGCTCCAAGACTACTCGAAAGCCAACGCCGTCGGTTTGGAAGATGGCGCGTGAGTGATGGCGGTCGTCGAGGGGCAGGTAGGAGGCTCCGCGAATGATGAAGTCACCCGTGTTGGTGGGTGACCATGGGGTGGAGGTCCATTCGGCGACGTTGCCGTGCAGATCGTGGATGCCGAACTGGTTCGGTGCCTGGGAGCCGACGGGAGAGGTGAATTTATCCGAGTGAGCCGTCTCTGGCTCTGCCGCAGCGAGGCTCCACTCTGCCTCGCTGGGCAGGCGGTAGCGCATGCGTGAGGTGATCAGGCCTTGCTGTCGTTCCCGTTGCGTGAGCCAGTCACAGAAGCGGTCTGTCATGACTTTGCTCACGGGCGTGACGGGATGGTCCGGGTTGATGTCATTGCCGATGGCGGCGTGCCGCCAGCGCGTTTCGGGGCCGGTGAGCGGGAGTTTCATCTCGTCGGAGTATTCGGTGAAGTCGCGGATGCGAGTTTCCCAGGTGCTCACGAGCACATTGGTGCCTGGCAGTGGCACAAACTTCACGCCGAGTGAATTGCGCCATGGACGATGGGTGGTGGGAGTCCCGCGCCCCGGCATCCAAAAGCCATCGCTGCCGATGTAGCCGAGCGTGAGCAGTACCAGCGTCCAAACGATGCAGCCGAGCGGCTTGCGCGGTTTGCGATTCAACTCGTGCGTGACTGCTGCCACCGCTTGCGGTCGTTTCGCCGGATCTTCCTGCAAGCAACGTGAGATGAGCCTGTCGATGTGCTTGGAGATGTCGGTGAGTTTCGATGCGGGCTCGTAATTGCCGATGGGCAGGCGGCCGGTGAGCATCTCGTGCAGCAGGACGCCGAGGGAGAAGATGTCGGCGCGTTCATCCACGTTACCGGAACCACGGCGGAGTTCGGGAGCGATGTAGTAGGGCGTGCCGAAGACCTCGGTGGTCTGGGTGAGGGAGAATTGCGGTGTGGTGTTGTCGCGTAGCAGTTTGGCGAGGGAGAAGTCGGCGACGCGCACGCTGCCGTCAGCGGCGAGGAGAATATTGGCCGGCTTGATGTCGCGATGGGCGATGCCTTTCGCGTGGGCATGCGCGAGGGCCTGCAGGGTTTCGCCAAAGAGCCGCAGCGCTTCGGCGACGGGGATGGGGCCGGTTTGCAGGCGTTTGCCGAGATCGCCACCCGTGGCGAGTTCGGTGGCCATGAACCAGCGACCGTCGGCAGTGATGCCGGAATCGAGGATGCGCAGGATGTACGGGTGATCGAGCTGGCGCAGGGTTTGGGCCTCGCGCTGCAGTCGTTCGAGCAAATCGGCCCGGCCGGCGAGATGCGCGGGCATGAGTTTGAGCGCGACTTCGATTTCATCATCGAGCCGCAGCGCGCGATAGACGACGCCCATGCCGCCACGGCCGATGATTTCAATGATTTCGTAGCCGGGGATTTCAGGTTCGTCATCGCCAGTGAGAGAAGCAGGCTGTTTGACGAAGGACGTGATCACGCGGGCCACGCAGGCCGGGCAGAGGCCGTCCACGGCACGCAGCGGCGTGTGGCATTGAGGGCAGAGGGACGTGCTCATTGGCGGGCTAAAACGCGCAGGAGGTGCAGGAGTTCCGGGTCGATCTCGGCAGGATCGGGAACCGTGTCGGCGACTTGTGCGCGCAGCAGATCGGCCAGACGACGGCGTGCGCGGTGCTGCTCGACCGCGAGCGCATTGCGCGTGATGCCGAGTTGTGATGCAAGCGCAGCCAGATCGCTGTCTTGCGCGAGCAGCGTGGGTTTGAGCTGCTCGTAGAGCAGTAAACGGCCACGGCGCGCGTAGCCGGCCTTCAAGGCACTCAAAGCACGTTCCAGCACGGTAAGCGCCCATTGCTCGTCGTAGGCCAGATCGCTCGCCGTATCGGCGGCGGGGATGTTTTCATCGAGTTCGATGGCCTCATGGCCGCCACCACGCCGCTGCGTGGCCTGATCACGCCGCCAGTGCCAGACCTGATGGCGGATGGCAGCTTTCAAATAGGAGCGCAGCGTGCCGCGCTCCTGCTGCGCCTGCTGGAAACCTTCCGCACGCAGAAATTGCGCAAAGAAATCCTGCGCCAGATCCTCCGCATGCTCCACGCAGCCAAGGGCGCGGATATAGCCCGTCACCGGCTGCCAGTAGGCCTGGCAAAGCTCTTCCAATGCCGCCTGCGCCTGCGGCAGCTCGTCACGTCGGGCCTGCACCACACGGCTCCAGCGTGTGGCAGGAAAGGGGAAGGCGTGTCCGTTGCCATGAGTCATTCGCGTCTGTCTGTAACCCGAAAGGCGGGCGAGAGATACGCGGATGTTGCAGGAAAGTGGCACAGACTTGCAGTCTGTGCCGTCGGAGCCAGGCAGTGATCAACGGGGGCAACGCGAAGAGGGTCGCCAGGCCTCTCACATCCCCGCCGGCTTGCTGCGTCGGTCACCTCGACGAGGCAGACGGCAATCTGTCCCTCTTTTTTCTCCGCCGCTGTAATCGCCGCCGCGAAACCGGCCAGATGAGGGTGAACTCCCAACCATCCTATGAAAACACGACTGCTTTCTTCCTTGCTGCTGCTCACGGCCACCGCTGCGGTGGGGCAGGGGCCGCAGGTATATTTCGCCATTGCCGTCCACTCGGAGGAACCTGGCGGCGGCACCACGGTGCCAAATACGCCAAATTTTACGACGACGAACCAGGTGACGTATGTGCAATGGCGGGATGCGATCCTGGCGTTTGCACAGCTTTGCGCGGAGCGCGGGCTGGCGTGGCAGTTTCAGAGCGACTGGAATTTTCTGGAGGGCGTGCAGCGGTTTGAGATGCCGTCAGGTTCAGCTTACGACCCGCTTTTGACGGCGAACACGGCGGGGAAAAATGTGGTGAAGTATCTGCATGAGAATTTGAATGTGAATCTCGATCCGCATTCGCATGAGGGCAGCGGGCGGAATTATGCGGACGTGGCCTACCTACTGGATGTGGTGCTGGACACGGAGCCGACCGGCGTGGTGGGCGGGCATGTCTATACCGGCACGGGCTATCAGCAGTGGCCGAAATTTGTCGAAGATCCTGCTGGTCTGCTGTGCGCGCGGTACTCCAGCACCGGCTACCGCTGGAAGCCGGTGCTGCTGATGGGTGGCGGCACGGCGAGTCATCGCGATGATCCGCATGCGAGCGGCCTGTGGCATCCCTCATGGGATGCGGGGACGACGAACGCGACGGCGGCGCAGTACTTCACCGACCTGCCGGGCGGCCCCATCGCGGCGATTGGCAACTGGGAGCAGGATTTGAACGCATGTGATCAACTGCTGCGGCAGTTGGAGAGCGGCACGGTGCCGCATGCGGGCGGGCGGTGGACGATGGGCCATGTGTTCAATCACCGCGACATGGTGCAGCCGGGCTATTTGACGAACATCATGCCGGCGCAGCTCGACACGATCAAACGCTGGCGGGATGCGGGGCGCATCACGGTGGCGAAGTATGCGGACATTCATGCGACGTGGAGCGGGACGAGCAGCTTGTATCGCCGGCCGGAGGACAATGTGGGCTTCTCGCTGAACTGGCAGGACTTGTCGCGACCGGAGCTGAGTGCGGCGGAATTGCGCACGCTGTTGAATCATCATGAGGCGGCGGGCGTGCCGGTGGATGTGTTTTTCACGACATGGCAGACGGATTTGATCGAAGCGCTGGCCCCAGAGATGATCGGGCGGCTGCAAAGCTCTTCACGCGTGACGATGGGCTACCATGTGCGGGCGCCGAAGCCGTATGCGAGCATCTATCCGGCGACGAACTGGTTCACGACACTCAACGGCCGCGCGATCAATGCGGCGGACATCGAGAACTATGAGACGCATGGCCTGGATCTGGCAGCGGGCCTGCCGACGACGAGTGCGGGCGGTTTTTTGAAGCTGGCGAATCTCATGGGTTACGCGCCGCGCATTGTGGGGGCGAATGCGAGCACGACGACTTCGTCGCTGGTTCACTCGTATTTTAACAACGCAGGCGCAGGGATGCTGGTGGAGCACCGCAGCACCGCGATCAATCTGGGGGACACGCGCAACGGCATGTATCTGCGGCCGGAATCATTCGACTGGATCTTGATCGAGCACTTTCGCGGAGATGCGGGTGCGACGAGCACCCTGACCCAGGCGCTGGCGAATGCGCACAGCGCAGGGAGTGTGACCGCGCCCTATTTTGTGGGCATCAAGCTACACGACAATGACCTCTTCGCCGAAGAGTCGGCGTGGACTCACATCTATGTGCCGGCGAACCGGCCGCGGCCGTATGATCCGACCTCGATGGCGGCGCTGCTGAGCGGGGAGGAGATGAGCCTGCGGCGGACTTTTTACCTGAATCTGGTCACGGAGGTGGCGGGGAAGCAGGATGAACTCAATGTCGTCAGTGTGCGCGATGCGCTGAGCCTGCTGGCGGAAGAGGAGGCACGGCCCGTGGGCCTGAGTTTCACCGAAGTGGCGGAAAATCAGCCCGTGGGCAGCGTTTTGGCCGAAATCAGCGGCGGCGGCACGCTCTCCGGCATCGCCTGTGATTACACGTTCGATGGTGGCACGGATGACGCGGACTTTATGATCTCCGGCAGTGAGTTGCAGGCGGCACGAGTGCTCGATTACGAAACCGGCCGCGTGAAGAGCCTGCGGGTGCGCTGGACGGACGGCGGCGGCAACACGGGCACGCGTGCGCTGACGCTGGTGCTCAGCAATGTGACCACCGATGACGATGATGGCGATGGCATGACCGAAGCAGATGAAACGGTGGCCGGCACGGACCCGCAGAGCAGCACCTCGCGGCTAGCGGTGAGCGGCACACAACTGGCGGGCAATCAGGTCACGCTGACGTGGGCGAGTGTGCCGGGCATCAGCTATCAGATCCAGTCCAGCAGCGATCTGATCACCTGGAACAACGTCAGCGGTACGCAGGTGACTGCGACCGCCGGCTCCACCGCACGAACGCTGACGGCGATGCCCGGCGCCCGGCAGTTCTACCGCGTGAGCGTGGGGGTGCCGTGAGCAGGGTGATTGGGGGATTGACAAAGAGGCTGGCTCCTCCATTTAATCGCCCTGCCATGCCCAAAGCCACCCTCTCCAAAGACGAAGTCAAAGCCATGCTCCTCCTCGCGTGCGAGCGCATCATCGCCGCCGAACCGATGTTGTCTGAAGCCGACCGCAATCTCGGCGATGGCGACCATGGCATGGGCATGGAGCGCGGCATGCGGGCCTCGATTGAAAAACTCAACGCCGGTGAAGTCGAGAGCATTGAAAAAGCCTTCGCCTCCGTCGGCATGGCGATGATGAGCAGCATGGGCGGCGCCAGCGGGGCGATCTTCGGCACCTTCTTCCGCAACGGCGGCAAGGCGTTGAATGGCAAAGATGTCTTCGATGCCGCCGGACTCGCCGCATTCCTCAAAGCAGGCGTGGATGGCGTGAAGCAGCGTGGTGGTGCCGCCATCGGTGATAAAACGTGCGTCGATGCGATGGAGCCTGCCGCGAACAAAGCCGCTGAAGTCGCGGGTGAATCACTGCCAGAGGCGATCAAGGCAGTCGCTGCGGCCACGGAAGCCGGCAAAGAAGCCAGCAAGGCCATGGTGGCGAAGTTTGGCCGGGCGAAGACGCTGGGCGAAGGCTGCATCGGATTTCCGGACGCTGGTGCCTGCTCCGTCGTCGTGATCATCGACGCCTTCCGCGACTTTATCGTGGCCTGATCAAGTGTTGTAGGCCGGGAGTGTTTGGCGCAATACGCGCCGCTGTGGGAAAGCCATCCTTCGCCAAACTTCCCGGCTCCGCGAACGTCTGGTGGCTGCCGCAAGCTCCCAAACCAGCCGGGAAGTCCGGCGAGAGAGGTGGTAGATGCTTGCGGAGCGATTTGCGCCGGACACTCCCGGCCTACACCCGGTGCTCGACGCCTTCTGCGACTTTATCGTGGCCTGATCAAGTGTTGTAGGCCGGGAGTGTTTGGCGCAATGCGCATCGCTGCTGGCATGACTTTCTTCGCCAAACTTCCCGGCTCCTCGAACGTCTGGTGACTACCGCAAGCTCCCAAACCAGCCGGGAAGTCCGGCGAGAGAGGTGGTAGATGCTTGCGGAGCGATCTGCGCCGGACACTCCCGGCCTACGCCTGGTGCTCGACGCCTTCCGCGACTTTATCGTGGCCTGATCAAGTGTTGTAGGCCGGGAGTGTTTGGCGCAAAGCGCGCCACTGCGAGAAAGCCCTCCTTCGCCAAACTTCCCGGCTCCGCGAACGGCTGGTGGCTGCCGCAAGCTCCCAAACCAGCCGGGAAGTCCGGCGAGAGCGGTGGTAGATGCTTGCGGAGCGATCTGCGCCGGACACTCCCGGCCTACGCCTGGTGCTCGACCGTTATCGCGGTCGGATCACGGGCCGCTGCCAGTCCTTCCAGAACGCCTCCGTTTGCAGCGGATCGGGCCGGATTTCGATCACGATCGGCACTGGCAGCAGGTCTTCCAAATCGAGGGCATCATCGGTTTGCAGATATTCCATGCCCCAGAGCTGCGCCCATGGCTCAAAGCTCATCGTGTGGCGGTTTTCGATCACACTGCGGGCTGCTTCGGGCAGCGCACGCATGCTGTTGACGCGGGAGAAGATTTTGCCGCCGCCGTTGTTGATGATGACGATGCGCAGCTTCGGATGATCCATCTGCGCGATGATCCACGGTGCGGCGAGATCATACAGCGCACTCAAATCACCGACGATCAGCCAGCATTCACCGTGATGAACGGCGCTGGTGCCGAGAAACGTCGAAACCAGGCCGTCAATGCCGTTGGCGCCGCGATTCGCAAAAAATTCCACGCCTGGCTGCGCTGTTTGCAGCGCCAGATTGAATTCACGAATGGGCAGGCTGTTGCCCAGAAACACGCGTGACCCAGTCGGAATAACCTCCGCGAGTTGCCGCATCCAGCCCGGTTCTGATCCTGGAAAGTTCTCGAACTCCGGCTCAAACCGCAGAATGCCGCACGGTGGATCGATCACTGCAAACTGTGGGCTGTGAATGTTGTCCCATGCCAGCGTTTCGACGTTCTCCGTCCGCGCCAGTCCGCTGAACTGCGTCCGCGTGAGGTTCGTGACATGAATTCTTGGCTGTGATTCCAAATCCCGCCACCAACGCCACGACGGCACCGCCCCGAGACGCAGCACATGCGCTGGCCGGGCTGATTGCAGCGCCCGTTCGCCGCCAGGAATGAGCAGTGGCTGTAATTCGCTGAAACCGTGCAGGTTCGAGGTCGCTTCAGCAATGATTGGCGCACCGAGCTGTGCGAGAAACGCCGCTGCTTCCGCCGCGTCCGCTGGATGCATGCCTGAGGCGAGCACCAGATCACACTCCAGGGAGCAGGGTTGTCCTGCCTCTGGTGTTTGCGGCATGCCTGTCGCAGAAAAATCAATGCCCGGCACATTCGTCTCCAGCGGCTCATCCAAACACACGTTCAGGTGCAGGGGACGATTTGAATGGGATT
>NZ_JBJXFV010000228.1:0-29452 GCF_046154365.1 Prosthecobacter sp.
GGCGTGCCGCACACCTTGATCGTCGATAACAACGCCGGGCACTTGCTTCAGCGTGGCCTCGTCGATCTCGTCATCGTCGGCACCGACCGCGTCACCGCGCAGGGCGATGTGGCGAATAAGATCGGCACTTATCTCAAAGCGCTGGCCGCAAAGGCTCATGACGTGCCGTTTTATGTCGCTCTACCCGTGAGCACCATCGACTGGACCATCACCGATGGCATCCGCGACATCCCCATTGAGCAACGCAGCGCACGCGAAGTGACCCACATGCCCGGTTTGAACGCCGCAGGCCGCCGCGAGGAAGTGCTCATCACTCCCGCAGGCACTCAGGCTCGCAACGACGGCTTCGATGTCACGCCTGCCAGCCTCGTCACCGCGCTCGTCACCGAGCACGGCGTGTTTGAGGCCAATGCGGAGTCATTGCAGCGACTCCACGCCAAGCTCTGATGCTTCAGACTTCCTGCGGCACCTCGTAGCCTGCGCGATACTCACGCTTGAGCAGCGCCAGCGCCTCAGGTGTGGCGGTGTCGCCGATGAAGGTCTCCTTTGCAGCATCGAGTTCCAACATTGGCCCCATTTTGATGTCGAGCTTCGCGACATCGAGTTCGTTTTTGACGAGATGCTCGTGGAAATCGGCGATCACGTCGTTCCAAGGCTGAAAATCCTTCACGGCAGCCTCAGCCTGCTCGCGATTGTATTTCTGCCCGAGGCGATAGGACAGGTTGCCCAGATGGCACCACGCGCTGGAGTAGTGAATGGCTTCGATTTCGGCCTTCAGCTCCGCCTGTTTGCGGCTGCGAATCGCGGCGATGAAATTCGCCGCGTGCGTTTTGCCGCCATCACCTTTGAAGGTGTGAAGTTTCTTGCCTTCGGCGTCATAGGCCGTGCCACCGCCACGGCTGCCGGTGTAGTAACCGCCCTCGCACTCGATGATCAGGAAAGCCCCGGTGCGACGACGCAGATAGACATCCGGCGCTTTGATGCCCTTCTGCCTCGGCAGATTGTGGAAGTCCACGATCACCGGGATGCTGCCCGTGTCCATGTAGGCGAAGTGCGTGTTCGGTGACTCACCCGCATCGTCCCAGGCAAAACGTCCGCCACCGGCGATGACACGCTTCGGCAGTGTGACCTTGTCGCGGAACACGACGTTGCGCAGATCGTCGAGGATGTGCGGCCCCCAGTTGCCCATCTCGCCGTTGCCGGTGTTCCAGTTCCAATGCCAGTCGTAATGGAACTTCTCGCGGAAGATCGGCTCATCTTTTGCCGGACCAAGCCAGAGGTCATAGTTCACCGTGGGCGGCGGCGACAGCGGCTCCGTGCGTTTGCCGATGGTCGCACGCATGCTGTAGTGATTGCAGCGCACATACTTGATTTTTCCGAGGGTGTCGGCATCCAGGAAGCCCTTGATCTCATCCTGCAACGGATCGCTGCGCTGCTGCGTGCCGCCCTGCACGATGCGGTTGTACTTCCGCGCCGCTTCCACCAGCTTGCGGCCTTCCCAGATGTTATGGGACACCGGTTTCTCCACATACACATCCTTGCCCGCTTGCAGCGCCCAAATCGACGCCAGCACATGCCAGTGATTGCCCGTGGAAACGATGACCGCGTCGATGTCCTTGTCCTCCATCACCTTGCGCAGATCCTGCGTCGTCTTCGCCTGCGGGTACACCTTCTTCGCCCGGTCCAAGGCCGCCGTGTCAGGATCGCACAGGTAAGCGATCTCCACGCCAGGCACCTTCGCCATGCGGCTCGCATTCCCCATCCCCTGCCCTCCAAGACCGATGGAAGCGATGCGAATCTTGTCATTCGCCCCCAGCACACGGCTGGCGGACAACGCGGTGAAAGCGAGAGCGGATTGCGTGATGAAGGAGCGGCGTGAGGTCATGGTGTGATCAGGTTGGCAGGCGATGGTTTGCCAGAACCACGCCCCGATGGCAAGAAATTCGATGACAAACTCAGGCGGCCATCGCCCAGCCGTTTCGCCGCGTAAAAGCCCGCATTTTGAACAAGACTTCGTGGCTCTTTTCTGACAGCATCCCAATGTCAGGCTCAACCAACAAGGGAATCAGCTTATGAAACGTATTCTTACCAGTGTGTTGACGGGGTGGGCGATGCTCATCGGAACCACGGCGGTTGTCGCCCAGCAGACAACCGCTCCGTCAAAGGCGATCATCGTCTTTGACGCCTCAGGAAGCATGTACGGGCAGGTGCCCGGCGGCGTGAAGATCGACATCGCAAAAAAAGCCGTGAGCGACATCGTCGGCACGGCTGATCCGGCGATGGAACTCGGCCTCATGGCCTACGGCCATCGCAAAAAAGGCGACTGTGAAGACATCGAACTGCTGGTGCCACCGCAGGCTGGCAGTTCTGCGGCCATCTTGAAAGCCGTGGCCGCGCTGGAACCCAAGGGCAAGACGCCGCTCACCGCCGCCGTCATCCAAGCGGCCAAGTATTTGAAGTTTGAGGAGGCCAAGGCGTCTGTGATCCTGGTCAGCGACGGCGTGGAGACCTGCGACAAAGATCCCTGCATGGCGGCGGAGGAACTGGAGCGCCTCGGCATTGATTTCACCTGCCACGTCATCGGTTTCGACCTCAAGCCGGGTGAATCCTCGGGCCTGGAGTGCCTGGCGAAAAAGACCGGCGGCATGTATCTCGCGGCGAAGGATGCCGCATCGCTCAAATCCTCGCTGGAGGTGGCGATGAAGCAGGTGGCAAAGCCGGTGACGACGTTGGTCATGGAAGCCAAAAAATCCTCCGGCGGCGAACTCATCAGCGGCGTGTCGTTTGAAGTGTTCGGCGAAGGTGCGAACGAAAAAGCGCTCTTCAACGGCACGGGAGGCCGCTGGAGCATCGAGCTGCCGAAAGCGGGCAAGTACACGATCAGTGCGAAGTTAAACGGCAAGGTCATCGAACTCGATGCGAGCCTCAAGGAAGGTGAGACCGTCACCAAGGAGGTGGTTTTTTCCGAAACTGGCCTGAAGGCGGTCGCCTATGACAAAGAAGGTGGCACCGCCTTTGAAAAAGACGTGTCGTGGGATCTTTACGGCCCGGCCGACGCCGAGGGCAATCGGGTGAAGTCCGGTTACAGCTACGAGGCCAAACCTTTCCTCAAAGTCGCCGCCGGCACCTACCTGCTCAAAGCCGTGCGCGGTAATGCCAGCGCCAGTGTGGATGTGGTGGTCAAAGAAGGCCCGCCGCAGGAAGTGAAAGTCATCCTCGGCAGCGGTAATCTCAAACTCAGCGCCATCAGCGCCGAAGGTCAGCCGCCCATCACCAAAGACCTCGCCTGGGACATTTACACCCCGCCCGACGCCGAAGGTCAGCGCAAAAAACTTGGCTACAGCTACGATGCCCAGCCCAAGCTCACGCTGCCCTCTGGTCCCTGCCTCGTGACCGTCGTTTACGGCAACGCCAAGGGGCAGATGGAAGTCGAGGTGAAGGCCGGTGTGACCCAGGACATCGTGGTGCTCATCGGCAGCGGCAAACTGAAGCTCGCCGTCGTCATGGAAGAAGGCGGCACACCCGTGGCCAAGGATGTGGCCTGGGATGTCTTCGGTGAGGCCGACGCTGAAGGCAACCGGCCCAAGGCAGCCTACAGTTACGAAGCCCAGCCAACGCTAAGCCTCCCGGCGGGCAAATTCCTCGTCCAGGCCGTCGTCGGCAATGCCAAGGGCACTGCCACGGTCGAGATCAAGGCTGGAGCCACCCTTGAAAAAATCATTACCTTGGGTGCTGGCCGTGTGAAACTCTCCGCTCTCGCGACTGAAGGAGCTGAACCGATCGCCAAGGATCTCGCTTGGGACATCTTCGGCGCTGCTGACGCCGAAGGCACCCGACCCAAGGCCGGGTACAGCTATGAGGCGCAACCCACGTTGAGCCTGCCCGCTGGGAAATATCTCGCCCAAGTGGCCTGGGGCAATGCCACGGTTAAACAAGAAATCGAAGTCGCGGCCGGCAAGCTCAAGGAAATAGCGGTTATCCTGAATGCCGGCACAGTCGCGGCGACGGCGGTGATGACCGAGGGGGCTGATCCTGCGCCCGATGGTCTCTCCTGGGATGTCTTCGGCGAACCCAATGCAGAGGGTGAACGGACCAAGGTGGCTTACAGCTACGATGCACAGCCTAAATTCCGCCTCATCGCGGGCAAATACCTCGTCACCGTCACGCGTGGCGGTGTGGCGGCCAAGAGCGAGGTTGAAGTCATCGGCGGCAAGATGATTCCCAAGGCCGTCAATTTGAACGCAGGCACGCTCAAGCTCAGCTCCAGCACTCCCGGCGGCTGGGACATCTACGGCCCGCAGGACGCCGAGGGAAACCGCAAGAAGCTCAGCTACTCCTACGATCAAAATTTCAAAGTCGCCCTGCCCGCTGGCAAAGCGCTGGTTGTACGCAGTGAAGGCCAGAAAAAAGCCGAGCAAGAGGTCGAGATCAAAGCGAACACCTTGAGCGAACTCACGCTGGACGCAAAATAGCCTTCAACCGCCGCCTTCACGCTTATGAACGCCATCTTACGCAGGAAACTCCTGCGGAACTTGCTTGTCGTCATGACCGGTCTCCTGGCATGCGCAATGCTGGAAACGCCGGTCATCGCACAGACCACTTACTGGGAGATCGAGCCGGTCAAAGATCCACGCGTCGCCACTGGCACTTTCTCCGTCGTCGGCGGCAAGACCACGCCTGCGGGTGTTCACTTCAAATTGATGAACAACCAGCTCACCGCGCCGGTGGTGATCACCTTGACCCCCCAGGACAAGGCTAAACCACTGCGCATCCGTGCTTTCAAGGACAGCGGGGAGTTGTTTGCCAAAGACACCGCCGCCAGCGGCATCGCCACCCAGACCTTCCGCACCGGAGAGGACATCAAGTTTGCGGTCACGGGTGACAAAGGAGCCGCCTACCAGCTCTCCGTCTGGCGCGGGCCGCAGATCATCCTGCCGCCACCCAGTCCCGTGCAGTCGGTGGCGGGCGTCTCTCCGCCAAATGAAACCACCACCGCCTCTCCTGAGAAGGCTGGCGGAGGCTCCATGACGACGGTGTTGCTGACGGGCATCTTCATCGCCCTCATCGTGATCGCCGTGCTGATGTTCCGCGGACAGCAGATAAAAGGCCGAGCGCCCCTAATCCTGCTGCCATTCCTCCTGTTTCTAACCCCAGCCTACACCCAGGAGGAAAACATCGACATCCGCCCTCGGCCCGTGGCAGACGCGGACCAGGATGCGCGCCACGCCGAGCAGATCCAAGGTCACATCGACAAGTTCAAGGAGATCACGGAAGCCATCAAAACCATCACCGAAGGCAAACTCGACTTCAACAGTCCCATCGACATCAAAAGCCTTGAGGAGAAAGGCTTCAAGGGAGCCAACGTGGACATCGCCAGCCTGCTGCAGACCACGCTGAATCTGCTGGAGGCCTTCGAGATCATCGATCCGCGCGAAAAATTTCTCCAACCCGACTATGCGCCGCCCGGCCTGCCCATTCTGCCCTCACGCGCCTCAGGTGACGGCGGCATATCTCCCGAGGCCTATGGTGCCTTCCGTGATTTGCAGGACAAGATCAACAAGGCCAAGGCCCACCTCGAAGGCAACTATGTCGTGCTCAAGCAAACCGAGCTTAAAACCAAACGACTTGAGGAACTGGCGGACTCCGCCGGTGGTTTCAGCGCCATCGCCGGCCTCTACTGGGCCAAATCCAAGGCCGACCCAAATGACCCGATGAACAAATCCAAGACCGGGTTTTACGAGAAGTATGACGCAGGCCAGGAAAGCGGCCTCAAGTTCCTCAACGACACGCTCAAGGAGATGGCGGAGTTTGAACTCAAACGCTACGGCGACCGCAACTGGTATCTCTACTTCGGAGTGCCCTACTACAACTTCATGGTGGCCCGTTATGTGAGAAAATGAGGCGTGAATTCGGTGGCAGTACAAAAAAGGGGCTGCTCGCGCAGCCCCTTCGTGGTTGGGAATGCACTTCTTGATGAGGCTTAGCCGAGGTCTTCGGCAGGAGCTTCGCCCTTCGCAGCGGCATCCTTTTCCTTCATCGCGGCATTGCTGCAAGATGATGTTGGTTTACCCAGCAGGCACCTTTTGACAGCACCTTTGCTTGGGCCCACCAGAGTTAGCGCAAACTGCCCGGCTTGCGCAGGTTCCGGTCCACGATTTCGAGCAAGCAGCGGGCGAGCGGGGCGGTGAGGTAGAGGTGGACGTTCTCTTTGTACTTCACCGGCATCATGCCAGCAGGCGCTCCGGCGAAACCTGGCAGGCCGGGCATGTTTGCCTTGTTGCGCAGGCCCGTGTTGGTTTGCAGCACGGTTTTGATCAACTTCACGCCCGCGCCGGCATCCACGATCTGATAGGCCACCTCCTGGCCGCCGCTGGCGTTGTTGGAGAGCATGAGGAAGTTGTAATACGGCTCGCGCGCACCATCCGGCGCGGGAAACCACAGCACCTTGCCTGGATCAGGCGTCTGCTCCACGAACTGCACGCCCACTACCTGGCGTTTCAGGTCCAGAATGAGATGAAGCTGATTGAAGGGCTGATTGCGGTCCATGAAGCTCTTGAATTGAAAACTCGCCAGCGTCAGCGATGCCTGCGGAAAGCAGGTGAGGTTCACTGGACGCTCCCCGATCTTGTTCATGCGCTCCGGCAGCACCCTCACCGCCTCATCGAATGGCATCAGCCAGCGAATCGGGCCGACTATGGTGCCTGGCACCGGCTCCTTGCCCGGAGCCGCATTGCCCACCACCGCACTGGCATACAGGTGCAGGCTCTCGAGCAGTTCACGCTTAGTTTCCAGCTTGTCCGGAAGCCATTTGGGTGACAACGCCATGCCGCCGTGAGCAGTCTGCCCGGCGATTTTCAAGGGTGCCAACAACAGCATGGCAAGAGCGACGAAGAGCGCGTGTGGGAGGATGTGTTGCATGATTTTAGAGCAGGTTGAATTAGGGCGTGACGATTTTGGCCTGAATGATGAAGAAGACGAGATGGGTGCCCTTCTGCGCGGAATTGGCGGTTTGAGCGGGATCGGGCTTTTGACCAGCCGCAGGCAGCGGGCCGGAACTGCCGCCCTGACCGCCGAGGATGACGCAGTGCGTGTCTGGCAGCACCACTGCGGTCACCGACTTGAATCTATGGAAGAGCGGCTGCTGGATTTGATTCTCGGTAAGCACCGCTTCTTGCAGCTTGCCGTCTTTGTCGGCGGCCACGGCTTTGATTGGCGCCCCATAATTGACGAAGCCTTCAAACGTCACGAGTTCCGGTGCCATATTGAGACTGATGGCACCCTCTGGCGTGATGGATGCCTCCAGCTCGATGCGCATGCCCACGGGACGCATCTCGAAACTCTTTGGCGTAGTCGGCATGGCGGCGATGACCTGGCCTAGTGCGAGCTGCACGGGCTTGGCCTCAGGCGCGTTGGTGATCTTGGCTGGCTCAAACTCTGTGGGATAGATGAATTCCCGCACGCTTTCCATCGTGGTGCGCTGGCGTTCCTTCGTGGTGACCGACGGCGCGCTGAGCAGGCTCACACCGGGACTTTTTTCGAGCTTGGCAAGCAGCGCGGCGACTTTGTCCACACTCACGATGCCGAGGTTCGTCATCCCAGCGGATGCATCCAGCGTCAGGCCAGCCTCCTTGAGCGCGGGGGCGTCCAGCGGCACGCTGAGCACCTTGCAGTTGATTTGGACCTGCTTATCCGCTGCTTGAATAGAGCCGAGGGCGAGTAGGAGGGCGGTAAAGGCTGTGACGTGCTTTTTCATAGATTGGGAAGTTGTAATCTGGACGGAGATGGAATGAGCCAAAGTTAAGTCTTTTTATGGCACGGTGGCGCGGGCTTGCAGGGTGGTGAAGCCGGTGGGGAAGGTCACGGTGGCGGTCCAGGTGGCGGAGGTGACATCACCACTTTGGAACGCGGCGGTGGTCCAGGTGGCATTGTTGGCAAATTTTCCGGCCGACCGCACTTGGACCAAACCTGTGGTGGGGAAGTTGGTGGTTTGCAGAAGAACTGTGGTTGCGCCGTTGGTGGAGATGCCAATGTCAGCAGTGAGATCAAGTGGAGCTGTCGGCACCGCAGGTGCGGCGGAGGTGTCCACACTCACGACCTTTACGGTGGGGGCCGTGTTTCCAGGCCAGATGACAGGTGGTGTCGCAGGTGGAACGGCAATCGTCTGCGGTTGCGTCACGAGTGTGCCCGAAACCGAGTTGGCTTCGAGGCGAATACGTCCATCATCACGCGCATCCACACTGCCGCTGCCGTTGATGACATTAGCCACCAAGCGGATGGCCCCGCTACTTCCCCCTCCAGAACCGCCGCCACCAATGGACGTAATTGATCCTGAAACGAGGATCGAATTGACCGCTGCAATAAGGATGGCTCCGCCGCCGCCGCTTCCTGAGCTAAAATTAGAAGGCCCCGATCCAGACCCACCCATCAAAGGCACAATCGACGGATTTCCGTAAGTGGCAGCATGACTGGCTGGCAACCAGTAGGTGCCATTGGAAAAATTTGTTCCTCCAATGCCAAGGCCAGCACCCGTGCCAAGTGACCCCTTGGCACCACCACGAAATCCACCAGGTCCTGGTTCAGATGGCAGATTGGCACCATTCGTAGCCACGGCCCCATTGAGGTTCAGCACCCCAGCTAGAGTCACCCCACCCTGCACCAGCCACACGACCGGCGCACGGCTGGGATGGTTCGTGAAGGTGACGGTCCTGCCGCTGGCGATGTTCACTGAGCTGTATTTGAAAATAATGGCGCGTTTCGAGGGATCGAAGATGCCTTTGCCTGCATTGGCGCTGTTGTTAGCATCCCAGGTGCCGGTGATGGCCTGGGAGAGATCGATCACCAGATTGCTAGCGGTCACACTGAGCGCACCGTCGGAGCCGTCGCCGGGAACGGCGATCTGGGCTTGTAGCGCGGAGATGCTGGTGATGAGCAAGAGGGTGAGCAGAAGCAGCGTGGGTTTCATGAGGTGAGTGGTGATAAACTAGGGCGTTGAATTGAGCACGGAAACTTCGACGGCGATGGCTCCCAGCGTCGGCGTGACAACGAAGGAGTTGAAGACGCTGACTTCGGGTGAGATGGCCTCCACCCCTGGCCCCGAGACGACTGCTGTGTTAAAGATGCTCACCTCCGCCGAGATCGCCTCCACACTTGGTCCTGCGAAAGCCGGCGTGTTGAAGATGCTCACCTCAGGCGACATGGCCTCGATGGCGAAGCCCGTGGCAGTCGGGAAGTTGAACAGGCTGACTTCCGCCGAGATCGCCTCCACGCTGAAACCGGTGGTGTTGGGGAAGTTGAAGACGCTGACCTCGACGGAGATGCCAAAAGTGTCGTTATAGACGCTGGTTTCGTGGCTGTAGAATTCCGTCACGCGCGTGAGGCCGTAGCGGGCGCGGTAGAACTCCAGATGAGTCATGCCGGGGTGCTCCAGGCTGGGAAAAGAGGCGTCGGCGGCATTCAGCGGGTCCAGCCCATGGGTCAGTTCGTACAGGTCGTCGATGCCATCGTCATCCGCATCTCCTGGAGCCCATCCAGCCACCGCCTGGGCGCGGAAAAAACCGCGCAACGTGCCCGGCGCCGGCGTGTAGCCAAACGTGGGGCCCGGCGTGCCCAGCGCCATGTCCACGGTGATATAGGACCGCAGATCACTGCTGTGCTGGAAATGAAAATAATGCAGCGGGTAAGCCCCCACCGTGAGCCGGTATTCCGCACCCACTTTTTCAAACTGCGTGTACGGGAAGTCTTGCGCCGTGCCCGTCATGGCAGGCAAGCCAAACACCAAGCCGCAACGCCAGAGCTAATGTAGGCACTTGCGCCAGGACACCCGTGCAATGTTTGGGATTTTCGACAAGCGCATCTGCGATTCAAGAGCGTCGGCCATAGGCAGGAGCGCTTAATAGCAAAAGGTCTCCAGTCTGCCAATGTAAAAATTCGCATGGACCAATGCTACACTTCACAAGGGCCGCTCAGCGCAGTGAAATCGAGGGCGGACTGAGTGATGAAGGAGCGGCGTGAGATTGGCAGGCGATGTTTTTCTCAGAACGCCGTCATTGGCGCAACTCCTTGCTCAATCCAGCGCATAAAAAAGGGGCCGCTCAGCGCGGCCCCTTCGTGGTTGGGATTATTTATCGGATGAAGATCAGCCGAGGTCTTCGGCAGGAGCGGCTTCGCCCTTGGCGGCGGCGTCTTTTTCCTTCATCGCGGCCTTGCGGCTCATCTTCACGCGACCCTTGTCATCAATGCCGAGGCACTTGGCGGTGACGATGTCGCCGACCTTGACGACGTCTTCGGTGCGGTTGACACGGAAGTCGGCCAGCTCGCTGATGTGAATCAGGCCGTCCTTCTTGCCGCCGAGGTTCATGAAGGCACCGAAGTTCGTCGTGCTGACGATCTTGCCGGTGTAGATCTTGCCGACTTCGATTTCCACCGACATGCCGCTGATCATTTCGACCGCACGCTCAAGGCTTTCCTTGCGGGAAGCATAGATGTACACCGTGCCGTCGTCTTCGATGCTGATTTCAGCGCCGGACTCGGCCTGGATGGCCTTGATGTTCTTGCCGCCAGGACCGATGAGCTCACCGATCTTGTCAGGGTTGATCTTCACGATCTCAATGCGCGGGGCATACTTGCTCAGCGGCTTGATTTCGCCGATGGCGGCATGCATGGCCGTGAGGATCGTGGTGCGGGCGGTCTTGGCCTTCGCGATGGCTTCTTCAAGGATTGCCATTGGGAGACCTGGAAGTTTCAAATCGAGCTGGTAGCCGGTGACGCCTTCGCTGGTGCCGCAGAGCTTGAAGTCCATGTCACCGAAGTGGTCTTCGCTGCCCAAGATGTCGATCATCGTGAGGTAGCGGGACATCTTGTCATTAGCATCGAACTCGGAGACGAGACCGACGCTGATGCCGCCGACGGGGCGGATGAGCGGCACGCCGGCATCCATGAGCGCCATGACGCCGGAGCAAACGGAGGCCATCGAGGTGGAGCCGTTGGACTCCATGACTTCGCTGCTCACGCGCATGGCGTAAGGGAAGACTTCCTTCGCAGGAATGACGGGAGCGATGGAGCGCTCGGCGAGCGCACCGTGGCCGATTTCGCGACGGTTCTGACCGCCAAAACGGCCGGTTTCACCGACGGAGAAGGGAGGGAAGTTGTAGTGCAGAATGAAACGCTTCGAATCCGGGCCACCCGCGTAGGTGTCCATTTCCTGAGCTTCATCAGCCGGAGCGAGCGTCGCAATGGCGAGCGCCTGCGTTTCGCCACGCGAAAAGATAGCGGAACCATGCGTGCGGGGCAGCACACCGGCTTCACCGTAAAGGACACGCAGATCGTCGAGGCCACGGCCATCGCAGCGGTTCTTCTTGTCGAGAATGCTGATGCGGAAGGCTTTCTTCTGGAGGTAATCGAAGGCCTGGCTGATTTCAAAGTTGGTGGCGGCAGGGAAAGCGGCCTTGATGGCGGTTTCCACTTCGTCCTTCAAAGCGCCAACGGCTTTGCCGCGTGCAACCTTGGAAGGCTGATAAAGAGCGCCTTCGATGCGATCACCAGCGATCTGGTAGGCGATCTCAAGGAGTTCGTCCTTCACCAGCATGAGGGGGACTTCACGCTTGGCCTTGCCGACGAGCTTCGCCAGCTCGACCTGGGCGGCCACGAGGGGCTGCACCTGGGATTGAGCATAGTGGAGCGCCTTGATGAAATCGGCTTCTGGCAGTTCGTTGGCAGCGCCTTCGATCATGATCACGTCCGTGGCATTGCCGACATAGACGAGGTCGAGATCGCTCTCGAGACGCTGGGTCTGGGTAGGATTGGCGATGAATTCGCCATTGATGCGGCCGACGCGCACCGCGCCCACTGGGCCTGCGAACGGAATGTCGGAAACGCACAGAGCGGCGGAAGCACCGTTCATCGCGAGGATGTCAGGATCGTTTTCGCCATCAGCGCTGAGCAGCAGGGCGACGATCTGGGTGTCGTAGTAGTAGCCTTTCGGGAACAACGGACGCAATGGGCGGTCCGTCATGCGGCAGGTGAGAATTTCCTTCTCGGTGGGGCGGCCTTCGCGCTTGAAGTAGCCACCGGGGAAGCGGCCTGCGGCGGATGCCTTTTCTTTGTATTCCACGCTGAGTGGGAAGAAGTCCTGGCCGTCCTTCACTTTCGTGGCGGAGACGGCGGTGACGATCATGATGGTGTCGCCGAGACGAACGGTGACGGCTCCATCAGCAAGCTTGGCGAGCTTGCCGGTTTCGATTTCAATGGTGCCCTGTCCGAGGGCGGCGGTTACTTTGTGTATGGCCATAGGTTGGCGTGTGTGTTGGTTTGGTTTGGGTGAAAAGGGAGCACGGGCTTCAGCCCGTCGGGGATGCGCGATGGCGCAGCATGCAGCATGATCATCGGCAATCGCCGACATGCGTGTCGAAGCCTGAAACAGAAAAGGGGCGATGCCTGTGGCATCACCCCTCATGAAATTCTGTTAGCGGCGCAGATTCAGGCTCTTGAGCAGCTTCTGGTAACGTTCCGCAGCGGTCAGCTTGAGGTAGTCCAGCAGCTTGCGACGACGTGCGACCATTTGCAGCAGGCCGCGACGTGTGGAGTGATCTTTTTGATGTGCAGCAAGATGCTGCGTGATGTCATTGATCCGCTTCGTCAAGAGAGCCACTTGGACGTCGGCGCCGCCGGTGTCCTTGTCGTGCATCTTGAAAGAGGTGGAATCGATGGTGGTTGCTTCGCTCATGGTTGGTTTGAATGGCCGGACAACTTGTCAGGCGGTGTGTGTTCTAGGATGTGGGGCCGCGAAGGAACCATAAAGCCCTTCTTTGGCAAGGGGAAGTTTTGCGGTTTGCCGCTATCACTCCAAGCGGCATGGCTCAAGGCAGACGCCAGCCACGAACTGCGGTGGCAGACTGTGTTTTCAGGAAGAACGCCCGCTGTGCAGGCAGTGGCAGCGTCGTGCTGACATCCAGCAGGGCAGCGCTGCCTTTGGCGGTCCAGATGCTGGTGGGGAGGCGTTTCAGCAGCCACCAAGCGTCGTAGGTGGTCGCTCCGGGGATTCTGTCAGCCTTCCAGAGTTGGAGCTGATCAGCACTGGTCATGCTGGTGGTGGCAGTGAAGCCATTTTCAGTAGTGAATCCCAGCCGCAGCAGCGTGGCATCGACGGGCCAGGGCAGCGCCAAAAAGTTTGCGCCTGTCACCAGCGGCATCACCCATGGATTAACGCGCACATGCCCTGTGAGCGTGATCGCCTTCGCCCCGGTTGCTTTGACCATGAGGCCCGTGCCGGGTGGAATGATTTTCAGGTTTTGCGAAGCGGCGTTGGTGTCATTGGCCGAAACCCACTGCCGGCTGCCATTCAACCAATGCGCATGCCAGGCACCATTCTCATAATACAACACCTGATCAGCAGCCGCAGGCACCGCACCGGCCTGAAACACGCCTGGCGCGAAGACTTGGCCCAGCGTGACATGCGGACGCACGATCACCCGCGCACCGCTCAAGTCCTGCGGCAGTTTTTTGAGTGTGCTGAGTGGTGAAGACGGTGCCAACACAGCGGTTCCGGCGTTCATCGTGGTGATTTCGATTCGATGCCCGGCATGGGTGCCATCCAGCACTTCGAGGTAGCAGGCGCGGCCAGCATCCACCTGAATCTCCCCAGCTTTTTCGAGAGCAACTTCGACAGCGCCGAGGATTTGCTCAATGCGTCCGGCGTAGAGCGGCGCGTTGACGAGACTGATGCCCGCTGTCTGCGAACCTGCTGTGAAAGCGAATCGCTGCCATGCTTGCGGCGTGGTGACGGCGCTGAGGCCGTCGCGATGCGTCACGCGCAGGCGCACGATGCCACGCTGCACGTTTTGACCACCGAGGCTGGTGATGCCGTTCCAAGAGAGCTGTTCAAAGCCATTGCCAGCGTCCGCGCTCGTCGGAGCCAGTGTGAGCGTGTTCCAGGTGACGAGATCGGTCGAATGCTCCAGGCGGAACGTCACATCGGTGATCGCACGCGGATGCTCGAGATGCGCATCGACCCGGCCTTCCGGCGTGGTGGTCAGCCACCAGCCGCCATCGAAGCGGCTGTCACTCGCGAGAGCATATTCAATGAGATCATTGACGCCATCCGCATCGACATCGGTGTCTGTAACGATCTGAGAGCCTGCTGACGTTTTTTGACTGACTGATCCCGCTGGAGGCGGCGTGGAACCACCGGCAACTGCGGCGGCCTGAACGATCTGCACATTGTCAAAACTGGCACTACCAAGCGCGAAGGGCGATGTGGAGGTCACGGCCAGGCCGATTTGAACTGTGTTGCTCAATCCCGTGAGCGTCACCGTGTTGATCAGCGTCCACGCACTGCCATTGGCGGAAGCGTAAGCGGTGATCGTGTTACCACTGCGCACGAGGCGCACCCAGTTGTTAGGCGCGGCGTTCACCGCCGGGCCGCCCGCGTAACTGGTGGCCGCATTGACGACCGGACGCCAGACCATGCCGAAGCCATTGTTCTCGACAGCAGGGGTGGTGAAGACCGTCGCATGACGTGAGCCGCCGGTGAGCGACTCGCGGATCATCACACCGGTTTTCGCCCACGGATTGGTGTTCGACTGGCTGAGGATGCGCGCGCGGATTTCGCCATCGCCAGTGAGCTGCGTGTAAGCAAAGCGGAAGCCGTCGGCGGTGAAGTAGATGTCGTCCCCGGCACCTTGCAGCGTGTAGGTGTCCGTGGTGCTGTTGTAGCTCATGCTGCCCGCGACTTGCACCGTGCCGACATCCTGCGATTGCAGCGCGACGACCACCGGCGGCGTGTAAGTGACCGAGACGGTGTTTGAAGCGAGACTGCCGACCGCGCCGGCATTTTGCGCCGCATTGGCCGGAAGGCGGATCGTGACCGCGCCGGGTGTCAATGGTGTCACGGTGAGGCCGTAGCTCGTGCCAGAACCAGTGAGATTAGTCACAGAACCATTCGTCACGATGAAATCACTCGTCGTCAATCCGGTCACAACCTGACTGAACTGCGCCTGCACGGTGAATGCGCCCGCTTCAATCGCGGAAGCAGCGCTGAGCGCCACGGAAGGAGCCACCACAGCCTGACTGCCGACGACCTGCACATTGTCAAAGGTGGCCGTGGAAAGCGCGGACGATGATGCAGACGTCACCGCAAGACCCACATACACCGTATTGGGCAGGCCGGTCAGTGTCGCGGTGCTGACGAGCGTCCACGCGTTGCCGTTCGCGGAGGCGTAGGCGCTGATCGTGGTGCCGGTGCGCACGAGGCGCACCCAGTTGTTCGGCGCGGCGTTCAAGGCGGGGCCACCAGCGTAATTCGTGGCCGCGTTGGCCGTCGGACGCCAGACCATGCCGAAGCCGTTGTTCTCGCCCGCAGGCGTGGTGAACATCAGCGCGTGGCGTGAGCCTGCGGCGAGTGTTTCGCGGAGCATCACGCCGGTTTTCGCCCATGGATTGGTGTTCGACTGGCTGGTGACGCGGGCGCGGATCTCACCATCGCCTGTGAGCTGCGTCAGCGCGTATTGGAAACCATCCGCCGTGAAGTAGATGTCGCTGCCGGAGCCTTTGACCGTGTAAACACCGCCGCTGAAGGTCGTGCTGCCAGCAACGAGCGGCGTACCCACATCCTGCCCGACGAGCGAAACCGCCACCGGTGGCGTGTAAGTCACCGAAACCGTGTTCGAGGCCAGACTGGCCGTTGCAGCCGCGTTTTGTGCCGCCGCCGCCGGCAGACTGACCGTGACGAGGCCGGAGCTGACCGGCGTGAGTGTGACGCTGTAACTGGCACCGCTGCCGGTGAGGTTGGAAGCGGTGGCGTTGCTCAAAACAAAGTCATTTGCGGTCAATCCGGTCACTGGTTGACTGAACTGCACCTGAATCGTGAACGGACCCGTTTCAATCGCCGAAGCCGCGCTGAGCGTGACCGTGGGAGCCACGACAGCCTGTGCACCGATGACCTGCACGTTGTCGAATTCCGCCGTGGTGGTCACTTTGGTATCCGCAGCCGTCGCGGCGAGTCCCACATGCAATTGAGCAGGCAGTCCGGTGAGCGTGACGCTGTCCACGAGTTCCCAAGTGGTGCCGTTCGCGGAAGCGTAACCGGTCAGCACATCACCCTGTCGCACGAGGCGCACCCAGTTGTTCGGCACCGCGTTCAATGCGGGGCCACCGGAGTAACTCGTGGCCGCGTTGGCAACGAGACGCGACACAAGACCAAAGCCATTGCCTGCGGCAGGCGGCGTGATGAACATCGTGGCATGTCGTGATCCGGCGTTGAGCGTCTCACGCACCATGACGCCAGCCTTGGCCCATGGGTTGGTGTTGCCCAGGCTGCGCACGCGAGCGCGGACCTCGCCATTGCCATTGAGAATGACCTGCACGAAGCGGTAGCCGTCTTCGGTGAAGTAAATGTCCTGGCCGGAAGCGTTCAGCGTGTAAACACCCGTGCCAGCATCGAAGCTGGTCGATCCCGCGACGAATCCGCTGCCCACATCCTGGCTGATAAACGCAGGCGTGTTGTTCGGAGCCGTGTAAGCGCGGGCGAGCACATTGGAGGCGAGATTCGTCACCGCATCGGCATCCTGCGCCATGCTGGCGGCCACGCTGATCGTCACGTTGGCTGTCGGCGTGACGGTGAAGCTGTAACTCGTGCCAGAGCCGCTGAAAGCGCTGGCTGTGCCACCGGTGACGCTGATGTCAGCGAGTGCAAAGCCCGTGACCGCATGACTGAACGTGGCGGTGACGACAAAGGGATCGCTCACATTCGCTGGAGCCGTCGTTGCAAGCCCCACGGTCACAGGCAGCGGCGCTGCGGCAGGTGCGTTGTCTATCTGCTGGAGATAAGCGACGAGGTTGTTCAAATCCGTCGCGTTCAACGTCACGCCCTGATGCGCGGTGATCGCATTCGAGAGCGTGGCGGCGGAACCATCGTGCAAATACGGCGCGGTGGCCCACAGGCCGCGCAGCGTCGGCACATCGAAGCCGGTGAGCGCACCGTTGAGACGTTTGCCGCTGGTGGGCTGTTTGATCGTGCCGACATCGCGGAAGACGTTCAACGCGCTGTTCGTGAAGGCCGTGCCGCTGTGGCAGGCGGCGCAGTTTTGCTGGCGAAACACACGCTCGCCCGCATTCGCCGCCGTGGTGGCCGTGCCATCGTTGTTGCGATGCGGACTGTTCGATTCCGTGCTCAATGAGGCCATGTAAGCCGCCAGCGCGTCGAGATCGGTGCTCACACCGGCTTTGGGATTGCCCAGCGGTTGATTGCGCGTGCCGGTGTTGAACTGCGCGTCGCTCATGAGGCCGGTGCCGCCGGCAAAGGCGCGGATCTGGCCCTCGAAGTCGTGAAACTCATCGAAATTGCCCGTCCAATGCAGCGCTCCGTGATTGCCATGACCGCGCAGCGTGATGGTGTTGCGCAGACCTTCGCCCACGCCGGTGAAATCCCAGGTGCGGCCGTCGTGACCGCCGTCGTTGTGGCAGGCGGCGCAGGCAATGTACTCCTGCAAAGCCAGACGCGCATCGGCGGCGTCATAAAAGAGCTGTTTGCCACGAAGGACGGTGGCGCTGAGTTTTTCGGTGTTGATGGCATTGACCACACCGAGCGTGACCGGCGTGCCGCTGCCGCCTTGCACGAGGCTGCTGATGTCATGCACGCTGACCGTGCGGGCCATGAAGTTATGCACGAACAAGGTGCGCCCGTCCGGTGACAGCGCGAGTCCCTGCGGCGCGAGTCCGGCATCGAAGCGGGTGATGACTACCTTGCTCCAAGCATCCACCACGGCCACAGCGCGGCTGCTTTCGAGCGCGACGAAGACATACACGCCCCAAGGATCGAAAATGGCCGCGCTGGGCATGCCCGCATTGTCGAAATCGACGCGCCCGGCATAATCTTCGACCTGCGTGGTCAGATTGATGCGGCTGGCGATGGCACGCAGCGTTTGATCATGATTGAGGCCGACGCCGTTGCGCAACGTGCCGCGCTTGATGTTGTCCTGCTTTGAAGGCACCCAGGCGGAAAGACCGTCAGGCGAGATCGCTGTGGCACCGAGATAGTTCGGCAGACCGCGAGCGGAGGTTGGCGTGTCCGCCTTTTCGCTGTGTTGCAGCAGAATCGTGCGCTCCAGCGCCAGGGTCGATGCCGTGACCACCAGCACCTCGCCACCACGGCCGGTGGTGACAGGAGCAGCGGTGTTTTCACCCGGCAAGGACGGCGTGATGAAGCGGCTGACATAAACCCGCGCTCCATCCGCACTGACAGACACATGACGCGCATTGGCACCGGCATTGAGGCTGCTGATCTGCGCACCAGTGCTCGGATTGAGCTTCAACAACTGCCCACTGCCTTCCAGCGCGACATAAGCGGCTGTGCCATTCGGATCGAAGGCGATGCCAAACGGACGCGAACCACGCGGTAGCGTGACGGTAGCCGCCACGGCATAACTGGTGCCGTTCAAAATGGAAATCGTGGCACTCTCCGCGTTCGTCACCCATACACGGCCATCAGGCGCAAGAGCGAGACTGCGCGGTGCGAGGCCGACGCTGGTTTCAGCAAGCTTCGCGCGTGTCACGGCATCGAGAACGGTCACGCTGTCGGTGTCAGGATTGACGAGCCAGACGCGGTCGTTGCCCGTGACGCGGTCTTCAAACACGATGCTGGATGAAACGGCCGGTTTCTTCGTGGTGAGCGGCGCATGCACGGCCTGGAAAAAGGTGCTCGTCACCGTCGTGCCGGTGGCATCGGTGGCGGTGACGACCACGGTGTAGCGACCCGGATTCGCAAAGGTGTGGCTGATGCTGGCGCTGCTGCTGAAAGCGGTTTCGGGTGTGCCATCGCCGAAGTTCCATTTGAAACGCGGATTCGCGCCACCCGTGCTGCCTGCGGTGAAGGTCTTGACCGCGCCGGAGGCGTTTGGCAACGACAGCGGCGGCTGCACGACGAGGCTGGCATTGATGGTCCAGTTGAACGACACGCTGACCGGCGTGGTGTTGCCATCGCTGACTGTGACAGTGACGGGGAACGTTCCGGCGGCGGTCGGTGTGCCACTGATGACGCCGCTGCTGGCATTGATCGACAAACCGGTGGGCAAACCGGTGGCGCTGAAGCTCAGCGTGTCCTGGTTCACATCGCTGGCCTGGATGCTGAGTGACGCGGCTTGATTGATGACGCGGCTCTGCGCGCCGGGATTCGTCACGACCGGCGGGGTGGGCGGCGCGAAGGCGTTGAGGTTGATCTCCCAAGCGAGCACCTCATGCGTGTTCGTGGAGCCGCCGGTCGCGCCGGTGAAGCCGATCCAGGCGCTCGGGCCGGTGAGATTCGCGAGTTTGACCGCGGTTTGCGTGAGCACAGGCGATGCAGGCTTCGTGGTGCTGACGCCTTGAACGAGATAAACACGCAGCGTGTCCGCAGGGCCGTCGTAATCGACCCAGAGCGTGTGGCTTGCGCCATTTTCGAGATCGAACGCGGCGCTCGCGGTGCTGAGATGCGGTGAGACGACGCCGTTGCTCAACACGCCGATGTGATTCGCGTCCGGGTCCGTGCCGCCGAGGTAGGTGTCCAATTCGATGGCGAGGCTCTTGGCGATGCCTTCATACGCGAGTCCACCTCCAGCAGCGCCCAACACGGTCGCCGCGTTGCCTTGCAGCACAAACGTCATGCCGTCCGCGCCATCCGCCGTGCCGTTCATGCGAAACACAAAGCGGCTGCTGAAGGACGTGCCTTCGGAAACCGGCACCGGATTGCTCAGGAAGGCGGAACCGGCTTGCGTGGCTGTGTTGGGCGTCAACACAAGCACACCGCCCGTCACCGCGGCGCTGCCATTGAGCTGAATGCCGTTGGCCGAGGTGAAGCTGGCGAACTGGTGGCGCAAATTCGGCGGCGTGATGGTCCACGCGAAGATGGTGCTCGCGCTGGTGATGCCATCGGTGACGGTGACACGCGCGTTGCTAAAGGTTCCTGCACTTGTCGGCGTGCCACTGATGATACCGGTGCTGGCGTTGATGGCGAGACCGGTGGGCAATCCCGTCGCGCTGTAAGTCACGCTGCCGCCGCCAGGAGCCGTGCCGTAAACCGCGAGCGTCGTCGGCGCGTTCACCGCGCTGACTTGGGCACCTGGATTTGTAATGGTGACGCTTTGCGCCGGATCGACCTGAATGACCTTCGCCACCGAGTAAGCGCCATTCGCACCGATGCCAAACAGCATCCAGTAGCCCGGGGTCATGACGCTGAGATTGGCATGACCTGCGACGCTGTAGATGCCGGGCGAGGTTTCAGAAAACGGCAGGCTGAGGTAGCGCAGATCGGTGTTCATCGAGTGCGTCTGCGAGGACATCTTGATGAAGCTGAACTTCGTGATCCCCGGCGTGGCCTGCACGGCAAAGGTGGTGCCCACACCGATGTAGGACGGTGCCTGCGTGATGACCGGCCGCGTGGCGAGGCTGCCGTCGGTGTTGTAGAGCATCGGCGGCGTGAAAAGCTGCGCGTCGCGATGATCGGCGCTGTTGCCCGAGAGACCACTGCCACCCGACCACACCCGACCATCCGGCAGCAGCAACGCCAGCGAGTGGTAATTGCGCGGCACATTCATCGGCGCGAGCTGACGCCATAGCCGCGTGGTCGGATTCCAGATTTCCGCTGTCAGCACGGAGCCGGTGTCATTGAATTTCAGGCCGGAAGTGTTGCCACCGATCACCATCACCTCGCCATTCGGCAGAATGACCGAGTTCGCAAACTGCCGCACAAAGCTCATGGACGGCGCGGCTTGTACCACCGGCGTGCCGCTGCGGATGTCGATGGTGAAAGCGGCGTTCGTGCTGGTGCCGGTCGAGCTGTCGCTGGGATTCGTGTTGGTGTTGGCCGAACCGCCCGCCACCAGAATGCGACCTTCGTCATACATGGCAAAGCAGCCTTCCTTTGGATACAAGACTCCAGGGACATCCACACCGCTGTAGGCCAAGCTGCCAGTGCCAGCCGTGGTGACCCAGTTCATCTGCCGCGTAGGGCCACCGTGAAACAGGCGACCATCGGGAGCCACCACCACCAACGGATGCCAGCGTGTGACGTACCCCGGCTGCCCGACCACCGTGGCCCAGTTGATGCCCGTCAGGCGCGACCAACCGCTCGCACTGGTCCAACGCTCGGCGGTATTGGTGCCGCCGTCGCCCGTCACGGTGAAGACGCTGCCGTCGGTCAAGGCCACGCTGGTGTTGTACCAGCGGCCGTCATTCATGTTCGGCACCGCCGTCCACTGGCTAGTGCGCCAGTCAAAGATGCTGCTCAGCCGCGTCGTGTTGCGCCCGCCGTTGATCATCACCCGCCCGTCCGGCAGCATGGCCGTGCCGCCGCAGAACATGTCATGCCGCGTGTTGTTGATCTCGGTGAACACACCCGTGGCCGGATTCCACACCGCCGCATAAGTGAACTCCGCACCGACAGGAAAGGTGGTGCGCTGATTCGAAGCAAAAGTCAGCAAGCGCCCGTCCGGCAGCGTCGCCGCCGTCACCGGCAGATGCGGCGTCCAGGAAATGATGTTGCCCCATTCTCCGAGCGAAATCCGCGCCGTCGCCGTCGTCGCCGCAGGTGCCATGATCTGAAACGCCGGAGCCAGCACCTGGGCTTCCGCCGCTAGCTGGTCAGACAGCCCGTGATCAGCCTCCCCGGCGTGCCCCGTTCCACCCAATCCGCCCAAAGTGGCCGCCAGGATAGCCGCATAGGCTCGGAGAGAGGAAAAGCCGATGGATTTGGCACCCAAGTTCTTAATTTCTGGAATATTCACAAGTTCAACTCGCATAATAAGCAATAATTATGGCAATATGGAGCGCTTTAAAGCAAAATTTACAATTTTTATAATTTTGAGACTAAATGATGAGACGAACGGCGCAGCCCTTCGTCATTCGAAAATTCGTCATTCGTCGTTTCCCGCCCGCTTGCCATCCACAGCATCCTCATCCACTAAACGCCCCCTTTCCCACCCAGCACATGTCACGCTCTTTCAAACTCGCAGTCCTCCCCGGAGACGGCATCGGCCCCGAAGTCATGGCCGAGGCACTCCAAGTCCTCGACGCCGTCGCCGCCCGTTCCAATCTCACCTTCGCCTACAACCACCAGCTTGTCGGTGGTGCTGCGATCGATGCCGTGGGCAAGGCCCTGCCCGCTGAAACCATCACCGCCTGCGAAGCCAGCGACGCGATCCTCTTCGGTTCCGTTGGCGGTCCGAAGTGGGAAAAACTCCCTCCGAACGAGCAGCCCGAACGCGCCGCCCTTCTGCCGATCCGTAAACACTTCGGCCTCTTCGCCAATCTCCGCCCCGGCATCTGCCATCCCGCGCTCACCTCATCCTCGCCGATCCGCCCCGACCTCGTTGAAGGCGGCTTCGATATCCTCTGCGTCCGCGAACTCACTGGCGGCATGTACTTCGGCCAGCCCAAGAGCCGCACCACGCTCCCCGATGGCGACATCGAGGTCATCGACACCATGGTCTATAAGAAGAGCGAGATCGTCCGCATCGCCCACGTCGCCTTCAAGGCCGCGCAGCTTCGCCGCAAGCACGTCACCAGCGTCGATAAAGCCAACGTACTCACCAATTCCGTCCTCTGGCGTGAAACGATGAACGAAATCGCCAAGGAATACCCGGAGGTGACCCTCGCGCACCTCTACGTCGATAACGCCGCCATGCAGCTCATCAAAGCCCCGCGCAGCTTCGATGTGCTCGTCACCGAAAACCTCTTTGGCGACATCCTCAGCGACGAGATGGCCATGATCTGCGGCTCCCTCGGCATGCTCGCCAGCGCCAGCCTCGGCAAACCCAAAGGCGACGGCCTCTATTTCGGCCTCTTTGAGCCGAGCGGCGGCACCGCCCCCGACATCGCCGGCCTGGGCATCGCCAACCCCATCGCGCAGATCCTCTCCGTCGCTCTGCTGCTGCGCTTCTCCCTCGGTTTGGAACAAGAAGCCGCCAGCATCGAATCCGCCGTCAAAAAAGTCATCGACGACGGCCTCCGCACCGGAGACATCTTCAGCGGTTCCCCCGGCACGAAGAAGGTCAACACCAAGGAGATCGGCGCAGCCATCATCGCGGCGCTTTGATGTGGATTGCAGTCCACGCTTTGAACTGGACGGACACGCTGACAGTTCGCCCAAACGCATTGCAATTGCCCTCAGTTGCGCGATGCATGATTCCGCCAAACGCCTCATGACTCCCAAGCTTGACCCCGCACTGCATCGTGACAAAAAACCGGACTGGATCCGTGTGACTCTGCCGCGTGACCCGAAATTTTGGAGCACCAAGGGGCTGATCACGGACCTGAAACTGCACACGGTGTGTGAAGAGGCCCAGTGCCCGAACCGCTGGGAGTGCTGGAGCCAGGGCACGGCGACGTTCATGATCGCGGGGGACCGCTGCACGCGTGCGTGTGGCTTCTGTGCGGTGAAAACGGCCAAGCCGTTCGCACTGGAGGCGGATGAACCGCAACGTGTGGCGGAGGCGACCAAACGCATGGGGTTGAACCATATCGTGATCACCGCTGTAGCGCGGGATGACATGAAGGACGGCGGCGCGGAACACTTTGCGCAAACGATTGAAGCGGTGCGCGCAGCGGTGCCGACGATCACGATTGAAATTCTCGTACCCGATTTTAACGGCAAGGACGATGCGCTCGAAGTGGTGATGAAAGCACGCCCACACATCTTTAATCACAACCTGGAAACCGTGGAGCGCCTGACGCCGCTGGTGCGCAGCCGGGCGCAGTATCATCGCAGTCTGCATGTGCTGAAGCGCGCCAAGGAGATGGCGGCGGAGTTCGGCACGAAGTGCGCGACGAAGAGCGGCCTCATGCTGGGTCTGGGCGAGACGGAGACGGAATTGTTTCAAGCGATGGACGATCTGCGCGAGCATGGCGTGACGGTGCTGACGCTGGGCCAGTATCTGCGCCCCTCGGCGCAGCATCTGCCGGTGATCGACTACATCCACCCGGACACGTTTGAGAACTACAAGCAGATCGCGCTGAAGAAAGGCTTCCGCCATGTAGCGAGTGCGCCGCTGGTGCGCAGTTCGTATCACGCGTCGGATTTCAAGCCGGAGCTGGATTTGGAGTGAGTTCGCGTAACCGCGTTCGCCAGAACGCGGGTGCGGTGTGATGGGACGGACGATCCACACTCTGGCGAGCGTGGCCACAGTTCGTCATTGCAGAGCGGGCGTTCCGGTTCTTCTTCGTGGCTCTCCCAACCAACCGCCATGTCACCTCGTCCTCCCGCTGAAGCCTACGAGAAAGTTTCGACCGTCATTTTCCCTGATTCCGCCAAAGCGGCCAAAACCCTGGCGCTGGAAGTGAAAGAGCTGATTGAAGCGAAGAACAAGGCCGGCAAGCCTGCGGTGCTGGGCATGGCGACGGGATCGACGCCGGTGCCGTTTTATCGGGAGCTGATCCGTCTGCACAAAGAGGAGGGGCTGAGCTTCAAGAACGTCATCACCTTCAATCTCGACGAGTATTATGGCCTCGGTGCCGATCATCCAGAGAGCTACGCCAAGTTCATGGCGGAGCAGTTGTTTGATCACATCGACATCCCGAAGGCGAACATCAACCTTCCCAGCGGCACGGTGCCGGGCGACCAGGTGTTCCATCACTGCCGTCAGTATGAGGAGAAGATCGAAAGCGTGGGCGGCATTGATTTGCAGATCCTCGGCATTGGTCGAACGGGTCACATCGGCTTCAACGAACCGGGTTCCAGCCGCGACTCGATGACGCGTCGCATCACGCTGGACCGCGTGACGCGCCAGGACGCGGCGAGCGACTTCCGTGGTGAGCAGAATGTGCCGCACTTTGCGATCACGATGGGCGTTGGCTCGATTTTGCGCGCCAAGAAGCTCGTGCTCATGGCCTGGGGCGAGAACAAAGCCGTGATGGTGGCCAAGGCGGTCGAAGGGCCGACGACGGAGGCGATTTCGGCCTCGTTCCTGCAAGATCACCCGGACGCGCGATTTTTCATCGATAGTGGTGCCTCACGCGAACTCACACGCATCAAGCTGCCGTGGCTCGTCGGACCTGCATCGTGGACGCCACGCGAAACACGGCGGGCGATGGTGTGGCAGGCGTTCAAGATCAAGCGGCCGATCCTGAAGCTCATCGACGAGCACTACAATGAGAACGGCCTTTCCGATCTGCTGTCGGAGCAAGGTCCGGCCTATCAGCTCAACATCCGCATCTTCAACCAGCTCCAGCACACGATCACCGGCTGGCCGGGTGGCAAACCGGATGAAGATGATACGTATCGCCCTGAACGTGCGCGGCCGTATCCGAAGCGCTGCCTCGTTTTCAGCCCGGAGCCGCAGGATGCAATCACGGGCATGGGTGGCACGATGGATCGTCTGATTGAGCAGGGGCATGACGTGCGGTTGATTGCGCTGACCTCGGGCAGTTTGCGCGTGCCGGACAGCGAGGCAGACAAGTTTGCCGAAACGCTGCTCGAACTGGCCTCGAACGCGGCCAAACCCGACGGCTGGGGGCCGCAGGTGGCCTATGCGCGTGAAGCGCTGGCCTTGCTGGAAGCGAAGGGCGAGTTTGGCGAAGACCCGCCGCTGCTGCGCCAACTCAAGGGTCTCATTCTACGCGGCGAACTGCGCGATGCGGCGCACACGGTGGGGCTGGCAAATGACCGTGTCACCTTTGTGGACCTGCCATTCTATGAGCAGGGGCGTTACCGCCGCTTCAAGAGCACCCAGGCCGACGTGGCTGCGCTGGTGCGTCTGCTGCAAGACCACAAACCCCATCAAATTTACATCACGGGCGATGCCGCCGATCCTTCGAGCGTGTCAGGCATCTGCTTCCGGCTGCTGATTGCAGCGTTGCAAGCCTGTGCGGGTGAGGAATTCGCCGGTTCATGCAGTGTGTGGCTGTATCGCGGCAAAGAACGCCCGCTGGAGCCGCATGAGATCGACATGGCCATTCCGATGAGTCCGTTGCAGATCGAGCGTAAAGCGAACGCTCTGTCCCGTTACGGGGCATTATCATCGCTGGAACAGGAAGCGCCTGAGACAAACCGTGAGAACGCTCGGCTCTATGATGCGCTGGGTCTGGCCGAGTACGAGGCGATTGAGACGTTCCAGCGCTGGCGCCGGGCGTGATCAGCCCGCGACCACCAGCTTGGAGTCGCGATAAGTGCATTTACCGAGGCGGCTCAGCTCGTCGCAGTGCGCCTCGATGCGCATGCTTTTCATGCTGGGCTGAAAGCCAAGCCGCCGCGTGATGCAGTCGTGCAGCAGTTCGGTATGCTCGTCCTCAAACTCCACCACCCGGTCGCAGTCGAGGCAGATGAGGTGGTTGTGCTGGGGTTTGTCGAGGAAATTGGGGTCGTAGTAGGTCTGGTCGCGGCCCAGATCGACCTCGCGCAGCAGGCCGCACTCCACCAGCAGGGTCAGGGTGCGATAGACCGTGGCGCGGGAGACCGTGCTGTCGAGCTTGCGGGCCTTGTCGAGCAACTCCTCGGCCTTGAAGTGATCGTCGGTGGCAAAAGCGGCCTCGACGATGACATCCCGCTGTTTGGTGCGGCGCAACCCCTGGCTGGCCAGATGTGCCTCCAGGCGTTGAATGATGCGTTCGTCCATTGGGCGCGAGGTTAGACAAGGCTGCCAGCCTGCGCAAGGCAACGGTTCTCCTCAGCCGTGATTTATGCGCGCTGCGGCACCTAGCATAGGTGACAGCCTATGAACACGGCCCCAGACATGGGAACCGTCGCTTGGGTGGTAGAAACAGTCCAAAACGACTGCCACAGAGGCCGGTAGTGCGGCGGGAATGACAGCGCAGATGATTAGGCAACCCAAATTTATTTCAAAAAAATTATGGATTTTATTGTTAATATTGTTAAAATTACACAGACTGCCTAATTCCACGCATGCCTTTACCATTTTCATTCTCTACTCAGCGTCAAGGTTCCGAGGGCGAAATACCCCCTGGAACCACTGCTGTGCCGGCGTCCGAAGCAGTCATGCAGCAGCCGCCAGCTCGTATCAGTACCGAACCATTGAGTCACGGGGTAACAGGGGGCGGTCAGCCTTTTCGGGCTCAGGAATCCGTGCGGCAGAACGGGGCGGCCCATCCCCGGCTGATTTCCAGCCATCTGCCGCCGGCTCCTTCGCCCAATCAACGTTTCCCTGGCGGCCAGGAAGCCGCCTCCGTGTCACAGCCAGCGGCACTCTATTTGCCGCCCCCTGCACAGCAATCTCCCGTCGGGCATGACTTAGCGGCGCAGATCGAGCAGTTGCGCAACGACGTGTTCGGCATCGCCATGAGCGTTAGTGCTTCGAACGACCGGCTGGACCGGTTGGAGCAGCGCGTTCCCCAGGGCGTCCAAACGGCGGAGGCGGGCCTTGCCACATTGCGTGGTGAGATTGAGGCCTGGCTGGAAAACCACCTCAATGCTGCCGTCGAGCACTGCATGCAGCGCATCATCAGCCGCACGTCTTCCCCCACGCCTCATCCCGCCAACTGACCCTCCCGTCCCCATCCGCCACCAACCACTCGCCCCTCACACGTCATGAACTCTCTGCGACTTCGCATCCTGTTGCCACTCTGGCTGTTCGGCTTCCTGCCAGCCATGGGAGCCACACGTATGATGGGCCAGCCGCTCGACTGGTTCTGCGGCATCACCGGCGTCCTGCTCGGCGGTGGCGTCCTCCTGGCCGCTTACCTGGTTTCCGGCTGGCTGCTCAAACCGACCACCGCCGTCATGAAAGGCACCACCGCCATCCTGCGTGGCGTGCCGCCCGACGCCCATTCCGCCGAATGGCTGCCCGCCGATTTCTGGAAGCTGCGCTGCGACATCAACATGATCTTCGCCAAGCAACGCCAGGCGCTCAACGCCGCCGAGCAGCACGCCTGCCAGACCGCCCAGCGCCTCCTCAATGCCGAACGCCTCCTGCGCGAGGCCTTCACCGCCCTCCAGGGCCTGTTCGCCGCCAGCGATGAAGGCGTGCTCGTGGTCGATGCCCAGGGTGCCATCATCGCCTCCAATGCCAAACTCGACGACTTCCTTGGCAAGCAGGTCGAAGAAGTCGCCGGCCGCGACGCCTCACGTCTCCTCAACTCACTGACAGAACGTTTCGCCGAACAGGCCATCATCTCCGCCTGGATCGAAAAAACCGCCTCCAGCCTCGACGGCCAGGATGAAACCCCGCCATTCGTTGCCAACGACGGTCGCGTCTTCTCCCTGCGCTCCAGCCCGATGCGCACGGACGCCGGCGAAATCATCGGCCGCATCTGGATCGTCAAAGACCGCTCCGAAATGCGCGTGCTGGAAAACCAGCTCCGCGAATCGCAGAAGATGGGCACCATCGGCCAGCTCGCCGGCGGCATCGCCCACGACTTCAACAACCTCCTCACCGCCATCCGTGGCAATCTCACGCTCGCCGAACTCACCCCCGCCTCCAACCAAGCCGGCGTGCGCGACAAGATCCAGAACGCCAGCCACGCCACCACCCGGGCTGCCGAACTCGTCAAATCTCTCCTCGGCTACTCACGCCGCAGCACCGGCGTCTCCATTCGCAAGACCACCAATCTCAAGCGCCTCCTCGCCGACGTGCAGAACCTCCTGAAGCACAGTGTCGATCCGCTCGTCACCATTCAGATGCGCGGCGGCATGGACGCCTCCTACGTCACGGCGGACGCCACCCAGATCGAGCAGGTCATGCTCAACCTCTGCCTCAATGCCCGCGACGCCCTGCCCGCCAACAAAGGCGTCATCGAGATCGCCGTCGAAAACGTCACCCATCACCAGCCCTCCAAGCCCGGCACGGACACCGCCGACTTCGTCATGCTCGTCGTGCGTGACAACGGCCACGGCATCTCCGAAGAGCAGCGCCTGCGCATCTTCGAGCCCTTCTACACCACCAAGGCCGCCAGCAACGGCACCGGCCTCGGCCTTTCCACCGCGCAGGACATCGTGCGCGAGCACGGCGGCTGGATCGAGTTCGACAGCGAAGTCGGCCGCGGCAGCGAATTCCGCGTCTTCCTGCCCCGCATGCTCAATCCTGAGCAAGTCGAGGAGGAGACGCCCATCGAAAACAACGCCGCCGCCACCTCTGCCCCCCTCGGCGGCCAGACCACGGTCCTCGTCGTCGATGACGAAGCCCCCGTGCGCTCCATCGCCATGAACATGCTCGGCTTCCTCGGCTACCGCGTCCTGGAGGCTGGCGACGGCCAGCAGGCGCTCGACATCATCCTGCGCAGCGGCGAAAAAATCGACGCCGTCCTGCTCGACATCTACATGCCCAAGCTCTCCGGCCGCGACACCTTCAAGGAACTGCGCGCCGTTGGCAACAACGTCCCCGTCGTCGTTTGCAGCGGCTTCATCATCGACCCCGATGAATTCATGATCCTCAGCCAGGGCCACCCGCCGCCCGTGGATATCATGCTCAAGCCCTACTCCCTCGACGGCCTCAGCAAGGCGCTCGCCAAAGCCGTGCAGCAGCCCCAGGGCCGCGAACCC
>NZ_JBJXFV010000237.1:0-27947 GCF_046154365.1 Prosthecobacter sp.
AGAAAGGGCAACCCATCGGCAGCGGCGTGACGGAGGCCGCGTGCAAAACGCTCATCAAGCAACGCATGTGCCAGAGCGGCATGCGCTGGAGCATCGCCGCGAGCGATGCGCTGATCTCTTTGCGTGCCCTCTACCTGACGCCCTCACGCTGGAACCACTTCTGGCAACAGCACTCCCAGCCGTCTGCTGCTTCGCTTTAATCTACATCATTCCGGCGACGCACCCTCAGGCGCAGACGGGCGCGCGGCTCGGCGTCGGTGTCGGCGCGTTCCTCGACTTTTCCGCCGGGGTGTTTCCACGGGCATCGCAGTGGATGCAGCAGATGAAGATCGAGTGGTTCTACCGCATGTCACGCGAGCCCAGACGGTTGTGAAAACGCTATCTGGTGGAGGCACCGGTGTTTCTGGCGCATGTGGCATGGCACACGCTGACGCGGAAGAAACAATACCCCCGCAAAGCGCTAAGCCATCAGCACGGTAAGTCCGGTGTCCATGACAGGCATTATTTTCAATTCCCACTGAGGATGACCAGAATGGCGGACGCCGTCAAGATGGGAGACAGCGGCGTTCGCCGCCCCGCTTGCTTTTCCAGAGACGAGCCGAACGTCCCCGGTCTCCCGCAAGTTCCCAGACCCGGCTCTGGAGAGCCAGGCTACGGAAACAGCCCGCGAATCTGCTTCGCCTCATGCACGCGTTTGATGCCGAGGCTCAGGGCGGCGAAGCGCATGCTGACGTTGCGTTTGCGGCTGAGGTTGAGCGTCTGCACGAAGGCGTGTTCGAGGATGCGGTAGAGTTTGCTCATCACCTCACCTTCGTCCCAGAAGAAGCTCTGCAAGTCCTGCACCCATTCGAAGTAGGAGACGACCACACCACCGGCATTGCAGAGGATGTCCGGAATCACGAAGATCTCCGGGCGTTGCGAGATGATCGCGTCGGCCTCGGGCGTGGTGGGTCCGTTCGCGCCTTCGGCGAGGATGCGGCACTGGATCTTGGCGGCGTTGTCGCCAGTGATCTGCCGTTCGAGGGCGGCGGGCACGAGGATGTCGCATGGTGTGATGAGCAGTTGCTCGTTGGATATAGCCTCCGCGCCATCAAAGCCGACGATGCTGCGAGTGTTGGCGACGTACTCGTCGAGTTTCGCGAGATCGATGCCGTTCGCGTTGAACAAGCCGCCAAACGCATCGCTCACGGCGATGACTTTGATGCCCATGCGCGACAGTGAGGACGCAGCGACAGCACCGACGTTGCCATAGCCCTGTACAACGGCCGTCGCACCGCTCGCAGCGATGCCGAGGGTGTCCATCGCACGCGAAATGAGATACGCCACTCCACGTCCGGTCGATTCACGCCGTCCGAGCGATCCACCGATGCTCACCGGCTTGCCCGTGACGACCGCCGGGACGCAATGGCCGGTTTGCAGCGAATACGTGTCCATCATCCACGCCATCGTCTGCTCGTTGGTGCCCATGTCCGGCGCGGGGATGTCGATCTGCGGGCCGATGAACGGGATCAGCTCCTGCGTGTAGCGCCGCGTCACGCGCTCCAGTTCACCAATGGAAAGCTCACGCGGATTGCACGTCACGCCGCCTTTGGCTCCGCCATACGGCAGGCCGGTCAGCGCGCATTTCCAGCTCATCCACATCGCCAGCGCGGCTACTTCACCCAGCGTGACCTCAGGATGAAACCGCACGCCGCCTTTCGTCGGCCCGAGTGTGAGATGATGCTGCACGCGGTAGCCCATGAAGACCGTGGTGCTGCCGTCATCGCGCCGCACCGGCATCGCCACGCTCACGGAGCGTTTTGGCAGCTTCAGGCGGTCGCGGGAGCTTTCGGGGATCTCCAAAAAGTCAGCCACCAGATCAAACTGCTGGCAGGCCATGCGAAACACGGGCGAGTCATAGACGAGGGGGATCATATTGCTCATGGTGGGATGAAATACGCTGCGGAGATGCCCCTTGCCAGCATGAAACTTTTTTGATTACACTCCGCCGCATGAACCGCCGCCATTTCATCACCAGCCTCGGCACCAGCACGCTGGTGCTGCGCCCTGACTGCCTCCGCGCTCAACACGCTCCGCCTGCGGCACTCTCGTTCATCATCGTCACTGACACGCATCTCGGCTACAAGGACAAGGACACCGCGCAGAAGCTGTGGTTGAAAACCGCCGCCGCAATCGCCGCTGCGGAGGGCGCGTTCGTGCTGCATCTCGGTGATGTGATCGACGGTGGTCGTGTGGAGCAGTATCCGGTGTATCTCGCAGGCCAAAAGGTCATCACCAAGCCGGTGTACGAAATTCCCGGCAACCACGATCCCGTCGCAGGCTTCCAGCAGCATCTGCGGCAGGAGGTGGACACGTTTTTCGATCATCAATGGCTGCGCGTCGTGCTCATGAACAACGCACACCGCGATTCACACGATGGCTTCTTCAGGCCCGAGCAGCTCACCTGGCTGGGCAAAACATGCGATGACGCAGCGGCGAAAAATCTACACCTGCTGCTCTGCTGCCATGTGCCGGTGCATCACAACCTCCATCCCGACCGTGGCTGGTATGTGAAACCCGGCAGCGGCCAGGCGGAGTTTTATGCGATCACGAACAAGCACGCGCCGCGCATTCTCGCCAGCTTCCACGGCCATTTTCACAACGGCCTGCGTGGCTGGAACGACCATGCGCCGCTGCATGAAGTCTGCTTCCCCTCCGCGCTCTACAACCAGGACCGCAAGCTCGAATCCCAGCAGGCCCCCGGTTACAACGCGCCCGAGTTCCGCCCCGGCTTCACGCTCGTGACCATCGCCAACGGCGCGATGCAGATGCGCTTCCAGGCCGTGGGCGACGAACCGAAGCCACTGCGCGAACTGAAGCTCGGTGGGGTTTGATGAAATGGTTGTCTTTCCTTCCTGCCCGTGACTGAATAACACCATGCCCGCCGCCAAAGCTCCCGCCAGCCTCCGCCGACTTTTCGATGAGATCGGCACCGTCGATCATGTCGGCATTGAGGAGCGTGTGGCCAAGTACACCACCCGCAGCATCAAGAAGAAGTCGAAAGTCTTCGGCCTGCGTCTCGCCGTGACGATGGTCGATCTGACCACACTCGAAGGCAAAGACACGCCCGGCAAAGTGGCCTCTCTGTGTCAGAAGGCGCTCACGCCGCATGATGTCGGGGACATTCCCTCCACCGCCGCCGTCTGCGTTTATCCGGCGATGGTGAAGCATGCGAAGAAGCACGTCGGCGGTACGAGCGTGAAGATCGCCTCCGTCGCCACCGCCTTCCCGTCAGGTCAGGCTCCGCTGAAGACACGTCTCGCTGAAGTTCATGCCGCCGTGAACGATGGTGCCGATGAAATTGACATGGTCATCAATCGCGGTGCCTTCCTCAGCGGCGAATTCGGCTGCATGCAGGATGAAATCGCCGCCGTGGTCGAAGCCTGCGGCAAAGCGACGCTGAAGGTCATCTTGGAGGTCAGCGAACTCGAAACTTATGACAACCTTCGCGCTGCCAGCTTCCTCGCCATGCGCGTGATCCGCCCAAACGACTTCATCAAGACCAGCACCGGCAAGACCTCGTCGAACGCCACGCTCGGCAACAACCAGGTCATGCTGGAGGCCATCCGCGATCACTTCCTCGCCACCGGCGTCCCCATCGCCATGAAACCCGCCGGCGGCATCCGCACGGCGAAACAGGCGCTGCACTTCCTCGTCGCCGTCAAAGAAACCCTCGGTGACGAGTGGCTGAACAACCGCCGCTACCGTTTCGGCGCGTCCGCCTTGCTGAACGATCTCGTCCGCCAGCTCGAAAAAGAACGCACCGGTGCCTATCAAGCTCCGTGGAATTTCAGTGACGCCACGGAGGGATATTGAAGCACTCCTTCTTCATCGCCATGACTTTCATCGATCCTACCAACGACTGGGCCTTCAAACGCATTTTTGGCTCGCGTGAGAGCGGCCCCGTGCTGGTGGGCTTCCTCAATGATCTACTGCATCAAGGCGAGCAGGTGATCCAAAGTGTCAAAATCCTCGATCCTTACCTGCCGTCACAGGTCAAGAACCTCAAAAATACGGTCGTGGATGTCCGCGCTACACTTGCCGGTGGTCGTGAGGTGCTCATCGAGATGCAGATGTTTCCCGTAGCCGGATTTTGCGAACGAGTGCTCTACAACGGCGCGAAATGTCTCTCCTCCCAGCTCGGCCGCGGCTCGGACTACACCCGCATCCGCCCCGTGACCGTCATCACGGTGGCCGATTGTGTGTTGCTGCCTGAAACGAACGCATGGCTGAGTCACTATGCTTTGCAGGAAAAGAAAACCGGTGCTGGCTGGCCCACCAGCGGCATGGAAATCATCTTCATCGAGCTTCCGAAAGCCGACCTCTCCAAGCTTTCCGCGAGCCATCCTTTACATGACTGGCTGGAGTTCTTGAAAAATGCCCCAGCATGGCGCAATGTCCCGCGTGCCGTCACAAGCCATGCTGTGCGAGATGCCCTGCGCCTCGCCCGGCACGACAACCTTTCACCCTCGGAGTCACAGACCATGACCAAACAACAACTCTACCGCGAAGATCAGAAGAACATGCTGCTTTATGCGCAGCGTGCGGGCATGCAGCAGGGCATGCAGCAGGGCATGAAACATGGTGATCAAACGGCTGCTTGGCGGATCGCTCGGGTATCACTAGCGCAGGGGTTGTCGCCGGAACTGGTGGCGACCATCACGGGGCTGACGGAGAAAGAAGTCCGCAGCCTCCTTTCCCCGCTTCCTCCCACTGCGCGTGTCGTTCGCAGGCGAAAAAAAACGGCCTGATCTCACTGGGCAACAGGCGCCGCCTTTCCAAACCGCTAAACTGAAGCGCGATGACCTACGAACAACTGCCGGACGAGTGGAAGGAGTGGCTGGACCTCAGCCCTCTGGAGCGCTTTCGGCAGAGCGAGCAGATCTTCGCCCAATACTTAACCATGGGAGGCAGCCTTGATCCCGACCCCGATCCGACAAGTCCTTTTGACGATGCGCAAACATCAGGTGCAGGCATTGCTTATGGGCGGCTAGGCCTGCGTGTTCTACGGCGCGGCGCAGTTTAGCAAGGACGTGGACTTCCTGTTGCTGGTCTGATGACTCAATCCGAGAAGCTAGCAACGCCAGGCAAGCTTGGGTTATCGTGGCAACTCGCAGCGCTAAACTCCTCACTTGGCAAAACACTCGCGATCTCTCAGACTCATTCATTATGCCTGCCGCCAAGAAAACTTCTGCTCGTCCCAAGCCCACCCGCGAACTCGTCTTTGGCGATCTGTGGGAGTTCGATCCAGCACCGGAGACGGCGAATCCGAAGTTGAAGCAGCGCTACGATCTGTTCATCAACGGCTCCTTCGTGCCGCCGCACAGCGGGAAATACTTCGCCACGATCAATCCGGCGAATGAGACGAAGATCGCCGACATTGCGCTGGCGGATGCGACGGATGTCGATTCGGCCTGTGCGGCGGCACAAAAAGCATTCACAAGTGTGTGGGGCAAGATGCCGGGCAAGGAGCGCGGGAAGTATCTGTATCGCATTGCGCGGTTGCTGCAGGACCATGCGCGCGAGTTCGCCATCGCGGAGACGATGGATGGCGGGAAGCCAATCAAGGAATCGCGCGACTTTGATGTGCCGATGGCGGCTGCGCATTTCTTTTATCATGCGGGCTGGGCGGACAAGCTGGAGTTTCTGGCCCCCGGCAGGCAGATCGCGCCGCATGGCGTCGTGGGGCAGGTCATTCCGTGGAATTTTCCGCTGCTGATGCTCGCGTGGAAAATTGCGCCAGCGCTCGCGGCGGGGAATTGCGTCGTGTTGAAGCCGGCGGAGACCACCAGCATCACCGCGCTGAAGTTTGGCGAGATTTGCCAGGAAGCTGGACTGCCGAATGGTGTGGTGAACATCGTCAGCGGAGCCGGCGAGACCGGCGCGGCAGTGATCAATCATCCGCTGACCACGAAAGTGGCATTCACCGGCAGCACGGAGGTCGGGAAGATCATCATGCGCTCGCTGGCGGGCACGGAGAAGAAGATGACGCTGGAACTCGGCGGCAAGGCCGCGAACATCGTCTTTGACGATGCGCCGCTCGATCAGGCCGTGGAGGGCATCGTGAACGGCATCTTCTTCAATCAAGGTCATGTGTGCTGTGCGGGTTCCAGACTGCTCGTGCAGGAAAGCGTGGCGGATGAAGTCCTGGCGAAGCTCAAGCGCCGCATCGCCGTGCTGCGTGTGGGCGATCCGATGGACAAGAACACCGACCTCGGCGCGATCAACAGCCGCGAGCAACTCGTCAAGATCACCGAACTCGTGCAAAGCGGCGTGAAGGAAGGTGCGGAGATGCATCAGAGCCCGTGCCGACTTCCAACGAAGGGCTTCTACTTCAAGCCAACGCTGTTCTCCGGCGTCAGCATGAGCCACCGCATCGCGCGGGAGGAAATCTTCGGCCCCGTACTCAGCATCCTGACCTTCCGCACGCCCGAGGAAGCCGTCGAGAAAGCCAACAACACCGCCTTTGGCCTCAGCGCTGGTGTTTGGACCGACAAAGGCAGCCGCATCCTGAAAATGAGCACGCTGCTCAAAGCCGGCGTCGTCTGGGCCAACACCTACAACAAGTTCGATCCCACCAGCCCCTTCGGCGGCTACAAAGAGTCCGGCTTCGGTCGCGAAGGCGGCAAGCAGGGGCTGCTGGACTACTGCAAACTCGTCTAACCGTCATGTCACGACTTCACATCACCAAAACACCCAAATGCTACGTCGGCGGTGCATTCATTCGCAGCGAGAGCGGACGCGTGGCCGAGTTGCATGATGCCTCTGGCGCGTTTTTCGCCAACATCCCGCAATGCACGCGTAAAGACCTGCGCAATGCCGTCGAAGCTGCGGCGAAGGCCGGGCCGGGCTGGGCGAAGCGAACGGCTTTCAATCGCGGGCAGATTTTGTATCGGCTGGCGGAGATGATGGAGGCGCGGGGTGTCGAGTTGGCGGAGGCGATCGCGCTTGGTGGTAGTTCCAAAGCGGATGCTTCACGCGAGGTGGCGGCGAGCATCGAGCGCGTGGTGCATTACGCAGGCTGGACGGATAAATACGAGCAGATCCTCGGCAGCGTGAATCCGGTGGCCTCTGCGCATTTCAATTTCACTGTCACGGAGCCGATGGGGATCATCGGAGTCATCGCGCCGGATGATTCACCGCTGCTGGCGCTGGCTTCGCTGATTTTGCCAGCGATCACGAGCGGAAACAGCGTCGTGGCGCTCGCCAGCACCACGCAGCCGTATCCGAGCATCCTCCTTGGCGAAATGCTGGCCACCAGCGATCTCCCCGGTGGCGTGGTGAACCTGCTCACCGGCCAGCGCGGCGAAATGCTGCCCACCTTTGCCACGCATGAGCATTTGCGAGCGCTGAGCGGTGTGGCGAATGCTGAAGACCGCAAGACGCTGAAACTCGGTGCGGCGGAAAGTGTGAAGCGTGTGCGATTGCTGAAGGCCGAAGAACCCATCGACTGGTTCGCGGAAAAGATGCAGGGCGCGGAGGAGATTCGGGCGCTGATCGAGTTCAAGACGACGTGGCATCCGGTGGGTGCTTGATTCTCGGCGAATGGAGTCCACCATCTGCGTCATGAAAGCATCGGCCAAAAAACTTGCCCCCGCACATACCGCGAGGAAAAAACCCGCCCGAAAGCACAAACTCGACGCCAGCGGGCTGGCGTGGTTGCTGGATCGTGAACTGCCTCCCTTTGACCAGTTGCCTGAAAACCCGGTTCTGGTTCTCCGCCGCCTGTGAAATGGTATTCTGATGCCAGCTATCTTGTTTCCGCCTTTGGAGAGGATTCGAACACCCCGGCGGCGAAGCGGTGGCTGGGGAAATGCGCAGATTTCCCCATTCTCATCACGCGCCTGACGGTCTTGGAAGCGGAAACCGCGCTGCGAGCGGCGGTGGCAGATGGAAGGCTGACCCGTGAAAAGATGCAGGCTGCACTGGCCGACATCCATCGTTCTGTCTTGGAAGGATACCTCCAACGCAAGGATGTTCCGCATCATCAATGGTTCCCGCATGCACATCGAATCAGCATGCATGCGACCACGGGATGCGTCTGCCGAGCGCTGGATGTGCTGCATGTTTCCGCCCCGTCATCTTCAAGGCGCGTGGGTTGCTGACTTTCGACAAGCATCAGCATGAACTGGCGAAAGCGGAGGGGCTGGAAGTGGCTCCTTGAGATGAATCATGCTTGCGCCCTGGTGTGAACTCGCCACGGCTTCGCACATGACCGCCTACCAATCTCTCTGCGACGTTGTTTCTGAAATCGCCCTGATCACCTCCACGGAGTCCGTTTTGGGCTGGGATCAGGAGACTTACATGCCGGAGAAGGCGCTGGATCATCGGGCGCGGCAGTTGTCGTATCTGACGGGGAAGGCGCATGCGTTGCTGACCTCGAAGCATACGCTGAAGCTGCTGGAACGTGCGGAGACGGAGATGCCGGAGGATGCGACGCAGGCGGCGAATGTGCGCGGCTTGCGGCGGGACATCGACAAGGCGACGAAACTGCCGCAAAAGCTGGTGAAGGAGGAGAGCGAGGTGTGCGCGCATGCGAAGGCGGCGTGGGCGGAGGCACGCGGGAAGTCGAACTTTACGATGTTTGCACCGCACCTGGAGAAGGTGCTCACCATTGCGCAAAAGAAGGCGGATTTGTTTGGCTACGAGGACGAGCCGTATGATGCGCTGCTGGATCTGTATGAACGTGGGGCGAAGACGCGGGAGGTGGCGGCGTTGTTTGAGAAGCTGAAGCCGCAACTGGCCGAAATCGCCCGCGCAGCGGTGGCGAAATCGAAGAAGGTGAAGCCGGGAGCGTTGCGTGGGAAGTATCCGATTGAGAAGCAGCAGATTTTGAATCGCGAGATCGCCGAGAGCATCGGTTTTGATTTCGACGCGGGCCGCATCGACACGACGGCGCATCCGTTTTGCACGACGCTGGGGCCGGGCGATGTGCGGCTGACGACGCGCTATGATGAGAAGGATTTTTTGTCGTCGCTCTTCGGCGTGCTGCATGAGGCGGGGCACGGTTTGTATGAACAGGGGCTGCCGGGGCTGGATTACGGCATGTACTCGGGCAGTGCGGCATCGCTGGGCATCCACGAGTCGCAGAGCCGGCTGTGGGAGAATCATGTGGGCCGCAGCCGCACGTTTTGGTCGAAATGGCTGCCACGGGCGAAGGAACTCTTCCCGCATCTGAAGAAGGTAAAGCTGGACGCTTTTATGAAGGAGATGCTGCGCTCGGAATTCAGCTTCATCCGTGTCGAGGCAGATGAGGCGACGTATGATCTGCACATCCTGCTGCGCTTTGGCATCGAGCGCCGGCTGGTGAAGGGCGAACTGGCGGTGAAGGATGTGCCGAAGGTGTGGAATGAGGAATATCGCGAGCTGTTTGGCATGACGCCGCCGGATGACCGGCGCGGCTGTCTCCAGGACATTCACTGGAGCATGGGCGGGCTGGGTTATTTTGCGACCTACACGCTGGGGAACCTGAATGCGGCGCAGTTGTTCGCGTCAGCGAAGAAGCAGAAGAAAATCGCCACAGCGCTGGAGAAATGCAACTACGCGCCGCTGCTGAAGTGGCTGCGTGACAATGTGCATGCCTACGGTGGCGCGCTGCTGCCGCAGGAGATCATCGCGAAGGCCACTGGCAAGCCGACGGATGCTAAATGGCACATCGAGCACCTGCGGGAGCGGTATGTGGGATGAGGCAGGTCAAGTCGTCGTCAAGACTGGTCAAGGCAGTCAAGAAGGGCGCACATGGCGGATGAGGCCGATCATGACACCTTGAATCATCAACTCGCGGGCGGGGATAAGATCGGGGAACTCGGGGTTTTCGGCCTTGAGGAAGGGCTGCGTGTCTTTGATGAGATAGCGCTTGAGGGTCGTTTCCCCGTCGATGAGGGCGGCGACGATGTCGCGGGGGCGTGGCTCACGGATTTCGAGAATGACGAGATCGCCATCGCCGATGAGGGCGCCGATCATGGATTCGCCGCGCACTTTGAGCGCAAAGCTTTTGGCGGTGCGCGGGATGCCGAGGGTGTTCACATCGACGGAGATGCATTTCTCGGCGTGCTGGACCATGTCTGCGGCAGACATGCCGGCAGGGATTTGGCCGAAGACGGGAATGTCGATGATTTCGGCACGGTCAAGATCCTCGGGGAAGACGACGGCGCGGGCTTTGTGTGCGTGGCGCTGGATTACGCCTTTTTTTTCCAGCGCCCGCAGGTGGCTCATGGCGGCGGTCTGGCTGGAGAAGCCGAAGTGGCGCTGGATGTCACGCGTGGAGGGCATGACACCTTCGGTGCGCTGGTAGCTGCGGAGGTAATCGAGGAGTTCCTGCTGGCGGGCGGTGAGACGAGTGTCGGTATCGAGCAACATGGCGGCGTTTTGGCTGTTCGGTCGAACATTACCTGTCATGTCGAGCACGCAAGAGGTTTTCCTGCGCCGGTTTCTGCGCATGGTCGCGGCATGATGTTTGTGAATCCATTGAAAATCTCCGTGCTGTTGCTGGTGTCGGCGATCTGCCAGGCACAGGAGGCCGCGCCGATCAACCCGGCGAACATGAACAAGACCGGCATGCTGCCACCGCATACAAAAGTGCTGGGTGAACGTGCCGCAGCGGCGTTTGGCAAGAAAGACTGGGCATCCGCCCGGAAGGCTTACCGGGAAATGCTGGAACTGGATGACGGCAACGCCTTGGTGTGGGCAAATCTGGGCGCGGTGGAGCAGCAGGCTGGTGAGGCGGTGCGTGCCATCGAGTGCTTCGAGAAATCGGTGCAGTTCAATCCTCAACTCGCGCCTTCGTGGACGGCGCTGGGGCTGCTGCTGCAACGGCAGGGCGATACCTATCGGGCGATCTCGTGCTTTGCGCGGGCGATTCACGAAGACCCGGAGGATGCACGGGCGCACAATTATCTGGCGATTGCGGCCAAAGGACTTGGCTGGAACGATGCGGCGGAGGCGGAGCTACAGCGTGCCATCGACATGAAGCCGGATTACGGTACCGCGCATTTCAACATGGCGCTGATGCTGCTTGAGCGGCGCCCACCGGCGATCGAACTGGCGCGGCGGCACTATGAGAAGGCATTGTCGCTCGGTGTGGCGAAGGATGATGTGGTGGAGCGCCGCTTGAAGGAATAACGCATGGAGGAACGCACGGAGCCATGGAACATCGCAGCGCAGCTCGACGAACTGCGCGCGCAGGGACTGTGGCGTGAACTGCGGCCGTTGGATGAGGTGGATGGTGTCATCGTCCGAGCAGGTGGCCGCGAGTGGATCAATTTTTCCTCGAATGATTACCTCGGACTCGCTGGTTCGCCGGAAATACGGACGGCACTTGCCGAAGGCGTGGCCAGATACGGCGGCGGATCGGGTGCCTCACGGCTGGTGTGCGGCACGCATCGCGTGCATGTCGAGCTTGAAGAGGCGCTGGCTGATTTCAAAGGCACCGAGGCGGCGCTGACCTTCAGCAGTGGATTCGCCGTCGCTCTGGGGACCATCCCGGCGCTGGTTGGCGCAGGAGATACCCTCATTCTCGACAAGCTGTGCCACGCCAGCCTCGTGGATGCAGCGCGCTTGAGCGGGGCGACGATCCGTGTGTTTCCGCACAACCACCTCGAAAAGCTCGAACGCCTGCTGAAAACAGCCAAGGGACGCGTGTTGGTCGTCACCGAGTCGATTTTCAGCATGGATGGCGACGCGGCTCCGTTGCGGGAAATCGTGGAGTTGAAGGAAAAACACGGTGCCTGGCTGCTGGTGGATGAAGCGCATGCCGTGGGCGTGCTGGGGCCGCAGGGACGCGGCCTCGCGGCTGAACTCGGCGTGGCTCAGCGTGTGGATTTGCACATGGGGACGATGAGCAAGGCATTTGGTCTCAGCGGTGGCTATCTGGCGGCTTCAAGGAAGGTGATCGACCTGCTAATCAATCGGGCGCGGAGTTTTATTTATTCGACGGCCCCACCGTTTCATCTGGCGCATGCGATCAGCGTGGCGCTGAACGTCCTCCGCAGTGAAAAAGGCGAGGTTTTGAGGCAGACACTTCATGACAACGCTCAAACAATGAAGGACATCCTACGGAGCATCGGGATCGAGCCGCAACTAACGCCAAGCGCCATTTTGCCGGTGATTTTGGGCGATGAAGAACTGGCCATGAGCGCCAGCACCCGGCTACGCGAGGCTGGATTTCTCATCCCCTGCATCCGCTATCCCACTGTTGCTCGTGGACGCGCCCGGCTGCGTGTTACCGCCTGTGCAATGCATTCTTTAGCGCAAATTCAGTCTCTGGGTGCCGCATTGCTGGCGGCATTGCATCGTTTTAAGGCAACGACACCTGACCCATGATCTGCCGGGCACGTTGTCGTGCGTCATTGATCTCCTGCTTGTTCAACGAGATGCCGTTGCGACCAGATGCCATCAGGTTGGTGTGGTCTTGGCGATGTTGTAGAAAGAGCACATGGCCTAGTTCGTGAGCGGCAACTCGTGCGACAGGATTGTCCGCCCCTCCTTGGACCTTGGTAAATTCAGGCTTCTCGCATACCACGACTGGTTCCCCATAGAAAAACCCATTGGGACCCATTTCTCCGACAAAACACACGTCGATGGCGGCAGCGCTGAAACGATTCGTCGGAATGGCAGATTTCACCCAGTTGCGATCCTTTTCGAACCACTTTTTGGGCACCACATTGAGAGCACTCAGAACACCGACGGCCTCCAATTGAAAGCGAATACCCGCCTGTGACCAGATGGTATTCACTTCGACAAACAAGGCACGGACATCCGCTTCACCCAACGTAGTCTGGAGTTGGGGATGGTAGGCCGATTGCACCAGGTGCACCCGTACTGGCAGGATGATGAGTGGAAACGCTTCCTGGGAGCGAAGCGGCAGCAGTCCCAGCAAGGAAAAAACGGAGATCAAAAGACGAGTCATGACCTCGATATTACCATCTCCGTGCTATCTGGCGGTCAATATTCTGTGCAGACTCGGGGAATCTTCGCCCATGGAGCATGAAGTCAGTTTCAAAGCTGAATTCATGGCCTTGGCCCGAAAAATGTGAGAAAAAAGAAAAAAGTTCTTTCCAGCGGTTACGGCACCTGCTATTTTCATTGCTGAACGGCTCACGTATTTTGCATTGGAACCCATGTTCCAATGCATTTCATGCGAGTGTCCGACCTCAAACCAACCAACCTAATACCAACCAAATCAGACTATGAAATTGAACGCATTGCTGAAAACGCTGGGGTTCTTGGCACTGGCCGCCACTCCCGTTGTGGCCGGAACCGCCCCCGCTCCTAAAAACCCAATCGCCCCTTGTCCGAATGACGATCTGGGCATTAACGCCTCCCTTGGCTACGACACCAACTATGTGTGGCGCGGCTTTAACTTCGGACAGCATTGGCTCAGCGCTGGTCTTGACGGCTCCTTGCTCCTCCTCGGCGGTGCCGGTGAAGACGGTGCTGGCACCACCTCCCTGAACTGGGATGTGAAGTACGGCTTCCTTGCTGGTGATCAGGATCATTTTGTGCGTGGTGCGAATCCAAATGCGGACGCTTCCTTCCAGCGCCTCGAGCTGGGTGCCGCCTTTGTGCATGACTTTGGTGCTTTCTCCGGCAGCTTGGGCTATCGTTACTATCGTAACATGGGCCGACTCACTCAAAACAATGTTGGCAGAATGAATGATGGCCAGGAAGTCAACCTTGGCATCACCACGGCCTTGGGTCCGATTGACATCTCCTCCAGCGCTAACTGGGATTGGGTCAATGGTTCCCTCTACTTCGACCTTGGTGCCAGCACCACGATCGCAGTTACCGACGCCATCAGCGTTGTTCCGTTCGCCACTGTCGGTTACGGCCACAACATGAACTGGCAGTTCGCGCAAGACGGTGCCAATCGTGCCGGTGGCGTTACTGCTGGCTGGAACAACCACGATGTGAGCAACTTCACGGCAGTCACTGCTGGCCTTCGCTTCCCGATCAAGCTTAACAGCCGTGCCACCCTGATCCCCTACATTGCAATCAACGCTCCTATGAGCGGCATTCAGAACCTGCCAGTTAACGGCGCTCCTGATAATTATGCAACTAGCGTTGTTTACGGCGGCGTGTCCCTGAACGTCCGTTTCTAATCGTTCTCTGAACGAGACTCCTTGAGTCAAACCTCCCGGCTGAAAGGCCGGGAGGTTTTTTTTGCTGGGAACATGCGGAAATTGACGCTGCACCGCTGCACCATTGCGGTTTGCCGGTGAATTGGGGAGCTTTTTTGAGTTAAGCGCAATACGAGAAAATTAAGACCTCTCGTCGTCTGGAAATAGCTCATTTCGTAAACAGTGCCGCACATGGCACGCGACCTGCTAATGTTGAATATGAATGCTGCACTGCCTTCCCGGCTAGAACAGCACCTCAACACCCACAAACCAAACTCGACCAAACACATGAAGCCCAATAGCATGACATCCCTCATTGCCAAGTCGGTGGCCGTTCTCGCCGCTTGCGCTGCGCTGAACGCATCCGCCGGCACCGCCCCAGCCAAGGCACCACTTCCCCCGGTGGAACCTAGCGCCCTGTTCGACTCCATCGGAGCCAACCTCAGTGTCGCTTACGACAGCCGCTACTACTTCCGTGGTTTGTGGTTCGCTGACAATATTATCAGCACTTTCTTCAACCTCTCGATCCCCGTCATCGGTGGTTCTGGTGAGGACGGCGCAGGCAGCCTTACATGGGGACTCGGCGCAGGTTATATCGCCACCTATCAGACGCCCTTCCAGAATGCTGCCGGCGCAGCCTCTGACAATGGCTTCGACTATTCCGAATATGACCTCTACACCTCGCTCAGCTACGATGTTGGTTTTGCCACCTTGGGCGTGCAATATCAATACTATGGGTACCCAGACTCCTATAGTGGCTCCTTCAACGGCGTTTCCAATGCCGCAGGTGACAGCGAGCTTGGCATCACTGGTGCACATGAAGTTGGCGTGACGATGACCATCCCTCTGGGTGCTCTCAATGTTTACCTTGGCTACTATTATGACCTCACCGTCGCTGGTCAATACTTCCAAGTTGCTGCTGACTACACCGTCGCCGTCAACGATTGGCTGAGCATTGTGCCCGCCGCTCAACTCGGCTATGGCATTGACTACTACACTGGTAGTAACGGCCCGACTTTTGGCAACGCAGCCACCGGCCTTTCCTCGCAGTCCAGCGGTTTCACCCATGTGCTTATGAGCCTCAGCGCTCCGGTGAAATTGACCAAAATCGCTACCCTCACCCCGTATGTGGCCTGGAACTACGGTTTCAGCACCCGCAACTACATGAACGCCACGTATGACAACGAAGTCTTCGGCGGTGTGAAACTGAGCGTTGCCTTCTAATCCACGTGGACCTCACGGTCTGCTGTTTCATTCTGATTCATTAAGGTTGGAGTCCCCGGTCAGTTCGCTGGCCGGGGGCTTTTATTTTTTTGGCGCACAGCGACATCCCCGCCTAGCATCCGCGCCGCATGACTGACAACCCGCACAACTGGAACTCGCGCTCGCTGACCCACGGCTGGCAGCGCGGCGTCAACGCTTTCTTCTGGGGCCTCGGCTTCAAGCCGGCGGACTTCGATAAAGCTCAAATCGGCATCGGTACGCCGCTGCTCGACGGTAATATTTGCAACGTACACGCGCACGAACTCGCCCAGCTTATCAAGCAGGGCTGCGCGGACGCCGGCCTCATCGGCTTTCCCTTCGGTGTCTCGCCCGTGAGCGACAATATCACACAGGGCAATATTGGCGGTGCGGCATCCCTCTGTTCACGCAATCTCATGGCCAACGGTGCCGAGATGATCTGCTCCTCGCATATGTACGATGCCCTCATCGGCCTGCATCATTGCGATAAAAACGGCCCCGCCTTCGCCATGGCACTCGCGCGACTGAATTACCCCGGCCTCATCGTCAATGGCGGCAGTATCATGCCGGGCTGTCACAAAGGCCAGCCCACGACGATCTACGACGTCTATGATTCCGCCGCGAAGGCCAATCAGGGCACCATGAGCTACGAGGAGTCCGAGGAAATCATCCGCACTGCCTGCCCCGGTCCTGGTGGCTGCGGCATCGCCGCTTCCTTCAATACCATGGGCATCGCCCTTGAAGCGATGGGCCTCAGTCTGCCCGACACCTCCTCCATGCCCGCCATCGAGGCCGGCAAACGGGAGGAATGCCTCCGCGTCGGGCAGGCCGTGCGCAAGTTGCTCGAAATGAACCTGCGCCCGCGCGACATCATCACCAAAGCCGCGCTCACCAACGCCATGACCGCCATCGCGGCCATCGGTGGTTCCACCAATGGCGTGCTGCACATGCTTGCCATTGCACGGGAGGCAGATGTTGATTTCACCCTGCGTGACGTGCAGGCCGTCTGCCGCCGCACGCCCGTGCTGTGTAATTTTGCCCCGCGTGGCAAAGGCACCATGGTCGATCTGCACCGCCTCGGCGGCACCACCATGCTGCTCAAGCATATCATGCAAACCGGGCTGCTCGATGGCTCCTGCATCACCGTCACCGGTCAAACACTCGCCGAAAATCTCGCCAGCGCACCCGCAGTCCCCTTCCCCAACGATCTCATCGCCCCCACCGCTGCACCCTTCAAAGAATTCGCCGACATCCAGGTCTGCTTTGGCAATCTCGCTCCTGAAGGCATCGTCTTTAAAGTATCCTCCATGGATGAACCACGCTTCCGCGGCAAAGCCATCTGCTTCCACGACTCCAAGAGCGTCTCCGATGCTGCCGCCGCCGGTCGCATCCAGCCCGGCCACATCGTCGTCATTCGCGGCTGCGGTCCCGTCGCACTTGGCATGCCGGAAATGCACGTTGCCAGCGCCGCGCTCGCCGTGCCGGAGCTGTATGGCAAAGTGGCCCTCATCTCCGACACCCGCGTTTCCGGTGTTTCCAGCGGTGCTGTTGGCGTTCATTGCAGTCCCGAGGCCGCTGTGGGTGGTCCTATTGCCGCCGTGCAAAACGGCGACGAGATCGAGTTCGATCTCCTCGCTGGCACAATCCAGGTAAATGCCGATCTCGATGCCCGTCCGCGCACCATTCGCCCCGTGACGCACGATTTTGGCTACCTCGCTGATTTCGCCGCCACGGTCACTCAGGCGCACCTCGGTTGCGTGCCGCGCTGGGTCACCGAGCGCAATTCTGTTCTTGCGTGATTGCGGGCGTTTCGGGCATGCTGGAAGGCATGATTCGATATATCACCCTCCGTTGCTTGTTAGCTGCTCTCACGCTGCGAGCTGAAGAGAAACGCCCTAAGTGAGGCGGCGAAATGTTGAAATCCGAATGACGAATGACGAAGCCCGGTCATCCTCAGCGCGTGAAGCTGCTCCCCAACCATCGCGCGCATGACGCGCGACACCTCATCCAGCGCTGGCGCATGCTCGCGCGTGAGGCGGGCTGCCGGGTGAAGAAGCTGTGCATGGCGGATGAACTGCCGGTGATCATGATTGAATCGTCAGCAGCACGGGAGGGGCAGCCTGCGGCCTATCTTTCCGCTGGCGTGCATGGAGATGAACCGGGTGCGGCATGGGGTTTGCTCACATGGGCGGAGAAGCATGCGCGTGACTTGCGGCGCGGATCGTTTCTCATCGCGCCGTGCCTCAATCCAGTCGGCCTCATGCTCAACACGCGCGTGGATCATCGCGGCATCGATATTAACCGCCGCTTTCATGATGCAGACGACGTGATTTGTGGTCCGTGGCAGCGCTGGATCACCGGCAAAGCGATGCGTTTCGGTCTGTGCCTGCATGAGGACTATGACGCGCAGGGGATTTACCTTTATGAGCTGAATCATGCGCGCCAGACGGCAGGTCACAGCATTATGGAACGCTGCTCACGTGTGATTGCACCTGATCCACGGCGAAACATCGACGGCCAGCGTGCCAACCGCGGCGTGATCCGCCGCCGCACGTTGCCGACGCATCTTCCTGGCATGCCGGAGGCAGTCGAACTGCATGTGCGCGGCTGTCCGCTGACACTGACGTTTGAAACACCGTCGGAGTTTGATCTCGACGCTCGCGTGCGGGCCCAGGTGAAATTCATCGAGGCCACCATGGAGGTTTTGGCATGAAGCAGCTCGTGTGCATGCTTGCGCTGCTGCTCGTCGGCTGCTCGACGATCAAGCCCATGAGCAGCCATGCCATTTTGCGTGCGGATGATTGGGTGAGTTACGATGGCAAAACGATGCCATGCAAATCATGGCCGGTGCCCGCAGACGTGACGCAGCGGGCCGTCGTGATCGCGGTGCATGGTCTGAGCGGCGCGAAGTCGGATTTTTGGTATCTGGGCGGGCAACTGCCAGAACGCGGCTATGCCGTGTATGCCTACGATTTGCGCGGGCAGGGGCATGACCCGGTGGTGTCCGAACGCGGCGACATTTCCGGCCAGCAGTCGTGGCAGCGCGACCTCGCCACTTTCCATGCGCTGGTGAAGCGCAAGCACCCTCGCACACCGGTGTTTTGGTTTGGTGAGAGCCTGGGCAGCCTCATCGCGCTGCACACAGCGGCGGATCTGCTGGGGAATCGCCAGGACCCGGCAGGAATCATTCTCGCATCACCGGTGGCGGGGTTGCGCGTGCGCATGAGCGGCTTTCAGCGCTTCCTGCTGGAAACGGCGGCCAAACTCTCGCCGCGGACACGTTACACGCTCGGTGAACTGGCGGGGGTGGATGAGTCGAAGATCAAAGTCACGTCCACCTCCACGCATGGCAGCCAGATGGCGGTCACGCCGCATCATGTCAGCGCTTTTTCGCTGCGCCTGTTGACGACGATCGGTGCAATGCTGGATGAAAACACGGACGCTGCGCACCACTTGAGAATGCCGGTGCTCTTTGTGGCTTCGCCGAATGACGTGATGTCCTCCGCCGATCAAATCCAGTCGCTGTTTGCTGAAATGCGCAGCCGCGACAAGAAACTGCTCTGGTACACGCGCTCCTATCATCTACTGCTGCATGATGTGCAGCACGAGGAGGTGGTGAATGATGTCACCCGCTGGCTGGACCGGCAGATCAAGAACCGCCAACGCTCATGACACTCGAACACGCCATTCTCGATACTCTGAGCAAAGCAACGTTGCCGCTGAAAGCCTCGGAAATCACCAAGCTCATCAAACCGCTGGTGGGTCGTGCAGCAACGCCAAAGGCCGTGGCTGCTGCATTGGAAGCTTTCGCCGCATCAACCGCGCTGAACCGCATCAGCGGCAAACCACAGCCGCTCTACACCACGCAAAGCCTCAAATCTGCCGCTGCTGCGCTGCTGCAGCACTGTATTCACGCGGCGAAAAAAGAGCAGCCAGCAGCCAAACTGAAATTGAAGCTGCCTGCCGCCCTGCAAGCTCACTTTGAGAGTGCGCTGGCACAACTCAGCGCGGATGGCGCTGTGTTTGTGTTGCCGGGAGTGAAGCGCCTAGTTTACGCCCGCAAACCGAAGCCCTCGGAACTGCTCGATGCTGCGAAACGGCGTGCGTTACAGAAGATTCTGGATGGCGTGAACGGTGTGCGCTCGCAAACCGCCACGCTGGCCGATTTCATGGCGTGGCTGGACGCTGAACCCGCCGCTGTCGTCCCACCACAAGCCGAGACCGGGACTGCGGTGCCGGATGCAGCAAACTTGCGTGAATGGTATGAACAGGATCGTGTGCGTTCCTCCACCATGATGATTCCGCTGCCACTGACTTTTGCTCGTTACGCGGCATGGGCCGCAGAACGAGGGGCGGCAGCTAATAGTCAGGTTTTACGAAACTTGATTGAGGAGCTTTACAACAATGGGAGTGCCCTGCTAGAACCATGCGAAAGGCCGCAAGACCTCCCCGAACATGAACGTGCCATGCTTGTCCCGATGTCCCTAGGCCCTCCCGGTTACTCCTGGTGCTGGATCGCCTGATTTCAGTTCCGCCTTCTCCCGAATCACTCACCGCCTCCCAAGACCATGTCCGCCTATGCAGCATTGAATCCCTTCGTGTCCACCAGCGTGGGCGAGAATGATTTATGGAACTCCGCCGCCTTCCTGGATGTGCCTTACATTCATTCGGTGTCGTTCGGGGCGCTGAAAATCGCCGTGGACCAGGTGCGCATGCAACGTCGCAGCCAGGTACGCTTCGTGCGTGGTGCGGGTGGCTCGGGCAAGTCGCATCTCTTTGCACGGCTGCGGCGTGAATGCGCCGACAAGATTTTTTATGCCTATGCGCCAAATCCGCCGTTGCAGCCCGAGGCGTTGGAGAACTTCATTCTGACACGGCTTGTCAGCAGCCTGCGGCATCCGGCGCGCACGACCGACGGCCAGGAGACGGCCTACAGCCAGCTTCGCCTGCTGGCGTATGCATTGCTCAAGCCGGTCATCGAGCAGGACATCACGCTGCCAGAGTTACATGAGTCTTGGGCTGAAATCGGCCTCGAAACCCGCAAGGAGCTGATCCATCAGGCTGTGCAATTGCTGGAAGCCGAGCACCCAATGGTGCCGCGCAGCGTACTGCGCTGCCTGCTCAATGTGCTGCGCGACGACAAGGAACACCTCGCCGCGCAGTGGCTTTCCGGCGCCGCGTATCTCACCGAGAACGAACTGAAATATCTCAATGTGCCGGAGCCGCTGGCACGCTCGGAAATGGGCCTCGTGATCCAGCTTTTTGGCAAATTGGCGGCACAGGCCAGTTCACCTGTCGTGCTGGTGCTCGATCAGCTCGATCTCATCATCACGCCGCCGCAATTCGATGAAGTGCAGCGCCTGCTCTTCACGCTGATTGATCAAAGCGAAAACTGGGTCGTGTTGATCGGCCTCGTCGCCGAACGCTTCGCGGCCTGGGATGCCTCGCTCTCGCAGGCCTTACGCGGCCGCATTGGCGTGCCGGATTCAAATGCGCCACTCGGCTTCCGTCTGCCGGTGGTGGACATGCTGCCCATCGCGAACGAGCAGAAGCGCCTGCTGCTCACCTGCCGTCTCGAAACGCCGGAACTTATGCAGCAGCGTAAGAAGGATGGCATCACCTCCGCCATGCATCCGCTGTTGGAAGAGGACATCGCCCGCCTCACCGCTGGTGGCGCGATTTTCCCGCGTCATCTTCTGGCCGCCGCTGCCGAAGTGTACACCATGCGCACCATGGAGACGTCGCAAGTGCATTTGCCGCCGGAGGTGGTGGCTGTAGTGGCCACAACTGTTGAGCCGCCCGCCGTTGTCGCGCCTCCGGTTTATCATCCTCCGGCCGCCGAGACTGCTCCGGTCCCAGTGCGTGTGGTTGAAGAGATCAAGGAAGCACCTGCTGCTGCAACCGTACTCCCAGTGCCCATGCCGGCACCACAGCCTGTGCCGCCACCTGCCATCAACAAAACCCCGCTGGCTGAAAAAATCGACGCCCTGCTGCAACAGGCCATCGATGCCTCGAAGGCTGAAACCATTCCTCCCAGCGCCATCGACCTAGGTGAACGTGCGCGTGACCTCATCGAACTCATGGTCGCACCGCCCGTCACGATCACCGAAGGCGACATCCGCAAAACCTACGACAACTTCGATGGTGCCGACCGCTGGTTCGAATGGGGCGGCGGCAAAGTGCGCATCGTCACCAGTGATTCGATGCGCAGCAGCTTCATCGCCGTGCTGGAACGCATCAAGGAGGCCGACGGCGACACGCTGTTGCTCCGCAACGACGTCGCCCCTGTCTCTGGCCAGCTCACGATGGAACTGCTCAACACCTTCAAGGCCAAGAACCTCTTCCACCACCTCCCTGCGTCGGAGGCCGCCGTGCTCGCCGCGCTCGGCCGCATCCTCGCTTCCCAGCGCGAAGGCTCCTACGATCAACTCGCCACCGAACCGCCTGCCACCAAGGCAAACGTGCTCGCCGCGTTGCGCAATCATCCCCTGCTGCGTGGCGTCCGTCTCTGGGACATGATTCAAAAGGTGCATGCACCGAAAGAACCGCCGCAGGTTCAGTCCTCCGTGCTCTCGTCCATCATCAGGCCATCCGCCGCGCCTGTGGCCAAACCATCGCCTGTGCCCGGAGCCAAGCCACCACCTCCGCCTTCCTCCATCCCGCAGGGCAAACCGGTCGCCAGACCACCTTCAGTGCCGATAATAAAACCGGTTGCCAGGCCAACAGGGGCACCCGTCGCGAAACCGCCGCAGGGGATGCTACGACCGCCGATGAGCAAGCTACCGCCACCTTCGCAAGGAACCGCCGCATAAGGTGTGCTTTCCGGCTACAAAGCGGCGATGCGTGACGTTTACCGCGCCACCATGAAAGCACTCGTCCTTCTTATTCTCGGCACCTTCACGCTGCATGCCTTGGAGACGGAGTCGAAGCGTCCGAACATCCTCTTCATCTACGCCGACGATCAATCGACGAAAACGCTCGGGTGCTATCCCGGTTCGTGGCCGTGGGTGAAAACGCCGCACATCGATGCACTGGCGAAGAACGGTGTGCGCTTTCACGCCGCCTATCTTGGCTCCTGGTGCATGCCGTCGCGCGCCACGCTGCTCACCGGCCGGCATCCGCATGGCATCGAATCCATGTCGATGGCGGGCAAATATCCCGGCAGCACCTACGACCCCAAGCAGTGCCCCTTCATTCCCGCGCAGATGCGCCAGCAGGGTTATCACACCGCGCAGATCGGCAAGTGGCACACCGGCACCGACAGCGGCTGGGGTCGCGATTGGGATCATCAGATCGTCTGGAACCGTCCGCTGCATCCCGAGAATGCCGGTGCGTATTACGAGAAGCAGATCCTCAGCATCGACGGCAAGGAGCAAACCGTGGAGGGCTATCCTGCCGACAACTACACCCAGTGGTCGCTCGACTACATCCGTGGCAAAAATCGGGATGCCGCCAAGCCTTGGTATCTCTGGCTCTGCTACGGCAGCGTGCATGGCCCCTCCAAGCCTGCGAAGCGCCACCTCGGCAGCTACAAGGACGGTGAAGTGCCTGTTCCCGCCGACATCTTCCCGCCACGCGAAGGCAAACCCGATTACCTCAACAAGACGCAGGCTTGGACCAAGGGCGAGGACGGCCATCCCATGGCAAAAAAAGGCGGCGAAGCCTTCGGTGAGAGCAAAAGTGGCAAGCGCTTCGACGATTGGGTGCGTCAGGTGAACGAATGCGTGCCTGCCATTGACGAAGGTGTCGGTCAACTCATCGCCGCACTCAAGGAGAGCGGTCAATACGACAACACCCTCGTCATCTACACCGCCGATCAGGGCTTCAGCATGGGCGAGCACGGTTTTCGCACCAAACTCGCCCCCTACGACGCGAACTATCGCTCCCCGCTCATCGTCAGCATGCCCTCACGTTTCCCGACCGGCAAAGTGTGCAACACACCGGTCAACTCCCCCGACCTCGCCGCCACTTTCCTCGCCATGACCGGCGTGAAGGTGCCGTGGGCGGTGCATGGCCATGACTTGACGCCACTGCTCGAACAGCCCGACACCGCCTGGCCGCATGCCTGCTACTACGAGCACATGGGCAACGAATACGGCGCCAAAGTCAGCCAAACCATCCTCACCGGCGCGAAACAGGACAATCACCAAGGCGTCCCGCTGTACTCCGCCGTCATTCAAGACCGCTTCAAGCTCATCCACTACCTCGACGGCCAGTCCGGCGCGGAACTCTACGATCTGACCGCCGATCCCGAGGAATTAAAGAACCTCATTCGCGATCCAGCGCATTCAGATCGCATCACCAAGCTCCGTGCGGCCATGAAAGCCGAACTTGCTCGGACTGAGGCTGGTTTCGCCAGTTCGGTGAAGTAGCACTCAGTCCCGCAGCTTCCCCACCTCATCCAGCGGCACCTTGAGCACCTCCGTGACGTTCTTCTTGTTCGAAAACGCGATGAACAGGCTGCCGTCATGCTCAATGACGTGCGGATACTGAAACGTCGTCGCCCTGGGCGATGGGATGTCCAGCCGCGCCATGCGCGTGAACTGCTTTCCATCCTCCGAGATCGCGAGATGCATCTCACGCCGTCCTATCGTGGGGTTCGCGTTTGAAACCAGCACGCGAAAGCCACGGCTCGTCTTCAACGTGAACAGCTTGCTCGTCGAATTCGGGTAGTTCGTGATGTCCGGCTTGCTCCATGTGCGCCCGTGATCCGTCGAAACGGAGCGAAACAGCCGCTGCGATCCGCCATTGTCCCGAATCGCCGCCATGAGCGTGCCATCGGCCAGTTCCCACCACACCGGCTCGTCCGGGCTGAATTTGCTCGTCTTCAACGCCTCCAGCCGGTCCACCACCGGCACCACCTCCCAATCGGTGAGCGATTTCACGCCACCGATGAGCATGGAGACATTGAATCGCGCATCACGCCGCGTCATCATCCACTCGCCAGTCGAGAGCTTCTGTGGTGTGAAATCAGACAATGAAGCCCAGGCAGGTTCCACGGATCATGGTCACAAATGAGTTCATTTGGTGGCTGGCGGCAGCTTGCACGACTGCCACGCCAGAAACCGCCACTGGCCGCCTTCTTCACGCCAGACCGCCAGAAAGCTCAGCACGCTGTCCATCTCGCCGGTCGCGGTGACAGCCCTCACATGCGCACGACCGCTCATCAGCGCAATACCGGGCGCGGGGAAGGTAAAGCTCTGCTCCTCATAGTCGTAGCCGACGTATTTGGTTTTCCCGGCGGTCAGGATGTCAATGAACGACGCTTTCGTGTCCACGATGCCGTTCGAGTGCGCGTAGCGCAGCTCATCCGAGAAGATGGCGCTGAGCTTGTCGCGATCCGGCGACTGCATGGCGGCGACACGGGCTTTGTCAGCCGCCTGAACAGCAGCGAGCTTCGGATTTTCCTCAGCGAAGGCTTGAACGACGAACAGGAGGGCGAGTGAGACGAGCAGGGTTTTCATGGTGGCGGTTATTTGGCGTGTTTGAGGACGAAATCGACCAGTTCCTGGCACTCGAAGAACGACGGGCCGACCTTGTGGCCTTCGCCCGGGACGACTTTCACGGTGAAGGAACCGCCACCGGCTTCGTAGCGTTCTTTGAGGAGCTGCGTGTTCAAATCATACGGCACCACGACATCGGAATCGCCATGCACGGCGAACATGGGCACCTTGTTCGCCAGCAGGCCCTTCAAGTTGTCGATGGGATTGAACTCGCTGAGCTTCGCGACGAGTTCGGGCTCAGTCATCGCGAAATCAGCGAGCGTGTCCTTCTTCGAGTTCTTCAAAGGCCAGCTCGCGAGATTGCACACGGGGTAGATGCCCACCCAGGCCTTCACCTTGTCGGGATTCCGAAACGCCCATGCCAGCGTCATCATCCCACCGCGACTCTGACCAAGCAGGATCGGCTTCGCGGAAAAGCCGCGCTTCACTATCGCATCGTAAAACAGTGTGAACTTCGCCGAACTGACCGGTGAGCCGCGCACCTCGCCGAGATCGAAGCCCGCGATGCTGATGCCCGCTTTCATGAAAGCCTCGAAATACATCGGGCGTCCAGCAAGAGACACACCACCGTTCAATGTCGGTGCATACCACACCCACGGTTTGCCCTCAGCAGGCTTCGGCGCGGCATAAAGAACGGCTTTGTGGCCTTCGATCTCGAAGATCTCGGCTTTCTTGGGCAAAGGCTCCTGCGCGAGCAAAGGCAGCGCGAGGAGAGTGGTGATGAGTGTGAGGAGGCGTTTCATGGTTGATTCGATTGGTCATCGAATCATGGGCATAAAGGCTTCGATTGCCAATCGAAGCTACGACTTCTCCGGCAGTGCTTTCAGCCACGCGAGATTGAAGACGTAGTGGTTCTTGCTGCTGATGAGTTGAATGCGGCCGTCGCGGGTCTGGATGGCGGCGAGGTAGCCTTGCGGTTCGGCTCGCGTGTCGCTGAGTTTGAACTGGCCGCGGTCGATGCCGTTGATGGTGCGCTCTTGGCCGCCGGGGGTGACGAGACGCTTATGTGACCATGTTTTGCCTTCATCGTATGACAGCGCGGCAAAAAGACCGGCGCCGTTGAACTCGCCGGTCTTGCTTTGGAAGGTCAGGCCTTTGGGGTTCTTCGAGTTGGCGGAGAGATCGGTGAAGGAGCAGAAGAGTAACGGGCCTTCCTGCAAACGCATGAGCACTTGACGCTGCACGCTGCTGATGGCGGGGAATTCGGTCGCTTCATGCGTCCAGGTCTTGCCTCCGTCGCTGGAGAAGCTGGCGGGTGTTTTGAAATTGAACTTCGCTTGCTCGGCTTCGGTGTTGAGTCGGCCGAAGGTCATGAGGCGACCGTCTTTGAGCTCGACGATGGGCGCGTGGATGCCGGCATGCCGCGCGGGGCTGCCGCTGCGGAAGGCTTGCTTTTTGTCAGTGATGGGATCGGAGGTCCAGGTCTTGCCGCCATCGCGGCTGATGGTGAGACTGTGGTTCGCTGAATCCTGCGTCATGTAGAGGGTGCCGTCGCGGGTGCGCAGGAGTTGATTGCCGATCTCGCTCACGGGCTGAAAGATTTGCGCCTTTGTCCAAGTGACGCCGTTGTCGGTGCTGCTGCGCACGATGTCCTCATCGCGACCACGCGCGAAGTGGTAGATCGTTTTCTCGCCATCCCACCAGAGCTTCGGTGCGTGGTCGTTGATGTCCGCGCCATCCCAGAAGACAGAGGCAGGCTCCCACGCGCTTTTGCCGAAGCGCAGTCGGCTGGCAAGGTTGTTCAGCTCCGTGCCGGCTTCATCGACGCAGGAATACCACACGGCGAGCAGATCGCCGTTCGGGCACTCGGTGATGGCGGGGCTGTGATTGTGCCAGGAGAAGAGCGGGCCAAAGGAATCCGGCGGGATGATGACGAAGGGCTTGGGGCCTTCAAAAACCGGTATATTCGGGTCCATCCGCTCTATCTTCGGGGTGCCTTGAGAAACGTTTTGCTCATGCAGTTGCGGTGCTGGAGGCGGCAACGGCTTTCCAGACGGCAAATCGGCCAGCACGACGCGAAAGCCGACTTTGTCGGACTTCGTCTGTGGCAGCCATGCGGCGCGATTCGCCGAGCGCATCAAGCGCACGAAGGTGGAGTGATGCCCGCCGCGAATGACGCGAAAATCGCCCTCCACGCGGCCCAGCGGATCGCTTTGATCGCCCGCCTCATACGGCCCATACCAGTCGAGGCACCACTCGGAGAGATTGCCGTTCATGTCGTGCAGTCCCCACGCATTCGCAGCGCCTTGAGCCACGCGCAGATCGCGTTTTGTGCCTGCGCTGTATTCTTTGGGCATCGGCTTGTCTTGGAAGAAGCGCTCACGGAAGCCCGCGCTGTCCGTCCACGGCTGAAAGCCCTCCGGCAAGGTGTCGCCGGTGTAAAACAGCGTCGTCGTGCCCGCACGGCAGGCGTATTCCCACTCCGCCTCGGTCGGCAGGCGGTACGTTTTGCCTTCCTTTGCGGAGAGCCACTCGCAGAACTTCACCGCCTGCTCCCAACTGATGCCGCCCACCGCCACGTCGCCTTCTTTGTCACCGGCACGAAAATCCGCATCCATCGCGCGATACTGAGCCAGCGTGACCTCCGTGGCAGCCATGTGAAACGCCTGCGTGATCGTCACGCGATGCGTCGGCTTCTCATCCCAGTCCGCGTCATCGAACTTCTCGGGATGCTTCGCGATCTTGTAGTCCGAAGCCGGCCCATCCTGCCCCATCGTGAAGCTACCGGGAGAAATCGGCACGAGCTTCAAGCCGATGGAGTTCGTGATTGGCTCGGCGGCGAGCAGAGGGCTGAGGGTGAGCAGAACGAGGAGTGGGCGCATGGGTGGTGAAGTTGAACGGTTGGTTCTGAGAACACTTCTCGTTGTTTTCAACCAGCAGGATAAACTGATCTATGCGCTGCGACGGTATACGCCCTTACTCAGAGCCTGTCCGTTAAAACTTCATAATCACTAGTTTTGAGACGCCAGATGGCGAGCGCTATGGCCGATCATTGCCAGATAAACGAAGGCTTCGTGGTGGCGTGCGTTGCGCTCGTGGTCACGCA
>NZ_JBJXFV010000238.1:0-48270 GCF_046154365.1 Prosthecobacter sp.
TGCGTGACCACGAGCGCAACGCACGCCACCACGAAGCCTTCGTTTATCTGGCAATGATCGGCCATAGCGCTCGCCATCTGGCGTCTCAAAACTAGTGATTATGAAGTTTTAACGGACAGGCTCTGAGCGATGAGAATGGTGAGAACATCGACGTGGCGGACTCGCAGGCGACACCTGACCGCGAACTCGACCGCAACTGGGCCAGAAGCGTGATCGACCGTGCATTGAACTGCATGAGTGTGGAACTGCATGCCCAAGGGCGCGGCGATGTGTGGGGCTGCCTGGAAAACAACGTGATCGAGGGCGCTCGTGCCGAGCGTCCGCAAAGCGGCGCGCTGCGCACGGCGCTGCATCGTGCCAGAAATCGTCTGCGTACGCTGATCCGTGCCGAATGCCGCCATGGCGAGAACGAGACCGTCCTGCATGCGGCACTGGCATGAGGGATTGATCCGAGGTGGGCCAAGGCTGCTGAACAGAACTGGCACTGGCGTGTCTTAGAACCGCTCTTCCTCGCTACTTCTTTGATTGACGGGCGTTTAGGGCGCACCCACCCTCGCCGCTTTTCCCGTTTCGATTCAACCCGCCTTATGTGCTCCAGTTCTTCCGCCCGCATGAGTGTTCGCACGTTTTTCTTCAGCCTCTTTGCATTGGCCTTTACCAGCGCTGCCCTGGCGGCACCGAATGCGCCGACGAGCCTGACCACTTTTATCACCAAGCAAGCCTCGAGCCACACCTATGCATGGTTATGGACGGATAATTCCACCGACGAGACTTCCTTTGTGATCAGCTATCGGATCGGACCTAGTGGAGGTTTTTCACCGTTATATACTGCATCTGCGTCCACTGGAACTGGTAGTGCGGGCGTCGTGCTTCCCGGGATTACGGCTTTGGCAAACGGTACGGATATATACTTTCAAGTGACTGCTCAAAACGGTAGCGGAGCATCTGCGCCAACAAACACGACGTTGGTCACCATCCCGGCGGATGCCTTTAACGTGCCATCGGCGGTTACCGCCACCGCCGTGAGCGAAACGGTGATCAATGTCACCTGGACCGACAATGCAACAACCGAAGACGGTGATGAGTTGGAGCTCAGCACGAATGGCGGGGCGAATTACACAAAGCTCGCAGACGTTTTGTTTTACCAGCAAAAATCAATCAACATCACGGGTTTGTCCCCTGGGCAGTCAGGCTACCGAGTTCGTTTGAGAACATACAAAGAGGGTACGCCAAGAACTTACACAGGCTACTCCACGGTGGCCAGCGCCACCACGCTGTTCAATGCTCCCACGGGTCTCACGGCCACGGTGCAAAACGACTCGTCTGTCTTGTTCACCTGGACTGACAATTCCAGTGCTGAGACCGGCTATGAAATCCAGTACAGCCCGGCGTCTGCGAATAATTTCAAGAAGCTCGGCACCCCCAGCGCCAATGCCACCAGCATCACCTTGGGCGGCTTCGGTCCGGGACAGTCCAGCCTCAGCCCGGGCCAGTCCTATGATTTCAAAGTCCGCGCCATTTTTAATAACGGCATCGCTATCAGCAACTCGGCATTCTCGTCGGTGGTGACCAGGTCCACCAAGGACGGCTTCACCAGCGCCACCTACAAGCAGATCGCCTACAACCAGCCCTTGACCTACCAGGCGGTGGTCACCGCCCTTTCTTCTCGCAACTCTTGGAACATCACCGGGCTGCCCACGGGACTCACTTTCAGCAGCACCACCGGTCAGATCACTGGCACCCCGACGGTGACCGGGGTTTTCAACTGCCCCATGACCGCAACTTTCGCCAGCGGCGCGACTGCCAGCACCACCTTGACACTGCGCGTCGTGCTGCCGCCCGTGGTCGCCACTTCCATACCTGCCCAAGTCACGACAGCCGGGGGTAATGTCTCCGTTCCTCTGGCAGACAAGTTCACCGACCCCGATACCACCTCTGCCGCGCGGCTGGTCACCAACCAGGGCACCATGGACTTCATCCTCTATGACACGACGACATCGACCCAGAGCGCGACACCGCAAACGGTGGCCAATTTCCTCAGCTACGTGCGAAACTTCGGCGTCTCAGACACGACCAACAAATACGATGGCGCACTCTTCCACCGCTCCATTCCGGGCTTCATCGTCCAAGGCGGTGCCTTCAAAGTCCAATCGGCACCGAATAACTTCTCCTCGATCACCACTTCGCCTTCGCCCACCAACGAACCGGTCAACTCCAATTCCCGCGGCACGGTGGCCATGGCCAAACTCGGCGGCGATCCGAACAGCGCGACAAATCAGTTCTTCGTCAACCTCGCTGATAACAGCGCCATTCTTGACGGCCAGAACGGTGGCTTCACGGCTTTCGCCCGCGTCGCCGGCAATGGCATAGCTGTGGCAGAGGCCATCGCTGCATTACCGACCGTCGATTCCTTGGTCAACGTCGGGGGTGTCTCCAACACTTCCCTGACCGATTGGCCGCTCACGAGCGCCAGCACGGTGATGGACACGACCAAGATGGTTTCCATTACGTCCGCCACCAAGAATGTGCCTTTGATCACTTACGCCATCACTGGCAACACGAATTCCACCGCCGTCAGCGCCAGCATCAGCACAACGGTGGACGGCAGCGGTATCAGCAGCAGCAGCCTGCAGATCAATGGTGGCTCCATCGGGCAGAGCAACGTGACGATGACTGCGACGGATCTGGATGGGAACACGGTTTCCCAGACGTTTACGGTGACGGTGGGTCAGGCACCGCTCATCACCAGCACCCCGCCCAGTGCGAGCGGCACGGTGGACGCGGCTTACAATTTCAACTACACCGCCTCCGGTTTTCCTGTGCCGACCTTTTCGGTTACCGCAGGCGCCTTGCCTCCCGGGCTGAGCCTGAGCAGCACCGGCGTTATTTCCGGCACCGCCACGACTGCGGGCACTTTTACCGGCACCGTGACCGCCACTAACAGTGTCAGCACTAACTCGCAAAATTTCAGCATAACGATCGCCAAAGCCGCAGCCAGCGTGACGCTGGGTAGTCTGTCGCAGTCCTATGATGGCACAGCGCGTGTTGCCACGGCAACGACAACGCCTGCGGGGAAAACCGTCGCCTTCACCTACAATGGGTCGAGTACACCGCCGACGAACGCAGGTACCTACGAGGTCATTGGCACCATTGTGGACAGCAACTATGCAGGAACCAGCACGCCTCAAGACCTCGTAGTCGCCAAAGCGGCCGCCACTGTAACGCTAGGCAGTCTCGCGCAAACCTATGATGGCACAGCGCGTGTAGCCACGGCGACAACGACGCCATCCGGCAAAACGGTTACCTTCACTTACAATGGTTTGAGCACACCGCCGACGAACGCAGGCACCTACGAGGTCATTGGCACCATTGTGGATAGCAACTATGCAGGAACCAGCACGCCTCAAGACCTCGTAGTCACCAAAGCGACCACCACTGTAACGCTAGGCAGTCTCGCGCAAACCTATGATGGCACAGCGCGTGTAGCCACGGCGACAACGACGCCGTCCGGCAAAACCGTGACCTTCACGTACAACGGCTCAAGCACGCCACCCACGAACGCGGGTACCTACGAGGTCATTGGCACCATTGTGGACAACAACTATGCAGGAACCAGCACTCCTCAAGACCTCGTAATCGCCAAGGCGACCGCCACCGTGACGCTGGGCAGTCTCGCACAAACCTACGATGGCACGGCCAAAGCGGCCACGAGCACGACCACGCCCTCTAACCTCAACGTCACCTACTCCTATGGCGGTTTCGCTACTCCGCCGACGACTGCAGGAAGTTACGCCGTTGTGGGCACCATCAACGACACGAACTACGCAGGCACGGCCAACGGCACGCTGGTGATTTCGAAGGCGACTGCCTCCCTCTCCCTCGGTAGCCTGTCGGCAACCTATGACGGCAGTCCGCACGCGGCCACGGCCTCTACCACGCCTAGCAGTCTCGCCGTGAACTTGACGTACGACAGTTCGTCCACGGCACCGACGACTGCAGGCAGTTATGCCGTCGCCGCCAGCATCAATGACGCAAACTACCAAGGCACCGCCACCGGCACCCTGGCGATCGCCAAAGCTGCCGCCAGCGTCACTCTCGGCAGCCTCGCACAGACGTTCAACGGCAATCCGAAGCCTGCATCAGCCACGACCACGCCTCCTGGTCTCACCGTGACCTTCACCTACGACACATCGGCCACGGCACCCACGAACGCAGGCAGCTACACTGTGATGGGCACTATCAGCGACATCAATTATGCAGGTTCGTCCGCAGACACGCTCGTCATTGCCAAAGCCACCGCCGCCATCACCCTGAACGGGCTGCTGCAAGCCTATGATGGCAGCCCGAAGCCCGTTTCGGCCACCACCACGCCGCCGGGACTCACGGTGAACATCACCTATGGCGGTTCAGCCACCGCCCCCACGAGTCATGGCAGCTATGCGGTTGCCGTCAGCATCAACGATGCGAATTACAGCGGCACGGGGACGGGAACACTGACCATCACGGGCCAGTCCGCCACCGGCTGGCGCACGCAGCACTTCTCCGCCGGGCAGATCACCGCCGGCCTAGCCGCCGATGATGCCGATCCCGATGGCGACGGCTTGAAAAACATGGCCGAATACGCCCTTGGAATGGATCCTCTGAGCCGGACCCCCGCATTGTTACCCACCCGCGATGCCAACGGCCTGACGCTGATTTTCACCCGGCCCAAAGATCTGCCGGACGTGACTTATGGTGCCGAGTCCACCGACAATCTGGGGAGCTGGAATTCTGTAACCCTGGAAGTCATCACCGATGGCCCGGTGCAAACCCTGCGCGCTCGTGACCCGCTCGCCAGCGGTAATCCAAACCGGCGGTTCATCCGCCTGAGCTTTGGGACTTCCGTGGTCGAATAGCCAAGGAGCGTGCTCAGCGCCGCGCCTTCGATGTCATCCAGCGCAAGCTCGATCTCAAATGAGTTGGCACGGACCCATGCCATTGGTTGGCGCGTGGGTTCATTTCTGTCAACAATCGACCCCCTGACCCTTTCTTGCTTATTGAACCTGCTGGTGAGCGACCCGCCGACGCAGGCGGAGGTGCAGTCCATCGCGACCAAGCTGGATGAGCTGATTGCGGCGCTGCGGCGGTAGCCAAGCGAGGAGCGAGGCTTATCTGCCGAAGATGCCGCGTTTTGGCGGAGTCGTGGACTCCTGCTGTTTTTTCAATTCTTCGGCACGCTGTTTTTCCGCCGTGTTCTTGTACCACAGCGGGCCGTTGACTTTGAAGTTGTAAATCAGGTCGCGGAAATCGTTCTTCATCTGCGGGTCGTTCATGAGGGCGCCCAGCAGGCCTTTGCCCGATGAGATGTTGGCGGCGGCGGCGGCGAAGCTGTCAGCGGCTTTTTTGATGGATTGCAGTGATTCTTCGGCGGTGCTCATGGCCTTGTCGGTTTTGGCGATGATAGGATCGAGTTTTTTGCTGGATTCCTCGATGCTTTTGGAGGCACTTTTGAAGCTGGTGGCAGCATCCTTGAGTTCAGCGAGCGTGGTCTTGAGGGTCAGGGCATTTTCTTCCCCGAGCACCTTGTCATCGACCCGTTTGAGGGTGCTATGGAGGTGCTCCATGCCTTCGGAGAAATTATGGATGGTGGCGTCGGAGAGCGCATCTTTGTTCACCTTGCTCATGGCTTCTTTGATGTCCTTGAGGGCGATTTTGACTTCATCGAGCACGACATCGACTTTTTCGCCGACGGCCTTGGCGGTGCTTTGGAGGTCGTTGAGTCCGCCGGCTTTTTCGCCTTCGATGACTTTATCATAGTCGTGTGGCAGGAAGACATCGGTCTCTTTGCCGCTGGGTTTGATTTCGACGAGCGCATCGCCCATGAGACCGGCGGAGCCGATGGCGAAGGTGGCATCAGCGGGGATCTTTACGTCTTTAAAGAGTTCAAGATCGATGATGACGCCGGTGAAGGTGGCGTTGAGGGCAGGTTTCTTGTCCACCTTGCCGACGCGGGAGCCGCCAAGGAAGACGGGGGAGCCTTCCTTGATGCCGGAGGCGTTCGCGAAGGCGACGTGCAGGTGATAGGTGTCTTTGAAGACTTCGCGTACGCGGCCGAACTGGAGGATGAGGCCGCCGAGCAGGAGCAGCCCGACGAACAGGAAGAGTCCGACGAGCATTTCGGTTTTTTTGTCGCTGTCGATCATGGTAGGGATGAGGAAGGTGGAAAAACGTGGGATTAGCCGGTGACGTCGGAACGGCCGTTGATGAAATTTTGCACAATGGGATCGGGTGAGGCGCGCAGCTCGTCAGGAGTGCCGAGGAAGTGAATTTTGCCGCGGTAGAGCATGGCGACGCGGTTGGCGATCTTGAAGATGCTGCGCATGTCGTGTGTGACGATGATGGAGGTGACGCCGAAGCGGCGCTGCATGCGCAGGATCATCTGGTCGATGATGTCGGAGCCGATGGGGTCGAGGCCGGAGTTCGGCTCGTCGTAGAGGATGCACTCGCTGCGGCAGATGATGGCGCGGGCGATGCCGGTGCGCTTGCGCATGCCGCCGGAGAGGCTGGTGGGGTATTTATCCAGGTGCTCGGCGAGATCGACGGCCTCCAGGGCCTCAAGTACGCGTCGCTTTATTTCCTTGCGGTCACGCACGCCGCTTTCCCACAACGGGAAGGCGACGTTTTCCTCCACGGTCATGCGGTCAAAGAGCGCGGCACCTTGGAACAGCATGCTGACCTTCTGCCGGATGGGGGCCATCTCGCGTTCGCCCAGGCGGTTCACATGCATGCCTGCCACGAAGACATCGCCGACATCCGGTCGTATGAGGCCGATGATGTGCTTCATCGTCACCGTCTTGCCTTCGCCGCTGGGGCCGATGATGCAGAGTGTTTCACCGTGGTAGAGCTTGAGGTCGATGCCACAAAGGATCTCCTGTTCGCCAAAGCGTTTGTGGAGATCCCGCAGTTCGATGAACACCTCGGCGGTGCCGTTTGGCGCGGCAGGTGGCTTCGTGCTGGCGGTGGGTGATGCAGCCATGGCTAGACGGTCCCGATGGGGAAGACGTAGTTGAGCAGGATGGAGAGAAAGAAATTAACGATGAGCAGGACGAGCGAGGAGATGACCACCGCACGTGTGGTTCCTAAACCGACGCCGACGGCGCCATTTTCCGCTGCCAAACCCTGATGGCACGAGATCAGGGTGATGAGCATGCCGAAGACGAAACCTTTGATCATGCCGATGGAAAGGTCCTCCATGTTGGTGTGGTCAATCATGTGTGTCAGATACCACGAGGCGGGCATGTCATAGCCGAAGCTCGTCACCATGTAGGAGGCGATCAGGCCGAAGGAGACGCTTTCCGCCACGAGAAAGGGCATGGAGATCATCATGGCCAGGAAGCGTGGCAGCACGAGGTAATCAACCGGATGCACGCCCATGACGCGCAGGGCATCGACCTGCTCGGTGACTTTCATGGTGCCGATGTCGGCGGCCATCGCCGCGCCGACGCGACCTGCGACCATCAAACCGGCCAGGACCGGGCCGAGTTCACGGCACAGGGCCACGGAAACGACGGCACCGACGGTCGTTTCAAAGCCAAATTCTTTGAACTTCGCGTAGCTTTGAAAGGTGAAGACCGCACCGGTGAAGGCACCTGTCACGATGACCACAGCTTGTGAGCCGTAGCCAATGGCGACGATCTGCTGTGCCACGAGCCGCAACCGCCACACCCGTGATCGCACGGCGAGCATCAACTCGCGCATCAGTGCGGCAAGCTGACCGAGGTAGGTCAGAAAGTGAAGAAAGGTGCGACCCGGAAGGGTCAGCAGGCTGGAGGGGGAATCCATCGCACGCCATCATGGCATGTTGTGACACGAAGGCAAATCACGGAACCGTTGAGCAAGAAATGAAAAGCCCCGTCTGGAATTTATTCCAGACGGGGCCAAGACTGATGATCAGCAGTGCTGACGAGAGCGTGCGTTACTGCGGCGGCACACGGAAGAGCTTGCCGGTGTAGGGGCATTTGACTTCCATGCCGACGGGCAGACCCGTAACGTCCACGAGCTGATGTTTGGCTGCAAACGGGCTGTTCACGAATCCTGGGCGTCCAGCAATGGGAGCGCCATATGGCAGTTCAGCCGCAGTGCTAGGAGCAGGAGTGGTCGCAGGCGGAGTGGATGGCGTGGCATTGTTCATCGCAGCGACAGTGCTGTTCGGAGCGACTGGTGCGGTGCGTGGGCGTTCCGGAGCCACAGGCGTCTTGGTACGAGCTGGAGCTGGTGTAGAAGCCAGATTTGAGGCCGTCACACTGCCTGGCACAAGGAAAGGACGCTGGGTGTAAGGGCAGACCACCTTGGCACCTGCGGACATGCCGCGAACATCGACGAGACGGGGAGGATTGGTGAACGGAGTGCGCACATAACCCGGAAGGTCAGGCACCGCTTGAGCGACGGGCATCGTGGATGCATTCAGCATGGATGGCGGCGGCGTAGAAGGACGCTCAGGGCCAACGACGGCGGTCGTCGGTGTTTGAGTCGCTGCGGTATTCTGTGCCAGCGTCTGCGAGCTAGAAGAACCCAGCGGTCCAGAGTCTTTCGACATGTAATAGGAGATCAGACCCTGGGATTGGATTTGCTGCCATGCGTGACGCGGAGGGACAGCGCAAGAAGCCAGCAGGCAAGCCGCAAGGCTGGCTGCGGTGAGACGAACCGTGGAGTAGGATGCTTGTGACATGGGCGTTGCGGTTAATTTTTGAATTAGCATTCTCAATTTAACGATCTTTTTAAATTATGCAACAACAAGGATGGTAATGCTGCGAAACAAAAGTAAACACCACTAAAAATTTCATAAATCAAGACTGATCTTGTTTATTCTTCTTGGACGCGCTCTCACTGTTTGTATGCAATGGCGCATCATCACAGTAGGAAAGCCCGGCCACCCGTGGGTGAAGGATGCTGTGGGGTTGTATTGGAAACGGCTCCAGCACTACGCCCGCTTTGAACATGTGGTGATCAAAGAAGCGCCGTTGTCACAGGTGGAGAGCCAGATTGCAACCGCCTGCGGCGACGCTCATTGCGTCTTGCTCGACGAACGCGGCAAACAACTGCGCAGTCTTGAATTGGCCAAATGGATCGAACACGAAGAAATTTCCAGTCGTAAACGCATTTGTATCGTGATCGGTGGCGCAGAGGGTCATTCGGAGCATTTCCGCGCTCATGCAAAAACATGCTGGTCACTTTCGACACTGACCATGCAGCACGACATTGCTCTCGTCGTGCTGGTGGAGCAGATTTATCGTGCCTACACCATTATGCGCGGAGAGCCATATCATCGTGAGTGAAAGTCAGAAAACTTATGTGACGATGAAGCTTGCCACGCGGTGTGTTTATTGCTGAATTGAGTCGCAAATCTTCGTATTTTCACCTTGTTGAGAACTTGAGAGAGGCTAATTTTTAAAACTTCTCAAATATTTCCCGCGATGTCTTCATCTGTGCTCAAAAACGTAATTCAACCCAAGGTGCAGACATCGCCGCTGGAAAAATATGGTGAGGACTCCCGGCCTCCGCGCACGGGAGCATCCGCATCTCAATTTGCCTCTAACTCCACTCACGAATCGTCTAAAACCGAATCTGAAGACATGGAACTGGTGCTCGGTGTCCTGGTGGAAAACGCCCCGGTGGCGATGGCTATGTTTGACCGTGCCATGCGCTACATGCTTGCCAACCGGCAGTGGATTCATGAATTCGGTTTGCAGCAGGTGCAGCCCCTCGTTGGCAGGAGCCAGTATGAGATATTTCCCGGTCTGCATCCTGGCTGGAGACAGGTCTATGAACGTGCGTTGCAGGGACACATCGTTCGTAGCGAGCACGACGCCTTCAGCGGACCAGACGGCCGCCATCTGGTCTATCGCTGGGAGGTTCGTCCTTGGCGCAAGAAGCGTGATGCCACTGTGGGTGGCCTGATGGTCACCTGTGAGAAGTTCACTTCACCACAGGCTGCTGCGGAGAACGAGCCCGAAACCACCTCCCCTTCGGACGACAAAGAAGGCCTCCAGACGACAACCAAAACGCCAGATCTGCTCGACTGCACCATGCCCATGCTCGTGCTGGATGCTCAAGGCGTGATCCAACGCGCCAATGTCGCCGCCGCACATCTCACACTGGACAAAGGCATTCAGGAAGGCACGACCAGCTTCTGGGAAATCTTTGGCGAAGGCCGCGATTTCACCGCCCTGCGTCAGCAAACGCTCGAAACACTCGCCAAAGTTGCTGCGGGTGAAGATAAAGCGCCCGGTTGCATCACCACGCGGCCAAATTCTTCTGCCGACCATGCCTCACCTTCGCGCTGGCTCGTTTCTTCTCTAGCACACAAAGGCTCCAGTGATTCTCCGCGTCGGTTCATGCTCATGGGGCTTCCACCGCAGGCAGCGGCCGAAACCGTGACGCGAGCGACCTTTCAAATGCCCGCGCCGGTTCCCGCAGCGGCTCCCGTTGCGGTTTCTACACCTGCGACTGACGCCGTCATGCAGCGCATGGAAGACGAGCTTTCACGCGCCCGTCAGGAACTGCGCACCCTCGCCGAGGCACAACACGCTTTTGGCAAACGCGAAATCCGTCTGCGCACTTATCTCGAAGGTGTTCCCTGCGGCGTCTTCGTTCTGGATGAACGTGGTGCCCCGGTGTTTCAAAACGAACGCCTCGCTAAGCTGCTCGGTCGTCCGCTCGAAAAAGACCAAACCGTCGAAAGCTGGCTCGCACATGCCTGCCCCACCGTCGAGCATCGCGAGCAGGTCACGCTCGCCTGGCGTGAGAGCGTTTGGCGTCGTCAGCTCACGCGCACCGTGTCACTCGCCACGGCGGATGGCCTGCTCAAAGAACTCGAGTTTCACCCCATCGCACTGCCCGGCGGCGGCTTGCTCGTCAGCATACAGGACGCCACCGAGCACACCCGGCATGAAGAGCAGCTCCGCAGCATGGAGGCCAAGCTGCGCACGCTGTTGCAGGGCAGTCCTATCGCCATTGTCCTCACCGACAAGACCGGCGTCATCTTTGAGGTCAATCAGCATGCTGAATCGCTGCTCGGCCAGGCCAAGTCCGAGCTGCGCCGCTATCCGCTCGATGCTTGGCTCGATCCCGACAGCGCTACCGCCCGGCGCGATGCCCTGCGTGGCTTGCAAACCAGCGGCAGGCAGGCAGAAGCGCTCGGCGTTCGCATCAAACGCGTCGATGGCTCCTTCTCCAATGCCATTCTGCACCTCGCCACCGTGCCTGATGCACAGGGCGAAACGCATTGCACGATTCATTATCTCCAAGAGGTCACAGCACCCGAAATCGTTGCCGCATCGCCTTCCGTTTTGCCGGTTGCGCCAAGCATCGCCACGTCATCAGCCATCACACAGCAAACGCAAGCCACCTTGCTCACCACCGATGCGAATGGCCGCGTCCGCACCTGGCCCGAGTTGGCGCAGCAAATCTTCGACCTTGATGCCACCACCGCCATCGGTCGTCCGTTGCATCAGTTCTTCCGTCCGTCAGACTCCACCGGGTTCTTTGCCGATCTCGCTCAGCAGGCCGCTGATCCGCAAAACGCCATTGAACGGCCATTCTACGGCGGCAACGGCAAACGCGGTGCCGTGAAAATCAGTGCTCGCATGCTCGATGACGGCGGCTTTGAACTCACCTCGCACGCGGCTCAGCAGTTCGCGTCACCCCAGGTCCAGCTAACGCAGCCCGTCGCTTTGAAAGCCGCTGTGCCACTCGCCTTCCAGGTGGTTTCGCCCTCCAGCCAGCGCTGGCCCGTCGTCGATCTCGAGCGTGAAAAACTCCTGCTCACCGAGACGCATCACCGCATCAAGAATCATCTCCAGATCATCTCCAGCCTGCTGAACATGCAGATCAATGGCGTGAGCGATCAGGACGCGCGTGACGCCCTGCGCTCCAGCCAGAGTCGCGTGCGTGCCATCGCCGCGTTGCATCAGCATCTCTATCAGGTCGCTCTCGGGAAAGGCGACACCTTCAGCGACTTCACGCGCGATCTCGTCGCGCATCTGCGTGAGTGCTACCAACTGCCTGCGGAACAAATCAGCGTGCGTTTGGAAATCCAGGAAGGCCCCATCCAGCAGGAATGGCTCATGCCACTCGCCCTCACGCTCAATGAGGCGCTCTCCAACTGCCTCGAACACGCCTATCCGCATGGTCGCCGGGGACAGATCACCGCCACGCTGAACTACACTCAGTCCAGTGGTGAACTCATCATCAGTGACGACGGTATCGGCCTGCCACCCGAGTTTCATCCTGGCGAAGGTGCCGGTCTCGGCCTCAAAATCCTCGCCGTCTTCGCCGAGCAGATGCGCGGCCAGCTTTTCGTGCAGGGCAATCCCGATCAAGGCGCCGAGATCAAGCTGCGCTTCCCGCTCGTTTCACAAGAAGGATAAACCTTCGGCGCAGCACATTCCTTTTGCGAAGTGCCGGGTCACCCGTGACAATGGCATGTGCGAATCATGACCACGGCCTCTTTGCGCCTCCTTGCGTTCCTCACGCTGGGCCTCGGCACCATCTCCGCACAGCCCGTCACCACGCGTACCGATAACGTCGCCAAGCTGCTCAACGACTGGTTCATCAATGGCACCGCTGCTGGACTCAAGGCCATCACCTATGAAAATCGCGACGGTCAGCACTCGCCGCTGAACACCGCGCAGTATCCGCTGCTGCAAGTCTTCAAAGGCGCGGAGAATGACAAAGGTGCCGCCACACAACTGCGCCCCCAGCCCACGCTGGGCAACTGCTCCATGGCCTCCGCCGCCACCCAGCTCGGCTGCCTGCCGCGCCTCTACATGATGGACCCCGGCGGCAACCGCTTCCTCGCGCAGCAGTATCTCTCCAACAACCTCTTCATCTATCCCGAACACCAGGACCACGACATCGGTGCCAATGGCATCGGCGGGGGTTACGGCGATCTCCTGCCGCTCAACACTCCCGCCTTGCTCATCTCCCAAGGCTCCTCCTACACCGACCAGCCCTTCTTGCAGGCGCTGCTCTCCGCCGCCGCCGCCCTTCCTCCCGACACGCAGAAACTGCTCATCGAGAAAAAACTGCTCATGCCCACGCTGCAGTCCATCTTTCGTCGCTCGAACAAGATGGTTCAAACTCCTGAGGACTACTTCACTGGCAAAGCTCATCCGCCAGTTTTTGACAGTACTCAGATCGACGAAGAAAAAATGGTGCGCATCGCGCATGAGATGACGCCCGAGAAAATCCCACCGCTCGTGCTGCTTCAGGTCATCGAAGAAACCAAGATCGAAGCCGGTAAAAACTACTTCGAACTGCCCGGCGCTTATCCCTGGCAGTTGTCCGACACACCCGTCTCCATCGCCCGTGTCCTGCGCGGCAATGAAGCCGAGCACGGCTTGCTCATCGGTTTCGACAAGACGCTCAACCTCGTCAAAGCCCCGCTGCAAATGCGTGCCACCGTGCTGCAAGGCGATCCGCGCTTCGTTCGCATCGAATCCGCACCCGGCGGCAATGTCATGCGTCTCCGCGTTCGCTGGCAGCCCCCCGTCATCGCCGCCACCGGCATTCGCAGCCATCGCATCGACATCGGCATCTTTGCCGACAACGGTGCCAGCATCAGCGCCCCGGCCATCATCAGTTTTTACATGCTGCCCAACGAGATGCACTTCTACGACGAGCAGGGCCGTGTTGCCGAAATCCATTATCAAACCCACAACCCCGACTTCGGTCTTCCCACTTCCGAAACCGACTCACGCTGGGTGAAAGTTCTCTTCGCCTTCTGTTTGAAGGACACCAACCTGCGTGGCCGTCTCCTCGATCAAATCCTCACTCCCGCCGAACGCAGCGGCCTGCAAAAACACTATCTCGCTCTCAAAGAGCAGGTTGATGCCCTCACCGCCGCCGAACGCGATGATAAACGCAAAGACGAAGCCGCCAAGCTGCGCTCCAAACTCGGTGAAGCCATCAGCACCGCTCTGAAGACACGTATCGACGAAAAATCCGAGTTCACCGTTCGCAACACCATCGAAAAAGTGCTCCACACCATCGCCAGCTTTCATCCCTTCTACCTCGGCTCCCAGCGCGAACTCGACGCCCTCGCCGCAGCGTCTCCCAAGTCTTCCGCCGTCGCCGATGTCCGTGCCGAACTCCATCGCCTCATCATGCAGGGCGTCCTCGTCGAGCAGGCCTCCGGCCAGATCGACACCATGTCCCCGCCCGACCAGCTCTCCCTCGGCGAACGCTACATGCTGCGCGGCCTCAATCTCACGCTGCTGAGCCAGGTCCTCTTCGCCGACGTCCTCGAACGCTCCACCGCCCCCGCCTACGTCAGTCCGCGCCTCACCACGCCCAAGCAATGGCGCGATGTCTATCGCTACGATCCCGATTCGGGTGACTTGCAGGGCTGGATTCGCTACACCGGTGCCCGCATCGCCAACTTCGACGCAGCCGGCCGCCTTCTCCCCGACGGCCCCAAAGGCAAAGCCGTCCCCGTCATCTACACCAAAGACGAAAACGGCGCACTCCTCTGGCAACCCCAGGCCGCACCTGCGGTCGTCTCACCGAAGTAATGGAGCGCGAGTGTGTCGCAGACCACTCGCCACTTGGTTTGGCCCAGCGATCACCAATCGCCCAACAGTGACGAGCGACTCCTTCATTCCCTGAAGACCAACGGTCTTCCGTCATACAGCCCAGGGTTGGAACAACCCTGGGATTTGGCAGAGAGGGAGAGGCTTTCCAAGGGCGAACCCCAACGGGGTTCCGTCCGCTGGTCGATTGACATCAATCATAACTCAACACATCACGCATCCCCCACGACACACGCCCCCGGCCCTGCCTTTCCTCACTCCACAGCCTCACCTCCATCACCCCACACGGCTCCAGCCACTTCAACGTCGTCTTCAATCCGTCCGCCCCGCCATTCTGCGCACGCACCATCGCAAACGCCTTCAAAAACTCCCGCAGCTTCGTGAAGCTCACCTTCACCCGCATCCCCGTCGGCACCAATGCGTTACCCGGCTGCCTTATATTTTCCGCAAATCGATTCTGCTGCGTCCGTGACGTGCCCAGCATGAACAACTTCTCCGTCAGCGAAGCACACGGCACCAAGTCCTCCGATTCAAACGGCAGAGTATAAAGATAGCTGGTCAGATCGTCGCTCCGCTTCGTCACCACCGACGGCAGCTCGATCGGCTGCGCCGCAGGCACCTGCTTCAGCAATTTCTGCAACGCCATCTCCATGTTCTGCCACGACACGCCGATCAGCTCACGGTTCTTGATCTCATGCACCATCGCCAAGCGTGGCAGCGGCACCGCCTCTCCCCCCGGCGGCAAACCCGGCAGCAGCGGCATCTTCCCACCGGTATCGAGAATAATCGCGCCATCACTCTCCAGCGCCTTCTGCCAGATCGTCTTCGTCCCGTCATACACGCTGAGCACACCCGGCAGCACCGCTTGATCCACCAGCTTGAGCGTCTCCGCTGCCTGCTCTCCACCCACGCCCGCCTTGACCAGCTCCTTTGCCGTCGCGTGTGCCATTTTCATCCACGCTTCAAAATACGTCCGGCCAGCTCCCGTCGTCGAACCATGGCCGCTCATGCCAAACACCACTTCCGGCTCATCCAGCAACGCCGTGAACTGCGACGCCTTCGCCAACGCCTCCATCTTCGCTTTCGCGCTACCACCGGCCCAATCCACCTGCAAACCACCGTCCCACCACGCCACCGCCGCGCCACTCGTGTGCTCGCGATGAAAAAATGCCCGCTCTGCCGCCGCCAGTTCCACCGCCTGAGGCTCCAGCGCCCGCGCCATACCCGCAAACATCTTCTCCGACTGCAAACCCGCTAACAACCCGCGCACAATCGGCTGAAACGGCTGATCCGATTGCAGCACATCCCAAAACGGTCCGTCCCAGCACGCGATCAATCCCAGGCCCTTCAGCGCATCCGCATCCAGCGTCCGCATCTCCGGCCGCGCTAGCATCGAATCCTCCACCGAATTCGCCAGCCGGATCTGCTCTGTCGCTTTCGCCACCGCCACATACGCACGCTCTTTTCCCAAGCCCAGCGCCAGCACCCACTTCTTCCGCGCCAGCACATCCAGCCCGCGTGCGATCCGGTCCTTCATCTCCGGCGTGATCTCTGGCATCGCCTTCACCAGCGCCGCCAACCATTCCCGCCGCCGTTCCACCGTCAGCACCGTGCCCATCGCGATCTCATGCACCGTGATCTGCTCCCCCTGCGTCGTCACGATGCGCGACTGCGGCGCATCCCCCAGCCATTCGGCCAGATGCAGTTGGTCACTTGCCAGCTTCAACACCTGCTCCGGTGTCGGCGATGCCACGCCGATCATCACCGGCGGCATCTCAAATCGCTCCAGCAGCAGAATCAGCGCCTCCAGCACCTCGGGATCACGCAGCGCCGCCTCCATCAGCCTCTTCGCATCAAAACTCGTCCCCAAACCCGCCAGCACACCGCCGCTCATCATCCCGCGATACGCCGTCTCGTTGTACAGATCATTCAACTGCCGCAGCAGTGCGATGCTCTTCACGCTCTCCTTGCCAAACGCGATGAACATCTCATCCACCGCCACATTCATCGATCCACTCGTCGCCGGCGTCTGGTCCTCCACCAACGCCATCATCTGCCGCCACCAGTTCGACGCCTTCAACGCCTCCGCATGCTTTTTCCACTGCACGCTGCTCACGCAAAATTCCACATCCCCCGCCACCCGCCCCGCCAGCCCCAGCTTCGCCGCCTCCGTTATCAACGTCGGCATCACCACGACGGGCACATCCGCCTTCGGCTTTGCAGCAGCCTTCTTTTTACATCCACAAAGCGGCACTAGCAGCGTCATCAAAACCACAACGCTGCATCGCACCCAACGCAAATCCCCTCTCCCCGCCATAACAGCTCTTAGCTCAAACATCATCTTCGGGGCTGCGAAGCCGCGAAGCGAAAGGCCGGGTGAGGGGGCATCCATAACATCAGCCGCTACTTCAGCGCCGCATACACCCGATGCACATCATCATGCGCATCCAGCGTCTGCAAAAACTCCGTCACCTCCTCGCGCTGCTCATCCGTCAACTCCGGGAACTCCTTCGGCACATAGCTCATTTCGGAAGTCGTCACCTGCCAGCCAGCCGCTTTCAGCGCCTTCGTCACCGCATCCAGGCTCGTCATCTGGCAAAAGAACCGCGCTCCGAGGTGTCCCACCACTTCTTCATCCTCGACCTCCATCGGCTCCACATTGTCCGCCTCGGCCTCCAGCGCCGCCACTTCGATGTCCAGCGACTTGTCCGCATGATGCGCTTCGATCACACCGCAGTGATCAAACATCCAAGCCACCTTGCCCATGCTGCCCGCGCGGAACAGCACCTTGATGTCCGAGGACGTGCGGTTGTTGTTGTCCGTCAGGCATTCCACGATCACCGGCACCCGGTGCGGCGTAAAGCCCTCATAAGTCGTCGTCTCATACTGCACCGCATCCGGTCCCGTGCCCGAGCCCTTCGCAATCGCCCGCTCAATGGTGTCCCGCGTCACACTCTGCTTCTTCGCGATCGCCACCGCCGCCGCCAGCCGTGCATTGTACTCCGGATGCGGCCCACCCAGCTTCGCCGCCACCTGAATTTCCCGCACCAGCTTCCCCGTGATCTTCCCCTTCTGGTCCGCGGCCATTTCCCGCCATTTCTGTTTCCATTGTGCGCCCATGATGTGTCTTTCAGTTCAAAGTTAGGCGCGCACCAAAGGTGGGAGCAGGGGGAATGCAAGCCGTGCCGTAGCGCGGTATTCCGATACCGCGAACACGCCGTCACGGAATCGGAATTCCGCGCAACATCCGGGCTGTTGTTTTCACGACGCTTTCACCCGGCTGAGGCGCTGTTGTAGTTGCGTGTTGCCCAGCTTCGTCAGTATGACCTCGGTCCGCTTCTCACGTTCCTGAATCTGGCTCTCCATCTCTTCCACATGATCATAGAATCACGCCAGAGCAGCATGAATCTGCGCCAGGCTGAGGTCAGGATGATTCTCATGCAGCGCCTCAGCACTCCAGCCATGCGCCAGGTGCTCGCCCGCGATCATCACCACCTTGTAGCCGGTGTCATCGACCCACGCCTCGTTCGAGGCGTCGCGCCAGATATGCGGCATGATTTGAGCAGGCATGGCCTATGCTTGGCTCATAGGCATCTTTGTTCAAGCTGGCATATTTACGGCACCGACCTGATTCGAACTTTGTACCAGCGTGATCCTCCTTCAGGATCACGCATCGTCACCACAAAGTGATCATCTTTGATCGTGCTGGCAACAGGAGTGCGGTTCTCGTGCTTGCCAAATCGCTCCTTGGAAACGAGCACCGTCTCGGCCACCAGTTTAGGTGCCGTCGTTTTGATAAGATACACGTCGCTCGTATCAGGTCCGCGATCTCCTTTCACACGCCACTTGGGCTTCCAGCGGCTACCGTTCACATAGGTGGCCTCATTGGAGCCTTCATGCAGGCCCGGCTTGGCTTCGCTACCAGGCACCATCCAGTAGATGCCTTCTTTCGTGACGTGCAGCTCGGAACCACCATCAATAAGAGCTTCTACTGTGAATCCTTCGACGGCCTCCTGCTTGGCTCCCGACAGGTTCTTGGGGGGAGCCAGTTTGTCAGCTTCCTCGCGAAACTCCCGCATCTTGGCGTCTGCCGCATTGGCCCCAGGCAGGTCACCAGACTTGAGCAGGTCCACTTTCACCTTGTCGAGTCGCGGGATGAATTGGTTGTTTAGGCCACTGATGCCTGCAAACACCTTGGTCGCATGCTCTTTCAGCACCGCCACGGCCGCTGGCGGCAGCCCCTCCGGGGGAGTTGCTTTTTCCGGTGAAGTGATGGGCAAAGAAGCAATGGCCACGTTGATGGCGTTGGCGGCTTCGAGTTTGCCACTTTTCATCTGCTCCTTCAGCACCTCTTGAAGCTGCGACTTTGCCAGTTCTTTGAGCCGGTCGATCCCTTCAGTCTTCTTTGCCTGATACTCCGCTAATTCAAACGCCAGAACAGCCGGAAGAGCGGCTGTGGCATTTTGTTGTGCCATGGCTGAGAACGTCTTGAGTAGGAGTATGAAGAGGATGAAGAACTGTTTCATGGCGCATGAGGTGATGAGTCGCCGAATGTTTCCGAACGGATCAGCCAACGCAATCACAAAAACCGCGCCGTCCGGCTCTCCTTGCACTTCTTCACCTGCTCGGGCGTTCCTGCGGCGACGACACGGCCGCCTTCGGCTCCAGCCTCGGGGCCGATGTCGATGAGGAAGTCGGCTTCGGCATAGACGTCGGGGTGATGCTCGATGACGACGACGGTGTGGCCTTCATCGACGAGGCGGTGCAGCACGTCGATGAGCTTGGCGACGTCCTGGATGTGCAGGCCGATGGTGGGCTCTTCGATGAGGTAGAGATTGCGCTTCCCGGCCTTGGTGATGCCTTTGAGCTGCTCTTTGATGGTGCGGCCGTCGCCGCTGCGCAGTTCGGTGACGAGCTTGATGCGCTGCGCTTCGCCGCCGCTGAGCGTGGGGCTGGGCTGGCCGAGCTGGAGATAGCCCAGGCCGGTGTCGGCGAGCAGTTTGAGCGGACGCGCGATCTTTTGCACGGGCGCGAAGAACTCGGCGGACTCGCTGATGCTCATGCGCAGCACTTCGCCGATGTGTTTGCCGTTGTACTCGACTTCGAGCGTCGCGGCATTGAAGCGCAGGCCGTTGCAGGTCTCGCAATGCACGCGCGTCGTTGGGAGGAAGGCCATTTCGACTTTGATCTCGCCATTGCCGCCGCAGGTCTCGCAGCGCCCGCCTTCGGTGTTGAAGGAGAAACGGCCCGAGGAGTAGCCACGCGTTCTGGCGAGCGGCACCTGTGCGAAAAGCTTCCGAATGTCATCCCAGATGCCCACATACGTCGCCGGGCACGATCGACTGGTCTTCCCAATCGGCGATTGATCGACCTCATGCACCGTCTGCAAATTCTCAAAGCCCGTGATGCTCTTCCATGCGTGAACGATCTTGGCTTTCGACTTGCTGATCTTCTCGCGCACCGCTGGCGACAGAGCGCCATGCATCAGCGAACTCTTGCCGCTGCCACTCACGCCCGTGAGCACGGTCAAACGGACGAGCGGGATCGCGACATCGACGTTTTTGAGGTTGTTCGCCGTCGCGCCGGTCACGCGCAGCCAGCCGTCTTTCGATTTGAGCGCAGGCAAGGCACGCCGCTCGCCGCGTGAGGGATGTTTGAGCGGTTTGTTCAGGCTCTGGCCCGTCACACTCTTCTTGTTCTTCAGCAGATGCGCCAGCGTGCCTTGCGCAATGACTTCGCCGCCGAATTTGCCCGCGCCCGGCCCGAGATCGAGAATCGTGTCCGCACGCCGCATCGTTTCGTCATCGTGCTCGACGACGAGCAGCGAGTTGCCCTTGTCCCGCAGCGCGGAGAGCGTGTCGAGCAGCTTCTCGTTGTCGCGTGGATGCAGGCCGATGGTTGGCTCATCGAGCACATACAACACACCGCGCAGATTGCTGCCGAGCTGGGCGGACAAACGTATGCGCTGCGCCTCGCCGCCGCTGAGCGTGTCGGCACTGCGATTGAGCTGGAGATAACCCAGGCCCACCTCCTGCATGAATTTGAGCCGCTGCTCGATCTCCTTCACGATGTCGCGTGCGATGATCGCCTCCGTGCCCGCAAACTTGAGTTTGCCCATCAGTTTGCCCGCATCGCCCGCGGTGAGCGAGGTGAAGTCCTGAATTGTGCTGCCTTGAAGCTGCACTGCGCGGCCAATCTCATTGATGCGGCTGCCGTGGCAGCTCGTGCAGGTTTGGCGCGGCGCATCTTCCTCGTCTTCGCTGTTGAAACGGCGTTCTTCTTCCATCTCGGCCTCCAGCACCGATACATCGGGCTGACGATCGCTCAGATCGAGTTTGCGACCGACGACGCCAAAGCCTCGGCAGTCTTTGCACCAGCCATGCGGGCTGTTGAAGCTGAACAGGCGCGGATCAAGCTCCTCAAACGACAAACCGCACGTAGGACAGCTCATCTCCGTGCTCAGCACCGATATCGATTTATCCGCCAAGCGCAGCTTGATTGTGCCCTTGCCCATCTTGATCGCCGCTTCGACCAGCGGACGCAATTTCTCATCCGAATCGGCCTTCGTGACCTTCGCGATCACCGCATCGATGTTGTGCTCCTTGAAGCGCTCCAACCGTTGGAAGCCCATTGTCTCGCGAAACTCGCCATCGACGAGCAATGTCTCGATGCCATGCCGCTGCGCATGATCCGCCACCTCGTTGTGGAATCCTTTACGCGCCTTGATCAGCGGTGCCAGCAGATGCAGCGGCCCTTTGGTCGCCTGCTTCATCACCGCATTCAAAATGGACTGCACGCTCTGCTTCTTCACCGGCACGGCACACTTCGGGCAATACTGCGTACCCAGCTTCGCAAACAGCAGGCGCAGGAAGTGATACGACTCCGTCACCGTCGCCACCGTCGATTTGCCGCCGCCACGCGAGATGCGCTGCTCAATGGCCACCGTCGGCGGCACGCCCGTGATCAGATCGACCTCCGGCTTCTCCATCTGCTCCACAAACGTCCGCGCATACACCGACATGCTGTCGAGGAAGCGCCGCTGCCCTTCCGCAAAGATCAAATCAAACGCCAACGACGACTTGCCCGAGCCGCTGAGGCCGGTGACGACCACGAATTGATCACGTGGGATGTCGAGCGAGATGTTCTTCAAGTTGTGCTCTCTGGCTCCGCGGATGCTGATCGTGTTGGCGGACTTTAAGTGCTGAGTGCTCAGTGCTGAGTGCTCAGTCTTCGCTTTCGAGGTCGCCTTGTAACTCGCCGCTTCTTCTCTAAGCACTGAGCACTGAGCACTGAGCACTTGTTTGAGATACCGCCCGGTATGCGACGCCTCACACTCCATCACTTCCTCCGGCGTCCCCGCAATCACCAGCGCACCGCCCGCAGCGCCGCCTTCCGGCCCGAGATCAATGACCCAGTCGGCGCATTTGATGACTTCGAGGTTGTGCTCGATCACGAGCAGGCTGTGGCCTTCGTTGACGAGGCGTTGCAGCAGTTTCACCAGCAGCGCGATGTCATCGAAGTGCAGTCCGGTGGTCGGTTCGTCGAGCAGCAGCAGGCTGCCGGAGCCTTGCTTCGCTTTGGGATTCGTGGGGTTCTCAATGAGATGCCCGATGAGCTTCAAACGCTGCGCCTCACCACCGGAAAGCGTGTTGAGCGGCTGCCCGAGCTTCAAGTAGCCAAGTCCGGCCTCGTTGAGCATCTGAAGCTGCACCACGATCTGCGCGGCTTTCTTTGAAGACTCAAACAACGTGCTGCTAAACCACGCCACCGACTCCTCGGCGGTCAAACCGAGCACGTCGTGGATGCTTTTGCCGTGCAGCAGGATTTTCAGCGCATGCGGCTGATAGCGACGGCCTTCGCATTCGGGGCACGTCACATAGAGATCGCTGAGGAACTGCATCTCGATCTTCTCGTAGCCATTCCCTGCGCAACGCTCGCAGCGGCCTTCGCCGGAATTGAAACTGAAGAAGCCCGGCATGATGCCCTGTGTCTTTGCATCCTCCGTTTCGGAGAACAGCGTGCGAATGTGATCAAACGCGCCGAGAAACACCGCCGGTGTGGAGCGCGGCGTGCGCGCCAGTGGTGATTGATCCACCATCACGACCTCACGCAAGTTTTCATGGCCCGTGATCTTGCTCACGCGGCCCGGTTCATCCTCGCAGACCTCGCCCCGCAGCTTTTGCAGGTTCCGGTAAAGCACGTCATGCACCAGCGTCGATTTGCCGGAGCCGCTCACGCCCGTGACGCAGCAGAACACACCGAGCGGGATGTCCACATCGAGCTTCTTGAGGTTGTTTTGGCGTGCGCCGAAAATTCTCAAGTGCTCAGTGCTGAGTGCTGAGTGCTCAGTTTTGAGTTTCTTGGTCTTTGGCGCTTCACTAAGAACTGAGCACTGAGCACTGAGCACTTTCCGCCTCTTTTCAGGCACGGGCACCGACTTCCGCCCAAACAAGTAGTCGCCCGTCAGAGAACCCACTTTGGCACTCAACTTCGAAAGCGGCCCGCTAAAAACCAACTCACCACCTTTGTCACCGCGCCCTGGGCCGATATCGATGACGTTGTCGGCGCTGCGCATGACGGCTTCCTCGTGCTCGACGACGAGCAGCGTGTTGCCTTTGTCACGCAGGCCTTCCATGACGCCGATGAGGCGGCCGATGTCGCGCGGATGCAGTCCGATGCTTGGTTCATCAAGCACGAACAGCGTGTTCACCAGCGAAGCACCGAGACAGGTCGTCAAATTCACGCGCTGGAGTTCTCCACCGCTCAACGTGCGTGTTTGACGATCCAGATTCAAATAACCGAGGCCCGCACGATCCATGTAGCTGATGCGGCTGGCGATTTCGTCGCGCAGCATCGCGGCGGCGTGATCGCCGTCTTTGAGCGGCCAGGATTGCACCAGCGGATGCAGATCGCTCACCGGCAGACGCCACAGATCGGCCAGCGTGTGCTCGCCGATGCGGAAGCTGTGCGCCTCCTTCTTCAAACGACCACCACCGCAATCCATGCACTCGGTGTAGGCGCGGTAGCGGCTCAGGAACACGCGCACATGCATCTTGTAGCTGCGCGACTCCTGCCACTTGAAGAACCCTCGCACGCCATACCACTCACCGCGATTGTAGGCGACTTCTGGATCGTCATTCGTGCCTTCGATGAGCCACTTGCGATCCGCATCGCTGTAATCTTCAAACGGCTTGTGAATATCAACGCTACGCTTCCGCGCAGCACGTTCGAGATCGAGCTGCGACTCGCCATAAGTGCTGCCTTGGAACGGACGGACGAGACCTTGATTGATGCTCAGTGATTCATCGGGAATCGCTTTCCCCATGTCGAGACCGAGCGTGCGGCCAAAGCCACGGCAGGTCGGACACGCGCCGATGGGACTGTTGAAGCTGAAGAGGCCCGGTGTGGGTGTTGGGAGTGTGATGGCGCAGTCGGCGCAGCTCCAGTCGGTGGAGAAGGAGAACTGCAAGTGCTCAGTGCTCAGTGCTGAGTGCTCAGTTTTCTTTGGCGCAGGCTTGGACTGAAAACTGAGCACTGAGGACTGAGCACTTGGCTCGATCACGCATGTGACGTGGCCCTTGCCAAAACGCAGCGCTGCCTCAACCGCCTCGCTGATGCGTGCGCGCTGTTTTGCTTCGAGCGTGACACGATCCTGCACCACCATCACCTGCGCTGGCAGTTTGCGCTCGGTGATTTCATCGAGTCGAACGATCTGGCCATACAACCAGATGCGCACGAAGCCTTGCGCTTGCAGGAAGGCCGCGAAATCGGCCGACGCCGTGTCCTTCGGGACCGGAACGGGAAACAGAATCAGCGCCTGCTTGCCTGTGTGGCCGTGCAGCAGCGTGTGCAGGATACTCTCCGTCGTTTCCGGCTTCACGGGCTGCTTGCACGACGGACACGTCGCCGATGCGAGGCGCGGGAAGAGCATCTTGAGGTAATCATTGATCTCCGTGATCGTGCCGACGGTCGAGCGCGTGCTGCGCATGTTGTTCACCTGCTCGATGGCGATGGCGGGCGGGATGCCCTCGATCGAATCCACCTGCGGCTTGTCCATGCGCTCGAAAAATTGCCGCGTGTATGGCGAAAACGTCTCCACATACCGCCGTTGGCCTTCCGCATAGATTGTATCGAAGGCGAGCGACGATTTTCCCGAACCACTCGGGCCTGTGATGACGTTCAGCTTACCGAGTGGCAGGTCGAGATCGATGCCTTTGAGATTATTCTGCCGTGCTCCACGAATGCGGATGACGTCATCAGAGATTGGGCGACGGGCAGTTTTTTTCGGAACACGAGACATGGGGAGCGCGAGAGTAGCGATACGCCCCGAAGTGGCAAACGGGTGTCTGATGATTTGGCCACCCGAGGATCCTGATCAATAATTCAACTCACACCACCGCCTTCAACAGCCGCGCCAGATACAGGCTCGCGGTCTTGCCGACTTCGACGACTTCGGCGTGATGCAGTGTTTGCGGGCGCAAACCGGCGGCCCAGTTGGTGAGCATGGAGATGCCGGCGACTTCCATGCCGAGCGCACGGGCTTGAATCGCCTCGGGCACGGTGGACATGCCGACGGCGTCCGCACCCAACGTGCGCAGCATGCGAATTTCGGCAGGCGTTTCATACTGCGGGCCGAGCAGCGCGGCATACACGCCCGCGTGCAGCTTCAAACCGATCGCCACCGCCGCCGCGTGGAATTTTTCCGCCCACGCCCGCGAATAGACCTCGCTCATGTCATGGAAGTGCGGCCCGCCGAGCAGCGGCGTGGTGCCCTGGAGATTGATGTGATCGGTAATGAGCATCAAACCGCCGACGTGGAAGTGCTCGTCGATCGCTCCCGCCGCGTTCGTGAGCACGACCCGCTTCACGCCGATCTCGTGCATGAAGCGAATGCCCGCCGTGACTTCTGCGGCGCTGAGACCTTCATACAAATGCCGCCGCCCTTGCGCGATGAGGATGGGCTTGTCGTGATGACGTGCCAAAACAAAGCGCCCCGCATGCCCTGGCACCGTGGAAGCACTCAAACCGGGCACTTCGGCATACGGCACCTCGCATTCGACCCCAAACGCCTCCGCCACACCCCCGAGACCAGAACCGAGCACGATAGCAGTTTCAGGGCGCAGGTTTTGCAGAATGGCGAGTGACATGGTGGTGATAAAGTGGTGAGCACAATCCCTTGTGCGTTCTGGCTGCCTGGCGGCGTTCGTTCCGCACAGCGGACTGTGCGGACCCCATTTCACTTCTTCTTCGGCTCCCAGTCCTGGGCCTTGATGATGGCTTCGAGATCTTGCTTCGCGGCGAGGTCTTGCGGCACGAATTTGAACTGAGTGAGATAACGCAGGGCTTTGGTGACGTGCAGGATCTCGCCTTTCTGCGCTGCGATCTTGTCCGCAGGCACGGCCTTCATGGCGGTGGCGAAGTCTGTGACGGCGGCGAGCGCGAACTCCTGCGCGTCGGCATTGGCCTCATAGCAGATGGATTCAAACAGGCGCAGCATCTTCGCGTTACCTTCGAGCTTCGCGGCGTCTTCACGGATGCTCTTGGCGATCTCCGCACGCTTCGCGGCGGTCGCAGCCTCGCTCATGCGGCTGGCTTCGCCGCCTTCGATGGCACGCTTCGGCAGCGGGCGATACCAGATGTTGCGATAGCGCACGGGATTGCCGTGGTCCTGGAGCTTGAGCGGGCCCTGGTCGGGAAATGCCTTGGGTTTGGAGCGCTTCATGTGCCCGCCGCCGCCTTCGAGCGGCGTGTGGTCCTGCGTGAGCACGCCATTGACGAAAACGGTGATGTAACCGGGATCGAGTTCCTTGCCGTCTTTGAAGATCGGGCGGCGGAAGATGATGTCGTAGCTCTGCCATTCGCCGGGAGCACGCAGCGGGTTCGCCATCGGCGGATTGATGCCGTAGATGGATGAAGCCATGCCGTCGGGGTAGCTGGGGTTGTTATAATTGTCGAGCACCTGCACCTCGACCTGGCCCATGAGGAAGACGCCGCTGTTGCCACGGCCCTGGCTGTTGCCCTCGACCTTGCTGGGCGCGCTCCATTCGATATGAAGCTGGCAGTCGGCGAATTCTTCCTTCGTGCGCACGTAGCCGCTGCCCGGCACGCATTGCAGCACGCTTTCTTTGACCACCCACTTCGTCGGTTCGCCATTCTTGTCCGAGATCCATTTCTCGATCTCCTCCGCCTTGCCACCGAAGAGAATGATCGCGTCCGAAGGCGGCGTACCCGGCTTCTCTTGCGAACTGAACGTCCCTGGCTCCACACGCATCGGCTGCGGCCGGTTCATGTCATGAATCGCCCACGGATGCGTGGCGTCCGGCGGATCGCCGTAGAAACCGCCTTCGGCGAGTGCGGCGGTGGTGAGGAGGGAAAGTGCGAGCGTGGGGAATGCGGAGCGTTTCATGGCGGTTGGAGGTGTAAGCGGGGTGTGGAAGGGAGCAATGGAGATTCGTGGAATCAGCAGCGCCAAAGGCGCGTCCCTCCTCAGCCCACGGGCGAAGCTCTGGGATAACGAACGACACGTCGCGCCTCCTGTTCGGTGGAGTCCTGAAAGGGCGGAACTCGACCTTGGGCAAACTTCGCGGATGGCAGGATGATCTTGTGGGCACAGTGTCGAGTATCGCCCTTTCAGGGCTTTCCCAATTTCATGCGCGGTTTGTTGCGCGCGAGACCCAGGATTTCATCCTGGGCTGAGGAGTGTTGCGCCGTTGGCGCTGACTGAATGTGGGACGCAGACGTTTGGTAGCTCAATCCCAGACGTAGCGTTCGTCCCATGCGATCTCGTAGCGTTTCAACAAGGTGCGGAACTCGTCCTGAAATGTGGTGACACGATGATGTGACTCCTGGGTCTGGATGTATTTGATAACACGGGATTTCTGTGAGCTGGCGACGGAGAAGGCACCGTAACCGGCATGCCACCAGAAGGCGGTGCCGAGTTGCTGTTTCATCCACTGGCTGGAGCTGGTTTTCATCGCCTTGATCGCGTCGGCGATGGTAACGGTGCGTGAAAGCGCGAACAACCCGTGGATGTGATCCGCCGTGCCGCCGACCTGGAGGGATGGACAGCCGATTTCGTCGAGCACCGTCGCGAGATAGGCGTGAAGACGCGGACGCATGGCGGGCGGGATCATGGGTTCGCGATTCTTGGTGCTGAAGACCGCGTGGACGAGAACCTGGGAGAGAGATTGCGGCATGGTCGGTGATACGTGGGTGATTCGACGGCGTGCGGAATGTGATGGAAGCGTGGGGTCGAGTCACGCCCTTTCAGGGCCCTTTCAGGGCTCGCCGAAAGGAATCGTCGGGCCACGCGCGAATCCCGGTGTTGCACACCGGGCTGAGGAGTGGCGCGCCTTCGGCACTTCAAGAGTTGCTCAGGCGGGTCGGCTAGTGCAGCAAATGCAGATAAGTCAGGCTGAATCCAAGAACTGCGGCAGCTCGCTGTGATCGGAGCACCAACGGTGCGGGATTCCTCAGCCTGTGGGCGAAGCCCCAGGATGAAAGCCGCATTGAGCGTCCTCGATTTCGTTCAGCCCTGAAAGGGCGGAACTCGACCCTGGGCGGACTTCGCGGCTCGCAGGGTGGTCTTGTGGACACGGTGTCGAGTGCCGCCCTTTCAGGGCTGTTCCCATTTTGGGTGTGGTGCGATGCGCGCGCGACCCAGGATTGCATCCTGGGCTGAGGAGGTACGCGCCTTTGGCGCTGGAGGCATGTTGTTTACGCTCGGGCAACTCTGTGCATTCATGTCACGCTCAAGCGTGAACAACGTACCCCTCACCTCACCCAAACCTCCCGCTCACTCGCATCCATCTCCGCCTCCCATGCTTTGAGCTTGGCTTTGAGGTCGGCGAGGATGTCGAGGTGCTGGTAGCCGAGGTCGGTGCGCTCGCTGATGTCGGTGTCGAGGTTGAAGAGGAGGTCCATGGTGTTGCCGTCGTTGATGTATTTCCATTTCCCGTGACGGATGGCGCGTTGCTGGCGGTTGGAGCGGTCGATGCGCCAGAAGAAGGTGCGCTCGATGGATTTGGCATCGCTGGTGAGAAGCGAAAGGAGATTGATGCCGTCGAGCGGCTTGGGCGCGGTTGACGTGACTCCGGCGGAAGCGAGGAAGGTGGCGTGGAGGTCCATGGTGATGGCCATTTGCGACGTGACTTTGCCTTTGGGCAGTTTGGCAGGCCAGCGCATGAGGCAGGGGACGCGGATGCCGCCTTCCCAGAGGGTGGCTTTGTGATGGAAGAGCGGCAGATTGCGGCTGTAGCGCTCGCCGCCGTTGTCGCTGGAGAAGACGACGAGGGTGTTGTTGGTGAGGCCGTGTTTCTCCAATTCGGAGAGGATCTTGCCAACGCCGAGGTCGATGCGTTCGACCATGGCCTTGTAAATGGCGCGGCTGCCGTGGTGCATGCTTTCCTTCGTGACCATGGGTGTCTCGGGAGCATCCGGCGGCTGGAAGGGGCCATGGACAGCGAGATGTGGGACGTAGAGGAAGAAGGGCGCGGCTTTGTGATCGCGGATGAATTTGACGGCGCGTTCGTTGAGGAGGTCGGTGAAGTAGCCGTCGCGCTTTACGGGCTGGAGGCCGTCGCGCAGCGCGTAGGTGCCGTCATAGTAGGCGTGCTGGTAGTAGTCGGCGTGGCCGAGGAGTTCGCCGAAGTACTCGTCGAAGCCGCGTTTGGTGGGATTGAACTCGTCTTTGAAGCCGAGATGCCATTTGCCGAAGGCACCGGTGGCGTAACCAGCGGCTTTGAGGCGGTCGGCGATGGTGGTTTCCGTCAGCGGCAGGCCGAGGGCGTGAATATCAGGCTCATTGACCCACTGACCGTTCACACGGCGTGACTGTTCGACAGTATAACCGAACGCGTGCTCAAGCCCGCAACGCTGCTGCCAACGTCCGGTCATGAAGCCCGTGCGCGTCGGCGTGCAGACGGGTGCGTTGGCGTAGAAGTCGGTGAACTTCACGCCTTCCGTCGCGAGGCGGTCGATGTTAGGCGTGGCGATGTCGGTGCAGCCCATGCAACCGAGATCACCGTAGCCAAAGTCATCAGCTAGGATGAAGATGATGTTGGGTGGGGCCGCATCCTCCTTCGCCAAGGCTACGGAGGACATGAAGAGCGAAGAGCCGAGGGCGAAGAGGAAGAGAAGCAGCGAGCGCATGTGAGATGGGAACGTGATTCGTTGCCTGCGCTTGCATCCCAAGATGATGGTGCCCGAGACAGGACTCGAACCTGCACTGATTGCTCAACCAGATCCTAAGTCTGGCGCGTCTACCAATTCCGCCACTCGGGCGAGGGGCTGCTGCGTGCGTATGTTCCGTGTGAGCGGGTAAGCTGCAAACGAATTATCGTGCGGCGTTGTTTGGCAGCAGCCTGGAGGCGATCCAACCGGTGAACAGAACGGTGAGCAGCGGCGCGAGGCCGATTTTGAGGTTGGCACCGATCCAGGGCAGCCAGCCGTTGGAGTAGGTGGTGAGGGCGCTGAAGTATTTCAAGCCGAAGACCCAGCCACCGTGCAGGCCGATGCCAGCCCACAACGCACCGGTTTGCATGCGCACCTGCGCGAGCACCCAGCCGACGGCGAAGAGCGTGGCGAATTCGGCGAGGAGAAACTGCACGTCACCAAAACCGAGGGCGATTTGTTTGAGCACGAGGAAACCGCTGCTCCAGGTGACTGCGGCATCGTCGATCTGCCAGCCTTCCGGCGGTTTGAGGAAATGGACGAGAGCGAAGACGAAGGTGCCGGCGAGCAGGGCTTTGCGCACGGACATGGTGCGTAGCAACAAACCGAGCAGCAGGCCGCGGAAGAAGAACTCCTCGATGATGCCGGCGCCAAGCGCGGCGGTGATGGGTTCGCCGAATTTGAACCAACCTGAGTTGGGACGAAGCTGATACGCGCCGATTTTGAAGAAGACGAAGCCGAGCACGAGCAGCAGGCCGCTGGCGAGGATGAAACCGAGCACCCACTGTTTGATCCCAGTGCTGAGCGGTTTCCAAGTGGGCAGCAGCGAGCGATCCAGCCGCACCCAGCGCAGAAACGGCCAGATGAGGACGATGGCGCAGACGAGCACGGCGCGATTGAAGTAGCGGGTAAAATGGGCGCGCTCGATTTCGGCGCGCAGCCAATTGGCCATGCCGATGTCCTGCCACGAGGGCGTGGACAGCCAGCCGTAAGCTGCTTTGCCAAGGTGAAACAGCGGCACGGCCAGCAAGGCGCCGCCGAGCATGACGACGAGAAGGTAGAGCAGGAGTTTGGGCAGGGCAGGGGAACTGCCGGGGCTGGCGGCTTGCATGGGGACGATACTAGCGCATCCTGCACGCTCTCAATGACCAAAAACCAAATCCACGAATGGCACGAACGTCTGGAAGACGGCCGCAAGCAGTACATCCGCGCGTACTGGGACTCACGCGAGTGGCTGTTTCGGGTCGCGCATCCGGACGGTGAGATGTGGACGCCATTGGAGAACCCGGAGCCGGAGCGCTGGCTGGAGCTGCGAGATCTGTTGTTTCGCAAGTATCAGCGCAAGAAGCTGCCGTGGAAGTATGTGGAGCAGCTCGACAAGAAGCTGGAAGGCATGGGCCTCAAGCCGGATGGCACCAAGCTGAGTGACGAATAAGGCGCAGCGGCGGCTTACTGTGCGGCGGCGTTGGTTTTGATCTCGGCGATGACGCCACCGCCATAGGCTGCGCCAAAGCGCATACCGACATGCACGTCGGGGAAACGGAAGCGGCGGCCTGCACGTGCGCTGCGCCGACGTGATGCGAGTCCGAGCACGGCGGCGATGGCCGCAGCGCCTGCAAGCATCGTGACGATGATGAGCGCGAAACGCTTTTCGCCACGCTGTATCCAGAGCGATTGTTTGAGCCGCACACTTTCCATGACACGCAGCCGGTCGATCCATGAGCGTGTGGCGAGGGCGAGGCGCTCATCGAGCGTGAGCTTAGTATCGGTGCAAATGCGGCGTGTCTCCTGCATGATCTCGACGAGTTCGGCGGATGGGTAGCGCTCCCAAAACTCGGGCGCGAAGGACATGGCGCTGCTGTTGCTGGCGCGATCATAGGCCATGAGCACCGCCGGGCGCTCGCCACTCCATTCACGACGGGTGATTTGAGCCTCCCGCCGGATGGTAGCACCCGCAGAGGCGAAACTGGATGCTGTGATCCAGGCATCACATTTCAAATCTTTGCGGAACACCTGCAGCTCGCGTGCGATCTGGCGGTGGGTCTCCGCAGAGAGCGCCCGGGTGTCATCCTGGATGCCATCGGCGGGCGGCGTGGTCTGGGCAATTCCCCATCCGGCCATGATCAGCCAGCCAGCCAGTGCTGGGTAAAGCAGGCGAGGTTTGGAGTGGAGGATGGAGCGCATGCGTGCGCTCAGTCTGTGTCATTCCCGGCCTGTGGGCAACCGTCAGGAGAAACAGCGTCTATTTAATAGAGAATGTGGGGGTAGAGGAGGCGGTCTTGGCTCCTGTTTGAGCGAGCTTGTGAAATTTTTCACAAAATCGCCTTGCCGCAGTTTAGGCAGCGTAGATAGATACCCTTCAAGCCCGAGACCAGACCCCTGTTTTACATGCCCACTGTCACCCGAGAATACGAGGCCCCGGATACCGCCGCCAAGGTGGCCCGGCAGCTCGAAGCCGTGGAAGAAACCACGACGGACATCGTCGGCGAGAAGCTGGTGCTGAATATGGGGCCGAGTCACCCGGCCACGCACGGCGTGTTGCGGCTGATCTTGGAACTGGACGGCGAAATCATCACCAAAGCCGATCCTGATGTGGGCTTCCTGCATCGTGGCGATGAAAAGATCGCCGAGAACATGCACTACAACCAGTTCGTGCCTTACACGGACCGATTGGACTATCTGGCACCGCTGGCGAACAACGTCGCGTATGCGCTGGCGGTTGAGAAGCTGATGGACTGGGAACTGCCTGCACGCGGCAAGGCGATCCGTGTCATCTGCTGCGAACTGGCGCGCATCTCCGCCCACATGCTGGGTGTTGGGGTGTTTGCGATGGATGTGGGAGCGATGACTGTGTTTCTCTACACCTTCACCGAACGTGAGAAGATCTACAATTTGTGTGAACAGCTTACTGGCGCTCGATTCACCACGAGTTACACGCGTGTTGGTGGCCAGATTCGTGATTTGCCGAATGGTTTTGTGGATGCGGTGAAGCAGTTCCTCAATGAGCTGGAGCCGGTGATCGACGAGATCGACAAGCTGCTCTCGCGCAATCGCATCTTCATCGACCGGACACAGGACATCGGCGTGATTTCCAAAGCGGATGCCATCGCCTATGGACTCACTGGTCCGAATCTGCGTGGATCCGGCGTTGATCATGACATCCGCAAGGCCAAGCCTTATCTGGATTACGAGCAGTACGAGTTTGATGTCCCGATCGGCACCAAAGGTGACTGTTACGACCGTTATCTCGTGCGCATGGAAGAGATGCGGCAGAGCGTTCGCATCTTAAGGCAGGTGTTTGCCACTCTTCCCGGTGGTCCCATCAACGTGGCGGATGCCAAGGGCCTGCTGCCGAAGAAAGAAAACGTGCTGATGAAGATGGAGGAGCTGATCCATCACTTCATCCTCGCCACCCAGGGCATCGAGGCACCTGCGGGTGAGGTTTACTTCGCCGCTGAGAATCCGAAGGGCGAACTGGGCTTCTACATCAACAGCACCGGCGGTGGCGTGCCGCATCGCCTGAAAATCCGCGCCCCTTCCTTCTTGAATCTCAGCATCATTTCCAAACTGATCCCCGGCCACATGCTCAGCGACATTCCCGCCGTGCTTGGCAGCTTGGATTTCGTCATGGGCGAGTGTGACCGCTGATTCATCTTTAACCATTTCATCCGAGACACGCACGCATGCCCTTTGAAGTTCCAGCCGAGTTGGAGAAACGCATGGACGAGGCGATCTCGCATTATCCTGTTTCGAAACGCAGCGCTGTGCTGCCGCTGCTGCATCTGGTGCAGGAGCACTTTCGCTTCATCAATGATGAAGCGGTAAGCTGGGTGGCTGCCAAGCTGGGCCTGGAGCCGATTCAAGTGCTTGAGGTCGTGACTTTCTATCCCGGCTTCCGCCAGGCGGCTCCCGGCAAGTTTCACATCCGCGTCTGCCGCACGCTGTCATGCGCGATGGCCGGCAGCTACGAGTTGATGGATGCGTTATGCAAAACGGCGAACATCGACCGCTCGCACACGGATCATCATCACCCAATCGCGGTCAGTGCCGACGGTAAATACAGCATTGAGTTCGCCGAGTGTCTTGCGAGCTGCGGTTTCGGCCCCGTTTGCATGGTGGAGGATGACTTTCATGAGAAGGTCGATCCAACGAAGGTGAGCGAATTGCTGGCGAAGTACGTCTGAGTGAGCTGACAAAAAAGCGCAGCGGGGAAGCCGCTGCGCCGAAGGACAAGCCTGTTATCTGTCATCACTTGGATCGCCAGGATACAACGTCATCCTTGGTCATCCCCACCTTATCCAGTCCCCAACTGTAAATGGCGACTTCCGTGGGCAGGTTCTGCGGCGGCGGACTGGTGGCGTTTTGTGAAATGGTGGGGTCGGAATTTTTCAAATCCGGGTTCGGCACTTGTTTGTCACCATTGGTATCAAGCAGCACATAATAAGGCAGGCCCCAGAGATCCACCAGTTTGTAGGGCGGCTGGGCATTGACGAGACCATACATGCCGTTCTTGGCAATCGGAAGATCGATGAACTTGATGTCCCTGGGGTTAAGGTTCGTGGCACCGCCACCTCCAGATCCGCCACTGCTGGAGGACGAGGTGCTCATCAAGGCGCTGACAATGCCGCTGTTTTCATCCGTTAGCAGTGCTTGAATATCCTGGCCGTCGGATGCGCTGCTGAGCATGCTGGAGTTAACCGGATAGCGGTTGTATTCGACTTGATAGCTGGCGATGGCAATGCGCAGGTCTTTGATGACAGTCTGCACCTGCAGCTTTCGCGCATCCGCCATCATCTTGTTTGCCTGGCCCATGACCAGACCGGCAAGAATGGCAATGATGGTGATCACCACCAGCAGCTCGATGAGCGTGAAGCCCTGGCGGGGGAGGTTGGGAACATTACGTTTCAATTTCATGATCTTCGGATGATGGTGAGGTTTGTTGTGTTGGAGCAGCGTCTGGTTGAAAAAATCGTCGCTTCACACGACTGGATTTAATCGTTTTTGAATCTCCACGTCAATACTTGTCGTGAGCATGCGCCAACTTCAATGCACACCAACCCATCATGAACGATGAACTGCGGGTGATGATGTGGCCGCTGCGTCGCAACTTTTGATTGTCAACTAATGCTTGCATCATATGCTCCAACGATATAAATCCGCGACCTAACCCTCACTGAACACACACAACAACCACGGCTTCGCATCAGACGATCCGCATCATTATTTATGGCAAAGACAGCATCCAAGGGCAGCGCAGATAAAAAGAAATACGTCTATTTTTTCGGAGCAGGCAAAGCAGACGGTGACGGCTCCATGAAGGCGCTACTTGGTGGCAAGGGTGCCAACCTCGCAGAGATGAGCCGCATCGGCCTCCCAGTGCCTCCAGGGTTCACCATCAGCACCGATGTCTGCACCTATTTTTACGAGAACAAAAAGACCTACCCTTCCGCGTTGCAATCGCAGATGGAGACGGCCGTCAAGAACATGGAGAAGATCATGGGCTACAAGTTTGGCGATGCCAAAGGCTTCCCGCTGCTCGTGGCCGTTCGTTCCGGCGCGCGTGATTCGATGCCTGGTATGATGGACACCATTCTGAACCTCGGTCTGAATGATCAGACGGTTCTCTCACTCGTTGCGGCGACGAACAACGAACGCTTTGCCTGGGACTGCTACCGTCGTTTCGTTCAGATGTATGGCGACGTCGTTCTCGGCGTGCAGAAGCTCGAAGGCGAAGACCATGAGCCGTTTGAGACTGCCATCGAGAAATTCAAACACGAAACCTATCACAAGGACATCATCGACAGCGATCTCACCGCCGCCGACCAGCAGGAACTGGTGAAGCGCTTCAAGGCGCTCGTCAAAGAGCGCACTGGCAAGGTGTTCCCCTCCGATCCATGGGAACAGCTGCGTGGTGCCGCCGGTGCTGTCTTCGGCAGTTGGATGAACGACCGAGCGATCGTCTATCGCCGCAAATACAACATCCCCGCCGAATGGGGCACTGCCGTGAACGTGCAGGCAATGGTGTTTGGCAACACCGGCCACACCTCCGGCTCCGGTGTGGCCTTCACCCGCAACCCGGCCAACGGCACGAACGAGTTCTACGGTGAGTTCCTCATCAACGCTCAGGGCGAAGACGTCGTCGCCGGCGTCCGCACCCCTGAGCCAGTGGCCCAGCTCGCCAAAGAAATGCCGAAGTCCTACGCGGAGCTGCTGCTGGTTCGCAAAAAGCTCGAGCAGCATTTCAAGGATGTACAAGACGTTGAGTTCACCATTCAAGAAGGCAAGCTGTTCATGCTGCAGACCCGCAATGGCAAACGCACCGCCGCTGCGGCACTGAAATTCTCCATCGACATGGTGAAGGAGAAGCTCATCGACTGGGAGACCGCCGTGCTGCGTAATCCTGCCGATCAGCTCGACCAGTTGCTCGCGCCGATCTTCGATCTGGCCGATGTCAAAAAGGCCAAGCCGATTGCCTCCGGTCTTCCTGCCGGTCCTGGTGCCGCTTCAGGTAAAATTTATCTCAACGCGGACCGTGCCGTCATCGCCGAACAAAAAGGCGAAAAAGTGCTGCTCGTTCGTAATGAAACCAGCCCCGAAGATCTGCGCGGCATGATCGCTGCCGAAGGCATTCTCACCGCACGCGGCGGTGTCTCATCGCATGCGGCGCTCGTTGCCCGTCAGATGGGCAAAGTTTGCATCTGCGGTGCAGCGGCGCTCGAAATCGATTATGACAAGAAAACTGTCAGCGTCGCGGGACAGACCTTCAAAGAAGGCGACTTCCTCTCCATCGACGGTACCAGCGGTATTGTTTATGCCGGACAGCTCAAGACGGCCCCCTCCGAAATCATCACCGGCATGATTCATGGCGATGAAGTCGCGAGAGCGACCGAAAAATTCAAGAGTTTCCAACAGCTCATGATCTGGTGTGCCAAGGCCACGCGCCTGCAGGTCCGCACCAACGCTGACAATCCAGAGCAGACGCAAAACGCCATCTCCTTCGGCGCGCAGGGCATCGGTCTCACCCGCACGGAACACATGTTCTTTGAAGGTGACCGCATCGACGCCGTGCGTGAAATGATTCTCGCCGACAACGTGGCCGACCGCAAAAAAGCGCTCGCAAAACTTCTTCCGTATCAGCGTGAAGACTTCACCGGCATCTTCACGGCCCTCAAAGGCCTGCCCGCCACGATCCGCCTGCTTGATCCGCCGCTGCATGAGTTTGTTCCTCATGAAGAAAAAGCGCAGGCCGAACTTGCGAAAAAAATGGGTGTCGCCGTCGAGAAGGTCGCCGCTCGTGTGCAGCAGCTTCATGAATTCAATCCGATGCTCGGACATCGCGGCTGCCGTCTCGGCATCGCCTATCCTGAGATCACCGAAATGCAGGCGCGTGCCATCTTTGAAGCTGCGGCTGATGTCGTGAAACTGAAGATCAAGGTGAAGCCCGAGGTGATGATTCCTCTCGTCGGGTTCAAGAAAGAACTCGACCTTCAGGTGGAAATCGTGCATAAAGTGGCAAAAGAAGTGATGGCTGAGAAAAAAGTAAAACTCGACTATCTGGTCGGCACCATGATTGAGGTGCCGCGTGGAGCACTCACGGCTGATGAAATCGCCGAGACGGCGCAGTTCTTCAGCTTTGGCACCAACGACCTCACGCAGACCGCACTCGGCATGAGCCGCGATGACATGGGTAGCTTCCTGATGCCCTACACCGAGAACGAAATCTTCAAGAAGAACCCCTTCGCCACGCTGGATCAGTCCGGCGTCGGTCAGCTCATCAAGATCGCCATCGAAAAAGGCCGCAAGACCAAGCCCGACATCAAACTCGGCATCTGCGGTGAACACGGCGGCGATCCAGACAGTGTCAAATTCTGCCATCGTGCAGGCCTCACGTATGTGAGTTGCAGTCCTTTCCGAGTTCCCGTCGCACGCCTTGCCGCAGCGCAGGCCGCGATCGAAGAAAAGCGCGCCCTTGCGGCCGCCGCAGGAAAAAATGTCCGTGGAAGCAAACCGGCTGCGAAGTCGGCTGCCTCTGCGGCAAAACAAAACAACAACGCAACCAACAACAACAAGAGGATAACTACCATGGCTAAGAAAGCTGCAAAAAAGAAGGCCCCCGCTAAGAAAGCTGCAAAAAAGGCCGCCAAGAAGAAGAAGTAACGCGTTGACCTCCTTGTGAGGTCAAATGTGGCGGAGCAATCCGTTATCAGAAGCCCTGTGGGGATCACTCCTCACAGGGCTTTCTCTTTTCACGCAACGGTCGGAACTTCGTCAGCATATCGTCTTTTGGGGCGCTGCACTCCCGCTGAAAGCCCAGCCGCTGCCGTCTTTTTACCGTTTCACCGTGGTATCGTAGATAGAGCCTGGCGGCGGTGCTGAAAGGAAGGAGCCGCCTGCTGAAATGGCATCATTGCGGACGGACTGCGCTCTTTGAAACTGTTCACTAGCGGAACTAACACTGCTCATGCCTGCGGTGCCACTAACCCCAGCCACATTGCCAAAATTTTGATTGGCCGGCCGGTGGAATGACTCGCCGCTGGAGCCCCCCGGATTCAAACGCACGGGTGCGTCCGGCGTCGGCACGCCATCCACTTTGCGTTCGGATTCAGCCAAAGAATGGTTACGCCAGGCGACGTCGTTCACTTCTTCCGTGACCTTGGAGTCAAGCTGACGTCTTCTTTCGCCGTACTCCGTTTTGCTGATCGCTCCCGAGGCGCGTTGCCTTTCAAGATCGTCGTAGAGTCCTTGATGCCTCGAAAGGATCACTCTTTCATAGGCTTCCAATTGTGCCAGGGTCGGAATGCTATCCATCGTGGAGGACGCACAGGAAACGAGAAGCCCGGAGAGCAGTATGACTACGAGGTGGGATAAAATGATCTTCATGGCATCAGATTATGACAAGTGCGATGCTTTTCAATTCAAAGCACCGTTGCATCTCTTTCCCGTCCTGCGCATTCTATGGCTGTTCCGCCGCCATCCAGGATCCCATCGCCTCCCAGCCTGCGAATCACCGTTACAGGATGAAATCCACCTTCTCAGACATCGGCCTGCGTCTCGCCGGTCCCAGCGGCATCCAGGAGCTGATGGATGACTGCGGTGCTGCGCTCACCACGCATCCCGACATGCGTATGCTCGGCGGCGGCCAGCCTGCGGCCATTCCACCGGTCCAGCAGCTCTGGCGTGAGCGCATGCGTGAAATGCTCGACGACGGCAGCATCGATCGCACCCTGCTCAATTACGACCCGCCCGGCGGGAATCCGCTTTTCCGCGAAGCCTTCGCCGCTTTCCTACAACGCGAATGCAGCTGGAACGTGGCGAGCGAAAACATCGCCGTGATGCCCAGCAGCCAGAGCGCCTTCTTCCTGCTCTTCAATCTCCTCGCTGGCGACACTGCAGGTAAAAAACGCCGCATTCTCTTCCCGCTGCTGCCTGACTACATCGGCTACGCCAATCAGGCGCTCACGGCAGGCCAGTTCACCGCCTGCCTGCCGCGCATCGTCGAAACCGCAGCGCACGAAATCAAATACCACGTCGATTTCGACCGCCTGCGCATCACGCCGGACATTGCGGCGATGTGTGTCTCGTGTCCGACCAATCCCACCGGCAACGTCCTCACGTTAAACGAATTCGACAGCCTCCATGCCATCTGCGACGCGCATGGCATCCCGCTCATCATCGACAACGCCTACGGTCATCCCTTCCCCGGCGTCATCCACAACGGCTTCCAGCCGCAGTGGCAGCCCGGCATGATCTTCAGCATCAGCATGAGCAAAGTCGGCCTGCCCGGCGTGCGCACCGCCATGATCGTCGCCGATGCGCCCATCGTGAAGGCGCTGTCGAACATGAACGCCATCGTCTCCCTCGCGAATGGCAACCTCGGCCAGGCGCTGCTCCTGCCGCTGCTCAAGGACGACACACTCATCCAGCTCGGTCCGCAAGTGATCCGCCCGTTTTACCGCGAACGCTCCGACTTCGCCAAGTCCGTGATCGCCAATGCGCTCGGCGAGAAAGTGCCGTGGGCCTTGCACGCGCAGGAAGGTGCCTTCTTCCTCTGGCTCTGGATCAACGGCCTGCCCATTCCCGCCGCCGAACTGTATCGTCGCCTCAAAGAGCGCAAAGTCCTCGTCATCCCCGGCCACTACTTCGCCTTCGGCCTCGACGAACCCTGGCAGCACCCGCACGAGTGCCTGCGCCTCACTTACTCGCAACCAGAGCACATCGTGCGTGAAGGCCTGGAGATCATCGCGGAAGAGATCGCTAAACTTTTCTGAGCCATGATCATTTACATTCGATGTCGATGACACCTTGGTCCTGAAGCCGAGTTGAAGCAATGTTGCCCCCCATGCGCCTCCATATCCTCAGCGACCTTCATCAAGAATTTGGCGAAGTGCCGGTTCCGAGGGTGGACTGCGACTGCGTGGTGCTCGCAGGCGATGTCGCGACCAAGACGAACGGTCTGAAGTGTCTTCTGCGCACGTTCACCGACGTGCCCGTCATCTACCTCTGCGGGAACCACGAGTACTACGGCCAGAATTACCCCTCACTGCTCGACAAGCTCCGTGAAATGGCCCGTGGCACGAATGTGCACGTATTGGAAAACGATTCGGTCACCATCGGCGGTGTTCGTATCTTTGGCTGCACGCTTTGGACCGGAGCGCTCACTTGACGCCTGCGTCGTATCAGCGCACACTGCGGCGTGTTGAGTCCTGACTCACAGACCTTTCTATCACCCATCACCGCCCTCCTCCGTCATGAGCAAAGCCGAGTTCAAAAAACATGTCGAACGCATGCGCCAGACGCGCGAGCGGTGGGTGTTGACGGACCCGGACAAAACCCGGCTGCAAATGGCATCAAATCGGGCGATGCGCCTTTCGCTGGAGCAGGCAACTCTGTCCTCCAGTTCAAAGCCTTGACCGAATGGGCGGAAAAGAACGATGGGTTCTTCAAAATAGCTAAACTCGGCGATCTGTTTGACCAAGGCGGTGAACATCTGGTTTACGAATCAAGCGAAGCAGACAATCGCTTTTTCAAAGTCACCCACCCAGGACAAGCAGGCCTGTGTCTGGCGACAAAAATGATCGGTGGTGACTTGCATGTAGCGCAGACATCCGCCACACCGATCGACTACCTGCGGCGCTTCATTTGCGTGAATCAGATCTTCGGCGACCAGGTGCGCTTTGAGGGCATGATTGATGGAGACCAGCCTTCGCTGGTCATCTCCCAGCCGAAACTCGAAGGCACACTGCCGGAGGCCATGGCGATCAACGAAATGCTCAAAGGCATCGGCTTTCAGCGGACGGACTTGCTGATGTGGTATCACCCCGGCATCGGAATCGCCCTTGGCGACACCAAGCGGGCGAACTTCCTCCAAACACCTGACGCCGCCGTCGTGCCCATCGATGTGCTCACCCAACGCGCCACACCTGATATGGCCGCCGCCTGGGGATTCCCCCCGCCTGATGAGGATGACGAGTTCTTCGATTAACCAAGCATCCTGGCTACGTCATGCCTGAACCCTTCGCCGCCTTCATGCAGCGCGCGCTGTTTGATCCACAGCGCGGCTACTACACGCGCCACATCCGCACGGTCGGTGCGCGTGGGGATTTCAGCACCAGTGCCACGCTGGCACCACAGCTCGGAGGGACCATCGCCGACTGGCTTAAAGCGGAGTACAGGCTTCAGCCGCGTGTGCGTCACATCATCGAAGTCGGTGCAGGCGACGGCTCGCTGATGCAGCAGGTGCGCAAGACACTGGGGCTCCGTTATCGCTGGCGGTTCACTTTCCACATCGTTGAAACCTCGCCCGTTCTTCGATTGCAACAACAGCATCGGTTCGGCTCAAAAATCCGCTGGCATGACGATCTTGAAGCGGCGCTGACTGCTGCGAAGGGTGAGGCCTTCATCTTCCACAACGAATTGCTCGACGCCTTCCCTGCGGTGCTTGTTGAATGGCGAAATGGCCAGTGGCTCGAGGTTTGGGTGCCCGAGCAACTCCAGCCGCTCACGCTCGATCCCGCTCCATTCAGCGCACTGCTGCACCACTCGTTCCAAAACGGCCAGCGCTGCGAAATTCACGCCAGCGTGCGCACTTGGCTGCAAAATTGGCTCCCACACTGGAAGAGCGGCAGCATGCTCACCATCGACTACGGCGACGAATTTCCCCATCTCTACCACCGCCACCCCAAGGGCACGCTGCGCGGCTATTTCATGCATCAGCGGCTCTACTGGCCCGATTTACTCTCAAATCCGGGCCGCCAAGACATTACCGCCGACATCAATTTCACCGACTACCGCGCATGGTTGAGCCAACTCGGTTGCGAAGAGGCTTCGTATCAAACCTTGGCCGAATTCATGCCCGCCAAGGGCACTCTATTGAGTGACCCCGACGGAGCCGGTAGCGCCTTCAAGTGCCTCGTGCATCGTCCTGCCTGATGCGGCGGCTCAGGGGTGCGTCGCCGGAATGTCGTAGGCCGGATGTGTTCGGCGCGCAGGGCGTGGATGACACGATGGACGTTCTTCGCCGAACTATCCGGCTGTTTGGGCGTGCGTGGGCCGGAGAGCTTCCGTGCGCTCAAAGCAGCCGGATAGTTGGGCGGAGCTTACTGGTGGTGGAATCCAAGCTTTCCCCGCCCAACACATCCGGCCTACGAGCGCTTGGCTTAGTCTTCCAGGTAGAAAAGGACGTCGCTGAGCTGGTCGGTGTGAGTCGTGAGGATCGGCCAATCCGAGTGCTGAATGGCGTGGGAGATGCCGCTGAGGCGGGTGCGCAGGTCGGCGGCATCCGTTTCCGCGACGCCACGCTCCAGGAGGGCCTCAGCGCGGCGGCGGAGGCTTTTGGCGGTGGCCAGCAGTCCGGCGGGTGCTGCGCTGGCGGGTGCGTCGGAGTCCACGTCTTCCAAGGTGATGTAGTCCTCGTCATCATCCTCATCCTCGTCGTCTTCGAGGTGCATGTGGGCGGCGTCGGCTTCCTCAAAGAGGGCGGCGAGGTTGGTGCGAGCGGCGTCGAGATTGAGGCGGTGATGGCCGGCGGTGTCGATGACGGCGCTTTTGGCCAAGCCGGTGCGCTTTTCAGTAGCGGTGACTTTGAGCAGGCCGTTGAGGTCGATTTGGAACTCGACGACGACTTCGTTGCCAGTCGGGACGGCGGCAAGGCCTTCGATGAGGAATTTGCCAATCTCAAGGTTGCCTTCGGGCAACGGCTGCTCGCCCTGAAAGACGATGACTTCGATGATGTCTTGGTTGTCATGCACGGTGGTGAAGGCCTCCGACTTGCGCACGGGCAGGGGGGTGCCACGACGGACGATGGGTGCGCAGCCACGCACGGGCATAAAACCTCCGCCCATGCCACCGATGAGGGCGGCGATGCTGTAAGTGTGCGCGGAGATGTCGATGAGAATGGCGGGGGCGGGCTGGCCGGCGAGTGCGGCACCCTGGATGGCGGCACCCATGGCGACGATAAGGTCGGGATTGATCTCGTGGCGTGGTTCTTTGCCGAGGCGGCTGCTCAGGAGAGCGTGGACGAAGGGGGTGCGTGTGGCACCACCGACGAGCATGATTTTGTCCACCTGCGCAGCGGTGACTTTGGCGTCGCTGAGGCTGCGCTGGAGGCAGTCGAGGGTTTTTTCGAGAAGGGGCTCAATGAGGGCTTCGTAGTCGGTGCGGGCGAGTTCGGTCTCGAGGTGGCTCTCGGGGGTGAGGTATTCCTCATGCACCGTGGCGTAGGGGTCGTCAGAGAGGCGGATTTTGGCCAGTTCCATGGCGGCTTTGAGGCGGCGCTGAGTGGCGGGCGTGAGTGCGCCGCCTTCGCCGGGGTGCTGCTGCTGGAAGCGCTTTTCGCCTTCGGTAGCGAGGAGGATGTCAAAGTCGTCGCCGCCGAGATGGGTGTCTCCATGGCTGGCGCGGACTTCGACGACGCCGTTTTCGACGGTCACGAGGGAAACGTCGAAAGTGCCGCCGCCGAGGTCATAGACGAGGAGCGTTTCACGCTCTTGGATGCCGTGGCTGCCAGCGCCGTAGGCCAGTGCGGCGGCAGTGGGCTCGTTGATGATGCGTAGCACCTCGAGTCCAGCGAGTTTGCCGGCATCTTGGGTGGCCTGGCGCTGACGCTCATTGAAGAAGGCGGGCACGGTAATAACGGCGTGCGTGACGGAGCGGCCGAGATGGGCTTCAGCGGCGCGTTTGAGCTCGCCGAGGATGAGAGCGCTGATTTCCTCTGGCCGGTAGGTTTTGCCGCCGAGCGTGACGGTCTGCTCAGTGCCCATGAGGCGCTTGATGGAGAGCAGGGTGCTCTCTGGAGCGGAGACGGACTGGTTTTTGGCCGCCTGGCCGATGATGAGGCGACCGGTGGGGTCTAAACCGACGGCGCTGGGCATGGAAAGCTGCCCCGCGACGGGGATGACGGTGACGCTGCCATCGATGACGGCGGCGATGCTACTGTTGGTGGTGCCGAGGTCGATGCCGACGACGAGATCTGGTGTGTTCATGATGATGAGATATTTTTTAGCGGCGTGAGACGCGGACTTGGGCGGGGCGGATGATTTCAGCAGTGCTGGGGCATAACCAGCCCGGCAGAAGCTCAGCGAGGACGGTGTGGTCGGGCGGGGTGCTGTCCTGAGTGGTCTCGACGGCGGTCATGCATGCGGGATCGAACGGCTGGCCGGTGACGCTCATGCGCTCGAGGCCGGTGTTTTTGAGGAGACCTTCGACGTGGATGCTGAGGATGCTGAAAGCCTGACTTTGGGTGCTCCAGGCCGCATCCCAGGCACTGAGGGCTGTTTTAGCTGATGGCAGCCAGGAGGTGGCGGCAGCGGGGCGGCGGTCAAAGGCGCTGCTGAGTCGCTTGAGGCGGTCTGCCAACTCGATGAGGCCGATGAGGTGCCCGCGCGGCAGCCCGCTGTCTTTTTCACTCACAGCGGCCTGGGAGGCGGTACGGGTGCTGCGGTGGAGGTCATTGACCGTGGCGGACATGGCGTCCAACACGGTGCCGAACTGCTTGAGCACATCAAAGGTGCGGCGCGCGGTGCGGCGGTTCTCGGCGGTGCCAGCGGAGATCTCGTCACGCAGTTCGGTGAGGGTGATGTCGTCTTCGTAGAGCTGCTCTTCGTCTTCTACTTCGTCGATGGTTTCAACCTCGGCGGTATCGGGTGAGGCGTCGCGGATTTCGCGGTCGAGTTCGTCTTGATCGGAGTCGGATTCGTCTGGCATGGGCGGTTACTTTGTGGGCGGGGAAGTGAGATCACGCTGCGCGGCAGTGGCGCAGGCCGTGAGTAGGCTCTGGAAGGCGGCGGCACCGGGTGGGCGCGCACGACCGGGGAGGCGCGCTAGCTTTTCCAGTGCCGCCAGTGGGCTTTCAGCTGGCACGTCGGTGTTGAGCAGGTGCCAGCGCCAGCGATCACGCTCCGTGCGCAAGGCGGCGTAGGCTTCCTGGAGGGTCTGAAAGCCGGTGGGGTCTTGCTCGGGCGTGTGCTGGCGCAGGCGCTCATGGTAGGCCGCGCGCACTTGGTCGTCGGAGCAGCCAAGGGGGAGATCGAGGACGAGGAAGGGGTTCATGGCCGTTAAAAGAGGTCTAGCTCGGGCTGGGGGCCCTTGCGGGAGGATTTTTTCTGCTTGTCGCCGGGCTTGGATCCGGTCGTTGGAGCGCAACGGACAAATTTGTCGAACAGCTCAGCCGACATTCCGCCAGCGATCGACTGGAGGCGTAGGCGTGCGATGGCCGCAGTATCTCCTTCGATGATGGCGTCGCCCAGTTCGAGGAGCAGCAGCATCACCGCCGGTGGGACTTTGTTAAAATCCGCCTCGGTGATTTGTTCGTCCTTTATGGGGGGCAATGGTGGGAATGACTCCTCTTCGAAGTCATCGTCAAAGCCGCCGTCAAACGCTCCATCTGGGCCTTGGTCGAGCTGCGACCGTAACAGCTGTGCGGCCTCTAACAAAACGGTTAGGCCCTGCTTCTGCGCTATCGAAAGGATTTCAGCCAGCCGCTTGTCGAACGTCTTCTCTGGCTGCCACGCGAAGTGATCCAACTGCAACTGCATACCAGCAAAGCACTGGTGTGGGTGAGATGCCTGCTTCTTCGAGTAAGGAGCCAGTGCGCGTGTGAGTTGTGCGCGAAGTTCGTTGAAAGTGGTCCCCAGCCATTGGTAGTCCTTGTCCGGCAGGCTATGGGTGCTCGTGCGCGTGATGAAGAGCAGCATGCCATCGGGATCATCGAGCAAATGACGACTGGCGGTTCTGGTAAGCACAGCCTCAAGCAGGTTACCCACGAGTCTGGCCTCCTGCCAGCCGAAACCTTTGATGCGGCAGGCGTCGTGCGCGATTTCCAGCAGCGAAATGAGGTCCTGCCAGCTCGAACCGGTTTCCAGCGCGACACTCCAGGCCTGCTGCCAGCCTGCACGCAGCTCGCATTTGTAGAGTGGACTGAGCAGCCGCTCAAAGAAGAGCGCGTGTGTCACTGTGGGAGCCATGGCGGCGGCCTCAGCGGCCAGGGCATCACTGCGCTCCAGCACCGCCCGGCGCACCCGCTGCGTCCAGCGTGCCAGTGTGTGGTAAACCGGGCCAGCGGCCTCGTGCGTGAGCGTTTCGATCTCCGCCCATACCGCATCCGCCGGGCGCTGCTTTTTCAGCAACTCACGCGCTTGCTGGATGAGCGCGGTGACGAGCGCGGTCTGCGCCTGGCGGTCCAGCGGATCGAGTGCACGCGCCGCACGCAGGCTGGGCAGTGCTTTGGTGAAGGCTTTCCGCTCTGCCGCGAGCAGACCCGTCTGGATAAGCACGTCTTTGTTCTGCGGGAAGCATTTCACCAGATCATCGAGCAATTTATTGCGCTCTGAGGTTTCGCCCCGCTCCGTGTGAAAGCGCAGCAGCGCCAGCCAGGCGGCTTCATGGCTGTCATCACATACAGTGGCCTCCAGCAGCGCCGTACGGGCGTGCCCGGCATGGCGGTGCGGACTTTCCTGACGGGTGAAGAAGCCCAGGCTCGGCGGTGGCTTCATCATCTGCTCTCCCAGCCACAGCCAGCCAATGCTGTCACGCACGGGATTGGGGCCGAGGATTTTTATCTGGAGATTCAGCATCTGCCGCCATTCTTCAAACAGGTCATGCGGATTCATGACCGCCGTATCACGCAGCGCGAGCGCCCGCAGCATGGCGCAGATGAGCTGGGACAGATTTTTCTGACGCAGCAGATCTTGCTGCAAGTGGTTCCACTGATTCGCACGCTTCTCTTCGACAGCACCACGTGGGATACGCGTGGGCATGATGACAGCGGTCATGAGGCCCGCGAGGCTGGGCTGGAGGCTGGGGAAGTCTTTGCCAAAGGCCTTTCCCAGCACCTCAAAAGACTGTCGCACATCCGGCTTCACCCACGCCACATGCGCCTCCGTGAGCGCTGCGGCCAGCGTGCGCGGCTGTCCGCTCACCGCCAGCCACCAGTCCGCACGGGCACGCGACGGTGCCTGCCGTTTCAGGTCTGGTGCCACCTCATTCCCGGCGATGACGGCCGCCGCACGCGCCAGCGCACCATCCGGCGGCAAGGTGCCAAAGCAGCGCCGCGCCTGCTCCGCCTCCCGCAGAAAATGATGGCGCACACCACGCAAAAACATGCGCCAGTGCAGAAAGACGGACTGCCGTGCCAGTGAGCGCAGGCCCGTCTGAGCATCCTCCCAGCGTCCCTCTGCCGTGGCGGCGCAGGCCAGATGAATCATCTCCAGCTCCGCAGCAACCAGCAGGCCGAGGCTTTCCCCATCACCTGTCGGAGCTGGGGTGAAGGCGCTCACCGCCGCATCCACCGCCGCCCACTCCGCAGCAGACACAGGCAGGCCTTTCTCACACGCCTCCGCCGCCTTTAGCACCGTCGGCCAAGCCAGCGCAAGGACCACCGCAGGGCTGCCACTGGCAGGCGCATCGCGGGTAGGGGCAGAGACAACAACGGGCGCGGCTTTTTCAAGATCCTGGCGCAGCTTCTCCCACATATCAGATGGGCAGATGCTTTTTAAATACGCCAGCACTGGCTCCGCATCTTGAGTCAGCCCTTTGGACTTCATCTCACGCACCAGCCCCACATTTGCCTCAATGAGCAGTGGTAAATAACGTGCACGCTCCTTTTTGCACAGCTCCTTGGCCAAATCACGCGCTTTACGCCACTTCGCCGCCGCGAGTGCCGTCAGCACCGGGGCAGCCGTGCTGTCACCCGTGAATTGATTGATGTCCATCGTCATACATCAGCCAAAACCAGCATCAGAACCCGTGGTCAAGTCTTGTTCTGCCTGTAACGCAAATCACAGCGGCGGCGGCGAGGCATAATGTCCTTTCCGTGTCCACGCAATGGAACCACCGAGACACAGGGGACAACAGAGGGAAGAGTCTTGTTGATCGACTTCACCATGAGGTCGCTTCCAGGTGTTTCTTAGAGCCTGTCCGTTAAAACTTGAGAGCCGCCATAACGGTGCGAAGGCTGATGGATGGAACGCCACTATCCCAGCGATGTGAGTGATGCCGAATGGGCCTTGCTCGAACCCTTCATTATTGACCCTTC
>NZ_JBJXFV010000199.1:0-13734 GCF_046154365.1 Prosthecobacter sp.
ACTTGGGTGCGCACGGAATCATGGTGCCACACGTGAACTCCGCCGCCGAGGCCGAGGCCCTCGTTCAAGCCGCGCAGTACCCGCCCCGAGGTCGGCGCGGGTTTTCCCGCACCGTGCGAGCGCATGATTACGGGCTTCGCGTCCCGGAAATCGCACCCGCGCCGCTGCTGATCGCCCAGATCGAGACCGTCGACGCAGTGAACGAGGCTCCCGGCATTGCGCGCGTTGATGGCATCGGCATTCTCTTCGTCGGTCCCGCCGACTTGCAGCACGACCTCAAACATCGCGATCAGTCCGCGGACGGGGACTTCGAAGCGTGCTTGAATCGCGTGGTGTCAGCGGCCCACGCCGCTGGCAAAGCCGCCGGCATCCTTGTCCGCGACCCTTCTGAACTGCCACACCGTTTAGGGCAGGGTTTCACCCACATCGCGGTGCAGTCCGATCTGGCCCTCATCCGCGATGCCTTCCGCACCATTGTTCGAACTAACAAGGACATCCCAACATGAAATCCGCCTTCACACTCCTCGTCGCCCTGCTGCTCGCGCCGCTGGCCGCGCACGCGGACGATGCCACAAAGCCCAACATCCCGCCGAAGGGCGAGCCAACCAACGCGAAGGAAGCCGCTGCGCAAAAAGCGAAGGCCGACGCGATCATCGACGAACGTTATCAGACGCTCGTCGCGAAGATGCCGCCGGACCAGCAGGCTTGGGAGCGCGTCTTGCAGGAGAATCTCGGCGGCTTCTATCTGCCGCATCACAAACGCGAGAAGGTCGCTGGTGCCTCGAACGCGTGGGACTTCGTGCAGGATGACCCGAAGCTCCCGCGCGTGCTGCTCATCGGCGATTCCGTCTCGCGCGGCTACACGCAGGCGGTGCGCAAAGCCCTTGCCGGCAAGGCGAACGTTCACCGCGCTCCGGCCAACTGCGGCCCGACCGCCACAGGACTCAAGCAGATGGATGTCTGGTTCGGGGACGGGAAGTGGGATGTCATCCACTTCAACTTCGGCATTCACGACCGCGCCACACCGATCAGCGACTACACGCAGCGACTGGAACAACTCATCGAGCGCATGAAGAAGACCGGAGCGAAACTCATTTGGGCCAGCACCACGCCGATTCCCGACAATCCGGCGCACAACCAGACCGCCGCCTCCATCGTGGAGCGTAATCAGGCGGCCGCCGTGCTGATGAAGAAGCACGGCATCGCCACGGATGACCTCTTCGCCGCCATCACGCCTCATCTGGCCGAGATGCAAAATCCCAACGATGTCCACTTCAACACCAAGGGCTATGATTTCCTCGGAGAGACCGTGGCAAAAGCAAACGAAGCAGCCGTGAAGTAATCACCCATGAAACCCGCCCTCACCCTCCTCGCCGCCCTGCTGTTCGCGCCGCTGGCCGCGCTGCACGCCGCTAATTGTCGTTGCAACGGTCTCATGAACGATTTTTGGATGAGCTGCGCCGCCACTCGGTCGGGACTTTTCCGAACTGCCGTTTGAAGTGCTGGCCGAAGCGGGAGACGTCGCGGTAGCCGACGCGTTTTGCGATGCGGGCGATGGGGAGGCGAGTGGTGATGAGCAGTTCGGCGGCCTTTTCAAGTCGAAGCTTTTGCAGGTAGGCCTGAAAGCTAAGACCATGATGTTGGCGGAAGAGTCGGCTGAGATTGCCGGGACTGGTGAAGGCAATTTTTCGAGCCACTTCCGTCAGTTTCAACGGCCTGTGCAACGAGAAGGCGAGATGGGCCGTGGCTCGTTGTAAAGGATCATTCTCCGCTTCTGCCGCTGTGACTGAATTTTCGGCCACGCGGAACCAGACGGCCTCGACGTGGCTGGTGGCGGCGTCTTCGGCGGCGATGGGGTCACCAAGAGCGATCGTCTCCACCAAGTGCTCATGCTCATCCGCCAAGACGCGGGTATCGGGGAAGTAGTCCTCAAAGCCTTGCTCATGAAGCGTCAGCAAGCCATCCCAGGCCAGTTGCCACGCCTCTGACAACAGCGGAACCTGCGACATCTCGATGATCGTCGCGTGTAGCTCGAAGTCGGCCTGCCGAAACTCTCGATAATTGCGGACACGCACCGCTGCGGTCAGTCGTTTCAGCGCGGTTCGCAGACGCACAAGGTGCTCGGCGCCGCTCACAGCATTTCGCGCCGCGTGCCTGGCCGCGAAGCCTTCCAGCAGCGAACGCAATTCGGAGAGGCGACGAATCTCGGCTTCGTTCATGGTCGTGACTATGTGAAATCGAACATTGAGTTATGCGACAGCCGTCAAACCGATCCAATTTATTCAGCGATGATTGCTGATGCTTTGGCGTTGTCATTTAATCTGAGCTGTGGACGTCACTATGTCAAATCAACCACACAGTCCATCACATCACAGCGGATGCCGAACATGATCATGCCCGAGAAAATCCCGTTTGGAGTCATCGCTCCGATGACCACACCCTTCGCCGCCGATGGCGAACTGCAAGCCACGTCGATTCGCAGCCAAGTGGAGTTCCTTGTGCGCGAGAGGGCAGACAGCCTCGCGGTCGGCGGCTCGACAGGCGAAGGGCAGACATTATTGCCCGATGAACTCCGGGCCTGCGTCAGCGAGACCCGCGCGTCGATGCCCGATGCCATGCCGCTCATCGCTAGCGCGATTTGTGATAGCACGCGGCAGGCGATCCGCACCATCAAGGCGGTCGAAGGGCTCGGCGTCGATGCCATTCAACTGACTCCGGTCCATTATCTCTTCCGTCCGGACGACGAAATGATGATCGAGCACTTTCGCGTGATTCACGAAGAGACCGGGATGCCGCTCATCATCTACAACGTGGTGCATTGGTGCTATCTGTCGCCGGAGTTGACCGTGCGGCTGATGCACGAGGTGCCGGGCGTGATGGGCATCAAGCAGAGCGCTGGGGATCTGAAACTCTTCGCCGATCTCATGATCAATGCGCCGAAGGATCGCAAGATTTACAGCGCGGTCGACGCGTTGATGTATCCGTCCTTTTGCCTCGGCACACCGGGCGTGATCGCCGCCACGCCGTCAGGTATCCCACGCGCCACCGCGCTGCTGCGTGATGCGGTGGCCAAGGGCGATCATGCCAACGCTCGCCGCCTGCACGAAGCGATCCTGAGATTCTGGAACGCCACGGACCACTACAACCTGCCTGCCTGCATCCGATACGCGCAATCGCTGCAAGGTGTGGACGCGGGGTTCCCGCGCATGCCGATGCGTCCGGCAACGGAAGCACAGCAGGCGAAGATCAAGCCCGCACTGGAAGCCATCTGGAAGCTAACCGACGAATTGTCGTAATTACGCAAAGGCCGTCTTCATGTCTGCAGTCACTGTCATCGGCATGCTCCTCATCGCGGTGTTCCTGGCACTTGCCCTGGCAACGACGCGCGTGAAGTGGCTGGCCGGGCTCGGGTTCACGTTCGGTGTACTCGCGGCAGGTGCGGCGGCCTTCACATTTCCAACGTGGTTCATTGAGCCGGGCGGTTTTGCGATGAAACGGGCAATCGGTCCGCTGGTGCAACTCATCTTGTTGTGCATGGGGATGACCCTGACGCTGGCGGACTTTGCACGCGTGCTTTCGGCTCCGCGTGCTGTGGTGATCGGCGCGGTGCTGCAATACAGCATTATGCCGCTCGGCGCGTTCGTGTTCGCAAGACTGTTCCATTTGGAGACCGAGGTCGCGGCGGGGCTGATTCTGATCGGTGCTTGTCCCGGCGGTGTATCTTCGAACGTCATCACGTACTTGGCAAAGGGGAATGTGCCTCTCTCCGTGACCATGACGGCGGTGTCGACGCTGCTTTCTCCGTTTGTCACGCCGTTCGCAATGCAGTGGCTCGCGGGTGCGTATGTGCCGGTCGAGGTGCTACCGATGATGCGTTCCATCCTCTGGATGATCATCGCGCCGCTCGCCATCGGCTTTGCAATCCGCCGGTTCCTGCCGAGTCTCGCGGAAAGGCTCGTAAGCGTACTGCCGGCTCTCGCCATCGTGTCGATTGCACTGATCGTCGCGATCACCGTGGCAATGTCGCGCGATGACCTTGCCCGAGTGGGCTTGGTCCTGCTTGCCGCATCGGCATGCCACAATGCAACCGGCTATGCACTGGGTTACGGCGCGGCCCGGTTGCTGGGCCTTGATGTTCGCGACAGTCGCACAATGGCCCTGGAAGTCGGTCTGCAGAACGGTGGCATGGCCACGGGGCTTGCCTTCAGCGTGCTTCACAGTCCGGCGGCGGCACTGGCTGCCGCAACCTTCGGCCCGTGGAGCGCCATCACCAGTTCCGCGCTCGCTTCCTGGTGGGGCGGGCAATCCAATCCTCAAGAGACTTGCGATAATAGGCAATCCACATGAAGCGTTCGATCTTTTTCCTGCTGATTCTGCTGAGCTTCGCATCCCCAGCCTTTGCCGCCACTTGGCCGCTGGATGGTGTCGATGATTCACTGATCGTCCGCGGCAAAGCGACCACCGCTGCAGGAGCTGCAGGGAAATGCCTCGTGCTCGATGGCGAGTCGCTCATCGAACTCAAGGGCAGCGCCAAGTTGGCCAGTGGCGAATTCACCGTTTCGCGGTGGTTCAATCCGTATGACCTCGCGGGCGGGCAGCAGATGCTGGCTGGTAAGAATCGTTACTCTCTCGACGAGCGGCAGTGGGGCCTCACGATCGAGCCTGATGGCAAACTGAAGGCGCATCTTCGTCAGAGTGGCTGGAGCACGATTGCCTGCAACGAACCGCTGGTCGCTGGCAGATGGCATCTCGCGACGTTGGCGGCTGATGCTCGAAAGGCGTCGCTCTATTTGAATGGGAAGCTCGTGGGTGAAGTGAAGCTGGCGTCCCCCATCGCGGCGACGGAGGCTCCGATCACACTCGGCGGTATCTGGGATGCGGGTGCGGTGCGGCAGGCGTTTCGTGGCGCGGTGGACGAGTTCTCGTTCCAGCCGCGAGTGCTGAGCGAGAAGGAGATCGCCGCGAGTTACCAGCCGGTCTCGGCCACTCATGACGTACCAAAGGTCGCTGCCGGACTGCCGCTCTGGGACGCCACGCAGACGCTGCCCAAAGCGGCCGATCTTCCGCAGGTCAAGGGCGCGAAGTTCTATGTTCTTAAGAAGCCGCGGCCTGATGAAGACGGTTCAAACTTCACGCTCGGTGTTGGGCTCGCCTGGCACAAGGACAAGCTCTATGCGTCCTACGGATTCAGCACATCCGAACAAGAGAACACGGCCGACGAGGAAGCTCATGTCCGAGTCAGTGAGGACGGCGGCAAGACGTGGGGCCAGCCGGTCGCAATGGATGCGGGCGAAGGCAACCTCGGCGTGAGTCACGGCGTGTTTCTCTCGCACGGCGGCAGGCTGTGGGCCTTCATGGGGGCCTTTTACGACAACTTTTACGGACCAACCTCACGCACTCACACGCGCGGCTACGTGCTGAATGAGACTTCGGGAAAGTGGGAGGCGCAGGGCGTGGTGCTCGATCAAGGATTTTGGCCGATGCAGGAGCCGCAGCAGATGGCCGACGGCAGCTGGATCATGTCCGGCGTCCGCATTGCCTTTGGGCTTGGGGTAGTCGGCCATTTGCCCGCAGTCGCAATCAGCCGAGGGGATGACTTCACGAAGTGGGAAATGGTCGTCATTCAAGCAGACAAGAGTCTGGGAACGAACCTCTGGGGCGAGTCCACGGTGATCGTGGAGAAGACACAAATCATCAATATCGCTCGCAGATCTACGGGGCGAGTCCGCGGTCATGCTCTTGTCTCGATCAGTAAGGACCACGGTCGCACCTGGACTCCGGCCGCCGCTTCCAATCTGCCGATGGCGACCCAGAAGCCCTACGCGGGCACCTTGAGCACCGGCCAGCGCTACCTCATCGGCACGATCACTGCCGACACCGACGGCAGGCGTTCGCCGTTAACCATCGCCGTGAGCAAACCGGACGAGTCACTCTTCAGCCGAGTCTTCCTCATCCGCACGTCGGTCTTCGATGGCACGCCGGGCGTCTCCGCCCAGGACGCTGACTTCTCCTATCCCTACGCCGTCGAGCGCAATGGCCAGCTCTACATCGGCTACACCGACAAAGAACACATCTACAACGAACTCGCCGTGATCCCGGTGAGTAGTTTGGAGATCAAACCATGAAACGAATTCTTGTTCTCTTCACCGCCCTGCTGCTCGCGCCGCTGGCGATGCTCCGAGCAGACGAGATCATCCTCGCAGGTGGAGACGAAGTTTTCATCGTGGACGCGGCGGAGGCCGCAGCGGGCAAGGTGAACAAGCTCTGGAGCTGGAATGCCCAGAAGGCAGACGACGTGCCTGAGGCGGCGCGCCGGGACTTTCATCACATGGATGAGTGCAAGGCAGTCGAACGGGGCGCAAAGCTGCTGGTGTGCGCTTCGGGTGGCGGCTGTGCGTTGATTGAGCGGGCCACGAAACGAGTTCTGTGGCGGGCCAGCTCACGCAACGCGCACTCGCTCGATCTGCTGCCTGGAGATCGCGTGGTGGTGGCCAGTTCGCTGGGCGGCGATCAAGTGGAGGTCTTTGATTTGAAAGGAGCGGCGACGCCCATTTTCAAAACGCCGCTGCGTTCTGCGCATGGCCTCCTTTGGGATGAGGCACGGAAATGTCTCTGGGCGCTCGGGTATGACGAACTGCGCTGCTATACGCTCGCTGATTGGGAAACGGCCGCGCCCTCACTCAAGCTCAAGACCACGCACAAGCTGCCGGATGACGACGGCCACGATTTGCGCCCCGTGCCCGCCAGCGCGGATCTGCTGCTCACAACCTCGAATGGCGTGCATCTCTTTGATCGCGACCAACTGACCTTTCGCCCCCATCCCACGCTGAAGGACCTCGCCTATGTGAAGTCAGTGGACGTTCATCCGGTGACTCAACGGATCGTCCTCAGCACCTGGGGCGCGACCCTGCGGCTCTTCTCGCCTGAGGATACGATTACCTTCAAAGATGCACGTCCCTACAAAGCTCGATGGATGCCATGAACCTATGAACATGTTGAAACAAACGCTCTTCTCCATTGCCCTGCTGTTCGCACCGCTCGCGGCGCTGCACGCTGCCGTGCCTTTGCTCGAGAAGTCCGAAGTTTTCCCGCCCGGCTTCAACGGCATCGCCCGCTATCGCATTCCCGGCATCGTCGTCACCACCAAGGGCACTGTGCTCGCCTACAGCGAGGCTCGGAAGAACGACAGCAAGGACTGGGGCGAGATCGAGGTCCACCTGCGCCGCTCCGCCGATGGCGGCAAGACCTGGCTGCCCTCGCAGCACATCGCGCATAAGGCGGCTCGCATCGAGGGCAATCCGCACAAGAAGGATGCCGGCGGAGCGCGCGAGCAGACAGTGAACAACCCTGTCGCCATCGTGGACCGTGACACCGGAGCCATCCAGTTCCTCTACTGCGTCAACTACGCCCGTTGCTTCTCGATGCGCAGCACGGACGATGGCGTTACTTGGAGTCGGCCCGAGGAGATCACAGCCACGTTTGAACCATTCCGGAAGAAGTATAATTGGAAGGTCATCGCCACCGGGCCGGGGCATGGCATCCAGCTGAAAAGCGGACGCCTCGTGGTGCCGATCTGGCTGGCCTATGGCAACGAAGGGGATCACAAGCCCTCCGCAGCCGCTACGATCTATAGCGACGACCACGGCAAGACCTGGAAGGCCGGCGATCTCTGTCTGCCGAACGAAGGCGACCTCGGCAACCCGAATGAAACGATGATCACCGAGCTGTCCGATGGCCGCGTGATGCTCGTCACGCGCAGCGTTTCGCAGGCCAGCCGCAAGATTGTCACCACGAGCGCGAATGGCGCGACGGGCTGGAGCAAACCTGTGTTCCACGATCAGCTCTGGGAGCCGATCTGCATGGCGAGCATCGTCGCGCATCCCAACGGCGTGCTCCTGTTCTCCAATCCGCACACGCTCGGCCTCGACAAAGCGGGCAAACCCATCCCTGGAGGCCGTGGCAAACGCGAGAATCTCTGCATCAAACTCAGCCGCGACGACGGCAAGACTTGGACCATCAACAAAGTGCTCGAAGCCGGCAAAGCCGCCTACTCCGACCTCGCCGTGCTGCCCGATGGAATCGTGCTCTGCTTCTATGAGCGAGCGGACTCGATCGACTGCGCGCGGTTGAATCTCGAATGGCTGTCTGCGCCGTGAATACTCTTACACCGCAAGAGAATGGAGAAACGCGAGAGGATCGTTTTTGATAACCAATAAACAACCTCTTGCGTCTCTCTCATCTCTCGCGGTGTGAAAAAAGTCATCATGAACCCGATCAAACATCCCGATCTCGGCAAAGACCTGTCGGGTCGCGTCATTGGCGCGGCGATAGAGGTTCATCGCAAGTTCGGCCCCGGACTGGATGAAGCAGATTACGAGCGGGCACTCAGCCTGGAGCTTCATGCGCTTGGCATTGCGCATGAGTGCCAGGTTCCTCTACCGCTCCGCTACAAGGGCAACCAACTCGAATGCGGCTACCGGATGGACCTTGTCTTGCCTGGCCGCTTGCTCCTGGAGCTCAAAGCCCTCGATAAACTCCATCCGCTTCACGAAGCCCAGCTCCTTACCTACCTGCACCTCTCAAACCTTCCCCTTGGCTTGCTGATCAACTTTGGCGAACTGCTTATCAAAGATTCGATTGTGCGCCGGGCCAACACGTGTGCAACGCGCGAGCCCATGGAGCCGTTTCAGGCCTCTCACTCAACCATGGACGAAATCTCACGGCTCGTCGTTGAGGCGGCAGTCGAGGTTCAGGCACATTTGGGAGCTGGACTGCTGCGCAGTGCGTATCAAGTCTGTCTTCATCACGAACTCGTTCTGCGTGGCCTCAAGGTGGAATGCGATCAACCCGGGAATCTGGTTCATCGCGACCAACTCATTCTGAGCGGCAAACAAGTGCCAATGGTCGTTGAAGACAGCCTGATGATTGCCTGTTACTGCAGCGAGAAAATGGATCGTCTCCACCTGGCCAGGGCCCGTTCTCTGCTTCGGGCCTCCACAGTCGAATCGGGCCTGTGCATCAACTTTCATACAGCCAATCTGGCTGGTCAGCTCAAGCGGATCAGCATTCGAAAATGAGTTTCTATACCGCAAGAGACCTGAGAGACTAGAGAGGTTCGGTTTGATACCCAGAAGCCAACCTCTTGCGTCTCTCCAATCTCTTGCGGTGCAAGACATACCTTCTGCAACTCATGAGAAGTTTCATCTTATTCTTTGTCCTCAGTGTTTCTGCCTTTGCCGAGACGCCGCCCAACATCCTCCTCATCGTCTCCGAGGACAACGGTCCCGAACTCGGCTGCTATGGCGATCCGTATGCCCGCACGCCGAACCTTGACAAGCTCGCGAGCGAGGGCGTGCGCTTCAACCGCGCCTTTGTGCCGCAGGCAGGTTGCAGCCAGTCGCGGGCGAGTTTTCTCACCGGTCTTTATCCGCATCAGCACGGACAGATCGGCCTCGCGACCTGGGGCTTCCGTCTTTACCGCGAGGACACGCCCAACCTTCCTCGCAGCCTCAAGGCAGCAGGCTATCGCACGGGCATTATCGGGAAACTGCACATCAATCCCGAGTCGGCCTTCCCCTTCGATTTCCATCCGATCACCGGTGCGAACTTCGCGCGGAAGAACCTCGGCGACTACGCGAAGCATGCCGCGAGCTTCATCACCGCGTCCGACACGCCGTTCTTCCTCAGTGTAAACTTTCCCGATGCCCATGATCCGTGGCTGCGGCAGGTGGACGGCCTGCCGAAGTCGCCGCAAACCGGCGCGGAGGTCAAGGCCATGCCTTACATGGGCATCGATCCGCCTGCGATGCGCGAGATGGTCGCCGACTACTACAACTCGCTCGCCCGGCTCGACATGCTCGTGGGCGACCTCCTCGCTGCGCTCGACAAAAGCGGCAAAGCGAATAACACGCTCGTCATTTGCCTCGGCGATCACGGCGCGGATTTCCTGCGCGGCAAGCGCACCTCCTACGAAGGCGGCTTGCGCATTCCGCTCATCCTCCGCTGGCCTGGCCACGCCAAACCGCAGGTTCGCGACGAACTCGTCTCCACCATCGACCTCATGCCCACCGTGCTCGCCGCCTGTGGAGCCGCCCCGGTGCCGGATCTGCCCGGAAGGCCGCTGCAGCCACTGCTTGCCAACGAACCCGCGTCCTGGCGCACGCATCTCTTTGCCGAGTATCACACTCACGCCGCCGCTGCGAACTATCACCCGCAGCGCTCCGTGCGCACCGCACGCTTCAAGCTCGTCGAGAACCTGCTGCCCAACACGCTCAATCCCGACTACGCCGACACTCTCCGCAAACTCGAAGGCGATGCCAAAGACCGCGGTCAGCCTGATTTCAAAGGCAGCCTACCCAATGCCATCGCCGCCGCCGCACCCGAAGTCCGCGTCGCCTTCGCCGTGATGGAAAAACCACCGCGCTACGAGCTCTACGACCTGCAAAACGATCCGTTTGAGTTCCGCAACCTGGCCACCGCCCCCGAGCACGCCGCCACGCTCGCCGAACTGCAGAAGCAACTCACCGCGTGGCGCGAGCAGACGAAAGACCCGCTGCTGGACCCACAAAACCTCGCCCGCCTCACCGCCGAAGTCACCGCCGTGAAATCCAAGTCCGACGGCAAACAGCTCGCCTGGGGCTATCCGGACTACTTTTTCGGCAAAGAGCCCGCCGCGACTCCACCACCGACGACGAAGAAGAAAAAGCAGATGCGATGAACATCACGAACACGCTGAGTTTTGCACCGCAAGAGATGAAAGTGCCGCGAGAGTCTCTGAATGAGAATCATCCGTGCACCTCCTCTTGCGTCTCTCCAACCTCTTGCGGTGTAAATCCTGCCTTTCGCACCATGAAGTGCCTCATCCTTCTCTCCGTTCTCCTGCCCCCATTCTTCTGTCAATCCGCCTCTGCCGCCCCGCGCCCCAGCGTCCTATTCATTATCGTGGACGATATGAACGACTGGATCGGCTGCCTCGGCGGTCATCCGCAAGTGAAGACACCGCACATCGACCGACTCGCCAAACGCGGCCTGCTCTTCACCAACGCCCATGTCGCCGCGCCGGTGTGCAATCCCTCGCGCGTCGCCACGCTCACCGGACTGCGACCCTCCACCACCGGCATCTACGGCAACGAGACCAAATGGCTCGAAGCCCTGCCCGAGGCGTCCACCATCCCGCAGCACTTCAAAGCCAACGGCTACCAGGTCGGCGGCGGCGGTAAGGTGAACCACCACATGCCCGGCTTCAATCGCCGCAGCGATTGGCATGATTACTTCGATCAGATCTTCGACAGCCACTACCAGGACCAGCTCGCGCGCGGACTCGACGTGAAGCGTTTCACCTGGCCCGCAGGCTTCCCGCTCAACCGGCTCGAAGCCGTGCGCACCTTTTCCAAGCCACCGCAGAACCCGAACGAGTTCGACTGGGGCGCGTTCGACATTCCCGACTCCGAAATGGGCGACGGCAGGATGGTCGAATGGGCCGTGAAGTTCCTCGCGCAACCGCCGCAGGAACCCTTCTTCCTCGCCGCCGGCATCTACCGTCCGCATCTTCCCTTCTACGCGCCGCGCAAATACTTCGACCTGTATCCGCTGGATCAAATCATCCTGCCATCGATCAAAGACGACGACTGCGACGACCTCCCCGAGGCCGGCAAAAAAATGGCCGCCGATCGTCGTGGCGATTACGATCTGGTTTTGCGCGAGAACCGCCACCGCGAACTCGTGCAGGCCTACCTCGCCAGTATCAGTTTCGGCGACGCCCTCATCGGTCGCCTGCTCGACGCCCTCGACGCCAGCCCGGCGGCGAACAGCACCATCATCGTGCTCTGGTCCGACCACGGCTGGCACCTCGGCGAAAAGCAGCACCTGCACAAGTTCACGCTCTGGGATCGCTCCACCCGCATTCCCCTGATTATCGCCGCGCCCGGCATCACCCAGCCCGATACCCGCACCGCGCGACCCGTCGGCACCATCGACCTCTTCCCCACCCTCAACGAGATCTGCTCCCTCCCCGCCATCACCTCGCTCGACGGCGCCAGCCTCGTCCCGCTGCTGAAAAACCCTTCGCTCGAATGGCACAAACCCGCTCTCATCACCCACGGTCAAGGCAACCACGCTCTCCGCACGGAACGCTGGCGCTACATCCGCTATGCCGACGGCGGCGAGGAACTCTACGACCACCGCACCGACCCGAACGAATGGCACAACCTCGCCACCCAGCCCGAGTTCGCCACGATCAAAGCCGAGCTCACCCAATCACTCCCCAAATTCGACGCCCCAGCCCGAGGCTCCAGGAAGAAGCGGCAAGACTCGGCCGTTCAATGAAGACTCAACCATGAAACCCATCCCTCTACTCCTCACCGCCCTGCTGCTCGCGCCGCTGGCCGCGAAGTCCGCAGATAAGCCAAACACTAAGGTGCCCGACCCTCAGTGGTTGGTCTGTGTTGACCACACCCGCATTTCCGAAAGTTGCAATCGATCCGGGCGCGGCGGGAAACAGCTTGTCATCACCTCCGACGACGCCAGCGACCAGAATCAGATCCAGCAGGTGAAGCGGGATGGCGTCATTCGCCCCGAAACGTGGGTTACTGCCAGCGATATCAGCAAATGCGGACAACTGGCGTTCAAACTCGGCTCCGGATCGTCATCCTGGGCAAAAATCCATCAGCGACTTGATGAGTCCTTTTCTGTGAAGGCCCATGAGCAGAGACGGCAGCAGGACGAAGAATACATGTCTGGTAAGCCAAAGCCGCATGGTTCGCATGACGATCAGCAGGCATCTGAGCGTCGTGGCCGGAAGCCCTCGCAGGATAAAATTGACCAGGCACATGTCCATGAACTAGTTCTTGCGGAAGGCTTTGACCTGTCGCAATGCGCTTGTGCCAGGACGGAAGGATTTCGGAAAACTGCTTACGCAAGGTTAAATTAAGCTTCGTAATCCATCGACTGAATCAACGAACCGCTAAAACCTTCCCGCTGACATCAACTGGTATGACCATGGTCCGATACTCCTTCCCGATACGCTCCCTGCTGAAAATTCTGTCCGCAGCGGCAGTGACGTTGAGCCAAACGATCGTCGCTGCAGACGATCGAGCGAAGTTTTTCGAATCCCGGATCAGGCCACTGCTCATCAACCGTTGCTACGAATGCCACAGCGCAGAAACGGAACGGAATGGCGGGTTGCTGCTGGATTCCAAAGCAGGATGGGAAGTTGGAGGTGATTCCGGGCCGACGATTGTGCCGCATGATCCGGAAGCCAGTGTGCTCATCAAAGCCGTGCGCTGGGACAATCCTGATTTGCAGATGCCGCCGAAGGATGCCGGTGGCAAACTGACGGCGGCGGAGATCGCAGATCTCGAAACATGGGTCAAGAACGGTGCGCTCGATCCTCGCACAGAAGTCGCGGCTGCGAAGATTCGGAAGCCGTGGGATGAAACGTTCGCAGAACGGCGTCAATGGTGGAGCCTGCAGCCGGTGACTAATCCGCCCGTCCCCGAAGTCGATGATGTCGCATGGAGCGGCTCGGCGATCGATCGGTTTCTGCGGCATCGCATGGCTTCAGCGGGAATCAGTCCCGTTGGACTGGCGTCACCGGAAACGTTGATTCGCCGCGCGACGCTTGTGCTGACCGGTCTGCCTCCACAGTCAACGGACGTTTCTGCGTTCGTCGAAGCCTGCCAATCCGATCGCGACGCTGCGTATGCACAACTGATCGATCGCTTGCTGGCATCGCCG
>NZ_JBJXFV010000026.1:0-97139 GCF_046154365.1 Prosthecobacter sp.
GATCGAGCGCATCGAGCGTCGCCACGAGAAACGTCGTCGTGCGGCAGCCAACGCCCTCAAACGCCAACGCAAACGGGAAAAAGTTGCTCCGGCGAAGGCTTCAACCTCCTAACAAAGCAGAACTAACTTCCCCCAGACTCGTTCTGGCGAACGAGCCTACGACAACAGGCCGTAGGCGCATTCGCCAGAATGCGGCGCGAGCGTGAAGTTACTCCCTGCCCCACAAGCCCATGCGGCGTTCCGGTGCTCCGTTCCATTCTCCGTTCCATTCTCCGTAGCAAGACTGCGAAGGATGAAAGCAAGACTGCGAAGGATGAACCGTCCGCAGTGAATGAACACCGCAGAGCCAGGAACGCCGCAGAGAAAGGCTGGTGAATCCAGCCGATGAACCAGGAACCACTCATGCCCGCTCATCCTGATTCAATGAGGCTCATCCATGCTCCCGAATCACTTGAATGAAACTCGGCTGTCCTTGATGGCACCGCATGGTGGGCCACGCATCTCACGCCCAATGCCCTGCGCCATCTGCAAGAAGGCTGGCAGGGCGTGTTCCGCCGCAGTGTGCTCGCGCTCATGCCCGCAGCGGACTTGGGCCAGCACTTCGATCCACAACTCGGCCGCCCCACCAAGGAACTCTACTCCATGGCCGCGCTCACCCTCATCATGGAGTTCAAAAACTGGACCATCGACACGGCGGCGGAAGCTTACAGCTATCACAATGACCTGCACTACGCGCTCAACCTTGCACGCGACCACCAGTATCTCTGCCCGCGCAGCCTCGACACCTACCGCAAGCTGGTGCGTGAGGATAAACTGGTGGGCGACATCTTCACGCAAGTCACCACCAAGCTCATCGAAGAGCTCAACATCAGCATCACCAAGCAACGGCTCGACAGCACGCACCTCTTTAGTGACATGGCCGTGTTTGGCCGCACCAAGCTCATGGCCACCGCCGTCAAACGCTTCCTCGCCAGCCTCAAACGGCACGCCGCAGCGAGCTACAACGCACTGGATGCCGACCTGCGTGAGCGCTATGAAGTGAGCCAGGCGCGGCTCTTTGGCGAAGCCGGCGGCAGCGCTGAAGGTCGCACCCAAGCGCGGCAACAAGTCGCCCAAGACATGCACGCACTCATCGAGCGCTTCGCTGATGACACCGCCATCAACACGCGCAGCAGTTACCGCGCCATGCAGCGCATCTTTGCAGAGCACTGCGAGATCAAACTCGGCAAAGTCAGCGTGCGCACCAAGAGCTGCGACGCGCAGGGCAACAGCAGCCACACCATGCAAAACCCATCCGATGACGGTGCCGGATACGACGGACACAAAGGCAGCGGCTACCAAGTGCAACTCGCGCAGACCAGCGCTGAGAGCAATCCCGTGCAAATGATCACCGTGTGCATCCCGCAGAGTGCCGGAGCGAGCGACAGCGCCGCCGTGCCACAAGTCATCGCCGCGCAGCAAGCCATGGCCGCCGTGCCAGATGAAATGAGTGCCGACACCGCCTACGGCAGCGATGCCAACGTCGAGCACAGCGCCGCGCACGGCATTGACCTCATCAGCCCGGTGCCAGGCCGTCGGCCCAAAGCAGAACCAGACGCGACCGCGCCAACAGCAGATCAGGAAGCCAGCGTGGCAGAGGTGCAGGCAAGCGAAAGTGCGAGCGAGAATGCAACCAGCGGACCGAGCAAAGCTGAGCGCACCGCCCAGCGGCGCAAGCGCGAGCAGAGTGAAGAATGGCGGGGGAAATACCGGCGACGAGCAGGCATCGAGAGCCTGAACCGAGGGTTGGATCGAGTCACCGGCATCAAGCAACTGCGAGTCAGAGGACTCGTCGCGGTGAGTCATGCTGTGATTGGGAAAGCCTGCGGGTGGAACATCCTGCAAGCCGCCCGGGCCAAGGCCAAAGCCGCGCGAGCCGAGCGCAAAAGCGGCAAAAGTGGTAGTCAGAAAGTCTGGCAAGCACTTCGAGCAGCATGGCGGCGATTCGACGCATTGGTGAGCCCCCACCTGCTGGCCAGCACCGCCCGAACTAGAGCGCTGATGAACCCTCGCCCTGCCCTCCAGTATTAATTGCCGCCCAACAATGCCCGGCAGGGTCCAAATCCGAAATCATTTTTGCGCTCTCGTCTTGTCACGGTTCAAGCAGCGCCCGAGCTCAGGATGTCTGAGTCTTTGCCAAGACGGATTCCTTCGTCGAATCTGCGGACAACCCCACGCCCAACCGATGAACCTCAAGCCCCTCACCCTCGTCACCCTTGCCACCAGCCTTCTCATGACCACCCTCGACAGCACGGCAGCAGAGCCGCCCACCCCCGGCGGATTCGGGGCCGTGACGCATATCACCCCGGAGATTCAGAGCGCCGCTGACTTCGCCGTCCGCACCCAGGCCAAAGCAGACGCCCTCAAGCTCACCCTCGTCAAAATCACCCACGTCGAAAGCCAGGTCGTCGCCGGCATGAACTACCGCCTCACCCTCAAGCTCACCAGCAGCGGCCAGCCGCGCACCGCCAAAGCCCTCGTTTACCGCTCACTCGAAGGCCAGCAGCAGCTCACCTCCTGGGAGTGGCTCACACAAAAGTGACCCCGCCGCCCGGCCCGTCGCCAACTTCAATCTGAAGCACATGCGCTGACTACGTTCTGCGCCTTGAGCGGAAATGCCGCGCCAAATGAAGCAGTAGAACAAACAGGGAGAGTGCTATTCCAATGTACAGCGGCCTTGGAATGCCCCGCAGTTCTGAAATGCCAAGCCCTGGAGGGTTGTGTCCAGAACCAAGATAAAACCAGTATTCCGAAGTCCTCGCATCCTTGAGTTGGACCACGCTGATGAGCATCGCTAGAGAGGCAAAGAAAAAGGGCGCGAAGCCCATCAAAGCGGCAATCTGCACCGATGTCCGGCGGAAAAACGAACGGACCGCCAGGACAAAGCACAGCACCATCAAGACATGGGCGGAGATATACAACGCACCTCCTGATTGAAGCGCTTCCAGATACGGAATCGTCTTCGTCCTACGCTCGAAGACCTCACGTCGCTCTCTCATTTGCCAGCCAGGCGGCGGCGCTTCTTGGGCAAGAAGCATGGTTTTGGAAAGAAGACTCATGCGCCGCACACTACCGGAAAAAGCCGCCTTTTGTCGAGCCTTCTCTGAGATCTAGGCTCTCAGCCATCCACTGCTAGCACCCACGCATGAAACGCGCCCGCCTCATTCGTCATTCCCGCTCCCCTCGTGCTACGTCCTCCGGCTCAGACGCACCCGGTTCCGTCCCCTCCGCCATCCGCCGCACCTTCTCCCAGTCCGTGACCTTGTCGCTGAAGGGCCAGTTCTTGCGGATCGCCCGCACCCAGCCGATGTCCCGCAGCAGCACCCCGCAGGCACAGCCCACGAAGCCGTAAAACAGCGGCCACAACTCCGCCTCAGCCGCAAACGTCAGGGCCAGCGCAAACACCAGCCCCAGCAGCAGATACCACTTCCAAGTCCGGCGGTAAAACAGCGCGAAGCCGTAGCCGCGTTCATGGGTTTCCAGCAGTCGGCGGGCCAGCAGGGCTTCATGGGGTCGTTTCATCAGGAAAGCCCGGCCACATGGCCGGAGCTGCTGGTTTTACAGGCCCGAGGGCACCCCCGACAAGCCTAATCGGCTTGTCATGAGAGAGTCCCCTCGTTGTGCGCCCCCGATTCCTCATTGCTTGCGCCCTGCCCCCGGGAGCCTGCAAACGAAGGCAAATCGCAGGCTCGGCGATGCTCCTTTTCTGGAAAATATGGTCGCGCGCGACCCCGAACGTGCGCCGGGCCTGTGAACGACGGTCAATCGTAGCCTCGGTGATACCTCGGACGTGCAATTGACGATCAATCGCAGCCTCGGACATGCTCCTCCTGTCCGATTTGCCGTCAATCGCAGCCCCGGGCGTGCTCCTCCCGTGCAATTTGCGGCAAATCACAGCTCCGGAGATGCTCCGGGCCTGCAAAAAACGGTCGTGTGAGGGAGGCTCAAGAGTGTAACCCACACCGGCACCGTACCGGACTGACCCCGACACGCCGCTTCGACGACTCACCGCACCACAGGCTTGACCTCGGGCAATTTTTTCGCTTCGCTCGGCGCATTCATCAAAATCCTTTCGTTTCGTGAACAGCCCCTTTGACCGCACCCCAACCCGGTTAATCCACAAAAAACTGTGGACGAATCTGATTCGCCCACAGTTTAGTATGGCTAAACAACGTTAGCAGTGAAGACATACTTTACAGGAGAGTTTTCCGCCAGGCGTCCTGCTACGATAGTTTGCAGCCTAGTTCTGACCTCGGTTGGACTTTGTTTAGCCATCATGTGGATCCCGCAGATGATTCTGCAAACGGTCATGACTCACATGATGGGCACGCTCTGCGCCCTGCTTTTTATCTTCGTATTTCTCGGTGGTGGGTTGTTTCTCCTGTCTAAGATCGTCAAGAACGCGAAGACGGTTCTGTTGATCACGTCTGACGGGCTTTCATACGGGTCGAAGAAGTATCGTTGGGAAGACATCACCGAGATCGGGATCATGGAGAAATACACGAGACGGAAGGATCTTTACTGCACGACAGCACTGAATCCCTTTATCGTCGAGCTTCTCCTTTCCCGAGGGTTGGGTTCTGAACAGATTGCGGTGCTGTTTGGAGCGCTCCGCAGCGAAGTAGTTCCGATCCACCCTCATGTTTGTTTACACGAAAAGGATGATGAAGAATCGCACTGCTAACCAGTTCACTGCAGCCAACGCCGGTTGGCGCACTCAGTTCCGCTTTCGTGGGTCACGTCATCGGTCCGGCGTGGCTGAGTTCAATCGTTAGACTGCATAGACACGATGCCTGTGAAACAAACATCTCCCGAATGGCTGAAGGTTCTGTGTGCGGTTGGTCTTCTCGGCGCAATCGGCGGTTTTATCAGTGCGGTCATTTACTCCAGTCTCCATGAGTGGCCTCAGGACTCATCGCCTCCAGTCATTTATATTCAGTTGGTGTCTGGCGCGTTTGCCTGCTTTGGGCTGGCCTTTGGGCTTGGTCTTGTTCACACCGCTTATGTCGGTAGGTACTACTCAGGACTTGCGCGCCGACAAGTCACTCGTCAAAGAGACCCATTTCATTTTTGGCTGCTGCTTGGCAGCGTCGGGTTGTTGCCGTTGGCGATTATTGTTTATGGAGTTTGGAATTTCATTGCAGTCTAAATCGGGTCGAGGTGACAGGATTGCGCCTGCCGCCCCTCCCATACCACCCGGCGTGCGGGTTTGACGGCGCTTCGCTTGCCCGGCGGGCAGCCTGACGGCTGTCTGTCTCCCTACGGTCGGCTGCACCGGGCGGTTCCAGTCAGATCATGGAGCTTTGACTTTCGTCTCGGCTCCGTGATGCAGCTTGATCCAGATAGTTGCCGCCTTCATCGGCTCTGCGGTTAGGCTTCGCTTCATGGATGCCGCTGTCGCGGCAGGGCAGTCTCAAATCGGGGACTCCCCGTTCCTTTAGCAGTTGTTGTTGAAAAGACACGAGCCATGCATGAACAGCGGCCGATTCATGCCTGAAGCCCTCTTCGCTCTTCGCCCTTGGCTCTCCGCCATCCCCTGCTAGCATCCGCGTCTTATGAAACGCAACCGCCTCGGCCGCACTGGCATCGTCGTCACCGACATCTGCATGGGAACCATGACCTTCGGCCTCCAGGCCGATGAGAAGACCTCCTTTGCCATCATGGACCGCGCCATCGACGCGGGGATCGACTTCTTCGACACCGCCGAGATGTATCCCGTGCCGCCGAGCGCCGAACTCTTCGGCGTGACCGAGCAGATCGTCGGCAAGTGGCTCAAGGGCCGCACGCGGGGCGAGATCATCGTCGCCAGCAAGGTCACCGGGCCCGGCCACGGCTGGTTTCGCCCACCGATTCGCGGCGGCTTCACCGCGCTGGACCGCCGCCAGATCTTCCAGGCCTGCGAGGACAGCCTGCGCCGCCTCCAGACCGATTACATCGACCTCTACCAGACGCATTGGCCCGACCACGGCATGGAGCAGGCCGAAACCCTCGGTGCGCTGACCGATCTCATCGACCAGGGCAAGATCCGCGCCTGGGGCAGCAGCAACGAGACCTGCTGGGGCGTCATGAAGAACCTCTGGGAGGCCGAGAAGCACGGCCTCGCCCGCATGGCCTCCGTGCAGAACAATTTCTCTCTCATCAACCGCCGCTGCGAGAGCGAACTCGCGCAGGTGTGCCGCAAGGAAAACGTCAGCCTCCTGCCCTACTCCCCGCTCGGCGGCGGCGTGCTCTGCGGCAAGTACAACGGCGGTGCGCTGCCCCAAGGCGCACGCTTCACCGACTACATCCAAAACGGCGGCCCGCGTCAGAAGCGCATGGCCGCCCGCTTCGTCAACGAGCGCAGCCTCGAAACCACCGCCCGCCTCCAAGTCATCGCCGCCGACCTCGGCATCAGTGTCACCGCTTTGGCACTCGCCTGGAGCAAGCAGCATGACTTCGTCGCCTCCACCATCGTCGGCGCCACCACCGTCGCCCAGTTTGAAGAAAGCCTGCTGGCTGCCGATCTCGTGCTCAGCGCCGAGACACTGGCCCGCATTGATGCCATCGACGAAGCCATCCCGACGCCGATGACGGAGGATGGGTTGCGGCGGCTGTAGCCACGTTCGCCTGAACGCGGACTTCCGCGTCAACGGTCGTCAAGCGGGTGATCGCTCGGCATTTATTTACTTCATCCAAAATGAAGCGCCCATGCGCTTCATCAACGGTCCTACCCCTGCGAGCCGAGCCTTTGATCCGGTGCAAGTTCGGTGCTCGGGGGAGAGAACCGCGACACCTTGGACGTTGCCACGCAGGAATCACGCCCGTTCCCAGATCATGAAGCCCACCAAACCCACCTCCTGGTTCTCCCACTTTGCCAAAAAGACCGCACGCGCCAGCGGTCGGCCCTCCGCCTTCGGGCTGGCGGTGGCGATCATCCTGATCTGGAGCGTCACTGGCCCGCTGTTTCACTTCAGCGACACGTGGCAGCTTGTCATCAATACCGGCACCACCATCGTCACCTTCCTCATGGTGTTTCTCATTCAGTGTACGCAAAACCGCGACGCCGAGGCCGTGCAGGTCAAACTGGACGAGCTGATCCGCTCCATCGATGGCGCCCACAATGCGCTGCTGGACCTAGAAGAACTGGAGGAGGACGAACTCGATAAAATCCGCGCCACTTACACCCACCTCGCCGAAGAAGCCCGCAAAGAGCTTCTGAACCGCGGAGTGGATGCCTGAGGTGTGTGCTTCGAGCACCGGGTAAAACCGACAGCGTGATTGGTCACGCCGGGTTTCGACGGAAACTTTTCCGGCTGAAGCCGGGACTCAGAACTTTTCAATGCGTCAGCGCGTAGAAGATGATGTTGATGCCGAGCGGGTAGGCGTACTTCTCGGAGAATTCGCGAAAGTACCACGGATCGGTGCCTTCCTGCTCCCAGCCTTCGCCAGTGTCGGTGTTCCAGCAGATGACCATCATCAGGCGGCGTTTATCGTCGAAATAGCCACGGTAGTGGACGTGCTCGGAGCCAGGTTTGTCGAACTCATAGGTGATGCCCTGGTTGATGACGTATTCGGCGTAGCGGATGTGCGGGATCTGCGGCTTCACCTTGATGGGGAAGACCATGTGGAAGATTTCGTGCTCCAGCGGGATCTCCTCGATCTTGCGGTCGGGCCAGATCTGCTTGAGGGCGACTTCGAAGTTGTCCCACTCGCGCGTGCCCCAGAAGTCATCGACCATGATGAAGCCGCCGTTGAGCATGTACTCGCGCATGGTTTTGGCCTCGTCGTCGGTGAGGTCGATGTCACCGACTTCGATCATGTAAGTGAAGGGATAATGGCGCATCTGCTCCGGGACGATGTCCACGACGGCTCCATTTGGGTTCACTTGAAGCGAAGTGAGCTGCTGGAGGCGGTACGACATGTTCATGTCGGAGTCGGGATAGTCCGTGGACCACTTGCGGTTGCCACGGCCCCAGCCGCGGCCGCCGGAGCCTGAGTTGTAACGGATGCGGGCAAAGGTGAAGACATCGTTGGGCAGTTCCTTGCTGACCGGCCAGGTGGGATACTCGTTGCCATAACCGCCACGACGGTACTCACGCGGGTCTTCGGGCAGGGAGCCGTCCTTGATGCCGAAATTCGTCGGCCTGCCGCCAGGGGCTTCGTTTTCGACCGCCCAGACAACGCACGCAATCAAAGCAAGGGCGGCGATGAAGACTGGGGCGGCGCGCGGTGTTTGCATGAGCTTGATAACGTTGCTCCTCCCTGACTCCTGCGAACTTCTTTTGAGTGGTACCGGCGGTCGGACTCGAACCGACACATCCTCACGGATACAAGATTTTGAGTCTAGCGCGTCTACCAATTTCACCACGCCGGCATGTCTCAAAGAAGCGGGCGCTAGATAGCGAGATCGCGGGAGGTTTGCAAGGCTTTTGGCGGTCCGAGTATCTCCTGCATCAAAATCGCCTGCCGCATGAGCGCTGGATCGCGCCGCAGATTCTGCACAGCGGCGAGTACGGAGTGAGTGGTGGTCTGCTGCGGATCGTAGGCTTCTTTGGCAGCAACTGCCGGAGCTGCGACGGCGGCCACCACCGGGAGCGGCGTTTGCACCACCTGAGCAGCAGCACGGCCAGATTGCAGGCGCTGCTGCGGCACCGGGGGCGGTCTGCTGGCAGGTTTTGCCGGACGAGCGGGCTGCACCGGACGAGCAGGTGCCTGCGCCTGTTTGGCGGTCTCTTGCAATTCCTTCCAGGCCTTGCGCAGTTCATCCCAGGGCGAGGGAGCTGCGGGCGGTGGTGGCAAAGGCGGTGCGCTCTGGCCGGTTTGCTTGAGCCAGGCGGCCTCGCGCATCTGGCGCTGCTCCTCGGTCATCTGCGGCGGGGCGGCTTCACGCCGCTGCTGCCAGCTTTCCCACAGCCATTTCACGAAACCAGCCAGCAACGCGATGACGATGATCGCCGCTTGAAACGGATCAAAGTCGGCGCTCAGCAGCAATGGAGGAACTTGGAACATTGAACAACGAACATTGAACTACTTCGCCGCAGGTGAATCACCGGCGATCTTGGTGCGCATGTCGGTGTCGGCGAGGACGTTTTTGTACTTGGCGTAATCCATGACGCCGAGCTGGCCGTTGCGGAAGGCTTCGGCGATGGCCAGTGGCACCTGCGCCTCGGCTTCGACGACTTTGGAACGCATCTCCTGGGTGCGCGCGGACATTTCCTGCTCCAGGGCCACGGCGGCGGCACGGCGCATTTCAGCGTTGGCCTGGGCGATTTTTTTATCAGCCTCGGCCTGCTCAGTCTGGAGCTTCGCACCGACGTTTTCACCGACGTCGATGTCAGCAATGTCGATGGAGAGAATCTCAAACGCGGTGCCGGCATCGACACCTTTGTGCAGCACGAGCTTGGAGATGCTGTCGGGATTTTCGAGCACATCCTTGTAGGAGGCGGAGGAGCCGATGCAGGTGACGATGCCTTCGCCCACACGCGCGATGACCGTTTCCTCGGTGGCACCGCCGACGAAGCGGTCGAGATTCGTGCGCACGGTCACCCGGGCGCGGACGCGCAAAGAAATGCCGTCTTTGGCGACGGCGTCGATCTTGCCGCCACGGCCCATGTCGGGATGCGGGCAGTCGATGACTTTGGGATTGATGCTGGTGCGCACGGCTTCGAGCACGGTCTTGGTGGTGCCTTTGCAAGCGAGGTCGATGGCGCAGGCTCGATTGAAGTCGAGCGGGATGCCGGCCTTGTCGGCGGCGATGAGCGAGAGCACGACGTGCGTGACCTCCCCACCGGCGAGGTAATGCGCCTCGAGCTGGTCCGTGCCGATGGGAATGCCCGCCTTGGCCGCCGTGATGCGCGTATCAACGATCATCGCGTTTGGCACCCCGCGCAGCCACATGGCGAGCAGCGTGGTGATGCTGACCGGCGCATTGGCAATCATGGCCCGCAGCCAGAGATTGAAGAACTTGGCGACGATCAAAAAAACGATCAGCAGGACGATGATGACGACGCCGTAGATGAAGATCCAGACTGGTTCAGGCATGGTGGTGGGTGAGTTTGAGGTTGGGTTAGGGTGAGATTAAACGAACGAGCAGATTGCCGGGTTCGGCGGCGATGACTTCCAGCGGTGCGCCGGCGGCGGCCAGACCGTCCTGGCAGCGCACATCGTAGCGCTGGCCGGCGATTTCCGCACGGCCCAGCGGACGCAGATCGGTGAGTGCAAAGCCCTGCGCCCCTGGAGCAGCGGTGACGGCGGCTGGCGTGTCGATGCTGGCGGTAAGGGTCAAGGCACGACGAAAAAATTTCGCCGCAAACCAACGCATCCAAGCCAGCAGGGTCGCCGCCGAAAACACCAGGATGCCCAGTGCAAGCGTGAGCCGCAGGCCGGTGCTCCACCCCGCCAGATCGTCCGACATCAGCGTGAGCCAGACGGCGGCCAGAATCGAGATCGTGCCAAGAATCCCCGCGATCAAGCCGGGCAGGAAAGTCTCCAGCATCATGAGAAAGATGCCGAACAACGTGAGGATGGCGATGCTGGCGAGCATGTGGGCATCATGCTGAACGCGGCACGGGATGGCGTCAACCCGCGATCCACATTCCATCGTGCCGTCGCTGCCTCACGGCCTGCGCAGCGGGATCAACGACTTGCTCCACTCCTTGGCACCCGCAGGCATATCACCAAGATTCAGAAACGTCGGTGAAGCAGGGCTGGCGAAAGTGGTGCGCGCGAGACGCGAGGCATCGGCCGTTGCAGCGGCTTCGAGGAGATTCTTGGCCCCCGGTTTGAGCGGTGATCCAACAGGCGTACGCGCCAGGATCGGATCGCCGCCCAGTTCGGTGCGCGGCTCGATGCGGGTCCAAGTATTGGCGGACCAGTAGTCGCCTTTCCAGGCACGGTTCGGGCTGGTGGGGACATACATCGCGAAGCGGTCGAACAGCACCTCCGGCACATAGCGGCTACCCACTCGACTGGCGAGCGGCGGATCGGTCGGATCAGGACGGCTTTCGGTCGATTCGATCAGGTATTCCTTGTCGTCGATCTTCACCACACACCACGCATGGCCGCCGAGATCGCCATAGCGGCCCAAGGCCACACGCACTTGAAAGCCACGCGACATCAGCCAGTCCGCCAGGAAGATCGAAGAGTCCTCACAGTCGCCATGCTGCAAGCGCTGCGTTTCATCAGCGAACTGCCAGCAGTCAGTCTGCTCTTTTTTGGCAAAGCTGGTGCCCGCCTTCGCGCCGGGATCGTTGGCGTAACGGCAGTTGGCATGCACGGCGGCCCAGATCGTGAAAAGCTGCTGCACCCGCGACTGGTTTTTCGCAAACACCGCTGATGGCGCATAGCCGGTGAGAAACTCGTTCACGTAGCGGAAATTCCCGCCGCTGTCGGCGGCGATCACCGCGTACTTGCGGCGGCACTTCGGGCATTCCAGCGCCATGCTGCGCTGGGCGCGGGAGAGCTTCATGAAATGCGGCTGTTTGCAATGCACGCAGGTGCTGAAAAAGGGTTCGTCCCCCGACTTGGACAACGCCTCCGGCGTGAAATCACGCAGCCGCTGGCCCAGCACCAGCAGCGCTTCATGCATCAACCCGCTGGCACGCGGCCGCAGCGCCACAGCCATGTGCGTCATCTCAGGCTGCGCACGGTGGGAGTATTCATGGAAGCGCTGCACCAGCTCACGCAGGCTCGGGCTGCTGGCGGAGCAGACGGAGACACGGTAGTAACGTGGCATGCCTTCCTGCACCAGTTCGGTGACTTTGTTGAGGTCGCTCGTGTCAATTTTGGCAAACTCCCGCTCTAGCCAGGCCTCCATTTCAGGATCGACGCGCAGCATCGGGGTTTTTTCGGCCAGCCGTGAGTAATTGAACTGGTCCCCGAGGTCGATGCGGAACCGCGCCGGACTGTATTGCGCACCAGGGCTGGTCATCAGCTCCCCGAGGCGCATTTTCCAGCCGTTGAGCCAGCCTTCTTTCATCGCGGCAATGCCTCCCGCCAGCAGGACGGCGAAGGCGAGGGACCAAGTGATGATACGGCTGCTCATGTACCCTGAATTATAGTTTTTATAACATTCAGCGCAACCAAAACCCCCGTCACTGACAAATTGCTTACGCCAGCCCTCCCCCCTGCTTCGAGTCAGATGGACGCTATTTCTTCAACGTGTAGGGAATCCGGGGCGTGTAGGGCCACAATTTCGGGGCACTCCAGCCGATCGCGCCAAACAGCGTACCAGGCCTTTCGTCCACGTTGTCACGCGGATCGCCAAACCAAGCCGCCTGCGGATTTCCGGTGGCATTCGCCACAAAGATGCCACCCTCTTCGGAGCGCCCGATCAGGACACCCAGCGTACGGATGCGTTTGGGTGCCTTGTAGTAAATGCCGTTCGCCGCAGCCACCTCCGCCCGGTATTCCCCTGCGGGGAACAATATCTTCCCCTGGCCGCATACCCGTTCCTCATCCTGATCGACCACGAGGGATGGTGCGTCTGACTTGGCGAGTTCAACGGAGCCACAGGCAACAAGCAGCAGCGTGACGATCAGGGCGGAGAGGATGGCGGTGAATTTCATGCGATGGTTGAGATAAAATAAAGCCGGTTGGCAAAACGAACGCCAGCATGGAATCAGGAAATGTGCCAAGCCTCACTTAGATTTCAGCGTGAGCGTCACTCGCAGCACTTCCGCCACGCTCTGACCGGGAATTTCCACCGCCCGCAGCGTCAGCAATCCTCTCTGTGCCGCCAGCTTGATCGTACCGAGCGAAAGCGTGTGAAAATCGCGCATAAAGCTCTCTCCTTTGCGCGATGCCCGGTCTTGACCAGTGATCAACGGCGGATACCAGCCCGGCGTGACCTTGCCAGTCGTTTTGGCCGCACCCAAGCTCAGCTCGACGATGGAGCCGGCATCCGCCTCGGGACAGACGTATTCGATGCTCACCTCGTATGCGCCAGCCGTGTGAACGTCAATGTCCCAGGTCATGAAATCGTCCTTCGTCTTCCAATTCACAAAATAGGAGCAGTTCGGCGCGCCCGAACTGCGCTGCACGCCGCCATGCGGCACGCCATCTCGTGCGGGCAACATCGTGATCGGAAACTCGGCATAACCGACCGGATAAGGCCGGTTGTCAGCGAAGTTCGCTCCTCCCTTGCCCTTGGCCTTCCCCTTGCCCGCTGGGGCGGGGGCCGTGGCATAAGGCTTCCCAAACACCTCTTGATGCCACGCCGTCCCCTTTGCGGCCAATTTCGTCGCTATTTCAGGCTGCTCAGCCGCAATGTCCTTCGTCTGACTCGGATCGGCAATCATGTCAAACAAACCACCCGCAGCATCCAGGCGATGCGTTTGCGTCCGCACACTCAATCGCCCGCCGTTGTAATTCATCAGATTGCGCGCAACCGCCTCCCACTTCGCCCCACGTAGCAGCGATGAAAAACTCTTTCCATCCAGCGGTTTTGCGTTCTGAACCGGCACCCCGGCCAGTTCCGTCAGCGTCGGCAGCAAATCGATCGCCCCGGCGATGTGCGGCACGGTCATCCCGGCACGGATCTTGCCCGGCCAGCGGAAGAACAGCACCGAGCGCAGGCCCCCTTCATCCGTCACGCCCTTCTTCCCCTTCATCCCGCCATTCCAGCGCACGCTGTTCGGCCCGTTGTCGCTGAAATAGACCACGATCGTGTTCTCCGCGATCTTCAGCTCATCGAGCTTCTTCAACACGCGCCCCACGTTCATGTCGATGTTGTCCATCATCGCCAGCACCGTGCGTGTCACGTTGATGTCCTCCGCTTCGCCATCCGCACCACGCATCGTCACCGGCGCGTCCTTGAACTTGTTCCAATGCTCGTCCGGCACGCTGAACGGCGAATGCGGCGTCGTCAGCGGGATGTAGCAGAAAAATGGCTTCGCACGGTTCGTCTCGATGAACTCCATCGCCTTCCCCACCAGCACGTCCACGATGAAACCCTTCGCTCGGAACATCTGCCCGTTGTGCTCCAGCGGCGGATCAAAATACTCGCCCCAATGGCCGCTGGTGTAGCCCACATACTCCTGAAACCCACGCGCGTTCGGATGATACGGCCACTGGCTGCCATTGTGCCATTTGCCAAAGGCCCCCGTCGCATAGCCTGCCGCGAGAAAATGATCCGCCACCGTCTTCACATCCGTGTTCAGCCGCTCCTGCCCCGTTGAGACCCCCAGCACGCCGCCCCGCGAGTGATACCGCCCCGTCAAAAACTCCGCCCGCGTCGGCGCACACAGCGCACACACAAAGAAGCGATCAAAACTCGCCCCCGCCTTCGACAATGAGTCGATGTTTGGCGTCTGTAGGTTCGTATTGCCATTGATCGAGTAATCCCCCCACCCCGAATCATCCGCCAAAAACACCACCACATTCGGCGGAGCCGCGTAAAGAGAGAAGGTACCGAAAAGAACGAGGAACAGGCAAAGTCGATTCATGGTCGCCTCGTAACGCACCCCACACCTCCCTGCTATCACCACCTTGACCTCTTGACGCCTTGACCAACTCCCCCTTGACCCTCCTGCAAAAGCCACTACCGTCCGCGCCCCACGCCCCGGCGAAAGCAGCATTCCGCACCTCGCCCGGTCACGTGATCTCACCACCATGAAAGAAAACATCCATCCCAAGTCCGCCGAAACGACGATCACCTGCACCTGCGGCACCGTCTATCACACCGTCTCCACCGTGCAGAACCTCCGTATCGGTATCTGCTCCGCCTGCCATCCTTACTTCACCGGTGAGCAGCGCTTCATCGACACCGCCGGTCGTGTGGACAAGTTCGCCCAGCGCTACGGTTCCGTCCGTGCCCGCCGCACCGCTCCGAAGCTCGAAGCCGCCGCTCCTGTGGCCGCCGAAGCCGAAGCCTAGCTCTCGACAGTCTCTTTTTAGCCAAACGGTGCCCACGCCTTCGTGCTGGGCACCGTTTTTCTTTTCCCGTTTCAGCTTTCTGCTTTCCTAATTTCAGCTTTTCCCACGCATGGACTACTCCGCCGTCATCGCCGGCAAACGCACCCGCTTTGCCGACCTCGAAGACGTCATCGGCCGCCCGAACTTCTTCGATGATCCCAAGAAGGCCGGCGAACTGCTGCGCGAGCATCGCAACCTGCAAAAACTCCTCGCCGACTGGGCCGCGTTTGAAAAAGCGCAGACCGAGCTGGCGGAGAATCGCGACATGGCCAAGTCCATGGATGACCGCGAAATCGCCGAGATGGCCGCCGCCGAAATTCCCGTGCTCGAACAGCGCCTCGTTGATCTCGAAAAATCCATCCAGGAGTCCATCCTGCCGCCTGATCCGCTCGAAGGCCGCGATGTCATCCTCGAAATCCGTGCCGGCACCGGTGGCGATGAAGCATCGCTCTTTGCCGCCGATCTCCTGCGCATGTACACCCGCTTCGCGGAAAACCGCGGCTGGAAGGTCGAGTCCCTCGACACCAGCCCCTCCGAAGTCGGCGGCTTTAAGGAAGTCATCGTCAAAGTCAGCGGTGATGATGTGTATCGCGTCATGAAATACGAAAGCGGCGTCCACCGCGTCCAGCGCGTCCCCGCCACCGAGGCCCAGGGCCGCATCCACACCTCCGCCGCCACCGTCGCCGTCCTGCCGGAGGCAGAGGAGGTCGATTTCGAACTCAAGTCCGACGAAGTCCGCATCGAAGTCTGCCGCTCCTCCGGCGCAGGCGGTCAGGGCGTGAACACCACCGACTCCGCCGTGCAGGTCATGCACATCCCCACCGGCACCATCGTCCGCTGCCAGGACGGTCGCAGCCAGATCAAGAACAAGGAAAAAGCCCTCAGCATCCTGCGCTCACGCCTTCTGGAAAAGAAGCAGCAGGAAGAAGCCGCCAAATACTCCGCCAACCGCCGCAACCTCATCGGCAGTGGCGGCCGCGAGGAAAAAATCCGCACCTACAACTACCCGCAGAACCGCGTCACCGACCACCGCATCGAGCTGACCCTCTACAACCTCGACCAGTTCATGGAAGGCCGCATCGACCCCATCACCCAGGCTCTCTTATCCAGCGACCTCAAGGAACGTCTCGCCGAAGCCGGATTGAATTGAGCCGGAGGTCAGGCATCCTGCCTGACAACGGCCAGGGGCTTCCAGCCTTTGATTGATCGACGTGCTCAAGCATCCTCGCCGCGAGTCAGCTTCAGGATCACCCAGAACAACTCAGACCTTCAAGCCCAGCGCCAGCCGCGCTTCCTTGCGCACCACTTTGGCCGCCTTGATCGCCTCCTTCATATCCAGGGCCGTGGCTTCACTGCCAGGATAACGAAATTTCACGGCATAGCGATTCAAGCCCAGTAAGGCAGGCAGCAGCGCCGCCCACAGCGGCTCCACCGGCAGCAAATCCTGGAGCAGTTTGTCCAGATCGTGCGTCTTCTGAAACCGGATGCCCGCTTCCTCCATCCGTGCCTTCAGGTATTTCTCCGCGCATTGCTGACACAGAAAACAGCCGTGGTCGTGAAACGTCACCTTGCGCCGCCGCGACAGCACCAGGCCGAGCTGGTAGTCCGCCTCGGCCTTCTTGATCCACTCACGCGTTGACGGCTTCATACATGACTTTCCCGTTTTCCGTCACGTCCAGCATGAACATATCACGGTCGCGCACCCGTCGTTCCACCTCGGCCTCGCCCCGCACCAGCATGTCCACGGGAAAGCTGGCGCGTGCTTTCAGCCGGATTTTCACATCCGCATCCCGCATCACCCGCCGCGATTTCGGCAGCACCACCAGCACGTCCACATCCGAGTCCTCGTTCGGCTTGCCATAGGCATGCGAGCCAAACAGGATGATCCGCTGCGGCTTGCAGGCAGCAGCGATGTCATCGCAGTAACGCTTGATGGCCGTCATCGAGATCATGCAGGCAGTAAGCCGCGCAACCGTTGGGTCATCAACTCGTTTTTCCCGCCTCGCTGGCTACGGAGCCTTCTCTTCGAGTACCACCCGGAAGCCGATGTTACTGCGACGAATGGCAGGCCCATAATGATGACGCCAGCCTGAGCGTAAATCATTGCGTGAGCTGTTGTCAAAAGCGCAGCCTCTCAAGGTCCGCTCTGTTTGCTGCACATTATACCAGTCCTCAACCCACTCCCACACGTTGCCACCCAAGTCATAAAGCCCAATTTTGTTTGGCTTAAAACTCATGACTGGTGCTGTCGTTGGGAAGCTGTCGCTATAGCCTTCCAGGACTGGCCATTTGGGGAACTTCTCTTTCCAGGCGCTGTCCCCGTAATTCCCGACTTTGTCCTTCGTCTTCGGCGGGTAGTCAGCGCTCCATGGAAATTCTTCCTTTGCCTCGGCAGCGCGGCTTTGTGGCGTGGCACCCTGCGACCACTTCTCCTGGGGAACGATACCAACGGCAAGACTCCATTCTTTATCGGTCGGCAGACGATATTTTCTGCCTTCTTTGTTGCTGAGCCATAAACAGAATGCCTGCGCATCATCCCAACTCACACTGACCACGGGTTCGTCGTCTTTGACACTGATTGGAATGCCATCTCGCTCCTGGCTCTTCCATGAACTATCAGCGCCAGTGGTTTCATTGGCATAGGCGGCATAGTCTTGACGTCGTGTCTCATGGATGCAGAACAATACATCCGCACCTTTCACCGGCACAAATTTCATACCGAGGGTGTTGGTGAACTCTTTTCCGACGAATGTCGGAACGACAGCAGTTCCCAACCCTTCACGATATTCCATGACTTCCTTCGCCTCCGCCAGGCGGTCACCCTTGGTCAGCGTGCTTTCCAAAGCCTTGAGTTTCGCCATGTAAGCAGGCACCAGCGCCGCGAAGGCGGCGGTACGCTGCAAGGCAATTCTTGCCGACTCCGTGCGAAATACGTTCCGCAGCTTCTTCACAGTCTCGGGCGTCGTTTCGTCGTCCTTCTCTGGCAGTGGCATCTTGCTGCTAATCCGCTTCTTATCCTCCTCAAGCGCAAGCACCTCGGGCAATTTGCCCGCCTTTTTGGCCTCATCTCCTGAATTGGTGAGCGCAACCAGAAACTTGGCGTTCAATGCTTCAATTCCCGTGTCATAGGGAGTGGTGACTCGCTCAGCGACGAGAAACTCATACTGCTGCTGCAACGCCGTCAGCTCCGGCGGTGGCACGGCGTAAACATTGGTCACAAAAGCAACGAGCAGGACAACAGCGCGAGATCGGTAGTTCATGGCAGTGGTTGGTTGCCGCGATGATGATTGGAATTCTCATATACGCCAGCATTTCATCACTCATAAGGGAATCCTCTCTCTCGGTTGATTGCCACTTGATCTTTCTACCGTCCTTCGGCATTCGACATTCGCCCGTCTGCAACGCTTCGTGTAACAATGCGTGCAGGTCATTCCCCAATCAGGCATCCTTCCTGCTTTGCAAGTCGTCCCATCCAGCCATGTCCGAAACACCGCCACCCAATCTCCGCCACCACGGCTTCCAGCTTCTCGAAGACGACCTGCATTACCTCATGGAGGCCTTTGCCAAGGTGCTGCGACAGCTTGGGGAGCCGGAACTGGCCGACTGCCTGCCCTGGGTCGGCACCGGCGTGCCGCAGCAAACGAATCGCTCCCTCGGTCAGGCCTACTCCATCGCGTTTCAGCTTCTCAACGTCGTCGAGGAACGCGCCGCCTCGCAGATTCGCCGTTTGCGCGAGAAAAAGAGCGGTCCTGAGGCCGAGAAGGGCCTGTGGGCGGACAATTTGAAGCAACTGCGCACCCTTGGCCTCAACGAGGCCGACATCCTGGCCGCGCTGCGCGATGTCTGCGTCGAGCCCGTGCTCACCGCGCATCCCACCGAGGCGAAACGCGAAACCGTGCGCGAACTGCACCGCGAAATCTACAGCCTCATGAACCGCCATGAGAACCCGGCCTACACGCCGCGTGAGCAGGCGCGGTTGCAAAGCCAGCTTCAGACCCAGCTCGAAAATCTCTGGCGCACTGGCGAGATCCACGTCACCCGCCCCAGCATCGAAGCCGAGCTGCAAAACGCGCTGCATTACCTGCGCGATGTGTTTCCCGAGGCGCTCACCCGTGCCCACACCCATCTGCGCGAAGCCTGGCAGGCCGCAGGTTACGACGTGACGGAGATCGACTCCCTGCCGCCGCTGATCCGCTTTGGTTCCTGGATCGGTGGCGACCGCGACGGGCATCCCTTCGTCACCGCCGATGTCACACGTCATGCCTTGCAGGTCATGCGCAAGAACGCCCTGCGCGTGCAACGCCGTGCGCTCGAAGCCCTCGCCTTCCATCTGCCGCTCAGCTCGCTGTTCCAGATCACCCCGCCGCATCTCACGGAGTTGATTGCCACCCTCACGGCACAGCTAAAAAACGAGCCGAGCATCGATCTCGCCTACATTCTGGAGCGCAACAAAGAGGAGCCATGGCGTGCCGCCGTTTACCTCATGCGCGCGAAGGTGATGCTGGCCATCGAGAAACCCGCCTCACCCGCTGCCTATGTGCAGCCGAGTGAACTGCGGGCTGACATCGACGCCCTCGCGCAAACCTTGCTCGATGTCGGCTCCAAGGCCGTCGTCGAAGAACAAATCGTTCCCTTCCGTCGCAACCTCACCGCCTTCGGTTTTCACTCCGCCGTGCTCGACGTGCGGCAGAACTCCGCTTTCCACGAGAAAGCACTCGATCAACTTCTGCGTGCCGCCGGTCTGCTGGACGGCGGTTCCTTCATGAGTTGGTCCATCGAGCAAAAACGTGCGCTGCTCGACCGCGAACTCGCCTCCCCACGTCCCTTCCTCGCCCCTGGCATCTCCGCCGGCCCCGAAGCTGACACCGTGCTCGATTGCTTCCGCGTGCTGGCTGATCACCGCGCCCAGTATGGCAACGCTGGCCTCGGTTCGCTCATCATCTCGATGACCCGCTGCGTCGAAGACATGCTCGTCGTCTATGTGCTCGCCCGTGAGGCCGGACTCATGACCTGGAGCGCTGAAGGTCTCGTCTGTCCGCTGCCCGTCGTGCCGTTGTTTGAAACCATGGGCGATCTCGAATCCGGCCCCGGCATCGTCGAAGCCTTCCTCTCGCATCCCGTCGCCAAACGCAGCCTCGCCGCGCAAAGCAACGGCGGCACGCCCGTGTTTCAAATGATGGTCGGCTACTCCGACTCCAACAAGGACTGCGGCATCGTCGCGAGCCAGTGCGCCCTGCATCGTGCGCAGCGTGAGCTGTCCACCACCATCCACCGCCATGGCGTGCGTCCCATCTTCTTCCACGGCCGTGGCGGCACCGTCGGACGCGGTGCCGGCCCCACGCATTGGTTCATGGAAGCGCTGCCGCATGGCTCTCTCAGCGGCGGCATGCGCATGACCGAGCAGGGCGAGACCATCGCACAAAAATACGCCCACATCGGCTCCGCCGTTTACAACACCGAGCTGCTCATGGCCTCCACCACCGCAGCGACGGCGCGTCATCGCAACACCGAATCCCGTGCGCATCCCGCGCTTGATGCGCTCTTCGACACCCTCGCCTCCACCAGCCGCGACGCGTATCGCGCCTTCCTGCAAGCGCCGGACTTCATGAAGTTCTATCGTCAGGCCACGCCGATCGATGCACTGGAAAACTCACGCATCGGCTCACGTCCCGCCCGCCGCACCGGCCAGGCCTCGCTCGACGATCTGCGCGCCATTCCCTGGGTCTTTTCGTGGACGCAATCACGCTTCTACCTTCCTGGCTGGTTCGGCGCTGGCAGTGCCCTGCAAAAACTCAAGACCGACGATCCCAAGAGCTACGCCACGCTCGCCGCCGCCATTCCCGGCTCTGCGTTCCTGCGCTACGTCCTCACCAACATCGAAAGCTCCCTCGTCAGCGCGAACACCGGCCTCATGCGTGCCTACGCCGCTCTCGTGGAGGACACCGCCGTGCGTGGTCGCTTCCTCGGCACCATCCTCACCGAATACGAGACCACCAGAGGCATCATCGACGACCTGTTCCAAGGCACCTTCGAAGAACGCCGCCCGCGTCTCGCCTACACGCTGAACATTCGCGAAGAACCGCTCAAAGTGTTGCACCACCAGCAGATCGCGTTGCTTCGCGACTGGCGTGCCCTCGCCGCCGCCGGCAAAACCGAAGCCGCCGACGCGATGGTCTCCGACCTGCTGATCTCCATCAACGCCATCGCTTCGGGATTGCGGACGACGGGTTGAATCAGATGGCCGCGTGACAAGCCTGAGCAGCGTATTATAATCCGTGATCATGATCGCCGATTATCCAGCCTTGCTCGAAGACCCGTCGCTCCCCGAGGTCGTCAGCAACCTTCAGAAGCAGCTCAAGACTGAGCGCCAGCTCCGCCTGAAGTTCTATGAAGAAATCACGCCCGACATGAAGGCGGAGTTCATCAACGGCCAGGTCATCATGCACTCGCCCGCCACCGCCATTCATACCATGATTCGCATGCGTGTGACCAACCTGCTGAACAACTACGTGGACACACGCGGACTCGGCATGGTGTTCGATGAAAAGACCCTCTGCACCTTCCCGCGCAACGACTATGAGCCTGATGTCGTTTTTTTTGGCAGCAAGAAGTCCGCCACCATTCGCCCGGACACCATGCAGTTCCCGCCGCCTGACTTTGCCTGCGAGGTTCTCTCTCCCAGCACCGCCAGCCGTGATCGCGGGGTTAAATTTCGCGATTATCAGGCCCACGGCGTGCAGGAATACTGGATCATCGACCCCACCACGAAAACGCTGGAGCAATACGTCCTCACCAAATCCAAGAGCTACGAACTCCGCCTCAAATCGCGCACCGGTGAAGTCGAATGCGTTGCGATCAAAGGATTAGTCCTGCCCATCCGAGCCCTCTTTGACGCCAAACATCACCGCACCGCGATGCGCGGCATGCTTGGCTGATTCACGCTCTCCCGCGATACTCTCCCGGTGCCACGCCAACCCAGCGCTTGAACACGCGCGAAAAAATCGCCCCATTCGCGTAGCCCACATTGGCGGCGACGACCTCCAGCTTGTCGTTCTCCGTTTCCAGGAAGCGACGTGCCTGCTCCATGCGCAAACACGTCAGGTGTTGCATCGGACTGCGGCCCAGTTCTTTCAAACACAGCCGCCGCAGATGCTCCGGGCTGCAATGACTGCGATGTGCCAGCTCCGCCAGCGTCCAGTCCCGCATCAAATCCTGCTCCACATCGGCCCACAGCTTCGCCACACGCGGTTCCTGCCGCCACCACGGCTGCGCGATTCGGCGGATCGTTGCATGCAGCAGCTCCAGCCAGTGATGAATCAACCGCGCCTCACGCTCACCCTCCCACTCGGCCCGCAGGCCGGTCATGATGCGCACGATCTCGTCCGCATGCGCCGTCGGCATCACTGGCGATGCCGCACCGACCACCGGCGTCACAAAACTCGGCTCATCGTAACGCACCCACGCAAAACACCAGCGCTCACGGCTCTTGGCATAAAATGCATTCAACACTCGCGGCGGTGCGAGGCACACCATACCCGGCTTCACCCGCTGCCAGCGCCCATCCAGCATGATCTCCCCTTCCCCGCTCACGCATGCCAGCACAAAACTGCCCTCCGGCTTCATCCGCACCCTTCGATACGGCGGCAGCGCTTCATCCATGCCCAGCTTCGCAATGCGATGCGTCGTCATCTCCACACACTCCCGCGCCTCCACCACCCAGCGCCGCGTGCGCGGGCCGTCGATGGTGGTTTCGATCAGTTCGTCAGTCGCGCTCATGGATTCACCTTCATCAAATCGCCGTCTGTGCCGATGTTGTCCGGCTGATCGTTCTTCAGCAAGCCCTTCACATCACCTTCATCGTTGTATTGCCAGATGCGCACGCGGTCGAAACTCACGCGCGACACCTTCCACGGTGCCGGACCCGCCCAATCCGGCAGCCACACGCCCAGACTGAGCTGCGCCGCGATACAGGGCACGAACTTGGTGTTCTCGCCGACGAACTTCCCATCGATCCAATGCTTTGCGATGAGGCCCTGATGCGCCGCGTAGCGATTCGGGCCGAGTTTTTTCAACGGATTGCCCCAGTAACTCCCAAACGGCACTTTCAAATCGCGCACCCACCAGCGGCCTTCATGCTCGATGACCTGATCGTCGCGCAATTCCTTCATCTCAACGAGCGTCGTGCGCCACTCCGCCGTGTAAGTATGAAATTTCCCATCCGCCACCTGCACCGGGAACACCCGGCTGTCCGTCTGCTTGTGCAGGAAGGTGTTGTAGAGGCCGTGATCAAAGCCCCCCTTCTTCCCCAGCTCCGGGAAATCGAGTTCCGACCAGTAAAACGCATTCCCGCGTCCCCACTCCTGCAAGTAAGGCTGATACAGCGGATTCTCCGCCACATAACCATCCGCCAGCTCCGGCTTCACGTGCGTATTCCATCCCGCATAAACCCAGATCGCCGGGATCGTGCCGATGGGCCGCGTCGGATCATCCGGCCCGCCGTCCATCTTATCCGTGCCGCCCACACGCATCGAAACTTCAAATCGCCCCGAAGCAAAGAACGCCTTGCTCACGATCACGCCGCCAACGCGATCCCCACGATTCCACAACCCCTTCACCGGCCCGTCGTAGCGTTCTCCATGAGCCTCACACACCAAAACGTGCCGCGTCTTGCCCGCAACATCACGTTCCTCCTCGATCCGCACATTCTCCGGCACCACACCATGATGCCCGTTGCCCCAGTGCCGACGCATCACATACCACTGCTTCAAATCAATGCCGTGTGACCAGTCCTCATCGAGCGCGAGTTCCGCACCTTCTTTTAAGAGTGGCAGTTCTGCCAGCAAGCTGGCCGCTGTGAGCAGCAGGATCGTTCCGATTCGCCAATTCATGCCATCCACATAACCGCAGCCGCCAGCGCTGTCACGCACAGGTGCATTTCGGGCATGACACCGTGCATGCCATCCTGCTAGGCTCATTCCTTCCAACCGTTAATTCAACCATGCGCCCATCCTTACTATTCCTCGCACTCATCGCATCCACCGCACTTCACGCGGAACCCGTCGCCATCTTCGACGGCAAAACGCTCGAAAACTGGGACTTTGATCCCGCCATGTGGCGTGTGGAGGACGGCCTCATCACCGGCGGCTCCACGACGGAGAAGATCAAGAAGAACGACTTCATCAGCACGAAGAAGTCGTATCAAAACTTCGAGCTGAAGCTCAAAATCAAAGTCAGCGGCGATCCGAAGACGGGCTTGCTGAATAGCGGCATCCAAATCCGCAGCGTGCGGGCCGATGGCGGCGCGATGAGCGGTTACCAGATCGATTGCGGCGCGGGTTGGTTCGGCAAAATCTACGACGAGCACCGCCGCAACAAGGTCATCTGGGCACCCACGCCAGAGCAGCAGGCCGCGCTCGACAAGGCCATCGATGTCTTCGGCTGGAACGAATACCGCATCCGCGCCGAGGGGCCGCGCATCCAGACCTGGATCAACGGCGTCCTCTGCATCGACTACACCGAAACCGACCCCAACATCGCGCTCGACGGCCACATCGCCCCGCAGGTGCACAGCGGCGGCGTTTGTCTCGTGCAGGTCAAAGACGTGACGATTGAGGAACTGCCCGCCACACCCGGAATCCCGACTTGGGAAAAAGTCGGCCACCCCAAGCCCAAAGCCGCCTTTCAGAACGAAAAGGGCAAAAAACGCGACACCTCCTACAACAATGTGGAAGGCACCGCCAAGAGCGCCGCCGAGCAGCAAAAGCTCTTCCACCTCCCCGACGGCTACGAAATCGAACTTGTCGTGCAGGAGAGCGAAGGCCTCGGCAAATTCGTCAGCGTCTATTTCGACCAACGTGGCCGCCTGTGGACGCAGACCGCGCTCGAGTATCCGGTCGATGCGAATGAAAATCCCGCCGCTGCCGAGGCGGTGTATGCCGGCAAAGGCAAGGACAAGGTGCTCGTCTATCCGCGGGAGTCGGTGAATGGACCGATTCCCGCGGGTGGACTCACCAATCCCACCGTCTTTGCCGACGGTCTCGCCATTCCGCTCGGCATCCTGCCCTGGGGCAATGGCGACACCTGCTACGTCCAGCACGGTCACGATCTCAAACTCTACAAAGACACCAACGGCGACAGCAAGGCCGACACACATGAAGTCATCCTCACCGGCTTCGGCGTGCAGGACTCGCATTTGTTTCCACATCAGTTCACCCGCGCCCCCGGCGGTTGGATCTGGATGGCACAGGGCCTGTTCAACAACAGCAAAGTCCACAAACCCGGCAGCGATGTCGTCGTCGATTACCCCAAGTGCGGCATGGCCCGCTTCCGGCCCGATGGCACCGAGTTTGAAATGACCAGCATCGGCCCCAACAACATCTGGGGCCTCGTCATCACCGGCGAAGGCGAGACCTTCATCCAGGAAGCCAACGACTACGGCTACCCCGTCATGCCCTTCCACGAATACGCCTACTACCCCGGTGGTATGGAGGCCTTGAAGAAGAGCTACCAGCCCGACTTCCCGCCGCAGGCCGACTTCCGCATGGGCGGCACCGGTTTGAGCGGTCTCGCGCTCATCGAGAGCGGCTCGCTCAAAGACAAACAGGCTGCGCACACCATGGCCGTCGCCAATCCCATCACGTCCAAGATTCAAACCATCGCCATGCATCGCGACGGCGCGTATTGGAAGCTCGCCCAGCTCCCCGACCTCATCACCTGCGACGATCCCTTCTTCCGCCCCGTCGCCCTCACCAACGGCCCCGACGGCTGCATCTACATCGTCGATTGGTACAACAAGATCATTTCCCACAACGAAGTGCCGAGAGCGCATCCAGATCGGGATAAGACGCGGGGACGCATCTGGAGGGTGAAGCCAAAAGCCGCGAAGGCCGAAGTGGCTGATTTCACCAAGCTCAGCACCGATGAACTCATCACGTCGCTCGGCAAAGAGCCCGTCGCGAAGGTACATCTGGCCTGGCAGACGCTTCTCGACCGCAAACAGCTCCCGCAGTCCCATTTTGCCGCTCAGGATTATCTCGCCAGCACTCAGTTCGGTCAGATCAGTCAGATCGGTCGGAATCTGTCCGATCAAAACATCTCCACCCTCCTCGCCTTCGCCAAACCCAGCCTCCCCAACGGCCCCACCACCGCATCCTCTCGCGGCCCAAAACAAATCCCCGTGCGCGAGGCCTATGACCGCGAGTTCGAGCTCTTCCTCGTCCGCATGTTCCTGGAGCGTCATCCGGGCATCGTCGCGAAGTTCCTCGACTCCGAAGCCGCGGCGAAACTGCCCGTCGAGGCCCGCGTGCTCGCCTCGCTCGCATTGGAGCCGAAGGCCAGCGCTTCCCGCGTCGCGAAACTGCTCCCACAGCTCGACCGCGCCCCGAATGACGAGGAACTCCTCCGCCTCGCCCAGTTCCCCGCCGAACCTGGTGTCGGCGAGGCTCTCCAAGCACTCCTCACGAACGAAAAATCCCGCGCCGCCGTCGCCGAGAAGCTGCTGGCGCAGCGCACCAAGCTCGATGCCGACCAGATCGCGCCGCTGCTCACTGAAACAGCTCGCAGCATGCTGCGGAGCGTTGATGCGCCCATCCGCAACCTGGCTCTGCAACTCATCGGCGGCTTCCAGCTCACCGCCTTGGAGAACGATCTGGTTCAACCGCTCAAAACCTCCATCGCCATCAGCGGCGGCGACCTCTCGCTCACTCTCGACAGCCAAGGCACGCGCTCAGGCGATCCCAATGACTTTGTCGCCTTACTGCGTGCCTTGAAGGAGCTTCACAGCGATGCGACCGACGTTTTTGTCTCATTGATCAAGATCAGCCCTCCCGTCGTGCGCGATGCCGCACTCGAAGCCCTCGCCGCCTCACGCGCATCCGATGCCGCTACGAAGCTCCTCGTGCTCTACCCCGATCTTCTGCCTGCGCAGCGCCACAACGCGCTCAACGCCCTCTCCAGCAGCAAAACCGGTGCCAAAACCATCGTCACCGCCTTGCTAGACAAAACATTGCCACAGACCGACCTCGACGGCCCCACCGTCGAACGCCTCGCTACCGTGCTTGGCAACGATCCCGCGCTCGAAAAACTTCAGCAGCAACTCGGCGGCATCTTCCGCGAGGTCTTGCTGCTCGACGGCCAGGACACCGCATGGGTCGATTCCAAGATCACGCTCGATGGCCCATTTACCGTCGAGACTTGGGTGCGTCTCGCGCCGAACATCGGCAACGAAGACGACATCCTCGGCGCACCCGGCGGCACAGAGATGAATTTCCATCAATCCAAGTTCCGCGTCTTCGGCGGCCGTGAACTCCACGATGTCTGCGTCGCCACCAAACCGATGACGCCCGACCTGTGGACGCACATCGCCGTGACACGCGACGCCAAAGGCCTTATCCGCATCTACCAAAACGGCGAACTTGACGCCACCAGCACCAAACCTGCACCCGCCAAATGGGAAAACTGCCGCATCGGCTGGAGTGGCCCGAAAGGCGGCACCGAGGGAGCCATGATGGAGTTTCGGGTCTGGAAAACCGCCCGCAGCGCCACGGAGATTCGTGGCGGCTTTGATAGGTCCTATAAGTCGAATGAGACCTATAGGACCTATCCGAAGGCCGGTGACACTTTCGGCAAAGGCGCCCGCATCGCCAAAACCATCGACACTCCGCCGCTGCTTACCGAAGAGCAGGCCAAGGCCCTCGACACCAAATTCGCCAAATTCTCCGCGCTAGCCCCCAAAGGCAACGCCACCAACGGCAAAGTCCTCAGCGCCCTCTGCATGGCCTGCCATCAAATCGGCAACGCGGGCGGTCAAATCGGCCCGAATCTCAGCGGCGCTGGCGCGATGGGCCTGGAGGCCGTGTTGCGCAACATTTTGACCCCCAACGCCGCCATGGAGCCCGGCTACCGCATCTTCCGCGTCGAAATGAAAAACGGCGACCTCATCGACGCCTTCTTCGTCAGCGAGGACAAGGACGCCACCATCATCCGCATGCCCGGATTGCAGGATCGCCGGCTCGACAAGAAAGACATCCGCAGCACCAAGTTCATCCGCCGCAGTTTGATGCCCGAAGGCTTGCTCGACACGCTGCCGGATCAGCAGGTGGCCGATTTGCTCGCGTATCTGATGACGTTGAAAGGCTAACGAGGCACGCGGCAGCGTCCTGGAGTGCTCCAGCCCTCTGGAGCTTTGCGCAGGCCGCCAGACACTCGAAAGCGCCGGAGGACCGGCGCACTCCAAAACGCTGCCGCGCCAAACGGATGCCTATTTGACGGCGTGAGCTTGAGCCGATAACCCTTCCCCATGCAGCCCGCCACGCCAGAACCCGCCCCGAAACCCGCAGCTCCCGCAGACCTGGAAATCAAAGATGCCCAGCTCATCTTCAATCACGTCTGGAAGCAGCTCGAAGCGGACTACGGGCGTGAGAAGCTGCGCTTTCCGAAGGAACTGATCCTGCTCGGCGGCGCTCCAGGTGCTGGCAAAGGCACAAACACGGATTTCATTCGCGAAGTGCGCGGCATCACAGCCGAGCCGATCGTGGTGAGCGCCTTGCTCGACAGTCCTGAAGCGCAGAAGCTCAAGTCCCAGGGCGGCATGGTGGGCGACCGCGAAGTGGTGAGCATTCTCATCCGCAAGCTGCTCGAACCCGATCAGCAGAACGGCGCGATCCTCGACGGCTTCCCGCGCACGAAGGTGCAGGTGGAGTGCTTGAAGATGCTGTTCGACGAGATGATCCGCCTGCGCCGTGATTTTTCCGAAACACCCGAGGCCGCGCATTTCAAGCAGCCCATTTTCCACATCATGGTCCTCTTCGTCGATGAGACTGAGAGCATCGCACGGCAGCTCAAACGCGGGCAGGAAGTCCTCGCGCACAATGAGGAGGTCAGGAGTTCCGGGCTCGGCGAACTCTGGGAAGAGCGTGCCACCGACTTCGACCCCAAACTGGCGCGCAATCGCTACAAGGTCTTCAAAGAGAAGACCTACGACGCGCTGGTCTCGCTGAAGTCGATCTTCCATTACCACTTCATCAATGCCCAGGCACCGCTGGAATTGGTGCAGGACAACATCGTCAAGGAGCTGGAGTATCAAAGCTCACTGGAACTCGATCCGCGCACCTTTGACCAGTTGCGCGATCTGCCGCTGGCCAGCGAGATAGTGCGTCATGCCCGGCAGGATCTCGTGCGCCGGCTGGATGCCTACAAGGTCGAGAAACCGGACCTCATGCAGGCCGTGGTGAAGTTCATCGAGGAGAAGATGATGCCCATCATCGTTCGCCACGCCATCTCCGGCCGTGCGGACATCAATTCCGAAGACAAGCTCTTCCATGACACCGAGGCGCTGGCGATGCTCATCGACATTTTTTCCGAGCGCGGCTACCACGCGACGGCAGATCTTCACCTGATTGAGATCCCGGACCGGTTTGACCTGCAAACCGGCAAGATCGAATGCCGCAAGAAAAAAGTCTTCCGCTTCAGCATCCGCTTCAAGGGCTCGGAGATTCGGCGTGGATAAACGAAAGTAGCCGTCATCGCTCCGCGTGACGAGCCGAGCGCTTTATTGGCACGACCGATCCTCGAACCACGTCCACGCGCCGCTACGGCGCAAGCCCTGTGCTCATCACGCGGAGCGATGATGGCTGCCGTACCGCCGCTTGCGCGGACACACCGCCACCGCTAGTCATGCGCCCTCATGTCCACCATCGTTGTTACCCAAAAGAATGGCGTCGCCTGCATCGGCGCTGACACGCTTAGTTGTCTCGGCTCACTGCGGCAGAAGGCCCAGCATGTCGTCAACAAAACCAAGATCACCAAGATCAGCGACACCTTCATCGGCCTCACCGGCACGTCGGCCAGTCTCGTGGTGATGAACAGCTACTTCGCCAATCCCGAGCGCCCGCGTGATTTTTCCTCATGCGAGGCCATCTTTGAAACCTTGCGGCACGCGCATCACTGGATGAAGGCCGAGTACTTCATGGCCACGATGCCGGACAAAGGCGAGGAATACGAAACAACCCAGTTCTATGGTCTCGCCGCAAATCAGCACGGCATTTTCGCCCTCTACTCGTATCGCTCGGCACAGCAGTTCCACAAGTTCTGGGCCGCCGGCTCGGGCCGCGACTACGCGCTCGGTGCCATGCAGGCCGCGTATGACAAGTGCAAGACGGCGGAAGAAATCGCCCGCATCGGTCTCGAAGCCGCCGCCGAGTTCGACAGCGCCACGGCTGCTCCTTTTGAAATTCACAACGTGCCGCTGCTCGCCGCCGCGAAACCGAAAGCCTCCCGCAAGAAATAGCCCCCTTTCTTCTCCAACCATGAAGCGCCTCTTCCTCACTCTCGTTGCCGTCAGTTCCGCCCTCGCCGACGGCCCCAAGGACAATCAAGCCGCCGACGTGCGCCCCGTGCCGCCTCCAGGCGTCGCAGTGCCCGATGCGGATCATGCGCGACTCACGGAAGGTTTGAAAAAACTTCGCACCGCGATTGATGACGCCGCCAAAGCACAAGCGAAGCACCCGCAGCTTGCCGATCTGCTACCCGACATCGAGATTTACCACAAGGCTGTCGATTGGGCGCTGCGTTACAACGAAGTTCACAAGCTCACCGAGCTGAAAAGCGCGGATGAACTGATCGCCGAAGGCTTGCAGCGTGCCGAGCAGTTCAAAACCGGCCAATCACCGTGGACGAAGCAGAAGGGCCTCGTCGTACGCGGCTATCGCTCGAAGATCGACGGCTCCGTGCAGCCTTACGGCATGGTCATTCCTGACAGCTACGTCGGAGCGCCTGTGCGTCTCGATGCATGGTGTCATGGACGTGGTGAAACGCTGAGCGAACTCGCGTTCCTCGATCAACGCCGCAAACAGATCGGCCAGATCGCCCCCAAGGGTGCGCTCGTGCTGCATCCGTATGGCCGCTACTGCTGCGCGAACAAGTTCGCGGGCGAGATCGATTTGATCGAAGCCATCGACCACGCCACCAAGTTTTACGCCATCGACGAAGACCGCGTCATCGTGCGCGGCTTCAGCATGGGCGGTGCTGCTGCGTGGCAGTTCGCGGTGAATTACGCGGACAAGTGGTGTGCCGCAAATCCAGGCGCAGGCTTCTCCGAAACACCGGAATTCCTCGGCGGCTTCCAAAACGAAGATGTGAGCGGTGCGCCGTGGTATCAGCAGAAGCTCTGGCATTGGTACAACGCGACCGACAACGCCCTGAACCTCGAAAACTGCCCCACCGTGGCCTACAGCGGCGAGATCGACAAACAGAAGCAGGCCGCCGACATCATGGAGCGGACACTGCGTGGTGAGAACGTCGATCTACTGCACATCATCGGTCCACAGACGGGGCACAAGATTCATCCCGACTCACTGATCGAAATCGAGAAGCGCCTTGCGAACATCGCCGCCATCGGCCGTGACCGTGCGCCAAAGGAAGTGCATCTCTCCACCTGGTTCCTGCGCTACAACCGCATGTTCTGGGTCACGGTCGATGCCTTGCAGGAACACTGGGTGCGCGGTCGCATCCACGCACGCATCACCGGCTCATCCGAAGTAACGATCAAGCTGCAAAACATCAGCGCCTTCACGCTCGACATGCCCTCCGGTCATTGCCCGCTGTCGCTGCTCTACAAGCCAACGGTGGTCATCGACGGCCAGGTGCTCGAAGTCACGCGCCCAAAACTCGACCGCTCCTGGCTCGTACATTTTCAACTCAAGGACAGCAAGTGGTCACAGTCGCTCGGCATCGAGGATGCGGATAAGCTGGTGAAGAAGCACGGCCTCGAAGGCCCGATCGACGACGCTTTCATGGACACGTTCCTCTTCGTGAAACCGACGAAAGCAGGCTTCAGCGAGAAAGTCGATGCCTGGGCCAAAGCGGAACTCGAACGCGCGCAGTTTGAATGGCGGCGGCAGTTCCGTGGCGACGCACCGACTAAAGACGATGCCGCCATCAGCGATGCGGACATCGCCGCCAACAACCTCGTGCTCTGGGGCGATCCGCAAAGCAACGCGGTCCTCGCGAAGATCGCCGACAAGCTGCCGATCCAGTGGTCCAAGGACAAACTCATCGCCAACGGCAAGACCTATGACGCCGCGACCAACGCTCCCGTGCTGATCTATCCGAACCCGCTCAATCCGGCGAAGTATGTCGTCATCAACAGCGGCTTCACCTACCGCGAATACGATTACCTCAACAACGCCCGCCAGGTGGCAAAGCTGCCGGACTGGGCCGTGATCGATCTCACCAAACCCAAAACCAGCCAAGCTCCTGGTGGCATCAGTGATGCCGGATTCTTCGGCGAGAGCTGGGAATGGAAACCCGCACCTGCGAAGAAATAAGCCATGAAGCCTGCGTTTCCCATCTTCACGTTGCTGCTGGCGCTAAGCGCGTATGCGCAGACGCCCAAAGTCGAAACAGCATTCACCAACAGCCTGGAGATGCCGTTTGTGCGTGTCGGGAGCATCAACGCACTGGTCTGCCGTTATGAAACGCGGGTGAAGGACTACCAATCCTTCGCCAGCGCGACGAATACCGAATGGAAGAAGCCTGGCTTTCCGCAGACGCCCGATCATCCGGCCATCAATCTAAGTTTCACCGAGGCACAGGCCTTCTGCGAGTGGCTGGGCAAAAAAGAAGGCCGCAAATATCGCCTGCTCACTGACGCTGAATGGAGCGTGCTCGCTGGATTGAAGGAGAACACCGCTGTGGCCCCGAAACAGCAGCCTGCAAGCACCGGCATCTATCACTGGGGCATCGCGCCGCTGTCCAACAGCGTTGGCAACTTCTGCGACGAAGCTTTCGGTAAAAAATATCGCGCCACCTATGACGCTAAATGGCTGGAGATCGACGATGGCTTCGCCGACACCGCGCCCGTCGGCAGTTATCCGGCGGATGTGAACGGCCTCTTCGACTTCGCTGGCAATGTCTGGGAGTGGGTTGATGGCTGGTATGATCCGCCAAACAACACGCTGCGCATCGTACGCGGCGGTGCTTTTCGCACCGGCGGTGAAAAACGTCTCATGGCCTCGTTCCGCGGCCCCGACCCTTACGACATCCATCTCGACAGCGTTGGCTTCCGCATCATGTGCGAGAAGGAATGAGGGTGGTTGATGGTCTTGAGTTGATGGTTGATGGCCTGATACTGACCATCTGCCATCGGTTCATCTCCGCTCTGGCTATCAACTATCCGCCATCAACCAATCAGCGGCGGCTGCATCTCAAACGGCGGAATGCGTGTGCAGACGCGTCGGCCATCGGGCGTGGTGCCGAAGAACGAACCTGTCGCGGTGCTCTCCGACTTGATGACATGATAAGAGTTGTAGCTGAACGCCTCCCCCGGCGAGAGATTCGGGAACTGGCCGACCACACCGTCGCCTTCGACCACCATCGTGTCGCCATCGGTGTCACGCACGATCCACTTGCGACCAAAAATGCGCACGATGTCGGTGGAGTCGTTGTGGATCGAAAGATGATACACAAACGGGTGCGGCCGGTCCGGAGGAGCAGGCCGCGTGGGATCGTAGGCGATGCTGTCCACCGTGACCGTGAGTCCTGGCAGGGTGTCGAAATTCATGAGCGCAGTTTAGTTCATGCATGGTTTGTCACAAGCTAGGGTTTGGAAAATCCCGTAGCCATGCTCGCCAGAGCATGGACGCCCGGCGTCTTCGCGCAGCGCCGCTCCATCTTCTGGCGAAGGTGGCTACAGGCAGTTTGCAAAACGTTGCCCGGCTCGTACCATCGCCAAACCCCACCATGACCAGCCCTCCCGTCGTTCTCACCATCGCAGGCTCCGATTCCTCCTGCGGAGCGGGCGTGCAGGCTGATTTGAAGGCCATCTCGGCCCTCGGCGGCTACGCTTTGAATGCGCTGACGAGCGTGGTCTCGGAAACGCCCGGCATCGTCTCGCAGGTGCGGTTGCTGGACGCCGAATTCATCGTGGATCAGATGCGCGTGCTGTTTGGCGGCTTCCCGATTGCCGCCGCGAAGACCGGCATGCTCGGCGGCAGCGCTCAGGTGCATGCTGTGGCTAAAACATGGCAAAAACTCGCGCATGGCCGCATCCCGCTCGTGGTCGATCCGGTCATGGTCGCCACCAGCGGCGGCAAATTGCTCGAAGACGAAGCCGTGCGCACACTCACCACCGAACTGCTGCCGCTCGCCACACTCATCACGCCGAACATGGATGAAGCCCGCGTGTTGTGGGAACGCGAGGTTGTGAGTCTCGACGACATGGCCGCCTGCGCGCGTGATCTCAGCGCCCGCTTTGGCACCGCTGTACTCGTCAAAGGCGGCCATCTGCGCGGCGATGCCGCCGACGTGCTCTGCCATCAGGGTGAACTCTCCTGGCACACTGCACCGCGCACAGCGGGCGTTCATACGCATGGCACGGGCTGCACCTTCTCCGCCGCCATCGCCACCGGCCTCGCGCATGGTCTTGCGCTGAACCAAGCCGTGGCGCAGGCCAAACAGTTCGTCAGCCGGGCCATCGCGCAGCATTTCGTGTGGCAAAGTGCTGGCGCAGGCCGCGTTCATGCTCTCAATCATCTGCAACAGACCGGCGCATGAGACGACTCGCATTCATCCTGACCTTCACCACCGCCGTGTGCGCCGCCCGTGCCACGGAGCCGAAGGACATCAGCCAGACGGGCATCCAGACGGCGTTTCGCCTGCTGCAAAAGGAGTACATCCGCAGCAGCGACCTCACCTTCGATGTTTTGAACCGCGCCGCCCTCGCCGGCCTGCTCGAACGCCTCGACTTTGGTGCCGAACTCGTGCCACGCATCAGTGAGGCCAAATCTGGCGCACTCACCGGCGTGCAGGGCGAGCTGATCACGCCGCAGATCGCGTATCTGCGCCCGCGTGACTTTACTGCACGCGAAACGGCGGAGATGGAGAAGCACCTGCGGGCGTTTGTGGCGGCCAAGGCCGCGCATCTCATCCTCGACCTGCGCTCCCCTGCCCCGCCCGGTGATTTTGATGACGCAGCGGACATGTTGAGCCTGTTTGTGCCGAAGAACGAAGCGCTCTTCAAAATGAAGCAGATGAACCAGACCGCCGCCGAGACTGAAACGAATGCGCGTGAACCGGTGTGGTCGCCATCGCTGCTCGTCCTCGTCGATGACGAGACGAACAACCTCGGCGAAACCATCGCCGCCGTGCTGCGGCAGCGGAAACAGGCGCTCTTAATCGGCGCAGCGACACGCGGCGGTGCCGTGCGTTATGAAACCGTGCCCGTCGATGCCGAATGGTCGCTGCGTTTCGCCCGCGCCGAGGTGCTGCTGGCCGATGACAGCTCCGTCTTCAAGAAAGGCCTGCAACCCGACTTCCCCGTCACCCTCCTCACCACCACCAAACGCCAGGCCTTTGAAGCCACGGATGACAAAGGCGTCAAAAGCACCATCACCGACCAGCCCCGCGCCCGTTTCAACGAAGCGGCGCTCGTCGCCAGTCAGAATCCCGAACTCGACTCCTACATCCGCCGTTCTGCCGGTAAATCGCTGCCCGAGGACGAACCCAAGCCCGCCGACACCGTGCTGCAACGTGCCGTCGATCTCATCACCACGCGTACTTTATTCCAGTCCGCCAAGATCGACTGGAACCGCAAAGCACCCGCCAGCAGCGAACCCACCGCACGCCGTGCCATCCCCGTGACGAAGTGATCGAGATCCCCGACCAAGTCGAAACCGTCGCCACCATTCGCCAAGTGATCGACGCCCGCAATTGCCACGCCCTCCTGCCCAACGGCAAAGAAATCTGGGGCTTCATCGGCAAAGGCATTCCTGATTTTCCGCTGCACGAAGGAGCCAAAGTCCGCGTGCGCATGCGCGTGTCGGACTTCTCGTATGGGGAGCTGTTGGGAACGTGAAACAGGCTGGCAGTTTGTTTCTCGAGCCTTGACCGCCTGCACGCGAGCAACACCCCATCTTGCCAGTTGCCGGCGGAACAGCGCCGCCTAGCATCGGCGGCTCCCAACCTACCAGCCGCCCAACCAACCATGACCCATCCCCTGCTGAAACGCATCGGGAGCGGGGCCTCGCGGAGCTATTCCGTGATGGCCGCGCTCGTTCTCGCCACCACCTCCGCCCATGCCGCCGACGGCAGCACCATCAACAGCGGGGACACCGCCTGGCTGCTCGTCTCGACGGCGCTGGTGCTGTTTATGATGATCCCCGGACTGGCGCTGTTCTACGCCGGCCTAGTGCGGGCGAAGAACATCCTCTCCATCCTGATGCAGTGCTTTGCGCTGACCGCCGTGCTGAGCCTGGTCTGGCTGGCGGTGGGCTACTCGCTGGCCTTTTCCGACGGCTGCCCGGTGATCGGCCGCTTCGGCAAGATGTTCCTCAGCGGCGTGACGACGACCTCGGTGCGCGCCGACTGCCCGACGATCCCGGAGCTGCTGCACTTCGCCTACCAGATGATGTTCTTCCTCATCACGCCGGGCCTGTTCATCGGCGCGTTCGCGGAGCGCATGAAGTTCAAGGCCATCCTGGTCTTCAGCATCGTCTGGAGCCTCGTCGTCTATGTGCCCTGCTGCTACGGCGTGTGGCACAAAGCGGGCGCGTTCTTTGGCCTGACGGGCGTGATCGATCTCGCGGGCGGCATTGTCGTCCACATCACCGCTGGTGTGGCGGCGCTGGTGGCCTGCGTGATGGTGGGGCCGCGCAAAGGCTTCCCCGGTGCCCAATTGATGCCGCACAACCTGCCGCTGACCATCACGGGCGCGGGCATGCTGTGGGTGGGCTGGTTTGGCTTCAACGCGGGCAGCCAGCTCGCCGCCAATGGAGCGGCAGCCATGACGCTCGTCGTGACGCATCTCTCCGCCTGCGCAGCGTCGGTGGTGTGGATGCTCATCGAGTGGATTCGTAACGGCAAGCCAAGCGCCCTCGGCATCGCTACTGGCTCCATCGCCGGTCTGGCCGCCATCACGCCCGCTTCGGGCAAAGTGGGGCCGATTGGGGCAATTTGCATCGGCAGCGTCTCGGCCCTGCTGTGCTGGCTGGCCTGCTCCAAGCTGAAGAAGAAGTTCCGCTACGATGATTCGCTCGATGTCTTCGGCGTGCATGGCGTGGGCGGCTTCGTCGGCACCATCCTCGTCGCGGTCTTCGGCACGACGGCCTTCGCCGGTGGCCTGGGCGATTTCAGCATCGGCTCACAGCTTGTGACACAGAGTCTGGCCTCGGTGTACACGATCCTGCTGTCCGGCATCGCCAGCTTCGCGATCCTGAAGGTGATCGACCTCACCATCGGCCTGCGCGTCACGCCTGAGGAGGAAAACCAGGGCCTCGACCTCGCCGAGCACGGCGAGGCGGCGTACAATCAGTGATTCAATCTCCACTTCCAGGCGGAGGTAGCCCGCGCGGCTGCCTCCGCCTTATTTTTGCTCACGCTGCAGCCAGTACTCGAAGAAACGGTAGATCTGCTCGTTGGATTCCTCATTGGGATCGTGCTTCTCACGATTTGTCATCGCCACGCGGCCGGTGACGCCGAGAAGCTGATTCACGGCGATGGTGTGATTCAGCGCAGCCCAGCGCTTCGGCGGGTCTTCGGCACCGCCGGAGACGAGGAAGGGCCGCGGAGCCATGAGGGCGTGGAGTTCTTGAAGATCGTGGCCTTGTTCGATGAGCACCTTGTAGGCACCAGTGCGTGGGCAGTCGGCGCTGACGAGGCCGGGTTTGCGTGTGAGCGCGGGATCGAGGCCGAGATACCAGGGTTCCTGGTAGTTGATGCTGCCGCGTGCCTCATCAAAGACGATGCCGGGATCGCTCCACACGGCGCAGGCATATTTTTCGAACAGGCAGGAGCCAAACAGCGACCACTTGCCGCCATACGAGTGACCGACGATGCCGATGCGTTTCGAATCCACGTCTGACAACGAGGCGAGCGCCTGCCACATGTTCGCGCTGATGTAACCGAGGTAGGACAGCGGCTGACACTTTGCACCGGCACTCAACACGGGCAGGCGTGCATCACCACCGGGTGATCCAATCGACAGCGTGACAAAACCACGCCGTGCGAGCTGCCAAGCGAAGTCACGCAGCAGTTTCTCGCTCAAACCAGCACTCGTTTCGGGATCGTAGTAAGGCACGAACACAGCGGGATGCGGCGCACGGCCTGATGGCAGCAGCAGATAACCATCGCCGGTCTGACCGGGGGCGATCTCTACACGCACTTTTTGCTGACTGATGCCTTCACCGCGAGATTTTGACTCCAGCACTTCGATTTTCGGCTTTTCGATCACCGCAGGCCAAGCGCCCATGATGGCATGCCAGTCAGCGAGGATTTCCGCACGACGGCGCTGCCAGTCGGCGGCGTTCTTCACCTTGCTGCCATCATTGAACGTGAGTGGTGACTTTCCCGGCGAGAACTGACCGGCGAACTCGGCGGGAACTTGCGTGGAGATCCAGGAATCAGCGGCGTAAATAGGCAAAACAACACAGAGGAGGAGGTAGGGGAGGTGATTCATGTGGGTATTCCAATAAGAACGCACCTTCACGTCAGATTCATCTGACTCTCACAAGTTTCAGGACTCAAATAAACAAGACGACACTGACCATTTACGTTCATATGGAGCAGGTAAGGCTAATGCAACGCTCTGACCAGCATTATGACTATTGGAAAAACATTCTCTCTTCTGATTTGGGCGGCGATCATTATTTCGTTACTTCCCTTTTTTACACCCAATGGCCCTTTTCAAACGAGCTTGCGCATGGAGGAAGCCCTTTTGGAATCTAGGAAAGCCGCATCTCCAACGGGACATTTGTGTGCCCTTTGCAACCGAGATGCCGTTCATTCATGCATGTATTCATTAAATAAGACAGCCCCAGCAAGCCAAGGAATACAAATCTGGTTCTGCGGTGATTGTAAACCTCCTGCAACGGCTCCAAAAAGCTTTGGCACCTTAACTAACGATGACTCAAAATGGTGGTTCCACAATCTACTCGCAGTTTTTCTGTTTTGGATTCTATGGAATGCAGCACGGACAATTCAGAATGAGTATTGGGGACAGCAAAAACACACCACCTCAGTTTTGTTAATGAATATTGCTTGGGGCTTCTTTGCCGTCGCAACAGCGCTATTATACTGTCTGGGTATTTGGAAATAATGCCAGGCAGATTCGGTTTGGTGTTTTGAAAAAGATGCCAGAATTCGAGAAAATCCTGGGCGGCATGCAGTCATGGTTACTTACCGCAGTGGGCTTCCCTTCCCCCTCAGATGCTCGCGCAACACCCGCACGATCTCCTGCACGACCTCGGGACGCTCCACGGCGCCATGCCAGCAGGGCACGATCTTCTCAGAAGCCGCGCTGTTGAGGTGCGAACTCGAGTAGGGCACCACGCCATCGGAGTTGCCGAACCATCTGCTACTGCCAAGCTGACCGATGATGGAATGATGCGGCACTGGAATCGGCACGGCGTTCAAGCCTTGATAGAAGGGATGCTTTTCTGACAGCATGCCGAGGCTGAGGAAAGCGTAAAAGCCCCAGTCGCGGATCTGCGGTGAGAGCGCGTCTGTATTGCCGGTGATCAACTGCCGCGTCATGAGCAGCGTATCGAACGGCAGACGAATGAGCGAGGCCAGACGACGCACAATGCCTTTGCTGGCGAGATTGCTGCCGCGATGCGGCGTGGAGACGAAAATGAGGCGCTTCACCTCCGGCTGTGGTTTGAACTTCAGCGTGCTGACAAGACGCTCACGCACCGCGTCGGAGACATTCAGTGCCTGCGGCGGTTTGCTGAACATGGCGTCCCACAGCTTATCGCCGGGATCGATCGTCTGCATGCGGCTGAGTAGTCCGCCCATGCTGTGACCGACGAGCACCATGCGGTTCATGCCGGGATCGTCGTGATCAGGATCGAAGTGATCACGCGCCTGCTGCAACGAACTGCGCAAACGTGTGGCCGTCTGCGTCACGTCGATGGCGGTGGGATACAGGAAATACCAGGGCTGATACGCGGCCCGCAGCTCAGGATCGGCGTTGATGGCATTGACGGCGTTCAACCAGATGTGGGGATTGGACAGCAGGCCATGCACAAACACGACCGGAATGCGCTGCGGATCATACACGTCCATGCAGTAGAGCTGGCTGGTGCCTTGGATGCATTCGGGGTAGAACATGCCGAGGAGGGTGAACGGGAGGAGTGTGGCCCGGGAGAGAGCGAGCTGCTTGGACGCGGTGAAGTTTGCGGCCAACTGGCGCTCATCATGACGCACCTGCACGGTGGCAACGTTCAACGTGTTGTGAAGATGCAGCCGACAGCGCCGTGGAGCGCCGCCGGAACGCTCGTCCAACTCCATCACGGCGGTGAGCGTGAGATTGCCGCCGTTCGGCGGCAGAAACGGCTGCTCCTTTTTAACCGCACTGGTGCGGCGGATGTGACCGACAAGCGGCACGCCAATGCCAGGACGCCCGGCTTGCGTATTGCCTATTTGCAGCTTCAACCGCGTCGGCAGAATGAGCTGGTCGATCTGTGCCGGCGGCACTTCGCGCTGCTGGTTCGCCACCGGATCGAAATCAATTTGGAAACTCTGCTGCTTCGAGGCAAACACGGTGCCGGTCTGCCAGTAGCGCGGACTTTGATGATGGTCCCACTCACGCAGGAACGCCGTGAGTGCGTGCTCATAACGATCCTCCGCCTGCCGCCGTTCGGCGATCCTGCCCCGCTGCATGCCATCCCAGCCGGCGGCCATGTCATCCAGCAGCCCGGCCATGTGCCGCTTCTCGCGTTCGGTCAGGACGGTCTCCTCGCGTGAAACCTGCGTGCGCAGCACCGAACTGCACGACATCAAGGCACCGCAGGCCACGACAGCCAGCAGGCGAAGCCACGATTCGAGTACGCTGAACGCGGCAGCGTCTTGGAGTGCGCCGGCCCTCCGGCGCTTTTGAGCGTCCACAGGCCTGCGCAAAGCTCCAGAGGGCTGGAGCACTCCAGGACGCTGCCGCGAAGAATGCAACGCTGGGCATAGCGTGAACCGCAGTGACCCGGCATGTGATCGCATGCTCACTTCTTCTCCGTGATGGGAGTGAGCTTGATGTTACGGATCGCAGCGGTGGTGTTGAAAGTCGTCAGCGAGAGCGGCAGGTAGCTTTCCATGGGGCCGGGGCGCACGGCGATCTTTTTGCCCTCGATGTCTTCATCAATGATCTGCTTGTCCCCCAGCCAGACGCTGAGGTTTTTCGGCGTCACGCGCAGTTTGAAGGCATACCACTCGTCATCCTTGTAACGCTGATAGCTGGAGGTGTTGTTGTCGGAGGCGTCGAAGCCGTCGATGGATGAAATACCCGTCACGCTGCCACCCCAGCCGCCGCAAATGAGCGTGGCGCAGTGTTTGAGATCACCGACGGGGAACGTGAGGCCGACGAAGAAATCGACGCCCTGCAGCCGCTTCGCTTCCAGCGTGATCTCGTAGTTGGTCATTGGCAAGGCGGCAGCCTTCTTGTAAATGGCACCGCTCACGTTCTCCCCCTGATTGATGATCATCAGCCCGCCCTCCAACTCCACCACCCCACTGCCGCCGACATCGACGCTCTCCCAGTCGTCGAGCGACTTGCCGTTGAACAGCACGATCTCCTTCGGCGCCTCTGCGGCCGGTTTAACTTCATCAGCGGCAAAAGCGACTCCAAACAGCAGGACTGCGGGCAAGATCAGGCGTTTCATAGTGGTGCCGTGCATCCTCCATGAACGATTGGAACACGTCAAGCCTCACCACCCCTCTCCCGCATCATGCTGAACTCTGATTTAAAAACCATCATCGTCATGGGCGTCTCCGGTTCCGGCAAGTCGCTCATCGGCAATCTGCTCGCGGCGAAACTCGACGGCGTCTTCGAGGATGGCGACGATTTCCACCCGCTTTCCAACAAAGCCAAGATGTCCACCGGCACCCCGCTCACCGACGATGACCGCTGGCCCTGGTATGCCACGCTGCGCCAGCGCATCGAGGACATGCGCCACCTCACGCCGATCTACGTTCTCGCCTGTTCCGCCCTCAAACCCATCTACCGCGACAAACTTCGCGCTCACGATGCCGATCCAACGCTGCGCTTCGTGCTGCTCGACGGCACCCACGAACTCATCGCCTCACGCCTAGCCGCACGCAAAGGCCACTTCATGCCACCGAGCCTGCTAACGAGCCAGCTCGCGACTTTGGACCCGACGCCGGATGTGATCCGCGTCTCCATTGATCAATCGCCCGAGCAGATCGTCGCCGACATCCTGATCAAACTCGAAAGCGCATGAGCAACACCATCCAACGCCTCTTCTGGAACTGGGACGCTCCGGTCCTTGAACGAGCTGTGGACTTTCTGTGCCAGGGTTGGGATCAAACCCGCGCCCTCGACCTCAGCGACACGCTCATTCTCGTTCCCAACGGCGAAGCGGGCCGTCGTTTGCGCGAAGCGCTGGCGCAAACGACCAACACCAGCGGCACCGCTGCCATCGTGCCGCATCTTTGGCTGCCCGAACAAGCCCTGCTGCCGCAAAGCCGCCGTTTTGAAGCCGCCACACCGCTGCAATCACAGATGGCTTGGCAGCGTGCGCTCGAACGCGTCGCGCTCGATTCACTCCAGGCTTTGTTTCCCACGCTGCCTGCCGAACGCGGTTGGTCCTGGCAGGCCGAAACGGCGCGCATGCTCGCCGAATTGAAAATGCTGCTCGGCACCGGCGGCCTCACCTTCGCCGACACCGCCACCCTGCCCGCGATTCAACGCGATGCCGCACGCTGGCACGATCTGGCGAAAATCGAGCGCGCGTATTTCGATGAACTCGCGCAAGCCAAGATCGCCGATGCTCAGGCGCTCAAACGCCGCCATGCCCGCGCACCGGTGCTGCCCGAAGGCGTGCAGCGGATCGTCGTGCTCGCCTCACCCGATTTGCCGCCGCTGCTCGACCATTGGATCATGGGTTGTGCCGAACACGACTTGCAGGTCACCATCGCCGTTCATGCGCCGCAGTCGATGGCGCACACCTTTGACCATTGCGGGCGTCCCCTGCCCTCGTCTTGGGGTGAAGACGCGGATGTCAGCCTGCCCATCGAAAACCCGCAAATCCACGTCACCCGCGATCCTTCGTCGCAAGCAGCCAAAGCGCTCGATCTCATGCGCGCACTCGTGCCACAGGGTAAAACCGCCCTCGGTGTGTGCGATGCTGAAGTCGGGAGTCTCATATTGGAAAAACTCACGCTCGAAGACACGCGCAGCTTTGAACCCGGCGGCATTCCGGTTCAACGCGAAGGCTTGTGGCATGTCCTCGATTGTTTCCGCGTTCTGCTCGGCTCCGGCTCATGGCGTGCCTTCGCCGCACTGCTGCGCATCGAAGAATTTCGTAACGCCATCGCTCCCAAGAATGAAAGCACCGCCGCCTTGCTGCGGGAGGCCGATGACTTCGCCAGCAATCACCTTCCCGTCACGCTCGCGCATGCCCAGGAACTGCCGCTCGTTGATTTTCCCGTCCTGCATGCCGTCATCAAGACCACGCTCGACCTGTTGAACCAACTGCGTCGCCTGCCGCCTGCCAAAGCGGCCCGCACGCTCATCTTGAAGCTGCTCGGCGAACGCACCTTCCTTCCCGAAGCCCCCGGACATCGCGAACGCACCGAACTCGCCGCCGAATGGCTGCGCATCACCGAAGAACTCGAAAGCGAGGCCAAACGCTTCGGTTTGCAGCCCAAAGCCGAGGACGCCTTCACGCTCTCGCTCGAATGCCTGTCGCAAAGCCGACTCGCCGAGCCGCGTGGCGACATCGACCTCGTGCTGCAAGGCTGGCTCGAACTGCTCTGGGAAAAGTCGCCCAATCTCATCGTCACGGGTTTGAATGAAGAAAACGTGCCCGGCATTTTCATCAGCCATCCGTTTCTGCCCGACGGTTTGCGTGAGGCTTTAAACCTCCCGTGCCAAAACACCCGCTTCGCGCGTGATGCCTTCATCCTCGCCGCGCTTTCGCATCAACGCCGCAACGACAGCCTGCAGCTTCTCTGCGGCCAGTGGAGCGAAGATGGCGACGCCCTGCGTCCTTCACGGCTCTTATTTCTCTGCGACGACAAGACATTGCCGCAACGTGTCGCACATCTGTTCCCCAAAGAAGAAGACCAGCAGTCCGAGGCTGAGCCACCACGCACACTCGCCTGGACCTTGAAGCCCGACTGGCTCACCAAGCCGCTCGAAACCATCTCGCCGTCACGCCTGCGCGACTACTTGAGCTGCCCGTTCCGCTACTATCTCACGCATGCCAAACGCATGAGTGCCGTCGAAACTCAAAAGCGTGAACTGGATGCCGCCGAGTTCGGCCAGATCATCCACCACGCGTTTCATCGCCTGTTTCAGGACTCCGACATGCGCGACAGCACGCATCCGGCAAAGATCGCCGACTTCCTCGAAGCCGCAGCACGCGACTATGTTCACGCGCAGTTCGGCCAGCGCCCGGCTCCGCTGATCACGCTGCAATTGGACAGCATTCTTCAGCGCCTGCGTCATGCAGCGACGATTGAGGCCACCAATCGCCAGCAAGGCTGGCAAAGCATCGAAGCTGAGCTGCAAATCGGCACAAAGGATGATTCCACGCCATTCCTCATCGCCGAAGCTCGTTTGTCGGGCCGCATCGACCGCGTTGAGCGCCACGCCGACGGCAGTCTGCGCATTGTCGATTTCAAAAGCTCCGACAAAGCGAATGAACCGCACAAAACTCACTTCAAGGCCATCACAGCGCGCACCAAGCTCACCGAAGCCGATGAATGGAAGTGTTTCGACCTGCCAGAAGGCAAGCGTGCCCTGTGGCTGGACCTGCAACTGCCGCTGTACGCCGCCGCCATGCGCCAGCGCGGCCAAAACGTGAGCCGCGTCGCCTACTTCGCGCTGCCCAAGAGCATCCAGGACACCGCCATTCTCGAATGGAACGGCTTTGATGAAGCGCTGATCGAGTCCGCCCTCAATTGCGCCGCCGAAGCCGTGAAACGCATCCGCAACGGCCAGTTCTGGCCCCCGGCAGCGCGTTCGCCGAACAAAACCTTCGATGAAATGCTGCTGCTCGATCCGCTGCACAGCGTCCAGCCCCAGCTTGCATAATCCCCGCTCCCGTTTTATCGCCAGCGCATGTCCGAACTCAAACTTCTTATCACCGGCAGCAAAGGCCGCATGGGCCAGGCCATCCTGCGTGCCGCCGAAACGCAAGGCGTCGCCGTGGGTGCCAGCATCGACCTGGGCGACACGCTGCCTGATGCCCTCGCCAAGTGCGACACCGTCATCGACTTCACCTCGCACCATTTTTGCGATGAACTGCTCGGCGAATGCCTCAAGCAGCAGAAAAGCATGATCATCGGCACCACCGGCCACACCAACGACCAACTCGCCGCCATCCGCGCAGCATCGAAAACACTGCCCATCGTCTTCGCCTCCAACTACAGCGTCGGTGTGAACACCTTGTTCTGGCTCACCCGCAAGGCCACCGAGTTGCTCGGCCCCGATTTCGACCTCGAAGTCATCGAAATGCATCACCGCATGAAGAAAGACTCCCCCAGCGGCACCGCCCGCACACTCGTCGAAATCCTCGCCGACGTGCGCGGCCTCGAATACGACCAGGACTGCCGCCACGGCCGCTTCGGCGACGTAGGAGCCCGCACGCCGAAGGAAATCGGCGTTCACGCCATTCGCGGCGGCGATGTCGTGGGTGATCACACCGTCATCTTCGCCAACGTCGGCGAACGCGTCGAACTCACTCACAAAGCCAGCTCCCGCGACACCTTCGCCAACGGTTCCGTCCGTGCCGCCCGCTGGCTCGTCGGCAAACCCGCAGGTCTCTATGACATGCAGGACGTGCTCGGTTTGAAATAACCGCATCGCCATGCGTTTCGGCATCGCTCTCGGTTCGAATCTCGGTGATCGCGCCGCGAATATGCAACGCGGCATTGAGTTGCTGCTCGCCAGCGTTCCTGGCATCAAACTCGCCGCCAGCTCCCCGATCTACGAAACCGATCCCGTCGATTGCGCCCCCGGCACGCAGGCGTTCTTGAACAACGTCATCGAAGTCGAAGCCGCCTGCACTCCCAGTGAGCTTCACGCGCATCTCAAGGCCGTCGAACTCGCCTTAGGACGCCCGGCGCAACGTGAACGCAACTCACCGCGCACGCTTGATCTCGATCTGCTCTATGCGGATGAAGTCATCAGCACCAACCCCGATCTGATCCTACCGCATCCACGCATGCATCTGCGCAACTTTGTCATGCGACCGTTGGCAGACATCCGGCCTGAATTGATCCTCCCAGGCTTTTTACAGCCTGTTTCAGCCTTTCTCAAAAAGGATACGAGCGCGCGACTTTACGCGAAGTAAGTATCACCCTATTTTGCCATTTTGCTACTTCACCCTCAAGGCCTCCAGAATGGCCGTCAGGTTGCGAAAGCTTGTGCAGAAGGGGTTCAAAATCAGGCCGGTAACCTTGGGGCAGCATTTGCGGTCTCGAAGGCTGGTCTTGAATTTGACCCAAGCGCAGACCGCTGAACGATTGAACACTTTGCGCGAACATTATGAACGCTGGGAACGTGACGAGGTAGCTCCGACAGCCTCCTTTTGGCCCCGCCTCATCGGTTTCCTTGGCTCGTATCCAGGTGCGGTTCAGACCCCGGCTGACCAAGTCTTGATGGCCCGGAGGATCATGGGGTTGAGCCAGTTTGCTTTTGGCCGGAGGATTCAGGTCATCGCTAAAGATGTCCGCGAATGGGAGCACGGCGTGGCGGAACCTTCCCCGGCCATGCTCGCAAAAGTGCAGCAACTGGTGGCTGACACTCCGGTTGTCGGACTGGCAGCCGTGTGATAGTCATCGACCCGCGAAGGATTCAGGCCCCTCTCTCATCACGGACAAAGCCTCTCTGATTGCACTCATCACGGGTGCAGTCACTGGGCTTTCGGTGGCGCTCTGGAGAAGTTTCATCGTGACCATACCAGAGTTCATAGCCGGCACTCAGCTTCAACTCGTTTTGATATTGGCGCTGTCGGTGATCTCGGCGCTGGTGACCGTGATTCTTGCCCGAAAGTAGTTCACGTCGCGATTTCACGCACCGGGCGAGGCGGGCCGTCTCGGCATTCAGGCGGGTGTCTTCTGCGCGCTCTGGGCTGGAGCCGTCCTTACCTCGTTGGCAACGTGGGACGCCAGCGGGGCGAGCTGCGCCGCGCTGGATCGAGCGCTACGGTCGCGCATGTGGCTTGTCTTTGCAGTCAGCCTCGCATCCCTGCTTCCGAGCGTGCTGTGTGGCTTTGTCGGAGGATTGATCGGCGGTCAGGTGGCGCTCAAGAATTGGGCGACGGCTTCAGCTGATGAGGTGCCAGCTACCTTTCCCTGGCTGCGATGGGTCAAAGTGGGCGTCACCGGACTGGCGGCCCTCCTTTTGGCGTCTCCCATCTCATTCCTTGGTCGAGCACCGGTGATTGACCCGCCTCCTGTGGTCGCAGCACCTTCCATCGCTCCACCTCCACCTGCCCCTCCGCCGTTTCGTTATGATCCGCCCAAAGACATCAAGTCCGCCAAGATCGGCGAAATCCAACCGGACTTCACCAAAGTCATCCCTCAAGTTCAGAGGGATTGCCCCGTTGCCCTCTCGCCGGACGACGTGATGCTCGCCTTTGGAGATGCGGCTGGATCGCAGCCTGCGATAGGCATTTTCGACCTTCATCGATTCACCAAAACTGCTTCCATTCCGGTTCCTTCATTTCCACATGGGAATCTAGCCTGGGCTCCAGACCAAAAATCCATCGCCTGCACCATTGGCGAAGGAAAGTCGCGCCGTGTGTGGATTGTGCGCATTGGCGAAAGCAAGGCCATCGAGTTACCGCGTCCGCCTGGAAGAGACATGCCGGGAGGTGATCTCCACTGGTGGCAGGATGGAGAACTCGCCTTTTTCCCTGATGATGAAGCCCCTCTGGTTTTCGATCTCGACAAGCTCGTGCTGCAGCCATTAGAAGAGTCGGCGGGATACAAGAAGCTCGACGACATCAGCAAAAGGCTTTGGAAGGAAGGCCCGAGGGAGCCTTGGCCGGGACAGACACATTGGAAGCTCGGAGTGCGCACCCTGATCACATCGGCGGTTCCGCCGTCGCGCCGCGAACCGGACGGCCCCTGGCAGTTGTCCGGCCAGAGCGTCTGTGCCTTCACTCACCCCAGCCTGCCCCTCGCCTTTGGTCTCAAGTCTTTCGGCGTGGATGAAGGTGACAAAATTCTTTGCTCAAATGATGGATCGAAGCTGATGCGCCTCATGAATGGAAAGATCGACGTGACTTTCATGAAGCTAACAACCTGCCCTGACCTCGTGTTTGAGGTGGAGATGCCTTTGCCAGTCGATGAGATTGAAAACACGGGGTGGAGCACTCAAGTCAAAGAAAAGCAGCTCTGTCTGATGATCTACGCCCCCCTGAAAAATCCGCTCAATGATCGAGTCGTGGGGCCGGACTACGATCATTTGCGTGCGCTCGTCCGCTTGCTGGAATGGAAAGGACGCCGGGGTGTTTTCGTCGTTCAGACCCACGATGGCAACGTCCAGCCAAGTGATGTGGCCTCAAGCCTTCACTATTGGGAACCGGGCAAGATGTCCGAGTGGAAACCTGACAGCACGCGTCAATGGTGGGCCACGATCAAACCGGCAAGCTCACCGCTCCCGGACAAACTTCCCGAACTTCATACTCCGCAACTTTTGGACTTAACCCAAGGCACTTCGGTGATGGTTGTGACCAAGGCCATCGAGAAGCCTCACGCGCCCCCTCCTCAGAAAGTGACAGAGGTCGCACCGCCACCTCAGCCTCCCGCGCCGCCTCCTCCCCCAGCCATCTCGGCAAGTGATGTGAAGGCGTTTGTCTCTGAGCATCATGCCAAAGCCTCAAAAGGCGATCTTCAAGGCATGATCGCAGACTATGAAACGGTGGTGGACTTCCTCGACAAGGGCTTGCTGACGAGAGATGCGATAGGTGCCGACGAGCAAGCGCATCGAGCCAAGTGGCCGGTCGGCAGCGAAAAGATCGTTGGTGAGATCCGAATCGTCCAAGCAGGCGGACTTTGGCAGGCGGAATACACGATCGAGTTCTACAACGAGAACGGAGCTGGTGAATGGCACAAGGGGCATGCAGACCTGACGCTGCGGCTGAAAGAGGCTGAAAAAACGCTCTCCATCATGTCGCAACGGGCCAAGGTCTATGATGTGACGAACAGCAAGCAGCCACCGAAGGCTCCGGCTGCGGGTGCCGTGCAGCAACCACAGGCCGTGCCAATCAGCGTTCCCAAGCCTTGCTTCGTTGCAGTCACTCGTGCCAAGGACCTCGGACAAATCGAGTTCACCGATCAGATCAGTTTCGCAGGAGCCGTCACCTGGCATCGGACGTATCGTGAACTCTCACCAGATGGGAAAGTCCTTAATGTTTGCCGTGCCATCTATGAAGGCAATGGAGGCGTGCTTCCCAACCGGCAGGGTGCTCGCATCTATGTCGGCTCCCAAGGCTGGCATAGAACCATGGGCACCCCGGCATTTGTTCGTCTGTGTGAGCGAAGCGCGGCTGCATTGGTTGGCACTGAGTTCATCTTCCAGTTCACCCAAAATGGAATGATCGAGTCGAACACGGGCACCACATTCAAACTCGTCAAGTAGGCGGGGCAAGCCTTCCCCCCACGGCTACTGAGCGCCGCTACCCCTTCGAGCGGGGAGGTTTCCCCGCAACGCCCCTCACTTTCGACCTTCCCCAGTTCGCTCGATCTTCAATCCGGCTCACTCCGCCTCTCTCCGAGGTGCATCAGTGAACGCTGCCAGCCCACCACAGGCTCCGCCTCTCACCCCGCACTGGCAGCGTTCACCCATGCACGTTAATCCTCCCCCACCGCCAACGGCCCGTCTGGCATCGGCTCCTGCGTCGTCCGAATGGCAGACCAGCCGTTGCCCCGGCCAGCCTTGGCCGCGTCACCGATGCCGGAGGCTGGGCCAGTTCCTCCCCGCCTTTCCACGAGGACTTGCCCAGCCTCCGTCACCGGCCACGCGGGGGCACGGGTTCGGAGGAAAACCTGTGCTCCAACCGTTTGATAATGGAGGTGCCTCATAAATGGCGAGAACCTCGTCGTGATGGCTTTGAGGCCCGTAGCGTCTGGAGCCTGTTCAACGCGTTCACCGAGTCCCTGAAAGACGGAAACCTCGCCGAACTGCCCAAACGCACCGAAGCCCTGCGCGGCCTTCGGGACACTCACATTTGCTTGTCCGCGTGAAAACGAGCTCTTCTGCCCTGAAGGGAGCTTTTCCTTTCGTTGGGAGTTATAGTCCTTCAATCATGCACCCTTGGTGGCGACCGACCACATCTCCGAAAAAAACTTTGTCCACCTTTCGCGGGTTCATGGAACATCCCTTTGAATGTCCCGTGAATCCGAAATCATCCAGCGTGCGGCTGCCGAGTTTATCCATGACCGGCATCGGCTCGGCGCGTTTGTGAGCGGGCTGTTGCGGGATGCGCATGCGGCGGAGGATGTGATTCAGGAGGTGTGGGTGCGGTTGGCGGTGGAGGTGGAAAAGGGCACCGCCATCGAGAATCAGCCTGCGTGGTGTCGCGGTGTGGCCCGGAATCTGATTTTGAAGCACTGGCGCACGCAGCAGACAGCGAAGGTCGTGGCCGATAGCGAGGTGATGGAGGCGTTTCTGGCGCAGGTGGAGACGGCATTCTCGGAAGCGGACCAAGACGCGGATGACGAATGGCAGCGACGGCAGCAGGCGCTGGATGATTGCGTGGCCGCGCTGCCGGAGAAGTCACGCCACATGCTTTCGCTGCGCTACGAAGGACGAAAATCAGTCGAGGAGGTCGCTCGGACCACCGGCCAGTCCTTCGATGCGGTGACGAAGTCGCTCTACCGCCTGCGGCAGGCCCTCACCGACTGCGTGGAGCGCAAACTTTCCCAAACGATCTGATCTCATGAATCCTGAACTCCAAAACTTGCTACACCGCTGGCGCGAAGACTCGCTCACCACCGAGGAAATGCGTGCTTTGACTGCTGCACTCGCCCAACCGGAGGCGCGGGGGGCCTTGCGGCGTGATTGGTTTCTCGATGCGGCTTTGCCGCAGTCTCTCGCGGCATCATCGGTGATCGTGCGCACGCCGCAGCCATCGTTCGTGGCGCAGATGCGTGCGTGGGCCGCGAGTTGGTTCACCCTCTTCGCTCCGGGTGAAGCTCGCGGAGAGGAGCCGTCGATCTTCGCGCTTCGGCTCTGGGCTCGGGCTTCCTTTGCCGCGCTCGCAGTCGGTTTGATCACCGCCTCGTGGCTCGTGTGGCCGCAGCGGGAGGAGTTCGCCGCCGATGTCGATGCGGAGTCAGAACCTGCCTTCCTCGCCCAACTCATGATTGAAACCCATCTCCCTGACGCACCATGAAAACGAAACTCCTCACCCAAATCATCGTCAGCCTCATCGTGCTCTTCGGCCTCGGCGGCCTCTGCGGCTACGCCATGTCCGCCCGCGTGAACTCAGGTCGTCCCGCATGGACGCGCAGCGAGGAATGGACCCGACGCTGGATCGAGCATCGCATGGCGCAGGACTTTGCACGAATCGATGCCACGCCCGAGCAGCAAGCCGCTCTCCGCCAAAGCTACGACCGTCTGCTTTCCGACTTCAACGCCATCCAGCAGGAGTCCGCGCAAAAGGTGACGGATGCCTTCAAGCGCCACGGCCTCGACATGTGGAAGCAGCTCACACCCGAGCAGCGCGAAATCATCCGCCAGACCAATCAAGAACGCGTCAGCCGCCGCGCTGCGAACTCCAACACTCCAGCCAAGCAATGAAAACGTCCCTCACTCTCCTCCTCGCCTTTGCGGGCTTCTCTATCGCCTCTGCTCAATCGCCCAGCGGCGGCGTCTTTCAGCGCTTTGACAAGAACACCGATGGCAAAGTCACTTCGGAGGAACTGCCAAACGCGCAGGCCTTTGAGCGATTCGACGTGAACAAGGATGGCGCGATCACTTTGGAGGAATACACGCAAGTTGCGGGCGGCATGAAGCCAACGACAATTCCCACCACGCCAGCCAAGCCTGGTGAAACACCTTCTGGCACTAAACCAGCCACCACGGCGCCCGCTGACGCGGTTTTCTCCGGCTACGACAAGAACAGCGACAGCAAAGTGACCACCGATGAGCTGGCTAGCCCGCAGGCTTTTGCCCGTTTCGATCTCGACAAGGACGGAGCGATCTCGCTGGAGGAATACAACAAGGTCTCCGGCAAAACTGCGCCGACCACGACTCCGGGCACCACTCCGCCGCCTTCACCCGCTGTCAGTCAGATCGACGCGATGGTGAAGCAGTTCGACGTGAATGCGGACGGCAAAATCACGCGCGAGGAATCCGCCGGGGCGCAGTGGTTCAATCGTGTGGACTCGAATGCCGATGGCGTGATCGACGCGGAAGAGCTGGCGATGGTAAAGAAGATCGTGGCACGCGGCGGCGCGGGCGGTGGTCGCGGGATGCCTGCGGCGGCACCAGCGATCTCGCCGGAGGACATGAAGAAAGTCACCAGCGGCCCGGAAATCCTCAAAGCGGGCGATGTCGGCATCGGGCGCATGATTGTGGATGCGCCGTTCACGGATCTCGCGGGCAAGGCGCATCGCTTGAGCGAGTTGAAGACCAGCAAAGGCATCGTCATCATCATGACCAGCGCCACCTGCCCGGTGAGCAAGCGCTACATCCCCAGCGTGGCGAAGCTGGAAAAGGAACTCGCGGGCAAAGGCCTCGCGCTGCTGCTGGTGAATCCGTTTGCTAGCGAGACAGCGGATGAAATCAAAGCGCAGCTCGCCGAGCACGGCCTCACCTCGCCTTACATCCATGACAAAGAAAAGACCCTCACCGCCGCGCTTCAGGCTCGCACCACCACGGAAGTCTTCCTGCTCGATGCCGCCCGCACACTTATATATCGCGGTGCCTTCGATGATCAGTATGGCATCAACTACAACCTCGACGCGCCAAAGCATCGCTACCTGCATGATGCCATCGCCGCGTTCGTGAAGAACGAGTCGTCGCACATCGCCGCGACTGCCGCGCCGGGTTGCGAACTCGATCTCGGCGACGCTGCCAAATCCGCCTCCGCATCCCCCGTGACCTATCATCGCGATGTCGCCCGCATCCTTCAGCAGAACTGCGTCACCTGCCATCGCGACGGCGGCATCGCGCCCTTCGCGCTCGACGACATTGAGGAAGTCAAAGACCGCGCCAAGGTCATCAAGCGCGTCATTTCCGAAGGCACCATGCCGCCGTGGTTCGCTGCGTTGGACAAAGACGCCACGACGAATCCCTGGGCCAATGATTGCTCCCTCTCCGCCAAGGACAAAACCGATCTGCTCGCGTGGATCGAGTCCAGCGACCGACCGCTTGGCAACGTGGCCGAGGCACCCGCGAAACGCACTTACCCCGCCGAATGGAGCATCGGCACGCCCGACTTCATCATCCCGCTGAGCCGTGCCTACGACATCAAGGCCGACGGTTTCATGCCTTACGCCTTCGATGTCGTCGAAACCGACATCGCCGAGGACAAATGGGTCGCCGCGTATGAAATCCTGCCGAGTGCTCGAGACGTGGTGCATCACGTCATCGTCCAGGTGCATGAAAAAGGCAGCGATGCCCGCGACCGCGAGGAAGGCGCAGGCGGTTATTGGGCCATCTATGTACCCGGCAACGGCGCTTGTGTGTATCCCGAAGGTTTCGCCCGCAAAATCCCCGCCGGAGCACGCGTCAGCTTCCAGATTCACTACACGCCAAGCGGCAAGGCCAAAAAGGAACGCCTGCGCATGGGTCTCGTCTTTGCCAAGACCGCGCCGCAGTATGAAGTGAAGACGCTCGCCCTCTCGAACCCTAAAATCTCCATCCCGCCCGGAGCCTCGCACCACGTCGAGACATCGACCCGCCGCGTGCCCTTCGACATCCCCATCACCGGCTACATGGCGCACATGCACATTCGTGGGAAGGCCTTCAAATACGAAGTCACCTACGCCGACGGCAAAACCGAAACCCTGCTCGACATCCCGCGCTACGACTTCAACTGGCAGCTCCGCTACGACTACAAACAGCCCAAGCTCATCCCACGCGGCAGCACCCTCACCATCACCGCTGTCTATGACAACAGCGCCGAAAACAAAGCCAACTCCGACTCGACGAAGCTCGTCAAATGGGGCAGCCAAACCGTCGATGAAATGATGCTCGGCTACTTCGAATACTTCGTGCCGCTCAGCGCAAAGGTGGCGATGAAATGAACGAATCAAGCTGCCTCTCTCATGCCCACCGCGCCGGACAACCACGACGCCACGACAACGCCGAGCGCATCCGCGAGCGGCTGCCGAGGCGCTAGCAGGAACTCCGGGAAGCGATGGGTTTGAGCAACGTCCACCCTGGCCCGTGAGCGTGGCATCAGCCGGGAATCCATCGGCAAATCCAAACCCGACGTCCGTGAAGCCTGGGCTCACCGCGAGTTGTGCCACTGGAGGTCTTTGAATCCAAAATGATCAAATGAGCAGGCTCGACTACTTGTTTTGCCGCCTGAATCCAGCGGGAGAGAGGCTGAGACGGGAACGGAAGACGCTGGCCATGTATTCGGCGTGTTGAAATCCGGCGCGTTCGGCGATTTCGGGGAGGGATAGTTTGGTTTCGAGCAGGAGATGCTGCGCGACTTTGAGTCGATGATGAATGAGTTCTTCGTTGATGGTGCGACCCAGTGAGGCGAGGAAGCGCCGCTGGAGGACGCTGCGGGAGATGCCGATTTTAGCGGCGATGTCGTCGATGCGCATGCGATTGCTGGCGTGCTCGCGGATGATGCACAGGGTGCGGCCGACGGCCTCATCCTCGACGGCGATGGTGTCGGTGGAGTGGCGGGTGATGATCTTCACGGGTGGGACGAGCGTGGGCTTCTGCGGAACTTTGGCTCCGCGCATGAGGCGGTCCAACAATGCGGCGGCGGCATAGCCGGTTTGTGTGTGGCCGGGCAGGACACTGGTCAGCGGCGGGTTGCAGACGTTGCACAGCGGTTCGTCGTTATCGACGCCGATGACGGCGACTTCTTCGGGCACGCGGAGATTGGCTCGGCGGCAGGCATCAAGGAGCTGGCTGCCGCGCTGGTCGCTGCACACCATGATGCCGGTGGGACGCGGCAAGCTGGAGAGCCAGTGTGCAAGTTTGGTTTGATGCGCCTCCCATGATTCATCGTCCAGTTCATGGCGCGGTTCGTTGCGAACGGTGACGGTGCAGCCGTGCTTTGACACGGCTTGGCTGAAGGCCTGCTGGCGGGCTTCGGACCAGTTTTCTCCGCGAATGCCGAGATAGGCGAAGTGGCGCAGGCCGCGCTCCAGCAAATGGTTGGCGGCTAGGGTGCCGATGGCTTCGTTGTCCACGTGCACGAGCGGAAAGCCGTTGTCTTCGATGACGCCGAGCACATCGACGACGGGCAGCCCGGTCTGCGCGATGGCGCGGGCCATGGCGCGGGTTTGCACTCGTGCGATGATACCGTGGCCTTTCCAGCCCTTGAGCCACGCTGGCGGCTTGTCTTCAAGGCTGCGGACTTGGTGATAGAGCAGCCACGGCCCGTTCTCTCGCACATAGCGGGCAATACCTTGTAGGATGTCGCGTCCGCTGGCGAGGGAGGTCTCGACGAGCAAGGCGACATGCGGCGGACTGCCGGCGGGGATTGATTTGGGCTTGCGGGGCTTCGGCATGGTTTAGATTCCAGCCTCGCACATCATTGGAACCCTTCGACCGGATTTCTTCCAAAGTTGCCCGGATACCTCCTTGGTTTTACGCTGTAAAGACGTTCAATGAACAGTCATCCAACAATGCTCATGTTACTTCAGCGCGACACATCACCAGCATCAACCAGCCGCGCCACGGGATTCACCGTGGTGGCACCGGGCCGTGTGAATCTGATTGGTGAGCACACGGACTATAATGACGGCTTGGTGCTGCCGATGGCGATTGATCTGAGCATTCAGATCACTGTGAGCCCGAGACAGGATCGGCTGGCCGTATTGCAATCCGAGTGTGCAAGCGATGCGGTGACTTTCGATCTGAGTCGAGTGCTTGTTACTGGGGGCAAGGACTGGGCCTGCTATCCGGCGGGCGTGCTGGCGGGATATCAACGACTCGGCTGGGAGATCCCCGGATTTGATGCATTGATTTCGGCCACGTTGCCGAGCGGTGGTGGCTTGAGCAGCAGTGCAGCGCTTGAGTTGGCAATAGCGACTCTGATTGAGACACTTTGCGGGAGGTCGTTGGCCTTTGAGGATAAAGCTTTGCTGTGCCAGCGCGCGGAGCACGAGTTTGCCCGGGTGCCCTGTGGCATCATGGATCAGTTTGCGGTGACTTTTGCCAAAGCAGGGCACGCCTTGCTGCTGGACTGTCGTGATCGGTCGATGCGCCACGTGCCGATGCTTTGTGGAGAAGTGAGTGTTCTCATCATCAACAGTGGAGTTAAACACAGCCTTGCTGGCAGCGAGTATTCGCAGCGTCGAGCGCAGTGTGAGTCCGCGGCAAAACTGCTTGATGTGAGTTCACTGCGTCAAGCATCGGATGGCGATTGGAAAACAATGCTAACGGCTTTGCCACTTGTTGAGCAGAAGCGTGCGCGGCATGTGATCACCGAACACGAGCGCACGATGACCTTTGTCGCGGCTCTTGAACAATCCGATTGGCGCACGGCGGGTGCTGCGATGTATGGAAGTCACGATTCACTGCGAGATGACTTCGAGGTGAGTTGCGCGGAGCTGGACGCGTTGGTGGAGATTGCCCACACGATACCGGGTGTGCATGGCTGCCGCATGACAGGCGGTGGCTTTGGCGGCTGCGTCGTTGCGTTGATCGAGACAGCGCGTTCGCCGCAGATCATGGCGGAGTTTCGTCAGGCCTATCGGAAACACCAAGGCGTGGATGCCGAGATGTTTGTCACGCGCGCCGCCGCTGGGCCGCGTGTGATGTCTCTCTCTTAAACTCCGGTTTTCATTCCCAACCATGCACACCGCTGACTACCTTATCTTCCTTGGCTACTTCGCCATTGTCGCTCTCTACGGCTTTTGGATCTACCGCAGGAAGCGGAGCGTCACAGCATCGTCAGCGGACTTCTTCCTCGCAGAAGGTTCGCTGACGTGGTGGGCCATTGGTGCCTCGATCATCGCATCGAATATCTCAGCGGAGCAGTTCATCGGTATGTCGGGTTCAGGCTTTGCGCTGGGGATGGCCATCGCTGGCTATGAGTGGATCGGAGCGGCTACACTTGTGCTCGTGGCGATGTTCTTGATGCCTGGCTATATCAAGGGGCGGATCTTCACCATGCCGCAGTTTTTGACTGAGCGTTATGGTCCGCTCGTGGCCACGATCATGGCGGTGTTTTGGCTGCTGGTGTATGTGTTCGTGAATCTCACCAGCATCCTTTATCTAGGCGCGCTGACGGTGGAAAGCATGTCCGGTTTCTCGTTCGCGGCGTGTGTGATGTTCCTCGCGGTGTTCGCGCTCGTCATCACGCTGGGCGGCATGAAAGTGATTGGTTACACGGATGTGATTCAGGTCTGCGTGCTGGTGCTGGGCGGAATCGCCACCAGCTGGCTGGCGCTCAACATGGTGGCGCATGAATTTGGTCAAAGCGGTGTGCTCGCTGGCCTTGCGTTACTGAAGGAACAAGCACCAACGCACTTCCACATGATCTCGCCAAAGGGGCATCCGCATTACGTGGATCTGCCGGGCCTCAGTGTCGTGCTCGGTGGCATGTGGGTGGCAAACATCAGCTACTGGGGCTGCAATCAATACATCACCCAGCGTGCGCTCGGGGCCACGCTGCCGACGGCGCGTGCAGGCATTCTGTTTGCAGCGGGCCTGAAGCTACTCATGCCGCTCATCGTCGTGATTCCTGGCATCGCCGCCTATGTGCTGCATCAGAAAGGTTTGTTTCAAAAAGAACTGCTCGATGCCGCAGGCGTCGTCAAACCGGATCGCAGTTACTCCGCGCTTATCCATCTTCTGCCCACGGGATTGAAGGGCTTGTCCTTCGCCGCACTGACCGCCGCCATCGTTGCTTCGCTCGCCGGTAAGGCCAACAGCATTGGCACCATCTTCACGCTTGATCTCTACAAGCGCTTTGTGAATCCACAGGCGACCGAAACGAAACTCATCGTCGTTGGCCGCTTGGCCATCTTGGTTGCCGCGATCATCGCCATGCTGGTCGCGCCGCAACTGAGCCGTCTTGATCAAGCCATTCAGTATGTTCAGGAATACACCGGTTTCATCAGCCCTGGCGTGTGCGTCATCTTTTTGCTCGGATTCTTTTGGAAACGGTCCACGTCAGCGGCCGCAGTGGCCGTGGCACTGCTCACCATTCCGTTGTCCGCCGGCTTCAAGTTTATGACGCCAGACATGCCCTTCATGGATCGCATGGGCTGGGTGACACTCATTCTCACCGCGCTCATGGTTGTGCTCAGCCTCCTGACCAAACGCGATGGCGATGAAGCCAAGGCGCTGACGTGGGCCAGAAGCGATTTCACTCCAGGCGGCGGCTTCATTGTCGGCAGCATCCTCATCATGGGCATCATCGCCGCGTTGTATGCGCTGCTTTGGTAACCCTTCAGAACTCCACTAACTCACCACGAAAACGATTAAAACGACCATGAAACACATCACCATCCTTCTTCTTCTAGTCGGCCTTATCCCGCTCGTCGCATCCGCCGAAACCGTGTGGCTAGATGACTTAAACTTGTCTCACATCAACCAAGGTTGGGGGAAAGCTCAGAAAAACAAATGCGCGGCCAAGAAACCAGAGGACGGCAAGCCTCTGACCATCGCTGCGAAGAGATTTGAACGCGGAGTCGGCACGGTCGCGGAAAGCGTGATGAACATCCATCTGAACGGCGATGCCACGACATTCTCTGCTTATGTGGGCACTGATGACGCTAAGCGCGGCTCATTAAGAACGAGCGTTGAGTTCTTCGTCATTGGCGATGGCCGGCTGCTCTGGCGCAGTGGCGTGATGCGCACCAACGAAGCGGCCAAGGCGTTTAAAGTCAGCGTTGACGGAGTGAAGCAGCTACTGCTGAAAGTCGGCGATGCGGACGATGGCAACAACGATGACTATGCGGATTGGGCGGACGCAAAGTTCGAGACGAAAACGGCAAAGACGTTTCAAACCAGTAGTGAGCCCGTCCCCGCGCCGGTCGCGCCTTATATTCTGACGCCCGCGGCTCCGTCCACGCCGCGCATCAACGGCGCGAATGTCTTTGGCGTGCGCCCCGGTTCGCCATTCCTGTTTACCATACCAGCGACCGGCGGCCGGCCGATGGAGTTTTCGGCCACGAATCTGCCGAGCGGTTTAACCGTAGATAAAAAGACCGGACGCATCACTGGAACACCTCAATCCAAGGGCGAGTTCATCGTTACGCTCGGCGCAAAAAACGCGCTTGGGACTGCGGAGAAACGCTTCCGCATCGTCTGTGGTGACACCATTGCACTGACGCCGCCGATGGGGTGGAATAGCTGGAACTGCTTTGCGCACGCGGTCTCCGCCGAGAAAGTGAAGAGCGCCGCAGACGCGATGGTCAAGAGCGGCCTCATCAACCACGGCTGGAGCTATATCAACATCGACGACTACTGGCAGAACCACCTCCCGACGGATCAAAAGGACGTGCAGGATTTGGTAAAGCCTTTCCGCGACGACAAGGGCTCCATCGTCTCGAATGCCCGCTTCCCTGACATGAAGGGGCTGGCCGATTACGTTCACGACCAAGGCCTGAAAATTGGCCTCTATTCCTCGCCGGGGCCGACGACCTGCGGCAAATGCGCCGGAAGCTGGCTGCACGAGGAACAAGATGCCCGAACCTATGCCCAGTGGGGCTTCGACTACTTGAAATATGACTGGTGCAGCTATGCCTCCGTCACGGATGGAACGGTCGAAAATCCGTTGAACGTCCCGGTCCGGAAAAACTCCATCAATGATGACTACGCGATCCATCCGTTCAAAGTGATGGGCGGCTTCCTGCGCGACCAACCTCGCGACATCGTATTCAGCCTATGCCAATATGGCGGCCATGACGTGTGGAAATGGGGCGCCTCGGTCAACGGAAGTAGCTGGCGCGTGACTGGCGACGTCAATGACTCATGGCGTAGCATCAGGGACATCGGCTTCTATCAGGACAAGGCCGCACCCTTCGCCAAGCCAGGCAGCTGGACCGACCCCGACATGCTCATCGTCGGCTGGGTCGGCTGGGGCAGGCCGCATCCGACCAGCCTGACGCCGGATGAGCAATACACCCACATCAGCCTCTGGTGCATGCTCGCCGCACCCTTGCTGATCGGCAGCGACATGACCAAGCTGGATGACTTTACTCTGAGCCTCTTGACGAATGACGAAGTGCTGGCGGTGGATCAAGACGAACTCGGCAAACAGGCAACCTGCGTGACCAAGATCAACGAAGTCCGCGGCATCGTCGCCGATGTGCGCGTCTATGAAAAGGAATTGGCCGACGGCAGTCGCGCGATCGGCTTTTTCAACCTCGGCACCGAACCGGTGAAATTGGATTTCAACGACTTCGCCAAACTACACTTGTCTGGCAAGCAGACCATCCGCGACCTGTGGAGGCAGCAGAACATTGCGACGCTGAATACCGCCACAGATTCCCTGCCTCTGGTTATTCCAGGGCACGGCGTCCTTCTTTACAAATTCACCACAGCGAAATAGGCCGCGCTGAACCAATTACCAAAATGAAGCGCCATCCGCATGAACCAACATGCCCGCCGCTCCAGACAACCACGAAGCCCACGACTATGCCGAGCGCATCCGCGATAGGCTGCCGCGTCGGCTCCAAGAGCTTCGTGAAGCCTGTGGCTTGAGCATGTATGCGCTGTGGATGAAGTGCGGTGTCTCGCGCGACATGATTAGCCGCATCGAAGGCGGTGAATCTATTCCGACGCTGCATGTCGTGGCGCCGTTGACGCATGGGGTGGAGAAGAAGCTGACGGAGCTTGGGGCGATGCTGGAGGAAAAGTAGCCCTCTCGCTCCGGGATGTGAAAAAGTTGTCCATGTTCCGCCCCGCAATGGAACAACCCTTTGTCTCCATTTCACCAAGTCTCTGTAACCACCCGCCCTCTCCGGGATGTGAGAGGCTAACAACGACTCTCTCCACGCCATGAAACGCCTCGCCTTCCTTCTCACACTCACTTTCACGAGCCTCACCCTCGCGCAAAACGCCGCGCTGCCGGATGGCCTCAAAAAGATTGACCGCAATGGCGATGGCAAGGTCACGCGGGAGGAAATGCCGAAGCTGTTTGATCAGATCGACGCGGACAAGGATGGCGTGGCTTCCGTGGCGGAGTTGACGGCTTATTTTGCGAAGGCCAAATCGAGTGCGCCTGCGCCGAGTTCGGCGAATCCGAACGAACCGGCGGCTCGCGGGGCCTTGCCGGAAGGGGTCGAGAAACGCGCGATCACCATCTGGAGCGATGGCACGCGCATGGCGGGCGATCTTTACCTGCCGAAGAATCGCAAGGAAGGCGAGAAGCTGCCTGCCATCGTCTTTTGTGCGGGAACGGGCGGCACGAAAGGCGGCACGGGCGGCCGTTTGGGGCCGATCTTTGCGGAGAAGGGTTATGTCGCGCTGGCTTTTGACTATCGGGGATGGGGCGAGAGCGAGAGCCAGCTCATGGCCGTCGATCCGCAGCCGAAGCCGGACGAGAAGGGCGAGCTGACGCTCAAGGTGAAGGCTCTGCGCTGGCAGATGAACTACACCGACCAGACCGAGGACATCCGCGCCGCGATCAGCTTCCTCGCAGGCGAGCCGTCGGTGGACCCGCAGCGCATCGGCATCATGGGCAGCAGCTACGGCGGCGGCCTCGTGACCTACATGGCGGGCACCGATCCACGGGTGAAATGCGTCGTCGCTCAGGTGCCAGGACTTGGTGGTGCTCGCACCGCTGCGCAAACAGCCGCCTTCCGCCTCCACACGCAGCAGGCTCGCGGCGAGATCGAACCCGTGCCGCTCGAAACCGGCAAGATGACCGGCAAGATGGAGAAATACTCGAACATGCGGACAAATGCGGCGAAAAGCATAGGCTTCAGCGCCCTCGAAGCCGCCGCGAAGATTGCAGTGCCCGCGCTCTTCGTCGTCGCGGAGAACGAGGAACTGAGCAACAACGACACCGTCGCCGAGGTCCAGCGTCAGATCGCCGCCCGTGGCGTGCCTTCGAAGTATCACGTCATCAAAGGCATCACCCATTACGGCATCTACCGCGAAGGTTTCCAGGAAGCGTCCACGCTGGAGATCGCATGGTTTGAGGAGCATTTGAAAGGCGCGGCGGCGAAACCAGCAGCTTCAGCACCTGAGACGCCTCCAGCTCCAAAAACGGCTCCTTCCACCAAGGCTGCTCCGAATCTCGAAGAAGGCTTCAAAGCGCTCGATTCAGACAAAAGCGGCAAACTCAGCGGAGAGGAGTTTGCGGCACTGAAACAGAGCACGCCCTACTTCCGCGAGCATCCCGACCATTTGGAGCCTGCGTTCAAAAAGCTCGATGCGGATACTGACGGTGCTTTGACGCTGGAAGAGTATCGAAACATCGCCAAACCACGCCAGAGCAAAGGCGGCCAAGGCAAGGGCAAGGCCAAGCGGCCTCCGGCGGAAACGGAAGCTCCGAAGACATCAACGGAAGCCACTGCTGACAAAAGCACGCGCTTCGCCGCTGCCGATCTCGATTTCTTCGAGAAGAACATCCGCCCCGTGCTCATCAAGAGTTGCTACGAGTGCCACAGCGCGGAGGCGGAGAAGTTGAAGGCGGACTTTGCGCTGGATACGCGGGATGCCTTGCTCAAAGGCGGCGACAGTGGCGCGGCGGTGGTGCTGGGAAAGCCCGAGGAGAGTTTGCTCATTGCCTCACTGCGGCATGACGATCCTGATTTGAAGATGCCGCCGGAGAAGCATGGCGGGAAGTTGTCGGACTCGGTGATCGCGGACTTCACGGAATGGGTGAAGCGCGGTGTGCCGATGCCTGCGGCACAATCGGTGACGACGAATGAGAAGATGGAGGCGCGGCTGGCGCATTGGTCATTTCAACCGGTGAAGGATGCACCTGCACCAGCGGTGAAGAACACGAGCTGGCCGCGCACGGAGGTGGATCGCTTTGTGTTGGCGGAGTTGGAGGCGAAAGGACTCGCGCCCGTCGGTGATGCTGAGCCTGCGGCGCTGCTTCGTCGTGTGCATCTGGACCTGACCGGACTGCCGCCGACGGCGGAGCAGGTGCAGGCGTTTCTCGCCAACGCGAGCGAGTCGCGCATCGAAGGTGTGATCGATGAACTCATGAAGTCGCCGCAGTTTGGCGAGCGTTGGGGGCGTCATTGGCTGGATGTGGCACGCTATGCGGAGAGCAGCGGCAAGGAGACGGACTTTGCCTATCCGCAGGCGTGGCGGTATCGCGATTATGTGATCAAGGCCTTCAATCAGGACATGCCGTTTGATCAATTCATCCGCGAGCAGATCGCGGGCGATTTGTTTGAGGTCCGCGATGACAAGGAGCGGGCGGAGTTGCTCATTGCGACCGGGTTCCTCGCCATCGGGCCGAAGTCCCACATCGAGAAAAATCCGCTCCAGTTTGAAATGGATTTGGTGGACGAGCAGATCGACGCGGTGAGCCAGGCCTTCCTCGCCACAACGATGGCCTGCGCCCGCTGCCACGATCACAAATACGATCCCGTCTCGCAGCGCGACTACTACGCGCTGGCGGGCATCTTCCGCAGCACGGACACGAAGTTTGGCACGATCAAGCTGGTGCAGAACAACAATGTCAGCCCGCTGGTGCCGCTGCCTGCCACTGCGGGCCAACCCAACGGCCTGAAACCGCTCGCGTCCCGCGAACGTGACCGACTTGAGAAGAACGTCGCCCGCGACTCAGCTCGCCTTGCTGAGCTGACCAAGGAGAAGATGTTCGCCTCTTCCGAGTTTGTCCGCACTCGCATCCGTCTCGCCACCGACAAGGCTCATCTCGACGCCTATGAAGCCGACGGCACGCCGAAGCAGTTCGTCACCTGCGTGCTGGAGCGCGAGAAGCCGCGCGACTCCGCGCTGCTCATCCGTGGTGAAGTGCAAAAGCCCGGCGAAATGGTGCAGCGCGGCCTGCCGATGCTCGCGAAGACCAGCGCCGCGATCCCAAGCGGCAGCGGTCGCAAGGAACTCGCCTCGTGGATCTCCTCGCCGGACAATCCGCTCACCGCCCGCGTCATCGTGAACCGCGTGTGGCTGCATCTCTTCGGCCAAGGCATCGTTACCACGCCGGACAACTTCGGTTTGTCAGGACAAGCGCCCTCGCATCCCGCGCTGCTCGATCATCTCGCGGCCCGTTTTGTCAAAGAAGGCTGGTCGGTGAAGAAACTCGTCCTCGAGCTGATGACGAGCCGCGTCTATGCGCTGAGCACCGCGCACGACGCGAAGAACTTCGAGGCCGATCCCGACAACACGCTGCTCTGGCGCATGACGCCGCGTCGGCTCGATGCCGAGTCCATCCGCGATGCGATGTTGCTCACCGCAGGCAAGCTCGACCTCACGCCGCCCACTGGCAGCGCGGTCGCCATGTATGGCGAAGGTTATGTCACTGGCGTGCAGACCGTGGTGCGCGGTGCCTTGGATCAAATCTCGCCGCATCGCTCCGTGTATCTGCCCGTGATGCGCAACCTGCCGCTGGAGTCGCTCGCGCTCTTCGACATGACGCCCGGCAGCATCGTCACCGGCCAGCGCCCTCAGACGACGGTGCCCGCACAGTCGCTCTACCTCATGAATAGCCCCTACGTGCTGAAAGCCGCCGAGTTCGCCGCGCAACGCCTCCTCACCGACCGCCCGAAAAGCGAACCGCATCGCGTGAAGCTCGCCTACGAGCGCATCTTCAACCGCCCGCCGACTGACTCCGAGGTCGAAGCCGCGCTGAAGTTTGTGAAAACAAAACCCGATGCCGCCCAAGGCTGGGCCGCTCTCTGCCAGAGCCTCTGGGCGAGCCATGAGTTCCTCGCTCGCAGCTAAACCCATTTCACCAACCCATTTATGAATACCCTTCCTCACTTCTCTCGCCGTGAATGGCTGCAACGCACCAGCGCGGGCTTTGGTTATCTCGCCTTGAGTGCCCTTGCCACTCAACGGGCACTCGCGGAAAACGCAGCGCCTCTCGCGCCGAAGCAGCCACATTTCCCCGCGAAGGCCAAGCGCGTGCTCTTCCTCTGCATGGATGGCGGGCCGTCGCATGTGGACAGTTTTGATTACAAGCCCGAGCTGGCGAAATACGCGGGCAAAGCCATCGGCAAAGGCAAGGTGCCCACTGGCAAGCTCATGGCCCCGGTGTGGGAGTTCAAGCAGCGCGGACAAAGCGGCCTGTGGATCAGCGAGCTGTTCCCGCAAATCGCCACACACGCGGACAAACTCTGCCTTATCCGCAGCATGAAGACCGACGTGCCAAACCATCCGCCCGCCTTCCTGCAAATGCACTGCGGCATCCCCACCGCGCCGCGTCCCAGCATGGGCGCATGGATCAGCTACGGCCTCGGCACTTTGAATGAAAACCTGCCCGGCTTTGTCACGCTGAGTCCCAATCCCGGCAACGGCGGCCCCGCGAACTACGGCAGCTCGTTCTTGCCCGCCATCTATCAAGGCACGCGCATCGGCAATGGACGCGCTCCCATCGCCCAGGCCAAAATCAGCAATCTCGCGCATCCGCAGCTCGCACGGCCTGAGCAGCGTGCCCAGCTCGACTTCGTGCAGCAGCTCAACAAAGCCGCACAGCAACGCCAGCCAGAGAATGCCGCCATCGAAGGCCTCATCGAATCGCACGAACTCGCCTTCCGCATGCAGGACGCCCTGCCCAGCGTGCTCGAGATCGAAAACGAGTCCGACACCGTGAAAAAGCTCTACGGCATCGGCGACACCGCCACCGACGACTTTGGCCGCCAGTGCCTCATGGCCCGGCGCATGTTGGAGGCCGGCGTGCGCTTCGTAGAGGTCAATCACGGCGGCTGGGACCAGCATCGCAACCTCACCGAGGACCATGGCAAACACGCCGCCGCCGTCGATGGCCCCATCGCGGGCCTCCTCACCGATCTCGAAGGCCGTGGCCTGCTCAAAGACACGCTCGTCATCTTCGGCGGCGAGTTTGGCCGCACGCCGTATGCACAGATCGACGACGGCCGCGATCACAACCACACCGGCTACACCACCTGGTTCGCCGGTGGCGGCGTGAAACCCGGCCACAGCCACGGCGAAACAGACGAGTTCGGCTACGAGAGCGTCATCGACCCCGTCCACATCCACGACTGGCACGCCACCATCCTCCACCTCCTCGGCCTGGAGCACACGAAGCTCACCTACCGCTACGCCGGCCGCGACATGCGCTTGACGGAAGTGAAGGGCAATGTGGTGAAAGGGATCTTGGGGTGAACTACGCCGTAGATTCCAGGCGCAGACTGGAAGTTTTCTGGTCAGTTTCCGGCAAGCCATTCGTCTTTGCTCTGAATGACCGAAGAACTGCTCGTCAAAAGCCTGCTGGATGCCCGCCCGCGATTGGTGGCCGGGGCGTTTGCGGTCGTGCGGGATGCGCACGCGGCGGAGGATGTGTTTCAGGAGGTGCTGCTGAGGGCGTTGCGGATGCGGGAGAGTTTTTCGGATGAGGGCGGATTGCTGGCCTGGGCTCGTGTGTCGGCGCGGAATCTTGGGATTGATCAGGTGCGGCGCGCGGGGCGGTTGGGTGAGATTTTGAGCGAGATGGCGCTGGATGCGCTGGATGCGCGGCTGGAGGAGATGGGTGATGCGCAACGGCGGCGCGTGGAGTCGATGCGGGTGTGCATGGAGAAGCTGCCGGAGGAATCGCGGACGCTGCTGCGGATGCGCTATGACGAAGGGCGCAAGGGCGAGGAACTGGCGCGGCTGCTGCGGCGCAGTGAGGCGGCGATTTACAAGGCGCTCTCGCGGCTGCATCAGGCGCTTCGGAAGTGCATCAATGAACGGCTGGCGGAGGAGGGCGCGGCATGAGCATGACCGACGACGCGCAGCTCTGCGAAATGCTCACGCGCTATGTCGCGGGTGATTGCTCGACGGAGGAAGTGCAGGAGCTTTCCTCGCGTCTGGAGCGCGATGCGGCGGCGTGTGAGCTGCTGGCGGAAATTCTGATGCAGGGCGCGGCGGTGCGAGAGTTCGCGCAGGCGAATCCGGTGCCGGTGCGCGAGGTCCATCGTGCGCCTCAGCGCTGGCAGGCCTTGCTTTGGCCGATGGCGGCTGCGGCTGCGGTCGTGTTCGCGGCGGTGATTTGGATGCAAAGCGGACGCGATGCGGCGTGGGTGATGCGCGCAGCGGAGGTGAGCGGCAGCGTGCGCTGGACTGGTCAGGGCGGTAGCATCGTGGACAGCCTCGCGAAGGATGCGGCGCTGAGTGGCGGCACGGTGGAGACGGTGTCGGATGATGCGGCAGTAACGCTGGCGTTTCGCGATGGTTCGCTCATCACGCTGATGGCGCACAGCGCGGCGACGATTTCCGATGATGGACAAAAGCAGGTGCATCTGCGCGAGGGCAATCTCTCCGCCGATGTGCGGCCCCAGCGCAGCGGGCGACCGATGCTGATTCACACGGCGACCGCTGTGCTGGAGGTGGTGGGCACGCGCTTTGATGTAGAGTCCGGCACTGCTACAACGCGTTTGAATGTGGATGAAGGCACTGTGCGGATGACGCGGCTGGTGGATGGCAGCACGGTGGACGTGCCGGCGGAGCATCAGGTCGTCGCGTCGCTGAGCCGGGCGGAGAAATTCGGGGCTGTGCAGCGACTCACGCCGACGCTGAACTGGCGCAGTGATTTGAGCCAAGGCGCGAAGGGCACCGATGGCGAGTGGCTGCCTGCGGAGGCTGGATTGCCCGCGCGGCTGAAGGCGTTGCCAAAACTCGTGACCCCGGCGAAACGCGAGCCGGTCACGCTGCATCATGTGAGTGTCGAGGTGCCGTGGGAGTTTCTGCAAACGCTGCAACTCAAATCGGATTCGCGACTGCGACTGCGTGGCCGCATGACGACCCTCACGTCGGTGGAAATCATGCTGAACACAAAGCGGCTGCGCGGTGGATTCGCGGGCAATTACTTCGCACGCCCCACGCCTGCATCGCTCGACTGGCAGCTTGATTTGCCAATCACGGAGTTTCGCAAATGGCAGAGCGAAGCTGGCGAGCCATTGCCAGATGGCCTGCAATTGCGCCGCGTCGTCATCTACACCATCGGCAGCGATGCCGGGCTGGAGATTGAGCAGGTCGAAGTGGTCAATGGCAGCACACGATGATTTTTCCCCAGATGAAACACGAACAACTGATTGAACCGCAGAGAGTGGACAGACGCAAAGTTTCTGAGTCCCGTTTTTGTCTTTCTCTGCGCCCGTCCATCCTCTGCGGTTTGGCGCTCGGCGTGTTCGCTGCGAGCGTGAGCGCCGCGCCGGTTGATTTCGGGCGCGATGTGCGTCCGTTCCTCGATCAGCACTGTGTCTCCTGCCACGGGCCGAAGAAGGAGAAGGGCGGCGTGCGTCTGCACACCATGGGCACGATCAGTGAGACGCCGCAGTTTGCGAATACCTGGCTGGAAGTGCGCGAGCAACTGCTCAGTGGCGATATGCCGCCGGAGGACGAGAAGCAGCCGTCGGAGGCGACTAGAAAGGCGGTCATCGCGTGGATCGACGCGGAGGTGGAGCGGGCGCAGCGTGAGTCGGCCAGCACGGGCGGCAAGGTGGTGATGCGACGGCTGAATCGCAGCGAATACCGCGAGACGATGCGCGAAATCCTGCACCTGCATCCGGCCATCGACACCGCCCTGGGTTTGCCCGATGACGACACGTTTCATGGCTTTGACAACATCGGGTCCGCGCTGAACATCTCCTCGGCGCAAATGCGGGCTTATGTGGAAAACGCGGCCCGGGTTTTGAAGATGGCGTTCCCGGCGGGCAAACAACCCGCCACGGAGAAGACCCGCATCATCGCGATGGACAGCGCGGAGTTTGCCCGAATCAGCGATGATGTTGCGCGCTTGAAACGGGAATTGGGCAATTTGGTCATTCCCAAGAACGAGTTGAACGCCCGGATGGCGGAGGCCCAAAAGAAGGTGCCGAAAATCGACCAGTCGAAGAGCCTCACCTTCGGAGCCGTCACGAAAAAGGAATACCTTCCCGACGGCATTGTCATCGACAACATGGCCCAAGTCCGTTGGGGCAGTCGTCCTGCGGGCCTCTATCGTTTTCGTTTCCATGTGAAGGGTGTGCCCAACGAGAAAGGTGATCTGCCCATGATCACCGCCGAGCTGGGCGCGAGCCCGCCGCAGGAGAACCGCCCTGTCGTCACCGCCGACCTGTCGTCGGAATTTCAGACCATCGAGGGCGAAGTCTTCGCCGAGCCCTATTTTACCAACCTGCGCATCAGCGTTGCCGCGATGGGGAACCGGAATTTTTACAAACGCGGGGTGAAGCCCCCGCGCATCCAGGTGCAGTGGGTGGAAATCGAAGGCCCCATCGTCGAGGACTGGCCGTCGCGGGCGTGGCATGAGTATTTTGCCAAGGCCGAGGACAGCGAGGCGGGTGCCCGCGCCGTGCTGGCACGCTTCGCGGAGCTGGCCTTCCGTCGTGCCCCCGAAGCGGCTCGGCTCGACCAGTTCTTCACCTTCTACCAGTCCCGACGCACGGCGGGCGATGACTTTGAAACGGGCGTCAAACTCGCCATGCAGGGCATTCTGGCGGCACCTGAGTTTGTCTTCATGGTGGAGTCGAAAGAAGGCGCGGAAGGCAAGCGCCTGCCGCTCGATGATTTCGAGCTGGCCACGCGTCTCTCGTATTTCCTCTGGAGCGGTCCGCCGGATGAGGAACTCCGTGCACTGGCAAAGGCCGGACAGCTCCGCCCCGCGCTCGACACTCAAGTGCGGCGCATGATCCAGCATCCGCGAGCGGCCCGCTTCGCGGAAAATTTCACCGGCCAGTGGCTGAAGCTGCGCACGCTCGGCCAGATGGAACCGGACCCGAAGAAGTTCATCGAGTGGGAGGACACGCTGAAGGACTCCATGCGCCGCGAGACGGAGCAATTCTTCCTGCATGTGCTGCAAAAGGACCTCGCCGTGTCGCAGTTCATCGACTCCGACTTCGCGATGCTGAACGGCCGCCTTGCCTACTTCTACGGCATCCCAGGTGTCAGCGGCTACGACTTGCGACCCGTCGGCTTGGCAGGCAATTCGCAGCGCGGCGGCCTGCTCGGACAAGCCAGCATCCTCACCCTGACCTCGGACGGCATCCGCACCTCGCCGGTGAAGCGCGGCACCTTCATCCTCGAAAATCTCCTCGGCGACCCGCCGCCACCGCCGCCCAACGATGTGCCGCCCGTGAAGGAATCCACCGGCACCACGCTCAAGGAACGGCTCAAATCCCATCGCGAAATGGCCGCGTGCGCCGAATGCCATGCGAAGATCGATCCGCCGGGCTTCGCTTTGGAAAACTTCAACGCCATCGGCAAGTGGCGCGAGAAAGAGGAGGAAACGAAGCTGCCCGTGGACCCCAGCGGCGAGTTGAAAGGCGCGGGCTCGTTCGCCGGATTTGCGGAGTTCAAAAAACTGCTCACCGCGCGGGAAAGTGACGTGACCCGCTGCCTCGCGGAAAACCTCCTCCTCTATGCTCTGGGTCGTCCGCTCGACTTCACCGACGACGCGGTGGTGAAGGATCTCGTGAAGCAAACCAAAGCCGCTGACGGCAAGTTCAGCGCCCTCGTCACCGCCATCACACGCAGCGAGCCCTTTTTAATGAAATAGCACCACTCCAAAATCCAATACACCATGAACAAATCCTGGCATCTCAACCGTCGTGAGGCCCTGCGTGGCCTCGGAGCCATCATCGGCCTGCCCTTCCTCGAAGCCATGACGCCGCTTTCCCGAGCCGCGCAAAAAGCCGCCAAGCCACCCGTGCGCCTCATGTGGCACTGGGTCGGCACCGCGACGAACATGGACGCGTGGTTCCCCGTGGATGCGGGGCCGGACTACACGCTCTCGCGCGCCTTGAAGCCGCTGGAGAGGCACCGGCAGCACTTCACCGCCATCTCCGGCACGCGCAACTACCCGGAGCTGGATTACGGCGGCGGGCGGGAGTTCGGCCACAACGGCGCACTCCACTGGCTCACCTGCCAGCGCACCATCACCGGCAGCGGACCGGCGGACATCAAGACCCACAGCTCCGTGGATCAGATCGCCGCAAAACACCTCGGTGGCGACACGCGTTTCCCGTCCCTGCAACTCGGCCTCTACAAGCCCGGCTTCCACATTCTCTCGTGGTCGGAATCCGGCACACCGCTGCCCACCATCGACGGACCGGCGAAGCTCTTTCAGCAACTCTTTGCCGCCAAACGGCCCGCCGAGCTTGCCGCGTTCAAACGCAACGCCGCCCTCAACCAGAGCGTCCTCGACCTCGTCACTGAAAGCCGCCAGGACCTCGAACGCAAACTCGGCAAGCCCGACAAGGAAAAGCTCGACCAATACCTCACCTCCGTCCGCGAGCTGGAGACCGGCATCGCGCGTGATTTGCAGTGGGCCGATGTCCCGCCAGTGAAGACCAGCGCCAAAGCGCCCGCGCCCACCGCCGACAAGAGCAAGGAGGAGTGGATGCCGGCCATCTACAAGCTCATCGCGCTCGCCTTCGAGGCCGACCTCACCCGCGTCGTCGCACTCGCGGGCGACGGACCCGGCGGGAGCTATGATTTTATCCCCGGTGTCGTGGAAGACTGGCATCCCATCAGCCACCACAACCGCAACCCGGAGAAGCTCGACCAGATGGCGAAAATCAACGAGTGGAGCATGACCCAGCTCGGTGGCTTCCTCGACACCCTTGCCGCCAGCAAAGACCCGGAAGGCCGGAGCCTGCTCGACAGCTCCCTCATCCTCACCGGCGACAGCATGACCGACGGCCAGCACTGGGGCGGCAACTACCCGCTGCTGCTCGCCGGTCATGGCGGTGGATTGAAGCAAGGCCAGCACCTCAAGTTTTGCGAAAACCCCCGCTACGACCAGGACAAGTGGCCCCTCGCCTCAGTCGCCACCGCCGAGCTCCACCTCGCCATGCTCAAGGCCGCCGGTGCCCCGGTGGAAACCTTCGCCGGTTACAAAAACACCCTCAAAGGGCTCGCATGAGATGAAACTCCCGTCTCCATGCATGCCCGGCATTTTCCTCCTGCTGGCCCTGCACCCTGCCATCTCCGCAGACCTTCCTTTGCTCCCCGACGACCTCGCCATCGTTAGGAAGATCGCGGAGCGGGAGAAACTGGACGCGCCACCCGTGGCGGAGCCGCCGGGACAGAACGCGCCTCGGGCATCCGCAGGCCGCGTGAAATTCAGCGCGAAGTCCGACGGCATGGCGTCGCGACGCGTGCTGTATGCGCATCACGACGCGCAGGGACGCGTGGTGGGTTTGCTCGGCAACGGGCCGACGTTGTGCAACGAAGCCTTCGGGTGGATTGCCGCGATGCCGGAGCTGCGCGTCATCCGCATCGACCACAACACGCCCGTGCCGAAAAGCCCCGTGCCCAAAGAGCAATACGACGGCACCGGCATCATCGCCTTGAAGGACGGAAAGCTCGAAGAACTCGGCATCGGCCACGCCTTCAGCAACGCAGGCATGGCGGCGGCGGCGCAGCTCCCGTCGTTGAAAAAGATTCACATCTTCCACAGCCTCGTGACCGACGAAGGCACGGCGCACCTCAAGGGCCATGCGATGCTGGAAGATGTGCAGTTTGACACCGCAGGCCGTCCGCAAATCGGTCCGGCCACCTATGTGACGCTCGCCACACTGCCACGGCTCAGGCGCGTGGCCATGCACGAGACCTTCGTGAAATGGGAGGACGGCTTCAATCATCTCAAGCCCCTTGCCAGCCAGGTCGAAGCCATCTCGCTCGTGAAGACGCTCATCCTTCCCGCCGACCTTGCGCGACTCAAAACCGAGTTCCCCAAGGCGCAATTCACCACCGCCACACTCGCCGAAGTCAGCGAAAACGCCTACCGCAGCAATCAGCTTCTCAAGTGGTCCACACCCGAGGCCGCAGATTACCTGCGCGCCTTCACCGCCACGGCAAAACCATCCCCCAAGCCGTGAAACCCACCCTCCCACTCCTCACCCTGCTGCTCCCTCGCTGCACGTAGAACCAGCCCGCCTAACCACTCAGCGAGCCTGTTTACAAAACGCAACCCACCCGTTAGTCTCGGCGCGAAATTCGAGAGAAGTTCACCCAACCCAAAACACACACCACCTCACACACCATGAACGACCGAGAAAACCGCCGTTACGACATGTTTGGCCGCGTCCAGACATTTGGAAAAGACAACACCGCCGACTTCGCCGCAGGCGGCAAGGCCGCCGGACACTTCACCACCCTCGCGCAGGTCATCACCGACCTCGACACCGCCAAGGCCGGGCAGGATGGCGGCACCGCCACCGCGAAGTCCGTCCTGCTCGACGCCCTCCGCCTCGACCTGCAAAACATCGCCCGCACCGCCCGCGCCATTGACGCCGCCCAGCCCGGCTTCGCTGACAGCTACCGCCTGCCCGACAGCCCCAGCCAGACCGCCCTCCTCACCGCCGCCGACGCCGTCGTGCTCGCACTCGCCCTGCCCGGCATCCCCGCCAAGTTCATCGCCTACGAAATGCCCGCCGACTTCGTGCAGGACTTGCAGGACGACCTCACCGCCATTCGCGGTGCCGACGACGACATGGAATCCGACGACCAGGACGGCGTCTCCAGCACCGCCGCCGTGGGCCGCCTCATCAAGGCCGGCATGGCAGAGGTCACCCAGCTCGACGCCATCATGCGCAACAAATACGCCCGCAACCCCGACAAACTCCGCGCCTGGGACAGCGCCAGCCACATCGAGCGCGCCCCTAAGCGCGAGAAGAAAAAGGACAACGGCGGCACCCCACCGCCCGCGCCGCCGAAGTAAGGCCCGCCGCTTCCCCTGCGCAGCGCCGGGACGCCCCGCGTTCCGGCGCACGCGCCGATGAATGAAGGCCGTGCTTGAGAAGCATTCGCGCCAGCGGCAAGGAGGACGAATGGGCGAACCGAAACAGAACATGCAGACTCTCATCTCGCAATTCAGCAAGGAAGCTTCCTCGAACCGCGACGTCCATCCAGGCCTCCGCGTCGGCTTCGGCCTCGCCAATGGCAGCATGTCCTCCAACCAGTCCGGCGACTGCCCTGCGCGGAGCGCATCTTCAAAGCCGAAGGCCAAACCGCAGAGCCTGCCAAGGCAACGCAACATCCACCGCGCCCTCATCAAGGCCGACCTCGTGGACTGCATGGTCGCCCTCCCCGGCCAGCTCTTCTACAGCACGCAGATTCCCGTAGAACCGCCAAACGAGCGAGACGCAAGACACCAACAGCTCGGCCTTAACTGACATGAATGGTGTTCCACCACTAGCTCCATCGACTGCGCAAAAAATTGATGCAGCAGTAGGCGACGCGCTCTCTCTGCTCGGCCAAACATTACAGTTCCAGCGCACCATAACGCCCAATCACGAACTGCTTGTAGTAACCGGTTGGAATCAGACGCCTGCGGTGCGGCGAGCAATAGCAGAATATCTGGTTGGTCTGTGCGTGATGGCGGTGAACGCCGTTTTGGCCATTCGCACCGATCTTGTAGGTCCCTCCGGTTTAGCGGAGGTCAGACAAAATGTTGAAGACATTATCGGCGTGAACGGGATGGGGCTAACTGATGATCAAGTGAAAAAGAAGCGGGACCCTTGGATCGCAGAAGGGATTTGGCATCTTTGCCTTGCCGTTTCGATAAATAATCCAGGCTCCCATCCACCCGGTTCGCTATTCGCCCTCAGTCTACCTCATTTGGACACAACAGAGGAGGGCATTGATCTTGCGGCGCTCTATCGCTCCCAGAATGGCATAGGACTATCCATTGTTGAAACGAAAGCCTATCGCACAACGCCATCTGTGGCGGTCAAACGTGCCGCCAAGTATTTTCAAAAGATTAACAGTGGCACATATCGCAAAAAGGTTCGCGAAGCAGTGCTTCGCATGCGGGCTGAATGCTCAGCCCCTGATCAAAAGGAGATTTCCGCACAGCTCTGGCAGGAGCGCCGTTGGTATATTCCAAACATTCATTACGATGCTGCGCATACCGAGGATTGGACACAGCCCATACCAGCTCTTTCCGATTTGCTTAAAACGCCGAATAATCCAGTGTTTACGAATCCGCAAGGCATCATAATCATGCCGCACGAAGTGGCTGGTTTCGACGCCTTCTTTAATGGCATCACTTCAGATATGATGGCGTTTGTGGCCAGCCTCTAACGACCATGTTCGACGCCCACGCACGCCAACTGCTCGATATGCTCCCGGGATTGCCGGGCTTAGACCGCGTCGAGTGTCGCCGAGCACTTTCCGCAGCTTACTTGTCCGTTATACAATCAAAACTCGGACTTCCATCGAGCGCCTCCAGCGCAACCGAATTGGAAAAGATTCGCTCGTTGTTGAGGCGAATGGCGGACGCGCTGGAGAGTGCTGCGGTATTTGACCGACTTCACGGTGTTGAAAGCGAACCTCGCGTCGAGGAAGCGTGCGCCTTTGTTGCGGCAGAAGCACTCGCTCTGCTCTCGCAGATGCTCCCGGCTCCAACTGTTGATGTGACTGCTGACGAAGCCGAAACTGGCGCTTACCAAGGGATTCTCCCAGATGCGATGCAGGAAACTGCAACGAACGTCGCCATTGAGGCCGCACTGCTTTACCTGATTGGCGGCTACGACATCAATGCAGTCGCACTTGTTCGCGACATTCCGCCGGTTGTTCAACGGCCGGTTCAATCGGTTCGAGATGCAAGACTTCACAATGCGGAAGTCCTCCGACAGCGATTGATAGACTTCTGTTCCGGCCGGGTTGGAACTAATTTGGTTGGCCAATCGATACCTCTTCAAGGTGGCCCGGCGCAACTCTTCACAGAGTTGACCGAGGAGATGCGGACGTGGATTTACCATCACCTTGCCAGCGCACTCGTTGACTTTTTGGCATGGCTTGGCGGTGAAGCGGCGGGCCGCCGAGAGCAGGCTCGTGCATTAGTTGAGAAAGTCCGGCGTGCAACTGCCCCGAGAGGAGTTTTTGCCAGTATCGAGTTTGCCGACATGCACCACCTTGCTTCACTGCTCGGCGCGGCATTCGATCAAACTGCCACGCGCAGTGTTGCGCATGTTCTGCCGCTTCCTCCGACGCTGGATCAAGAGTTTCTCTCTCAGTTTCGCGCGTATGTGATACGAAGAGTTCGGGGAACGCGGGACCATGGTGGTAGGCCATTTCTCTGGCCATCGGCCATGGAGTATGTTCAGCAGTGCTTGCCGGGGCCTTTCCGCGACTCCGTCATAGCCATGCCGACTGGCAGCGGAAAGAGTTTCGTCGCTGAACTGGGGATAGTGCATGCGTTGAGCAGTGGCGGTGTCCTGTATCTTGCTCCGACAAATGCGCTTGTGCATCAAATCCGACGTGACCTTGAGGCTGCTCTGAAACCGTTCAGCAGTGTTCAGGTGTTAGCCTTTATCGGCAGTGGTGAATACACCGGGCTGGAGGAGGAAGGCTTTGGCACCGCTCAGGGGCGCTTTGTTGCGGTAATGACACCAGAAAAATGCGCGCTTGCCCTTCGCCTTAACCCGAATGTTCTCGCGGGTTGCTCGCTTTGCGTGTTCGACGAGTGCCACCTGCTAAACGATGAGCAGCGTGGGATTACCGCAGACGTGTTGATGGCGCAGCTGTTCCACTTAGCTCCGGCAATGCACTTCCTCCTCATGTCGGCAATGGTAAGCAATCCTGAACAGCTTGCAGACTGGCTACACACAGCTCGCAATCATGACGCTCGACCGAGCGTAACAAAGTGGCGTCCGACACGAACGCTACGTGGAATGGTTGTGTATGATAGTGATGGATGGAAGGCTCCATTTGATATTGCGAAAGCAAACCTCGAGCAGGTGCGGAAGGCATCACTTGCTAAGAAACGCCCTCGCAAAAACATGGCCTTCGACACACCGCTTGCGCTTCTTGCGGGATTGTCAGGGCCATGGACACTTGACCCCAGTGCACAGGACTACCGGCTTTCGCTACTTGGCACTTCAGTAGAAGCCGAGGCAACTGCCACTCCGATGGGAATTCAAGCAAACATGCCCAGTTGGAAGAACCCAGTAACCCGAATCTTTGCAGAGCAGTTGGCCGTCAAAGGAGTGCCCACGATCGGCTTTATTTTGTCCAGCCGACATCACCCATTCAGCCTCGCACGGCAGGTAACGGGTGAGATACCAGGGCGCGTTGGCGTAGGTGAGGAACTGCTTCCTGTGGTAGAAGCATGGCTGGCAATTGCTGACGCAGAGCTGGGCGTTCAAACGGAACTCCGCCCCCTCCTGCGCAGAGGTGTTGCGGTTCATACCAGTGCCATGCTACAGGTCGAACAAGCGGCGGCAGAGCGTATGTTCCAGAAGGGCTTTGCGAAACTGATGTTTGCAACGGGCACCTTGGCCCAAGGCTTAAATTTGCCCGCTGTCGCTGTTGTCGTCAGTGGCACGACTATGGGCGATCCGCGCGACGCGGACAAGGTTCCCGGACTTGGCTCGCGCGTTGACGCTGCGATTCTTAATGCGTTTGGAAGAGCGGGGCGTCCGAGTTTTTCAAACCAGGGCATCGCAGTCCTCGTGCCTGATAAGCCGGTGGGCGTGGCAGCCAATAACCCTTCACTGCCGCTGGGTTCTCTCGAAGCTTCAAAGGTAATCACTCAGCCTGATGCTGGGGTGGTGATTGGCAGTCCAGTCACCCATTTCTTCGACAAAATGCTAGCCAGCGCCTCGCCAATCCATGGAGCGACTGCCACCGAACTGACACTGACGGCACATCTCGCTGAACAACCACTTGATGGCGACCATGCTGGTGAGGTGCTGAGGCGCACGTTCGGCGGCTACCTTCGGCGCAATCTTTTTACCGCAGAAGAGTCGCTGCGAATCCGGGATCGTCTCGCGGTCGTCAAAGACCAATTCCTTCAACAGGTGGGCATTCCGCCTTGGATGAATACCGCCGCAAGGCAGGCTGGAGTGGACATATTTCGTGCTTCCCGTGTGTGGGCGGCACTTCAACAGCATGGCTTTATCGAGCGGGAAGCGGCAGAGACCCTAGATGTGGTGGGATGGCTTGGAATTCTTTTTGGAGTGCTCAGGCGCCTCCCGCCGAAATATGCAGAAGAGTATTGCGCCGACGATACGCAGAAGACTCCGACGGTGCTCACCCGGCTACGCGACAGCGCAATGCCATACCTTGCTGTCGAAGACCTGCCGTGGTCATCACCGCCCGAGTGGACTACGCACTGGCTGGAGCTCCAAGCTCTTGCCGCTACTTACATGGCCGGAGGGACGTATGCCGAGTTGGCTCTCGCATACTATGGTCCTGAAAAGATTCCTGGCCCTGTTCCGACTGACCGCGTTCAGGCTAATCCAATCCCTGGTGTCTTTGGATTCATTCGCGAAGTAATCGAACCCTTGGCGCGCGACGCTGGGTGCTTGGTTGCGGTCCTTGAACAAGCATGGAAAGCTCAAGGGGCCACCACTCCACCCCAGGCTCTCCAAGCTCTCCCGTTGTGCGTTCGGTTTGGCTGTGATTCCTTGGAGACGCTAGCTTGGTTTCGGTTTGGATTCCGACAGCGTGTAAGCGCACACACACTTTCAAAAGCTTTCCCGCTTACGGCTAACCCTGCCAGTGATGCCCAACATTCAGCCGAAGTGCGCCGACTCAGAAGTCGTTGGTTAGATGGAAACATTATGCCGACGATTGCCAGTGCGCTACTTGGGCATGTGGCATCTGTCCTGCGCGAGGCTGGCGATTAGCAAGGAATTCAAGCCAATCGGAACCACGCGAGCGGTTTTTGGCGATTACATTTGATGCGCCCTTTCGGTCGCACCCTTCGGGCATGTCGCTTCGCTCCAGTTCATCTCGCCCCACTCAGTTCCATCTACGACATCCAGCGCGCCGTCGCCGACAAGGCCACGGTGCCGTTCTTTTACGAGAGCCGGATTTCCAAGCTGATCCTGAACGCCGCCGAGTTGCCGAAGCTCGACGCGAAATTTGAGGAAATCACCGTGGGCGAGGAGCTGACGAAGAAGGAAATGCTCAAGACGAAGTGGGCCGCGCTGGAGGCGTTGGTGGGCAATCCGAAACGCATCGCGCTCGTGGCCTCCGAACTGGTGGCGCATTTCGAGAAGCGCGTGGAGGCGATGGACGGCAAGGCGATGATCGTCTGCATGAGACTCCGCATCGCCGTGGGCATGCGCAAGCGAGTGGTGCGGGCGGGCATGGCGACGATGAAGATCGTGGCTACGCTCTCGGGGCTGAATGAACGAAAGCAGGGGCCATGGGAGGCACGGCGGGCTGGTTTTAACGTAAATCGTTGATTCCAAGGCTTCTGAGACGCGCCAAGGCCCGATTGACACGCTCCAAGGGTCATCTCGCACGCACCCAAGCCCAGGCTGACACACACGCAAGGGGCGATTGACACGGCCCAAGGGTGAACTCGCACGCGCCAAGGGGCGGCTGGCGCGGGGCAAGGCCCGCCTCGCACGCTCCCAAGGCGCGGCTGACACGCACCTAGCTGCCGCTGAAACCAGCCGAAACCTCCGCTCGCACGCGGCAGCCCGGCGCTGCACCGGGCCAAGGTGCGGCTGCACGCGGCCACGGAACGGCTCGCACGCGCCCAAGTCTTCCCTCGCACGCGACGCGAGTCGGCGGGACGCGACACCGTGCGGTTCCGCACGCCACCGGTGGCATTGGGCCCTGCGCTTCGGACGTAGATTTACAGCACCGTGGCCGTTAAGGATTGGCCCTCACGACGATCTCCTTTTGCCATGCTGAAATCTCCCCTCTCCTCTGCCGTCCTGCTGCTCATCCTCGCCGCCTCCTCGCTCTGCGCTCACGCTGCCGAATACTTCGTCTCCGCGCGTGGCAGTGATGCCGCTGCTGGCAATTCCGCCGCAACAGCGTTTGCGACCACCGGCAAAGGCGTCTCGATGCTGAAAGCGGGCGACACGTTGACGATTTTGCCGGGCGAGTATCGTGAGACGGTCGAGGTGAAGAAGCTTGCGGGGACCAAAGACTCGCCAGTCACGATTCGGGCGCAGCGTGCGGGCACGGTGCTGCTGCGCGGGGATGTGGAGGTGACGGGATGGGAAGCAGTGGCGGGACTTGGCGGGGTGTTTGCGGCGAGTTTTGACAAGATCGCGCAGGGCGTGGCCGATCCGCGCACGCTGACGCATTACGAACCCGCCGCGACGGCGGTGGAGATCGGCACGAAGCCGGGTGCGTTCTTCCATGATGCCAAAACAGGACGCCTGCTCGTGCGCACGGCGGATGCGCGGCCTCCGGGAGTGCTCATGGTGTCCATCACGAACGGCAATGGGCTGGCGTTGGAGAACTGCGCGCACATCGTCATCGAGGGGCTGGCCTTCACTGGCTATCAGCATGCGGACACCTCGGTCTTGCTCGGCTCGCGCACGCGCTGGGGGATCATCGCCGGGAAGTGCGAGAGCATCACGCTGCGCCGTTGCGTGGCGTATCTGAACAGCGGTGGCCTTTGCTTCACGACCGGCACGGCGAACTCGGTGATCGAGGATTGTTTTGTCTTCGCCAATGCGTCGCGAACGATCGGCATCTCGAATCAAATTCTGGGTTGGGGCGCGAAGGACTGCGTCTTCCGGCGCAATCGCATCGAAGGCTTCAACAGCGCCACCGGCAGCCAGGACCAGATCACTTTTTACAGCAACGAGGGACAGACGAATCTGCTGGAAGACAACATCGCCATCCGCGCAAGTTTCATGGATAAGGGCGACGCGAAAAACGTGCGCGTGGTGAGCAATCTCACGACGGGCCCGAAGCCGGGATTTTACCAGCAGGAGGACGCCTCGAACCTGCGCGTGCAATACACCAACCCGGCGAAGCTGGCCGCGCAGTTCGCCGATCCGGTGAATGGCGACTTCCGCCTGCTGCCGGAGTCGCCGCAGCGAGGCAAAGGATTGAATGGCGCGGACCCCGGACCGAATCCCTTCCGCGAGGAGGTGTTTTTCGTCTCGCCGGAGGGCAATGACGGTGCGCCCGGCCATTCGCCCTCGAAGCCGTGGAAATCGCTCAAGCACGCTGCCGCCCGCGCGAAGGCGGGCGACACGATCTACCTCATGCCCGGCGTGTATGAGGAGGCGCTCGCGCCCGTGCAGTCCGGCACGGCGGAAAATCCCATCCGCTTTGTGCGGCGGGGTGATGGTCGTGTGATCCTCGATGGCAAAGGCACGCTGCCTGTGGGCATCGACTTGAGCGGACGCTCGCACATCGAGGTTGAGGGCCTCGTGGTGCGGAACTTCGCGCAGCATGGCGTGAAGTCGGCGGACGGCGCGGGCATCACGCTCTCGCATCTCATGATCGGCGGTAGCGGCAGCGATGGGTTGAGCGCCAGGAAGGTGAACGTGCTGACCCTGCGGCATTGCTTCCTCGGGCGCAGCGGCGGCGCGGTGGTCCGGCTGGAGCAATGCGGCGACGCCACGCTGATGGGCAATCTTTTCGGCGACGGCACGGGACCGCGTCTCGTGTGTGATGCGCCATCGCTCGCGACCTTGTGGTCGGATCGGAATCACTTCACTGCCGCCGCAACAGGGCCTCTCGTCGAAGCTGCCGGTCAATCACACGTAATCCTCGCCGACTGGCAGAAAACCGGCATGGACATGCACAGCCTCACCACAGAGCCTGGCTTTGATGACAAAGGGACCGGCGGAGGTGGTGTCCGGCTCCGCGCGGATTCGTCACTCGTCGGGCGCGGTCCGCTCGCGGCGGCCATTGGACCGTTTCGCCGCATGACCGTGGAGCAACCCGTAACCGTCGAACAGTCGCGTCTGCACAGCGCCACGCCCACCACGGCGAATCTCGAATGCCGCACACCGTCCGCGCCGGTGGAGATCACGCTGGAGTGGGGCGACTCGCCAGCGCTCGGTCAGAAACGCACCGCGCTCGACGGCATCACCCATTCAGTCAGCCTCACCGGCTTGAAAGCGGGCGCTACTTATCACGCGCGCTTCACTACCGGCGTCCGCGAGACACGCACCGTCTTCGCCACGGATCGCGACACGCTCCAAGCCACAGGCGGTGCCGCGCAATCCGAAACGATCACCTTCACCACGCCCGCGACCGCCACACCGCCGCGCACCTTCCACGTCGCGCCAGATGGCAATGACACCCGCGCCGGTCTCGCGCGTGACAGCGCGTGGCGCACCATCAATCACGCCGCGTCCCAGGCCGTCGCCGGTGACACCGTGCTCGTCCACAGCGGCACCTACGAGGAAACCGTCACCGTGCGCGGCACTGGTGCCGCTGATGCGCCGCTTACCTTCCGCACCGCGCCGGGAGCCGTCGTCTGGCTCACCGGCAGCGACCGTCTGCGCTCCACCGCCTTTTTGATCAAAGAGAAAAGCCACGTCGTGCTCGATGGCTTCCGCTTCCGCGACTTCCTCTCCGAGGAGTCGAGCCACAAGAGCGTCGTCGTCATCATCGGCGGCTCGCACAACACCGTGCGGCGCTGCTTTTACGACGGGCGCGTGCTCAGCGGCTACATGAACGTCTTCCTCGGCATGAGCGACAGCTCCGACGCCCTCGTCGAGAACTGCGTCATGATCCTCGGCATGGGCGAAGGCATGTCCCTCAACACCTGCCCGCGCTCCGTGGTGCGCCACTGCGTCTTCTACAACAACAACATCCGCGGCCTCTCCGTGATGACCGACATCACCGGCACGCTGCACGATCCCGTCACCGTCACGCACAATCTTTTCTGCGCCGTCATCCCCGCCAAGGGCAGCAGCGCCTTCATGCGCACGCGGCAGTTGCGCAATCTCGTCTCCGACCACAACGCCTACTTCGACCGCATTGCAGAAAGCGAGCGCGGCATCGTCGAGACCATGTTCATCGGCGAAAAGAAAGTCGGCCAGCCCAAGCCCGGCTCGTATGACGGCATGGACTTCACCCTCGCCACGATCCGCACCGAAACCGGCAATGAAAAGCACTCCCGGTTCGGCAATCCCGGCATCCCCGTCGTGAAGGAACTATCTCCGCGCTACGACAAAGACACCCCGGCCAACAACGAGCGCACCTGGCAGGGCCAATGGTTGGCCAACGAGCTGCACCAGACGCGCCAGGAAATCCAGCCGCTCGATTCCCACCACTTCATCGCCGCCCCCGACAGCCCGCTCGCCAAAGCCGCCGACGGCAAACCCATCGGCCTCGATCCGGCGGCGTTCCCACCCAATGCACCATGACCACGACATCCCCTTCCAACTCATGAAAACGCTCGCCTCAATTCTCCTGCTCATCCTACTGGACGCCACATCTCTCCACGCTGACCCGCAAGCCGTCGCCACGCGCATCAAAGGCGACTGGAATGCGGAAACGGGGACGTGGCACAAGCGTCTCGGCCCCGTGGATGCGGCATCGCTGGCGGAACTCGCGGGCGACCCGGCGGTGAAGACGATTCATCTCGACGGCGTGAAGCTCGACCTCGCGGCGGTGCAGGCACTCGGGACCGCGAAGACGCTCATGACACTGCTCATCGTCCACACCGATGTCGGCAATCTCGCGATGTTGCGCGAGCTGGCGAAGATGCAATCGCTGGAAGACATCCACGTCGGCAGTTCAACGTTTGGCGATGAAGGACTCAAAATCCTCTGCGGCCTGAAGAACCTCAAGAGCCTGCGCCTGCGGCATGTCACCCGCGACACGGCGAACCCCATTACCGCAGTAGGCGTGAAGGCCGTGGCGGATGCCTATCCCGACTTGGAAGCCTTCTACATCAATCTGCATCAGATGGATGATGCCATGATTCCCGAGTTGGCTCGGATGCCGAAGCTCAAGCAACTGATGTTGGAGTGGGTGAGCCCATCCTTCCTTGCGAAAGTGAAAGCGGTGCTGCCCAAGACCAACGTGACCCACACCGGCGGCAAGATCGCGCCGGAAAAGGAGGATGTGGAAGCGACCAAGCTGTTTCGCGGAGGAGCGAAGCCCGAGTAGAAACCTTGAACCAGTATCCTGACCCTAGATGAAACCATGGTTTGTCATCGCAATCTCTGTGCTAGCAGCCTTGAAAGCAGAGGCTCAGGCGGACGGCGATGACGCTGTCACTCCTTGACTCGCTTGTTTAGCACGTGTGCAAGAAGTCTTGACGGTATACCGTTTCATTCCTATCAACGGTATACCCAATGAACATCGCGACTCCTGTAGCCTCACTTTCAGATTCTGCCGCTGCGCAACTGCGGCAGGAAATCCTCAGCGGGCTTGTGGCGCCAGGGCACTTTCTCGCGGAATCCGCCGTCGCGAAGCGATTGGGCGTCAGCCGCGTGCCGGTGCGGGAGGCGTTGTTAGCGCTGGAGCGGGAAGGGTTGGTCGAGTTCAGCGCTACGGGGCGGTGGCGCCCCTGCTTTCCCAAAAACGCTAACCTCACCGAACACACACCTTGAGCATCCAACGTCAAAGCTGGCTGTTCATCCATCACGCTTCACATCCGCGTCCTGAGGATGATGGGGATAAGAATATGATAAAACTGAAACCACCAACCATGCACTCCATTGCCCGACACCTCATTCGCATTGCAGCCCTCGCTTTGCCATTCACCACACCAAGCACTGCCGCAGATGCTCCGGTCAAACACCGTCTCCTCTTCACCGAGTATGGCAAAGGGCCAAACCGTTTAATCGAACTCGATGCCGATGGAAAAATGGTCTGGGAGTTCAAGCCGCCGAGCACCACGGTGATCTTCCATGTCTTGCCAAATGGGAACATCCTCTTCGGCTACGGCGGACAGCCCACGGGTGTGCGCGAGATTACTTCGCGCGGTGAGACAGTGTTCGATTACGTCAGCAAGTCGCATCAGGTCTTCGGCAGTGAGCGGCTCGCGAATGGCAACACGTTAGTCGCAGAGCAGGGGCCGTGTCAGGCTGTCGAAGTGAATCCGAAGGGTGAGATCGTGCATGTCACGCCGTTGACGACGAACATTGAAGGAACTCACCTTCAGGTGCGCAATGTCCACAAGCTTGCCAACGGCAACATCCTCGCCGCCCATGAAGGCGAGGGCGCGGTGCGCGAGGTGGACCCGAGCGGCAAGGTCGTGTGGGAATACACCGGCGTCACCAACACCGGCGAAGCGCAGCGGCTTGCCAATGGCAACACGCTCATCTGCTGCGGCACGCAGAAACGCTTGATCGAAGTCACACCGGACAAGCAGATCGTGTGGGAGTTCAGCGACAAGGATGCGCCTGATTTGAACATCACCTGGGTCTCCAGTCTTCAGCAGCTCAAGAACGGAAACCTGCTCATCGGCAACTTCATGCGCGGCAAGGAAGGCCACGGCGCGCACGCCATCGAAGTCACGCACGACAAGGAGAAGCGCGTCGTCTGGAAATGGGACGATCACAGCCTCATCAAGTCGCTCACCACCGTCCGCGTTATCGGCGAATAACCTCACACACACGACCATGCCCAAAATAGCCATCACCGACTACACCTTTCCTGATCTCAGCCTGGAGGAAGCTGTGCTTCATCCCGCAGGGATCGAGATCGTCTCCTTCAAAGAAAAGCGTTCACCCGCGGAACTCGCTGACCTCGTGAGAGATGCCGATGCCGTGATCGCGCAGTTTGCTCCCGTGAACGCCGAAGTCGTTGCTGCGATGACCAAGGCGAAGGTCATCGTGCGCTACGGCATCGGTTACGACAATGTGGATTTCACCGCCGCCCGCGAGCGTGGCATTCCGGTGTGCAACATCCCGGACTACTGCATTGATGAAGTCGCGGATCATACTCTGGCTTTCATCCTCGCCATCACGCGGCAGGTGGTTCCGAACGCGCTCGACATTCGCGCGGGCAAGTGGGGCCTCGCCACACCGTTGACCGCGATGGCATCGCTGAAGCACCTCACCATCGGCATCGTCGGCTTTGGGCGCATCGGTCGTGAGGTGGTTAAGCGTCTGCTCGCTTTCAAGGCTCGTGTGTTGGTGTTTGATCCCGTGGTGGCGGCGGATGAGATCGCCAAAGCAGGTGCCGTGGCGGCTGCATCGTTCGACGAACTGCTCACACAGAGCGACATCGTCTCGCCGCATTGCCCATCCACACCAAAGACCAAGCAACTCTTCAATGCCGCTGTGTTCGCGAAGATGAAACTCGGCTCCATCTTCATCAACGTCGGCCGTGGCGATCTCGCCGACAGCGCCGCCATCACGGACGCGCTGCAATCCGGTCATCTCGCCGGTGCCGCGCTCGACGTCTTCGATCCCGAGCCAATTCCCGCCGACCATGCGATTCGCACGATGCCCAATGTCATTCTCGCCGCGCACATCGCCTCCGCGAGTCCGCCAGCGGTGAAGACCCTGCGTGAAACAGCCGCACGCATCGCGCTGATGGCTGTTCGCGGTGAGCCACTGCCAAACATCGTCAACGGCGTGACTGCGGCATGAATACTTTGATCTCCATCACTCCAACCAACCACCATCCACCCGACCTATGACCACTCGTCGTTCCTTCCTTACTTCCATCGGCTCTTTCGCCGCTGCACCACTCCTCGCCCGTGATTTTGGCCCCGGCGCCGCACCCGTGCGTTATCCCGAGCCGGATGTCATCGCACTCGACAAGGCATTCGAGAAATACAAGATTGGCTCCGCGCCCATCGAGAGGCTGCACACCGGCATGTATTGGGCCGAAGGGCCTGCGTGGAGCGGTTGGGGCCAATACCTTGTGTGGAGCGACATCCCGAACAACGTGCAGCATCGCTGGCTCCAGGATGACGGCGAAGTCACGACGATCCACAAGCCCGCTGGCCACAGCAATGGCAACACCTTTGACCGCGAGGGACGGCAGATTTCCTTCGAGCACGGCAACCGTCGCGTGGTGCGCTACGAGCCCGACAACAGCCTTACCGTCCTCGCCGACAAGTTTGACGGCAAGCCCTTCAACGCACCCAACGATGGTTCCGTGCATCCCGATGGCAGCGTGTGGTTCACCGATCCCGGCTACGGAAGCCTCGGCAACTACGAGGGCAACAAAGGCGACCTCTTGCTCAAAGAAGCGGTCTATCGCATCGATCCGAGCGGCAAGGTGGAAAAGGTCACGGATGAAATCTTCAAGCCCAACGGCCTCTGTTTCTCGCCCGACTACAAGAAGGTGTATGTGGCCGATACTGGCGCGACACATTACCCCGAGGCACCGAAGAACATCAAGGTCTGGGACATCGACGGCGCGAAGCTGAAGAACGGCCGAGAGTATTGCTCCATGAAAATGGACCTCAATGGCAAAGAGGTCGCCGGACTCGCGGACGGCATTCGTTGCGACAAAGACGGCAACATCTGGGCCGGATCAGGTTGGGTGGGCGAAGGCTACGACGGCGTGCAGATTTTTTCTCCCGAGGGCAAACGCATCGGCCAAATCGTGCTGCCGGAAGTATGCAGCAATGTGTGCTTCGGCGGTCCACGCCGCAATCGCCTCTTCATGACCGCCAGCCGCAGTCTGTATGCCGTGCATGTCGAGGCCATCGGCGCGCATTGGTGCTGATAACCGCCGCCTGAACTGATGCCAACACCACCGGACATGGATGCCCGCATTCTCGAAGCTCCCGACATCGTGCTTGTCGGCAGTGGCATCATGTCCGCGACGCTGGCGGTGATGCTCAAGCGACTCGATCCGCAGCTCCGCATCCAGATGGTTGAGATCACGAGTGAACTCGCGCATGAAGCCTCGAATGGCTGGAACAACGCGGGCACGGGCCACGCCGGTATTTGCGAACTCAGCTACACCCCGGCACGCGATGAAAGCGGTGGCGTGCCCATCCGCCGGGCGCTGCATATCTTTGAGCAGTTCGAGCACTCGAAGCAGTTCTGGGGCTCCGCGACTGCTGAAGGCATGGTGGGAGCTGCTGCGGATTTCATCCATGCGGTGCCGCATGTCTGCTTCGTGAAGGGGCGGGAAGATGTGGACTTCTTGCACGCACGCCACACCGCGATGGCGGAGCATCATTTCTTCCGCAGCATGACGTTCACGATGGATTCTTCGATGATCCAGCAGTGGGCTCCGCTGGTGATGGAAGGACGCGATGCTTGTCCAGTCGCGGCCACCTCCGGTGCCGGCACCGAGGTGGACTATGGTCTGTTGGCCCGCCGTCTTTGCGGCTGGCTGGCGCAGCAGGAGCATTGTGGCATCGCCGCCGGATGGAAGGTGACGAAACTCCAGCGCGGTGTGGGTGAATGGCATCTCGATCTACGATGCATGGCTTCCGGTGAAGAGCGCAAGCAGCGTGCGAAGTTCGCCTTCGTTGGCGCGGGCGGTGGCAGCCTGCCTTTACTGCAATCCACCGGTCTCGCTGAAGTCTCTGGTCTTGGCGGATTTCCCATCGGCGGCCAGTGGCTGGTGTGCGACGAGCCTTCGATCTGCGCACGGCATGAGGCGAAGGTTTATGGTGCCACGCCGCCCTCATCGCCCAGCCTCGGCGCGGGGCATCTCGATGTGCGGAGGCTCAACGGTCAGCGCCAGCTTCTCTTCGGCCCTTTTGCTTCATGGACGACGCGTTTCCTCAAACATGGACAGTGGAGCGATCTGCCACTCTCGATTCGCGCGAACAATCTCGGTGCACTGCTGCAAACCGGCATGCGCAACCTCCCGCTGGTGAAGTATCTCATCACCCAGGGCCTGCAAAGCATGGAGAGCCGCATGGAGGCCGTGCGCGAGTTTTACCCCAATGCCAGCTCGGAACACTGGAGGCTAGTGCAAGCAGGAATCCGTGTGCAGGCCATCAAGAAAGCGGACCGTGGCGCGGTGCATTTCGGCACCGAAGTGTTCTCCTCCGCAGACCGTTCGATCGCTGCGCTCCTGGGCGCGTCGCCGGGTGCATCGGTCTCGGTGAACATCGCACTCGAAGTCGTCCAGACCTGCCTGCCGCATCTGCTGGCCAGCGCTGAGGGCAGGGAACGCATGAGGCGGATGATCCCCACCTTTGACCACGACCTGAAGCAGTCCGGCAATGCCGCCTTGTTCGAGAAAACCAGCCGCGAGGCCACAGAACAACTTCAAATCCATCCCCAACCATGATTACCCTCACTGACAAAATCGCCCTCGTCACTGGAGCCGGTTCCGGCATCGGCGCCGCCATCGCGGAATGCTTCGCCGAAGCCGGAGCGCTCGTCTTTGCCTCCGACCGCGACGAAGCCGCCGCGCAGCAGACTGCGGCACGCATTCGCGAGGCAGGCCATCGCGCGGAATCGCTCGTGCTGGATGTCAGTGACGAGTCCTCGTGCCTTGCCGCTGTGCGCACGGTCACCGAGAAATGCGGACGCTGCGATGTGCTCGTCAACAACGCGGGCGTTGGGCATGTCGGCACCATTTTGACCACCAAGCCTGACGATTTGGACAGGCTGTGGAAAATCAATGTGGTCGGCATCTATCATCTCTCGCGCGCGGTGCTGCCCGGCATGATCAAGCGCGGCATCGGCTCCATCGTCAACATCGCCTCCATCGCCGGACTCATGGGCATGGAAGCCCGCTTCGCCTACACGACGACGAAGCACGCCGTCGTCGGCATGACCCGCGCAATGGCCATGGACCACGGCACCACGGGCGTGCGCATCAATTGCATCTGCCCCGGCCGCGTTCGCACGCCCTTTGTCGATGCCATGCTGAGCCAGTATGAAAACCCCGACGACTATCTCCGTCAGATGGAGGCTCCGCATGCCATGAAACGCATGGCCGCGCCCTCTGAGATCGCTTCCGCCGCACTCTATCTCGCCAGCGATGCGGCATCCTTTGTCACCGGCAGCGCCATGACCGTGGATGGCGGCTACACCACCGGAAAATAGAACCCACGCCTTTCACACCCCCACCCACAACCAACCATGCGCATCATCCGCCACCAAGCCAACAACGGCACCATTCAGCACGCAGCCCTTCAACCCGACGGCACCGCCCGCCGCATCGAGGGCGATCTTTTCGGCGACTTCAGCGTCACTGATGAAGTCGTCACACCGGGAAAGGTCCTCGCGCCACTGGCACCCACAGCCATCTTTTGCATCGGCCTGAACTACCGCAAGCACGCGGAGGAGAGCAACGCTGCCATCCCGCAGTATCCGGTGCTCTTCATGAAATCGCCAGGCGCGGTGCAGAATCCCGGCGATGACATTGTCCTGCCACGCCATCTCGCTAGCGATGAAGTGGACTATGAGTGCGAGCTGGCTGTCGTCATCGCCAAGGCCTGCAAAAACGTCTCCAAAGCGAACGCACTTGATTATGTGCTCGGCTACACCTGCGCCAATGACGTGAGCGCGCGCGACTGGCAGATCAAGCGCGGTGGCAGCCAATGGTGCCGTGGCAAGACCTTCGACACCTTTGCGCCGCTTGGCCCCTGTCTGGTGCTCAAGGACGAGATCGCTGATCCGAACGCGCTGCGTATCCAGACCATCCTCAACGGCAAAACGATGCAGGACTGGAACACGAACGACATGATCTTCGACGTGCCCACACTCATCGAGTTCCTCAGCGGCAGCACCACGCTGCTGCCCGGCACCGTCATCCTCACCGGCACGCCGCAAGGCGTCGGAGCCGCCATGAAACCACCCGTTTTCCTCCAACCCGGCGACACCGTGACCATCGACATCGAAAAGATTGGCGCACTCACCAATCCCGTCGTGGCCGAGTCGAACGCATAGTCCTGAGAGCCATCACGCCAACCACCCACCACTCCATGACCTCCTCCTCCGCCGTCGATCCCATCGCTCTTCGCCGCAAGGTCGCGTGGCGTGTTCTGCCTTTGGTCATCCTGCTCTACATTATCTCCTACCTCGACCGTGCGAACGTGGCCTTTGCCAAGCTGCGCATGGGCGAGGCACTGGGGTTTTCGGAGGACGTGTTCGGCTTCGGCATTGGCGTGTTCTTCATCGGTTATCTGTTCCTGGAGATTCCCGGTGCATTGTTGGTGGAGCGATGGAGTGCGCGGAAGTGGTTCGCGCGAATTCTCATCACCTGGGGCTTCATCTCGGCGGCGATGGCCTTCGTGCACACTCCTTCGCAGTTTTACTGGGCTCGGTTCTTTCTCGGCGTGGCGGAGGCGGGATTTTTTCCCGGCATCATCGTGTATTTCACGCACTGGTTTGCGCAGAATGATCGCTCGCGGGCACTGTCGGGCTTGCTTGTGGCCGTGCCGTTCAGTCTTGCGCTCGGCGCGCCGGTGTCGTCGATGCTGCTGGATGTTAAATGGTTCGGACTCGATGGTTGGCAGTGGCTTTTCATCGTGGAGGGGCTGCCTGCGGTGGTGCTGGGTTTTGTCGTTCTCGCCTTTCTCACAGATCAACCTCGAAATGCAACGTGGCTCACTCAAGCCGAGCGCGATCATCTCGAAGGCGTGCTCGCTGCTGAAGCGACGGCAAAGGAAGCAACTGGCAAAATATCCGTCTGGCAGGCGCTGCGATTGCCTGCGGTGTGGCTGCTCGTGATCGGTGTGCTGGTGGGCAACAGCGGCGGCTACGCACTCAGTTTTTGGTTGCCTACCACAGTGAAGAATCTTTCTGGCGGCTCTGATCAAATGACGCTGCTCTACAGCGGCCTCTACTACAGTTGCGGCATCCTCAGCGTGCTCATCTCCGGCCAGACCGCAGACAGAACGGGAGATCGCAAATGGCACGCGGCGGGCGGCATGATCGCCACCGGCATCTTCCTCCTGTGCAGCACGATTCCAGGACAATCCTTCGGCACACAGATGATCTGGCTCTGCCTCACCGCGCTGGGCGCGTTCTTCTGGATCGCACCGTTTTGGACGCTGCCATCGCTCACGCTCACCGCCTCAGCCGCTGCAGTGGCCACCGGTCTAATCAACATGGGTGCGAATCTCGCCGGCTACGCAGGCAACCACGTCACCGGCTGGTTGCGCACACACGGCTACGGCGAAATGCAGTGCCTTCACTTCCTCGCCGCCTGCTTCATCGTCGGCGGCGTCATTATCAGCTTTCTACGTCTCAAACCTAAATCAGCATGAGTTCCCTCACGAACCAATCATCCCCCCTTCAACTTTACCGCACCATGCTCACGATCCGCATGGTGGAGGAACGCCTGGCAAAATCGCATCAGCGCGGGCTCATCCCCGGAGCCTGCCACACCTATGTCGGCGAGGAAGCCATCGCCACGGGTGTGTGCGCGCATTTGCATGAAGCGGACGCCGTCTTCAGCACGCATCGCGGTCACGGTCATGCACTCGCGAAAGGCATGGAACCGCGCCAACTCATGGCAGAACTCTATGGTCGCGAGACCGGCTGCTCGCGCGGTCGTGGAGGCTCCATGCATCTGTTTGCACCGGAGATTGGCATGATGGGCACCAGCGGCATCGTTGGCCCCTGCATCCTGCAGGCCACCGGCGCAGGCTACAGCTCTTTGATCATGAAGACCGGCAATGTCGGGGTCGCCTTCTTCGGCGATGGCGCGGCGAACAACGGCGCGTTTCACGAAGGCCTGAACATGGCGACCATCTGGAAGCTTCCTGTGCTGTTCGTGTGCGAGAACAACCAGTTCGCCACCGAGGTTCCGTTTTCCAGTGTTGCGGGCAATCCTAGCGTAGCAGCCCGAGGAGCAGCTTATGGCATCGCAAGCTTTGAAGTGGATGGCAACGATGTGCTCGCTGTGGAAGCCGCTGCCGGTGAGGCCGTGAAGCGTGCCCGCAACGGTGAAGGCCCCACACTCATCGAATGCAAAACCTACCGCACCCGCGCGCACGCCGAAGGTATGGGAGATTTCACTTACCGCACGCGTGAAGATGTAGAGCGGTGGAAAGCACAATGTCCCATCGCTCGATTGAAGAAGCATTTGCTTGACCAAAAACTAGCGACCGATGCCGAACTCAACGCCATCGAGCAGGAAGTCGCCACGCTCACGGAGTCAGCGCATGAGTTTGCCGAAAAGAGCGCCTACCCAACCGCAGAGAGCGCCACCACGCACGTCTATGCAGCCCCACGCAGCGGACCACTGCGTGATGTGCCTGCCTCAAGCGCCAGCACTCGCGAGTTGACCTTCATGAAGGCCACGCTCGAAGCGCTGACCGAAGAGATGGCACACAATCCGAAGATCTTCGTCATGGGTGAAGGCATCGGCGTGCGCGGCGGAAACTTCGCCACCACCAGTGGCTTGTTTGCCATCCATGGCCCCGAACGATTGCGCGATACTCCGATCTGCGAGCGTGGTTTCGTCGGACTTGCAGGAGGCGCAGCGATGACCGGCACGCGACCCGTGGTGGACTTCATGTTCGCCGACTTCGTGCTCGATAGCGTCGGCGAGATCATCAATCAAATCGCCAAGATGCAATACATGAGCAGCGGACGCTTGAAGATGCCCGTGCTGATGCGCGGTTGCATTGGCATTGGGCACAACGCTGCCACCCATCACAGCGGCAGCTACTACTCGATGTATGCGCATTTCCCTGGCCTGCGCGTCGTGGTGCCTTCGTCACCGAGGGATGCGAAAGGCCTGCTCAAAACCGCGCTTACTTGCGATGATCCCGTCCTCTTCCTCGAACATCGCGAACTCATGACCGTGAAAGGCCCCGTGCCCGAAGAAGAATACTTCATCGACTTCGGTCAGGCCGCTATCGTGCGCGAAGGCAGCGACATCACCGTCGTTGCGCTCGCGCTGATGGTTCACAAAACACTCACGGCGTGTGAGACACTCGCCAAAGAAGGTATCAACGTCGAACTCATCGACCCACGCACCGTCGCGCCTCTCGATGTGGACACCATCATTCAATCGGTGGCCAAGACCGGCCGCATTTTGATCGTGGACGAAGACTTCGCGCACTGCGGCATCAGCGCCGAGATCGCCGCGCAACTCGCCGACCGTGGCTTCGACGAACTCGACGCCCCCATCCGCCGTCTCAACGGCAAGCCCTCACCCACGCCCTACAGTCCTACACTTGAGGCAGCGGTGGTGCCGAATGTCGAATCCATTGCCCAAGCCATCCGCGAACTTTGCGCTGAATAGACAACGCCATGCCCATTAACATCACATTACCCCGTCTCGGCTGGTCCATGGAGGAAGGCAAGTTCCTCGCATGGCTGAAGCAGGATGGCGACTTCATCAAAGAAGGCGAACCGCTCTTCACGCTCGAAAGTGACAAAGCCGCGCAAGAGGTCGAAGCCATCGACAGCGGCATCTTGCGCATCCCGCTCGACGGCCCCCAACCGGGCGACGTCATCAAAGTCGGTCACGTGCTCGGCTACTTGCTCGCCGAAGGCGAGAGCGCGCCTGTATCTAGACAGCCCGAAGAGAAGGCAGACGAATCGGGACCAAAGAACCTCATTCATTCTCCTGCCCCCATTCTCCTGCCGACAAAATCCCGCACTGAGACACCCGCCAGCCCCCGCGCCCGTCGCGCCGCCAAAGCGCACCAGGTCGAACTCTCCACGCTCGGACCGACCGGCAAAGGCGGACGCATCCGCGAGCGCGATGTGCTGGCAGCTTCCACCAAGCCCATGCCCACCTCCATGCGCGAGGTTCCCATCACCACGATGCGCCGCACCATTGCCACCCGCATGGTCAACAGCCTGAACAACACAGCGCCCGTCACCATCACTTGTCGCTGTGATGCCACACAGATTGTCACCTTGCGTGGGCAACTCAAAGCTGCCGGTGCCAGCGCCTTGCCAAGCTACACCGACATCATCGCGAAGATCACCGCGAGCGCCTTGATCGCGCATCCCTTGCTCACCGCACGGTGGGACACCGATCGCTTGCTGATGCCAGAGCAGATCCACATTGGCATCGCCGTGGATACGGATGCGGGTTTGCTCGTGCCAGTGCTGCGTGACGTTGGGACTTCATCGCTCACTGCCATCGCGAGTCAGTCTCGCCAGCTCATCGAAGCCGCACGAGCCGGCCGATTGAGCACCTCCGACATGCAAGGCGGCTGCTTCACCATCACCAACCTCGGCAACTTCGGCATCGAAGCCTTCACCCCGATCATCAACTTTCCCGAGACCGCCATCCTCGGCCTTGGCGCCATCATTCGGGAGCCCGTCGCACTCGATGACGGCACGCTCACGAGCCGCCAGCAAATGGCCCTCAGCCTCACTTTCGACCACCGTATTCTCGACGGCGCTCCCGCCGCCCGATTCCTCCAAACCCTGCGCCAACGCATCGAAGAACCCTTCGCGTGGCTCATCTGACTCATCTCCCCACATCTTCTTATGCACGCCAATCTGAAAGACCAAATCGCCCTCGTCACCGGAGCCGCCACCGGCATCGGCAAAGCCATCGCCGATCGCTTCGCCGCGAACGGAGCCACCGTTTTCTACACCGACGTCAGTCACGCCGCTGCCGAGGAAGCAGCAGCGAAAGGCGGCGGTCGCGCCCTCGCGCTTGACGTCACCAAACCCGATCAGATCCACGCCGCGATGCGCACCGTGCTCGAACACTGCGGACGACTCGACATCGTCGTCAACAACGCAGGCATCAACACCCACGCGCACCGCGTGACCATTGATGAGTTTCCGCGCGAGGAGTGGGATCGCATCCTCGCCGTGAACCTCACCGGCCTTTACGAAGTCAGCAGCGCCGCCGCGAAAATCATGCGCCCGCAACGCAGCGGCCGCATCATCAACATCTCATCCATCGCCGGTGTCGTCCCGCTCCGGCTGCAATGCGCCTACACGGCCGCCAAAGCTGGCGTCAACAACCTCACCCGCGCCATGGCCATCGAGCTCGGCAAAGACGGCATCCTCGTCAACGCCATCGCCCCCGGCTCCATCGTGACCGATGGCACGCGCGAGTTGTTCTACTCCGAAGGCAGCCTCTTCCACGAAAACGCGCAGCGCATGATCGACCACATCCCGCTCGGCCGCCCCGGCACCCCTGACGAAATCGCCGTCGCCGCCCTCTTCCTCGCCGCCCCCGAGAACACCTTCACCACCGGCCACATCCTCGTCGTCGATGGTGGTTGGACCGCCGGCTACCACCGCGACTTTTGAACGCAGCCAAGAACAGGCCGCAAAACGCGCCCAGCCTCGCTCCGAGCATCCGCGAGGAAACCACGCCAAACTTTTTCCCCCAACATCACACCCTTTGAAGGATTGTTGACGGTATACCGTATTGTCACCTGCAACGACACACTCAATGAAGACATCCACTCATCCATCATCACTTTCCGATTCCGCCGCCGCGAGACTGCGGCGGGAAATCCTCGGCGGGCTTGTGGCGCCGGGGCACTTGCTCGCGGAATCCGCCGTCGCGCAGCGATTGGGCTTCAGCCGCGTGCCGGTGCGGGAGGCGTTGTTCACTCTGGAGCGCGAGGGGTTGGTGGAGTTCAGCACGACGGGGCGGGCCTATGTCAAAGACCTGGCGCCGCACGATTTTGAAGAGCTGTATGTGCTGCGTCTCGCGTTGGAACCGGTGGCGGCGCGATTGGCTGCTCCAGCCTTGCGAGAAGACTCCTCGCGACTTGAGAAAAACATCAAGGCCACCAGCAAAGCACCCACGTTGCTCCAGGTCACACATCTGGATCTCGACTTCCACGAGATCATTCTGGAGGCATCGGGGAATGCCCGACTGCTCAAGCTCTGGCATTCGCTGCGCAGTGAGCTGGAGCTTTGGCTGGGACGACTGCATCGCTCAAAGCAACTTCAGACGCGCGGCACCCGTGCAGAGACCGTGAGCAGTCACCAACGTGTGGTGCAGGCTTTCAAGACCGAGTCACCCACCGAGTGCGAACGCCTCATGCGCCAGCACATCCTGAGCTGGCGCGAGTGGCTGCCAACGATGGAGGTGGAGGCATGAGAAGATGGTTTGCCATCCTGCTCGCTGTTCCTGCGGCTGCTTTTGCTGAAGCGGGGACTGAGCTTTTTGAGTCAAAGATTCGTCCGCTGCTCGTCGAGCACTGCTACGAGTGCCACAGCGCGGAGAAGACCAAAGGCGGACTCGCTTTGGATACGAAGGCGGGTTGGGAGAAGGGCGGCGACTCTGGCCCGGCGATCCTGCCGGGAAAGCCGGACGAATCTCTGCTGATCAAGGCAGTGCGGTATCACGATGAAGACCTCGCGATGCCGCCGCAGAAGAAAGGTGGCAAGCTGCCGGACAGCGCCATCGCGGCGCTCACGGAGTGGGTGAAGATGGGCGCGCCTGATCCGCGTGTGGCTGAGGCGAAGCTTGCCGGGATGAAGGCGGCGGAGGCGAAGTC